>CANRFC010000033.1 GCA_947629795.1 uncultured Oscillospiraceae bacterium
CGGCGGCCACCACGTTCTTGGCCACGTACCGGGCCATGTAGGCCGCGCTGCGGTCCACCTTGGTGGGGTCCTTGCCGGAGAAGCAGCCGCCGCCGTGACCGGCCACGCCGCCGTAGGTGTCTACGATGATCTTCCGGCCGGTGAGGCCGGTGTCCCCCACAGGGCCGCCCACCACAAAGCGCCCGGTGGGGTTGACGTAGAACTTGGTGTCCCTGTCGATGTACTGGGCGGGGATGACCGGCTTGATGATGGTCTCCACCACGGCCTCCCGCAGGTCCTTCAGGGGGATGTCCGGGTCATGCTGGGTGGAGACCACGATGGCCGGGCAGCGCAGGACCTTGCCGTCCTCGCCGTACTCCACGGTGACCTGGCTCTTGCCGTCGGGGCGGAGCCACTTCAGCTCCCCCGCCCGGCGGACTTCGGCCAGCTTCCGGGAAAGCTGGTGGGCCAGGGAGATAGGGGCGGGCATGAGCTCGGGGGTCTCGTCGCAGGCGTAGCCGAACATCATGCCCTGGTCGCCGGCACCGATGAGGTCGGCCTCGTCGGTGTCCCCGTTCTGGTGCTCGTAGGACCGGTTGACCCCCATGGCGATGTCGGGGGACTGGGCGTCGATGGAGCTCATCACCGCGCAGGAGCGGTAGTCGAAGCCGTAGTCGGGGTTGGTGTAGCCGATGCGCTGGATGGTCCGCCGGGCAATGGCGGGAATGTCCGCGTAGTGGGAGGTGGTGATCTCCCCCATGACCACCACCATGCCGGTGGTGGTGAAGGTCTCGCAGGCCACGTGGGCCGTGGGGTCGTGGGCCATGATGTCGTCCAGGACGGCATCGGAGATCTGGTCACAGACCTTGTCGGGATGGCCCTCGGTGACCGATTCTGAAGTGAAAAGCCGCTTTGCCATATCTGTCTCTTCCTTTCCGTTTTTTCCAATGAAAAACGCCCTGCCACCAAGGACAGAGCGCGCGCAGCCCGTCCTCATCTTTCGATTCCTCGCCGGATTTGGCACCTTGCGCTGCGCGCAGGTTGCCGGGTTTCATCGGGCCGTTCCCTCCACCACTCTCGATAAGGCGCTTTTCAGTTGTGAGGCTATTATACCCAGGCCCTGCCCTGTTGTCAAGAGCGGGGTGACAAGCTATATACTTTTTCATGGTCTGCAAAATATTCACAGTTTCTTCCTTTACTTTTCTGCGAAAAGCGGGTACAATCCTCTCATACGCTCCCGAAGGTCAAAGGAGGTCTTTTCCTTGCGCGCTATCCAAACCTGGCTGGACCGGTTCTGTATGAAGCATCCCCGGTTCGGCGTCCCCAACCTGATGCTCTACATCGCCATCGCCAACGTGGCCATCTACCTCATCGACACCTTCTCCCTGGGCCTGGTGACCCTGTCCGGCATGCTGGAGTTTGACCGCGCCGCCATTTTCCAGGGGCAGGTCTGGCGGCTGGTGACCTTCGTCCTCCTCCCTCAGGCCGGCGATCTGTTCTTCCGGGGCACCGGGCTGTTCTTCGTGCTCATCTCTGCCTACTTCTATTACTGGATCGGTACTCTGCTGGAACGGGAGTGGGGCACCGCCAAGTTCAACGTCTTCTATCTGAGCGGTGTGGTCCTCAACATCGTCTTCGGCCTCATCGCCGGCTCGGCCAGCATGTACTACGTGAATCTCTCCCTCTTCCTGGCCTTTGCCGTCCTCTACCCCGATATGCAGGTGCTGCTCATGTACGTCATCCCGGTGAAGGTGAAATGGCTGGCCTGGATCGACGCCGCCCTTCTGGCCTGGGCGGTGATCTCTTCCCTGCTGGCCGGGTCGATCGTGGGGGCGCTGCTGCCCATCGTGGCCATTCTGAACTTCCTCATCTTCTTCTGGTCCGACCTGGCCGACGCCCTGGGCTACCGCAGGCAGCGCTTCCAGCACCAGCACTCGGCCCAGACCGTGAACTTCAAAAAGGCCACCAGGACCGCCTATGACAAGAAGGGCTACATCCACAAGTGCGCCGTGTGCGGCAAGACCGACACCGACTTCCCCGACCTGGAATTCCGCTACTGCTCCAAGTGCAACGGCT
Organism: uncultured Oscillospiraceae bacterium; assembly: GCA_947629795.1. Classification (GTDB taxonomy): domain Bacteria; phylum Bacillota; class Clostridia; order Oscillospirales; family Oscillospiraceae; genus Vermiculatibacterium. Next base: position 2,056 of record CANRFC010000033.1, read on the forward strand.
ACTACTGCTACTGCCCCGAGCACATCCATAACCACGTGCACATTCAGTGAGAGGGCGTAGATCACGCACCAACGCAAAAAATTGGCGGAGGCACAGCCTCCGCCAATTCTTTTATGCTTGCTTACTCCTTCTCGAACACGTCCTTGCCCATGCCGCACACGGGGCAGGTCCAGGACTCGGGGACCTGGTCCCAAGGGGTGCCGGGGGCAATGCCGTTGTCGGGATCGCCCACAGCGGGATCGTAGACGTAGCCACAGGGGCAGACATACTTATCCATTGCCGGTGTCCTCCCTGTCTTAGCCGAAGTAGCGCTTCAGCAGGCCCTCGAAGGCCTTTCCATGCCTCGCTTCGTCCCTTGCCATTTCATGCACGGTGTCGTGGATGGCATCAAGGTTGTACTGCTTGGCCAGCTTGGCCAGCTCGAACTTGCCCTGGGTGGCGCCGCACTCGGCGTCCACACGCATCTCCAGGTTCTTCTTGGTGGAGTCGGTGAGGACCTCGCCCAGCAGCTCGGCAAACTTGGCGGCGTGCTCGGCCTCCTCCAGAGCGGCCCGGCGCCAGTACTCGCCGATCTCGGGATAGCCCTCGCGATGGGCCACGCGGGCCATGGCCAGGTACATACCCACCTCGGAGCACTCGCCCTCGAAGTTCATGCGCAGGCCGTTGATGATCTCCTCCTGGACCTCGGCGGGGACATCCACGCCGAAGGACTTGCCCACGCCCACCACGTGCTCAGCGGCCCAGACCTTGTCGCCGCCCTGCTCCTTGAACTTGGAAGCGGGGGCCTTGCAGACCGGGCAGAAGTCGGGGGCGGTAGGACCCTCGTGAACATAACCGCAAACCGTGCAAACCCACTTTTTCATATTGATGTACCTCCTAAAAAATTTTGTCGGACTTATGGAAATGGTTCTCTTAACAGTAATTATTCCTGTTTGTGAGTAAAGCATACCATATCGCTCTGTCAGTGTCAAGGAGTATTTTGACCTTTTTCAAAAAATTTTCGTTTCACTCCACGGTCACCGATTTGGCCAGATTGCGGGGCTTGTCGATGTCACAGCCCCGCTGAAGGGCCACGTAATAGGCGAAGAGCTGGAGAGGCACCACATCCAGGCTGGGCTGGAGCAGCGGATGGGTCCGGGGCACGGCGATCACATAGTCCGCCGTCTTGCCCATCTCCTCCGCCAGGTCGGCGGTAGTCAGGCCCAGCACCCTGGCTCCCCGGCTCTTGACCTCCACCACGTTGCTCATGAGCTTTTCAAACAGGGGCGAGTAGCTGGCCAGGGCCACCACCAGGGTCCCCGGCTCAATGAGGGAGATGGTGCCGTGCTTGAGCTCCCCGGCGGCGTAGGCCTCGGAGTGGATGTAGCTGATCTCCTTGAGCTTGAGGGAGCCCTCCAGCCCCACGGCATAGTCCAGATTCCGGCCGATGAAGAAGATGGAGGGGTGGTTGAAGCAGAGGGAGGCAAAATACTGCACGTCCTGCCGCCGCTCCAGGACCTCCTCCAGCTTGCCCGGCAGGGCCAGCAGCGCCTCCGCCAGGGCGGCGCCCTCCTCCTCACTGACGGTCCCCATGGTCTGGGCAAAGGAAAGGCCCAGCAGGTACACCACCGCCAGTTGGGTGGAATAGGCCTTGGTGGTGGCCACCGCGATCTCCGGGCCCGCCCAGGTGTAGAGCACGCCGTCGGCCTCCCGGGCGATGGTGGAACCAACCACGTTGACGATGGCCAGGACCCGGGCACCCAGGCGCTTGGCCTCCCGCATGGCCGCCAGGGTGTCGATGGTCTCCCCCGACTGGCTGATCACCAGGGCCAGGGTATTTTTTGTGACGATGGGGTCACAGTAGCGGAACTCCGAGGCCAGGGTGACCTCCACCGGCTTGCGCAGGAGCTTCTCCAGAACGTACTTCGCCACCATCCCCACATGATAGGACGAACCGCAGGCGATGATGTAGAGCTTGTCCATATCCCGCAGGTACGCCGGGGAGAACTCCATCCCCTCCATGACCACCCTTCCCTCCCGGATCCGGGTAGAGATGGTCTTGCGCACCGCCTGGGGCTGCTCCATGATCTCCTTTGCCATGAAGTGCTCATACCCGCCCTTCTCGGCGGCGGAGATCTCCCAGTCCACATGGGATACGGGCTTATCCACCCGCTGGTGGTAGCGGTCCATGACCTCCACCCCGTCCCGGGTGAGGATGGCGATCTCGCCGTCATCCAGGTAGGAGACCTCTCTGGTATACTTGATCACGGCGGTGACGTCGCTGGCCAGCATCTGGAACCCCTCTCCCCGGCCCACGATCAGGGGGGAGTCCTGCCGCACGGCAATGAGCATATCCGGGTGGTCGGCGCACAGGATGCCCAGGGCATAGGCGCCCCGAAGGCGCTCCAGGGTCTTCCCCACCGCCTCCAGCAGCCCGCCCTTGTAGTAGTACTCCAGAAGTTGGGCCACCACCTCGGTATCGGTCTGGGAGACAAACTCCACTCCCTTGCTCTGCAGGAATTCCTTGATCTCCACATAGTTTTCGATGATGCCGTTGTGGACCACGGCGAACCGGCCGTCGGCGGAGACCTGGGGGTGGGAATTCACATCGGAGGGCTCGCCGTGGGTGGCCCAGCGGGTGTGTCCCACTCCCGCCGCGCCGTGGAGAGCGCGGCCGTTTTGGGTCAGCTCCTCCAGGACCTTCAGCCGTCCCTTGGCCTTGACCACCTGAAGGCCGCAGCCCTCGCCGTAGACCGCCACGCCCGCCGAATCATAGCCCCGGTATTCCAGCCGGGAAAGCCCGTCCAGGAGGATGGGCGCCGCCTCCTCCGCTCCGATAAAGCCCACGATACCGCACATTGGTTCTTCCTCCCGCTGGGATAGATGGTCGCATACCTTGGCATTATACACCCCACCGCCCCGCCGCGCAAGCCTATCTCCAAACACCTCTCCCCCCGCCTGCGCATAGGCTGGGGAAAAAAGGAGGTCCTCACCATGCCCATCATCTATCTCTCCCCCTCTACTCAGGAGAACAACTACTACGTCAACGGCGGCACCGAGGAGGAGTGGATGAACCGTCTGGCCGACGCCTTGGTCCCCTATCTCACGGCCTCGGGCATCCGCTATACCCGCAACACCCCCGACATGACCGCCGCGTCCTCCATCCGCGCCTCCAACGCCGGCAGGTACGACCTGCACCTGGCCCTCCACTCCAACGCCGCCCCCGAGGGGCTCTACGGTCAGCGCCGGGGCATCCTGGTGTTCTACTACCCCGGCTCCACCCAGGGGCAGGCGGCGGCCAACCTCATCGCCGACGGGCTCAAGGAGATCTATCCCCTCCCCAACGACGTCCGGGCCGAGCCCTCCACCTCCATCGGAGAGGTCCGCCAGCCCAAGGCTCCCTCGGTTTTCATCGAGCTGGGCTTCCACGACAACCGGGCCGACGCCGTCTGGATCAAGGGCAACCTGGACGCCGCCGCACGGAGCATCGCCCTGTCCCTCACCGAGTACTTCGGCGTGCCCTTCCTCACCCCCTCGGCGGCCAGAAACGCGGTGGTGGATGTGAACTGGGGCTCCCTCAACATCCGGGACAAACCGGACACTGCCTCCTACGTGGTGACCCGGGCCCCCGACGGGGCGCGGCTGAAGGTCCTCAACCAGTACGGAAACTGGTACGTGGTGGACTACAACGGGGTCGTGGGCTGGGCCAGCCGGGACTTCGTCACCCTGGTGTAAGCCTATGGTCATCCATGTTGTCAAGCCGGGAGACACCCTGTACGCCCTGGCCCTGGAGTACGGCGTGCCCATGTCCCGCATCGTTCAGGACAACGGCCTGGAGGAGCCCTCCCGCCTGGTGGTGGGGCAGGCTCTGGTGGTCCGCTTCCCCACCGTCACCCACACCGTTCAGCCGGGGGATACTCTGGAGTCCATCGCCCGGATGCACGACACCACCGTGCGCAGGCTCTACCAGAATAACCCCATCCTGGGGGGCGAGCCCCAGCTCTGGCCGGGGCAGACCATCGTGGTCTCCTTCCGGGAGGAGGGCGGCCCCGCCATCTCAGTGAATGGCTACGCCTACCCCTCCATTCCCCCTGACCTCCTGCGCTCGGTACTCCCCTACCTCACCAACCTGGCCCCCTTCACCTACGGCTTCACCCCCACCGGCTCCCTGGTGGAACTGGAGGACGCCGCCCTTCTCGCCGCGGCCCGGTCGGCGGGGGTGGCCCCCCTCATGCACCTGTCCACCCTCACCGAGACCGGCGGGTTCTCCAACGAGCTGGCCCACATTGCCCTCACCGACCCCGCCGTTCAGCGGCGGCTCATCGACAACGTCCTCGCCACCCTCCGGGAGAAGGGCTACGCCGGCCTGGACGTGGACTTCGAGTACGTCTACCCCGAGGACGCCGGGGCCTACGCCGCCCTTCTGGCGGCCTTCCGGGCCCGGCTGGCTCCCCTGGGGCTCCCCCTCATCGCCGCCCTGGCTCCCAAGACCTCAGCCGCTCAGCGGGGCGCCCTCTACGAGGGCCACGATTTCGCCGCCATCGGCGCCGCCGTGGACCAGGTGCTGCTCATGACCTATGAGTGGGGCTATACCTACGGCCCTCCCATGGCGGTGGCCCCCCTGCCCAACGTACGGCAGGTGGTGGAGTACGCCCTCACCGAGATCCCGGCGGAGAAGATCTGGCTGGGAGTGCCCGCCTACGGCTACGACTGGCCCCTCCCCTTCGTCCGGGGGGAATCCAGGGCCACCTCCATCTCCCCCCAGCAGGCGGTGGCTCTGGCCCGGCGGTATGGGCAGGCCATCCAGTACGACCAGCGTGCCCAGGCCCCCCACTTCAACTACACCGACGAGCGTGGGGTCCCCCATGAGGTCTGGTTTGAGGACGCCCGGAGCATCCTGGCCAAGCTCTCCCTCATCCCCGAGTACGGCCTTTACGGGGCGGGGTACTGGAACCTGATGCGCCCCTTCCCCCAGAACTGGACCGCCCTGGTCTCCCGGTTCGACGTCCGCCCGGGGTAACGTTCACAAATCATTCACAGAAGGTTCCTAATTCGTCCATCACTTTCCTCTGGGATGTGGTATCCTATGCTCGTAAGGACGAACAGACAAGAACACACAACCTCCTCTCTCTTTTCCTCTCTCTCCCAACTGCTGTCCCCCGGGAACGGCAATCGCCGTTCCCGGGGCACAGACCAAAGCTCCCGCGCCATGGGCGCATTTTCCGGACGGCCAGCGCCGTCCTTTTTTGTTGTCCTTTTTCGGCGAAAGCTACATAAAGTGTCGGCAAAATCTTGACAGGCTTTGTACAAATTGGTATGATAGAAATGTTAGGAACAAATCCTATTTATTGCACTTCAAACGCAAGGAGGTAACAGTATGCTGTTTAAGACCACTCCCGAGCATGAAGCGTTCCGGGCCCAGATCCGCGCCTTTGCAGAGACGGAGGTCAAGCCCTACACCTTCCTCTGGGACAAGGAAAACCACTTCCCCCGTGAGGTGGTGGAAAAGATGGCCGCCAACGGCTGGATGGGCCTGCCCTACCCCAAGGAGTACGGCGGCGCCGGCCTGGACGTGATGAGCTACGCCATCGCCGTGGAGGAGCTCTCCCGGGTGGACGGCGGCACCGGCGTCATCCTCTCGGCCCACGTGTCCCTGGGCTCCTGGCCCATCTTCGCCTTCGGCACCGAGGAGCAGAAGCAAAAGTACTTAGTCCCCCTGGCCAAGGGCGAGAAGATCGGCGCCTTCGGCCTCACCGAGCCCAACGCCGGCTCCGACGCCGGCGGTACCGAGACCACCGCCGTGCTGAACGGGGACCACTACGTCCTCAACGGGGAGAAGATCTTCATCACCAACGGCGGCGAGGCCGACACCTACGTGGTCTTCGCCGTCACCACCCCCGGCATCGGCACCCGGGGCATCTCCGCTTTTATTGTGGAAAAGGGCTGGAAGGGCTTTGAATTCGGCGACCATTATGATAAAATGGGGATCAGGTCCTCCGCCACCGCCCAGCTCCTCTTCAACGACGTGATCGTGCCCAAGGAGAACCTGCTGGGCAAGGAGGGCGAGGGCTTCAAGATCGCCATGGCCACCCTGGATGGCGGCCGCATCGGCATCGCCTCCCAGGCCCTGGGCATCGCCCAGGGGGCCTACGAGTCCGCCGTGGAGTACGCCAAGGAGCGGGTCCAGTTCGGCAAGCCCATCGCCTTCCAGCAGGCCCTGTCCTTCAAGATCGCCGACATGGCCACCAAGCTGCGCTGCGCCCGGATGCTGGTCTACTCCGCCGCCGAGCTGAAGGAAGCCCATGAGCCCTACGCCTCCGAGGCCGCCATGGCCAAGATGTACGCCTCCGACATCGCCCTGGAGGTCACCAATGACGCCCTCCAGATCTACGGCGGCAACGGCTACCTCAAGGGCATGGACGTGGAGCGCGCCTATCGGGACGCCAAGATCACCACCATCTACGAGGGGACCAACGAGATCCAGCGGGTGGTCATCTCCGCCGGCATCCTGGGCAAGCCCCCCAAGGCCGCCAAGGCGGCCGCCGCTGCCGCTCCCGCCGGCAATGTCACCGGTGCCCGGAAAAAGCAGATCTGGAAGGGCGGCGACGCCAAGGAGATGGTGGACGCCCTGGTGGCCGACCTGAAGAAGGACGGCTACGACTTCACCGTGGGCATCCCCGCCGACACCCCCATCACCAAGGCTGAGCGTGTGGTCTCCGCCGGCAAGGGCATCGGGGACAAGGCCAACATGAAGCTCATCGAGGACCTGGCCAAGGCCGCCGGCGCCGCCATCGGCTCCTCCCGCCCGGTGGCCGAGACCCTGCGGTATGTGCCCATCGAGCGCTATGTGGGCATGTCCGGCCAGAAGTTCATGGGCAACCTGTACATCGCCTGCGGCATCTCCGGCGCCGTCCAGCACCTGAAGGGCATCAAGGACGCCGCCACCATCGTGGCCATCAACAAGAACGCCAACGCCCCCATCTTCAAGAACTGCGACTACGGCATCGTGGGCGACGTGAAGGTCATCCTGCCCCTGCTGGCCCAGGCCCTGGGCATGGAGGACAAGAAGCCCGCGCCTCCCATGGTGAAGATGAAGCGGGCCACTCCCAAGAAGGAGAAGAAGTCCGTCAAGGTCTGCCTGGGCTGCGGCTTCGAGTACGACCCCGCCAAGGGTGACCCGGAGAACGGCATCGCCCCCGGCACTCCCTTCGACAAGCTCCCCGAGGACTGGGTCTGCCCCGAGTGCGCCGAGCCCAAGGATTCGTTCATCGAAGGCTGACCTACTTTCTTTTGAAAAAGAAAGTAGGCAAAGAAAACTTTAAACTATTTTCCTTTTCCGGAAGATAGCGCATTCTGAGAACCACCTCAAGAAGCCCAAAAAGGAGGAATAAAGTATATGCACTGTGTAAGAAAGGTCACTGACGATCTCTATTGGGTGGGCGCCAACGACCACCGGCTCCACCTGTTTGAGAACATCCACCCCATTCCCCAGGGGGTCTCCTACAACTCCTACCTGCTCCTGGATAAGCAGACCGTCCTGTTCGACACCATCGACTGGTCCTCCTGCCGCCAGCTTTTGGAGAATGTGGAGTACCTGCTGGGCGACCGCCCCCTGGACGTGCTGGTCATCAACCACCTGGAGCCCGACCACGGCGCCTCCATGGAGGAGATCCTCATCCGCTGGCCCAAGGTGAAGGTCATCGCCTCCGCCAAGTGCTACATGCTCATGCGCCAGTTCGGCTTCCATCTGGACGGCCATGAGTGCGTGGAGGTCAAGGAGGGCGACACCGCCACCTTCGGCAAGCACACCGTCACCTTCATCGCCGCCCCCATGGTCCACTGGCCCGAGGTGCTCATGACCTTCGACACCACCAACGGCGTGCTCTTCGCCGCCGACGCCTTTGGTTCCTTCATTGCCCTGGACGGCAAGCTCTTCAACGATGAGGTGAACTTCGACCGGGACTGGATCGACGAGGCGAGACGGTACTACACCAACATCGTGGGCAAGTACGGCCCCCAGGTCCAGGCGGTGCTGAAGAAGGCCGCCGGCATCGTGGACCAGATCAAGTTCATCTGCCCCCTCCACGGGCCTGTATGGCGCAATGACTTCGGCTATCTGCTGGACAAATACCAGCACTGGGCCACCTACACCCCCGAGGACAAGACGGTGATGATCGCCTACGCCTCCATGTACGGCAACACCGAGTCCGCCGCCCAGGCCCTGGCCGCCCGGCTGGTAGAGAAGGGCGTGAAGGGCGTGGTGGTCTACGATGTGTCCAACACCCACGTCTCCACCCTCATCTCCGAGGCCTTCCGGTGCAGCCACATCGTGCTGGCCAGCGTCACCTACAACCTGGGTATCTACCCGGTGATGGCCAACTTCCTCCACGACATGAAGGCCCTGAACCTCCAGAACCGGACCTTCGCCATCATGGAGAACGGGTCCTGGGCCTGCAAGTCCGGGGACCTGATGCAGAAGTTCCTGGACGAGGAGCTCAAGGGCATGACCGTCCTCAATGAGCGGGTAAGCATGGCCTCTCACCTGGGAGAGGGCAAAGCCGACGAGCTGGAGGCCCTGGCCGACGCCTTGGTGGACAGCCTGGCGGGCAAGTGACCCCACGTAAAAAGCCACAAAAGAGGAGCGCCGCGGCGGCGCTCCTCTTTTTGTGGACTTTTTTCAAGCGATCCGGGCCTTCAGGAGGTCCCGCAGGATGGGGTAGACATCGTAAATGTCCTCCACCATGTAGTCGGGCTCAAACTCCCGCCGGATCCCCTGGTCCTTCATCTTGGTGAGCTGGGAGCAGATCTGGATGGCCTTGGCGAAACCCGCCCGCTTGGAGCCGATGATGTCCCGGGAGACCGTGTCCCCCACATAGACGCACTCCTCGGGCTTGGACTGGATCTGCCGCAGGGCCACCTGGAAGATGTCCGGGGCAGGCTTGCGCATCCCAGTGACCGAGGAGAGGGTCACATCCTGGAAATAGTCCCGGATGCCGTACTCCTCCAGGATGTCGAAGACCTGATAGAGGGCGGCGGTGTTGCTGATGATGCCCAGCTTCAGCCCCATGCCCTTCAGGCCCTCCAGCATCTCGGCCACCCGGGGCCGCAGGGCGCGGTGATAGTGGGTGACCTCCCACATGTGGGCGATCTCCTCGCAGTGGGGCTCCAAAAGCTTGGGGTCAAAGTGGAAGTCCTCCAGCACATAGTCCCGCCAGATGGGAATGGGCTTGAGCTCCACGTCCCTGGCGTCCCGGTACTCCCCGTAGCGGACCCAGCCGGCGTCCACCCGCTCCTTGAGTTCCTCATAGGGCACCTTCGGGTCCAGGCCATAGCTTTTCAGCATGGCCTGGAGCTTCTCAATGGCCTCCCGCTCCGAGCGGTCATCCACGAAGATATCCTCCAGGGTGCCGCCCATATCGAATAAGACTGATGTGATCAAAATATCTACCTCCCACCGCCTGCGCGGCTTTCGGGGGCAATGATTTCCCCATTGTTTTTGATTGTGAGATCCACCGATCTCCAGCAGGGGCTTCCATCATAGGAATCGGTAAAGCAGACCCGGGTCCCCTGCTCTCTCAGCAGTTCCAGGGTCCATTGGGAGGGGCGGTCCTTCTTCGGGTCATATTCCGACCCGCAGGAGATCACCGCCCAGGAGGGCTTCAGCTCCCGGACCAGTCCGGGGGTTAAAGCCTTGGCGTCCCCATGGTGGGGGACCTTAAGCACATCGCACGGAGAGACGGGTCTCCCCTTCCAGTTTTCGCCGTAGCAGTCTCCCCCCAACTCCACCCTACGGCCGGCATAGGTCAGCCGCAGGCGGAGGGAATTGGGGTTCCGGGACTTGGACGCCCAGTACTTCACCCCATCCGGCACGGTCTCCCCCCGCAGCATGGCGTTCCAGACCAGGCGCTGGGCCTGGTTCACGCCGGCGTTAGGGCAGATGAGATCCATCCCCAGTCCCCCGGTCAGGCAAAGGCCCTCCACCGTGTCCTCCACGGGACAGAGCCGACAGCCCTTCCCCTTCAGCCTTTTCACCGTCTCTGCCCAGCGGTTCAGGCACTGGGCCAGGCCCCGGACGGTCTTCTGGTCCTCCGGGTCCTCAAAAGCCCGCAGTCCCGGCGTGTCGGGGAAAAAGCCGGAATAGAGCTTGTCGATGCGGACCTCCTCCATCAGGGCGGCGAGGCCGCCGAAGTGGTCCTCGTGCAGATGGGTCACCACCAGGACGTCGATATGTCCGATCCCCCGCTCCCGCAGGTGCCGGGCCACTGTCCGGCGCATGGAATCCGGGGCCGGGTCCACATTTTCCTTACCGCAGTCCACCAGCAGACGAAAATCGTGGTCCCTGTCCTCTGCCAGGATGGCGTCCCCATCCCCCACGTTCAAAAAATGAAGCTCCAGCATCCTTCTCTCACCGCCGCTCGGTGTACTTCTTCCAGGCGGGCTTTTCCTCTGTCTCCCGGACAGGAGGCACATAGTCCTTCCGATAGAGCAGATAGGTGACGACAAGGCCCATGGCCACGGGAATGGCGGCAAACCAGAGGACGAACACCAGCATGACCCGGATGGTCTCCCAGTCCCTGAGCATGAAGCACAAGGTGATGACGGCCGCCACGATGTAGAGGGCCAGCCAGATGTGGGTGCCAAAAGCCAGGCGCTTGTCGGGCAGCAGGACATGGAGCAGCGCGCTGAGGGCCGACCCCGCCGCTCCCACAATGAGGGAGATGACCAGGTTACCCCAAAAGGCCGGCATGGCAGTGGCCAGCGACATGGCCACCCCCTCGATGACGAAGTAAAAGCCGGCAATGTAGAGCCCCACAAATACAAAGCTCAGGCAGAAGGTGTAGATGAGGAAGCCGCTCTTGGGCTTACCGTCCTCGGTGAAGAGAAAGGTCTTCCAAAAGCCCTCCTCCCGCTTCTTCCACTTGGCCTTGCGGGCCTTTTTCCGCTCTTCCCGCTCCAGATCTCCCACCTTTTGGTAGAAGTCATTTTGTTTGTCCATGCCGCCCTCCTGTGGTCATCGTCACCAAGAAAAGCCCCGCGGGGCGGGTCTCAGCTCGCCCCGCGGGGAGTTTATATGCCTGGGTCTTCGAAACGGGTCATCCTCCGAGGGCCTGCTTACTTGGTGTAGGGGCTGACGCTCAGCCAGTAGGTCCACAGGTCCTGGGTATCACGGAAGATGTTGTTGATGGCAGCCAGATCGGGCTCGATGGCGCCGCAGTCGGCCAGGGACACGGGGTTCCAGTCGCCCTCCACGTCAGAGCGCACAGGCCAGTTGCCCTCCTTGGAGAAGGGCTTCAGGCCGCCGGACTCGCCATCGGCGCCGCCGGTGACCCAGCGGATGAACAGACGGGCGCCAGCGGGGTGCTTGCAGCCCTCCACCACGTACAGGTACTCGCAGTTCTCCAGGCCGGTGTAGGGAGCCAGGTTGGTCAGCCAGGCAATGTTGTAGCCGGACTCGTCCCGGTTGCCGATCTTGCCGCCGGAGGCCAGAGCCAGGGCGGGATCGTCCTTGGTGGAGTTGTGGACGGCCTGGACCAGCTCATCACCGTCGCCGATGAAGGTCATCTGCATCTGGCTGAAGCGCCACATATACTCCAGGCCGGCGTTGTTCTCAGGCACGTCGAAGCCGAAGCCGGAGCCATCGTAAGTATACTCCAGATCGGTGCCGTAGAGGTCCTTATAGGCCTGCTCCATCTGGTCGGCGTTGACCACGAAGGAGGCAAACAGGGACAGGTACGCAGTCTCGGTGCCGATCTCCTTGGTGAACAGGCGGTACTTCTGGGAGCCATCGTCGTTCTTCTCAATGATCTGCCACCAGTTGGTCACAGGCTGCTCATCGGGATAGGCCTCGGTATTATAATACCAGAAAGACTGGGAGGCGTAAAGGGGGTAACCGAAACGAAGCACATCCTCGTCGATCTTCTCGGAGATGTCCCGGGGATAGAAGGCGGAGCAGATGCCCTGCTCATAGTAGTCAAAGAACACGTTGCCGTTGACGTCCTTGGCCTGGAGCACATCGCCCAGGATGGTGCCGGAGTCCACCTCCAGCTTGCACTTGTCCAGGACCTCATCCTGGTCCATGTCCAGAATGGAGATGTCCAGGTCGGGATAGGTCTCCAGCCACTTGTCCTCATTCTTGAGCATCTTGGAGGAGGTAGCGTAGATGTTGATGGGGCCCTCCTTGGCCACTTCTTCCTTGGCCAGCTCGTAGAGCTCCTCGTCGGTCATGTCGCTCCACTCGTCATAGATGGGACCGAAGAACTCGGACTTGGTCACATCCACGGTCTCCTCGGGGGGAGCCTCGCTCTCCGCCACAGGCTCACTGCCCTTTTCGGGGTCGGGAGCCTTGCTCTCAGCGGCGCCGCCGCCGCAGGCCGCCAGGCCCAGGATCATGGAGCCCGCCAGCAGAAGGGATAAGAGTCGATTCCTTTTCATGTTCCAGATCTCCTTTCAAAATGGTGGTTCTCTCTATGGGATCGCCAGGGGTACGGAGCACTCTATTTCAGCGCCGCTGACCGCGGCGGCAGAAAACGGATCAGTAGGCCCTCTTGATCAGGCGGGTGCTTTCGGCATTGTAGATGTTGATCTTCTCATGGGGGATGTGGATATAGACGGTCTGGTCCATATCGTAGCTGGTCAGGCCGATCTGCTTGGAGAGGAAATCGCTCTCGCCGGCCCGGAGAGACACCAGAGTCTCGGACCCTGCGAACTGGTTGGCGTAGACCTTCACCGCCAGGCTGTCCTCCACCGACTGGGTGGTGATCTGGACCTGCTCAGGCCGGACGCCCAGCACGCAGGGGAAGACGCCCTCGGGAATGGGCTCGTCGGTCATGTCAGAGCCGGGGAAGACGTAGTCGCCCAGCTCGCTGGTGACATGGAGGTCTCCGCCCTTCATCTCGGCGGTGCCCTCCAGCAGGTTGATACGGGGGTTGCCGATGAAGTCGGCGGCCTGAAGGTCGATGGGATTCATGTACAGCTCCAGGGGGGTGGCCACCTGGCTGAGCTCGCCGGCCTTAAAGAGGGCGATCTTGGTGGACATGGTCAGGGCCTCGGTCTGATCGTGGGTGACGTAGATGACCGTGGTACCCAGCTCGTGGTGGATGCGCTGGAGCTCGGAGCGCATGTCGATACGCAGGCGGGCGTCCAGGTTGGACAGGGGCTCATCCAGCAGGAGGAGCTTGGGGTTGGAGGCCACGGCCCGGGCAATGGCCACCCGCTGCTGCTGGCCGCCGGAGAGCTCGTTGGGATAGCGGTCGATGTACTCCTGGATGCGCATCATGCGCAGGGACTCCTGGAGGCGCTTCTCGATCTCCTCCTTGGGCAGCTTCTGGATCTTCAGGCCGAAGGAGATGTTCTCCCGCACCGTCATGTGGGGCCACAGGGCGTAGGACTGGAAGACCAGGTTCAGTCCCCGCTTGCTGGGCTCGGCATAGTAGGCGGTCTCGGCGTTGATCATCTCCACGCCGTCAATGGTCATGATGCCGTTCTGGGGCTTCTCCAGGCCGGAGACCACACGCAGGGTGGTGGTCTTGCCGCAGCCCGAGGGGCCCAGCAGAGTCATGAAGTCGCCGTCCTCGATGGTGAGGTTGATATCCCGCAGGACGTGGTTGTCGCCGTAGAATTTGTCGATATGTTTCAGTTCGATCTTACTCATATTCGTTCATCCCTTCCTTTCTCTGTTACCAGGCCTTGCCGATGTCGGCACCGAAGCGGTTGGCGATGATGTAGCACACCAGAATGAACAGCAGCACGCACACGGAAATGGCGTCGGCCATCTGGTTGTAGCCCTCCTGGGAGTAGGTGAAAGCCAGGTAGGACATGGTCTGGGTGTGCTTATCCATCATGATGATGATCAGGTCCAGCTCCTTGGCGATGCTGATGAAGGTGAGCATGAAGCCGGAGATGAAGCCGTTCTTGGCCAGGGGGAGGACGATCTTACGCAGCTTCTGGAAGAAGCTGGCGCCGTTGATCTCGGCGGCCTCCTCCAGCTCCACGGCGATCTGCATCATGTTGGCCTGGCCCGACCGGCTGGCGAAGGGGAAGTGCTTGACCACCGAGGTCAGGACGATGAGGGTAAAGGTGCCGTACAGGGCGGGGATCAGGCCGCCCAGGCGGGGACGGTTGAACATGGCCACGTACATGGAGGAGAAGGCCACGCCGGACATCAGGTAGGGGATGAACACCAGCTGCTCGGTGAGGTTGCCGTACCACTTGCCCCGGCCGCGGGTGGCGATATAGCCCAGGAACTGGCCGCAGATGGCGGTGATGATGGAGCCGATGGCGGTGAGACGGATGGTGTTGAACACGGCATTACCGAACTCCTTGTTCCGGAAAATGCCCTCCATAGAGGTGTAGACCTGGGCCTCATCCAGCGTGCCGATCCAGTTGTAGAGAGTCAGGTTGCTCAGGCCGTAGCCGTTGCCGGTGGTGACCTGGAAGGTCTCCATGATCAGCACGAACATGGGGGCCACCATGGCGAAGAACAGGAAGACCACGATAAAGGCCATCAGGGGACCCTTGGCCTTGCCCAGGTGCATCTCGGTGGACCGGCCGCCCTTGCCGCCGATGGTGGCGTAGGACTTGCGCACGCCCACGATGCGCTGGTTGGCAAAGATGATGAGGGCGGCCAGGGCGATGAGGACCAGGCTCATGGCAAAGCCCACGGCCTGGGGTCCGCCGTTGATGAAGGTCTTCATCTTGGTGGCCAGGGTGAAATACCCGATACGGGAGCCCAGGTTAGCCGCCACGCCGTATGTACCGATGGACTTGCTCAGGGTCATGACGACGGCCGAGAGGATGCTGGGCATGACCAGAGGCAGCGTGATGGACTTGAGGATCTGGAGCTGGTTGGCGCCGCAGATGTCGCCCATCTCCTCCAGCTCCGAGTTGATGGAGCGAAGAGCCGAGGAGACGTGGATATAGGAGAAAGCGTAATAGTGCAGGGACATACACAGCACGATGGCCACAGGGCCGTAGGCCAGCCAGTCGGGAATGGGGATGCCCATGCCGGCCAGGAAGCCCAGGGAGCCGGAGGTCTTGTTGCGGAACACGGCCAGCCAGCAAAGGGCTTTGCACCAGGAGGGGATCATGTAAGGGATGACCACCAGCATGCCGATGAGCTTTTTGCCGGGCAGGTCGGAACGGACCACCAGCCAGGCCAGGATGGAGCCCAGAGGCACCGAGACCAGCACGGTAAAGAAGCCGCATACCAGGGAGTTCTTCAGCGGGCCCCACAGGGTGGCCCCGGAGAGCTTGCCCACCAGAAGGTACTTCCAATAGTACAGGGTAAAGTCGCCCACCTGACCTCCGATCCGCTTAATGTCGTCCCGGGCGGCGGTAAAGGTGGATGCGATCATCTGGAGCAGGGGGATCACGATCAAGCAGAACAGAACTACCAGCGTGATAGCCACAATGATGTTGAACGGGTTCTTGACCACGTTCAGGACTTGGTTCTTCAGCCTCGTCTTGTTGAAGGGCCTGCGCCCTCTCTTCTCTTTCACAACATTACTCCTTTCTAAGGTTTCCTGTCCCCTTCTCCACTCCGGCCGCCATGGCGTGGCCGGAACCTCCCAGGGTGTGTCCGTTCTTCTTCCGAACACGTTTCCGCTCATCAATTTTTTACTGTTCACATTATACCAAGGCCCCACATTTTCGTCAATGACTTTGGTCATTTATGAATTTTTTTCGGCGGTTTTGCCTATTTCAGAAGTCCATTTCTTGTGAAAATGCACAAACATCTTCTTAGTGTCCGGGAATTTTCGAACGTTTTTCCCCTCCTCAGCGGATTTTATGCAAATGTTTCCGTAACAGTCAAAAAAGAGGTGCGGACCCGCGGGTCCACACCTCTTTTCGACCGCTTTCCTCTTATTTGTACAGCTCAGGCTTCTCCATGGTCTCCACCTTGCGGAACTGGGAGGTCCCCCGGGAGGCGTTCATGGCGTCACCGGCCACGCAGGCCACATAGCCGTCCCAGGCGGAGGGCCCGGTGAGCTTGCCGGCGAGCACCGACTGGACCCAGGCACACAGCTCGATGTCGTAGGCCTCGATGAAGCGCTCCTTCCAGTCGGTCATGATGGGCATGCTCTCGGCGGGGTTCAGGCTGTCCCAGCCGGCGGGGCGGGAGCGGCGGACCACGGCGTAGGGGTCGGGCAGCTTCACCGTGCCGTTCTCACAGACCACCTCGCACTGGATATCGTAGCCGTAGCCGTCGGCCACCTGGACCTCCACGTCGATGAAGCAGCCCTTCTTGGTCCGCATGAGCATGACCTGGGGGTTGTCGTAACCCTTGGTGGAGTTGGCGCTCTGGCGGACCTTCACGCACTGGACGTCCTCATACTCGTCCCCCAGCAGCCAGCGGCAGATGTCCAGCTCGTGGATGGCCACGTTGGTCACGCCGTTCTCGGTCTTGAAGCCCGGGCCCTGGCTGACGTTGCGGTGGCAGGCCTTGATGACCAGAGGCGCGCCGATCTCCCCGGAGTCGATGATCCGCTTCATCTCGGCGTAACCCCGGTCATAGCGGCGCATGAAGCCCACCTGGACCAGCCGCTTGCCGATCTCCAGCTCCTTGTTGATGATCTCCTCGCAGTCCTTGCCGTTGAGAGAGAGGGGCTTTTCACAGAAGCACCACTTCTTCTCGGCCAGGGTCTTCATCACGTAGTCGTGATGGGTGGGGTCGATGGAGGTGATGACCACAGCCTCCACCTCGGGGTCCTTGATCATGCCGTCGCAATCGCTTCCGAAGGAGCGGATGCCGTACTTGGCGGCGGTCTCATCCGCGGCGGCGGGGACGTAGTCGGACACGGCCACCACCGTGGCGCCGGGGACGGTGTCCATGATGCGGCGGCAGTGGTCCTTGCCAATGGCGCCGCAGCCGATAATGCCGATTTTCAAAACCTTATCCATGGAAAATCCCTTCCTTTTAATATTTTCTGGCGTCCTTCACGTGGGCCAGATGGTCCTGGTAGGCGGCAACGTTTTCAGGCCGCTCCGAGACCTCAGTGTCCCCCACCCGCCACCAGGAGCCGTAGCCGTCGGTCATGGTCTTGGGCAGGACCTTGATGTCGAAGAGCACCGGGCGGTCCTTGATGGTCTTGGCCTCAGCCAGGGCGGCCTTGAGCTCGGCCAGGGTGCGGACGGAGTAGCTCTTGCAGCCGTAGGCCTCAGCCACCTTGGCGTAGTCGATGTCCAGGAACTTGCCGGAGAGCTTGCCGTCGGCGCCCCGCTCGCGCAGCTCTGTGCACAGGGTCAGGTTGCCGTGGCCCACCTGGAGGTTGTTGATGCAGCCGAAGCTGGCGTTATCAAAGACGCAGATGTTGACCTTCTTCCCCTCCTGGACGGCGGTGATGAGCTCGCCGTGGAGCATGTTGAAGCTGCCGTCGCCGCAGAAGGCGTAGACCTCGTGCCCGTCGCCGATGGCCAGCTTGACCCCCAGGGCGCCGGCCACCTCGTAGCCCATGGTGGAGTAGCCGTACTCCATGTTGTAGGTGTCGATGCCGGTGGGGCGGAACATCCGCTGCATGTCGCCGGGAAGGCTCCCCGCCGCGCCGATAGCCACATCGCCGAGCTCCATCAGGGCGTTGATGGCCCCCAGGGCGGTGGTCTGGCAGAGCTGGGCGTCCAGATCGTGGGCGAACTTCCTGGCCGAGGCGAAGTTGGCGTCGTTGATGATGGGCCGCCACTCCTCGGTGTCCTCGAACTCCACCCCGTCCAGGCGGATCAGCTCCTCCGCCCACTTCCGGCGGGCGGCCTCCACCTCACCCTGATAGGGGGCCTTGTACCCCTCCACCAGCCTGAGCAGCCGGGGCAGGGCGTCCTTGGCGTCGGCCACCACGGGAATGGCGTCCATTTTCAGGGCCTGGAATTCCGAGACGTTGATGTTGATGAACTTACAGGTGTCCTTGAAGAGCCACTTGGAGGAGGTGGTGAAGTCGGTATACCGGGTGCCCACGCCGATGACCAGGTCGGCCTCCACGGCGATCTCATTGGCGGCGGAGCAGCCGGTGACTCCCAGGCCGCCCAGGTTCAGGGGATGGGTCCACTCCACGGCGGACTTGCCCGCCTGGGTCTCTCCAAAGGGGATGCCGGTCTTCTCAGCGAACTCCCTGAACTCCTTATGGGCCTCGGAGTAGCGCACGCCGCCGCCACACACCAGCATGGGCTTCTTCGCCGCCTTGATGGCCGCGGCGGCCCGGGCCAGGGCGGCCTGGGTGGCAGGGCGGCGCTCCAGCCGCCACACCCGCTTGGCCAGGAAGCTCTCGGGGTAGTCATAGGCCTCCCCCTCCACGTCCTGGGGCATGGCCAGGCACACCGCGCCGGTGTTGGCCGGGTCGGTGAGGGTGCGGAAGGCGTTGATACAGGCGCTCATGAGCTGCTCGGGCCGGACGATGCGGTCCCAGTAGCGGCACACCGCCTTGAAGGCATCGTTGGTGGTGGTGGCCATGGAGTTGATGTGCTCCACCTGCTGGAGCACCGGGTCGGGCTGGCGGCAGGCGTAGGTGTCGCCGGGGAGCACCAGCAGGGGGATATTATTGGCGGTGGCGGTGCCGCAGGCGGTGACCATGTTGGCCGCGCCGGGGCCGATGGAGGAGGTCACGGCAAAGATCTGCTTGCGCTTCATCTGCTTGGCGAAGGCCACGGCGGCCTGGGCCATGCCCTGCTCGTTCTTGCCCTGGTAGATCTCCAGGCGCTTGCCCTCCTGGGTCAGGGCCTGGCCCAGCCCCACCACGTTGCCGTGGCCGGGGATGATGAACACGCCCCGGACAAAGGGGGTCTCCACCCCGTCCACGTCGAGGTACTGATTCTCCAGGAAGCGGACCAGGGCCTGGGCCATGGTCAGTCGGACGGTTTTCATCAGCTCTCCTCCCCCTTGAAAATATGGTCGTTGGCGTCGGCCTTCCAGAGCCACTCGTGCTCAGGGTCGTCGATGCGGGTCTTCTCCCAGGGGTCTCCCTCCAGGTGCCGGATGCCCCAGGCGTAGCACATAGCGTACCCAGGGGCGGCGGTCTGGGAGTGGAAGCCGCGGTTGATGACGGCCAGGCCGTTGTGCCCGGTCTGATAGATCTCCCCGTTGGCGAACCCGGCGCCAAAGCCCTGGGGATGGTCAAAGCGGTAGAAGTACACCTCGGGCTGGGGATGGTGATGGGGCGGATAGGAGGACCACTTCCCCGGGAAGTTCAGCACCTCCCCCAACACCATGTTGGAGAAGGGGGCGTTCTCGTAGTCGAAGAAGGTCTTGATCTCCCGGCGCATGCAGCCCATGAGCTCGCCCTGGGCCCCGGCGTGCTGGACCTGGACGGTCTCGGGGGTGTACATCACCGCCTCATAGGGATTTTCGTTGACGGTCTTCTGGATGTAGAGCTCGCTGTGGCTGTGGGCGGTGAGGACGATTTTGGTCCCCTTCCCCGCCAGCAGGCAGTAAGCCTCATAGCGGAAGCAGTCGGGGCGGCTGGCCTCCACGGTCTTGTCGTCCCACTGGTAGGTGACGGAGCCGGCGAAAAGGAGCACGGCGGTCTCCTTTTCCTTCTCCTCGATGGTGAAGGTGTCTCCCTCCTCCATCACCAGCAGTCCCACGTCCATCTGGGTGCCCATGTCGTCCACCGAAGCGTCGATATAGGCGTTGTAGCCCCGTTTGAGCTCCTCGTTCTTGTTAAAATAGCTCATGTCCTCACCTCACAGCCCGGTGTGCTCCCGGATGTACTTCCGGGCCTTCTGGGCGTACTCCAGGGGGTCGGCCTTGGCGGGGTCCTGCTCGGCCTCCACCAGCAGCCAGCCCTCATAGCCGGCCTGGGACAGGACCTCAAACACGGGGTCGAAGTCCACGTCCCCGTCGCCGGGGACGGTGAAGGCCCCGTTGCGCACCGCCTGGAGGAAAGACCAGTTGTTCTTCCGGGCCTCCTCCACCACAGGAAGGCGCATATCCTTGAGGTGGACATGGCCGATGCGGTCCACGTACTTCTTCAGCATGGCCAGGGGGTCCTCCCCGGCAAAGGTGAAATGGCCGGTGTCATAGCACAGGAAGACATACCGGGGATCGGTGCTGGCCATCATCCGGTCGGTCTCGTCGGCGGTCTGGACCACGGTACCCATGTGGTGGTGGAAGCAGAGCTTGAAGCCCCGGTCGGCGGCCACCTTGCCCAGCTTGTTCAGCCCGTCGCAGAAGCGGTCCCACTCGCCGTCGTCCATCACGTGCTTGTGGCCCCCGGTGAGGATGGGGGTATCCACCTGGCCCTGGATGCTGTAACTCTGCTCGCTGACGTTGATGCGGTCGGCCCCCACGGCGTGGAGGAACTCCAGTTCCCTGATAAAGTCGGCCTCCACCTGCTCGTAGGGCTGGGTGAGCAGGAAGGAGGAGAACCACCGGCTGGCGATGCGCATCCCCCGCAGGTCCAGCTGAGCCTTGAGCTCAGCGGGGTCGGAGGGGTACTTGTTGCCGATCTCACAGCCGGTAAAGCCGGCCAGGGCCATCTCGCTGACGGTCTGCTTGAAGGTGTTCTCAGCTCCCAGTTCGGGCATATCGTCGTTGCACCAGCCGATGGGAGCGATGCCCAGTTTCACTTTGTTGGGATCAAACATGAAAGAAACAACTCCTTTTTTATCCGTATCTCGCTCAGCCCGCGATCCAGGGCAGCGTGGAGCCGCCGTAGGGCATGGAGAGCACCGAGGCGTCCGCCCCCAGCTCCTCAAAGGCCCTGTCCAGGGCGGTCTGGGCGTCAGGCATGGGCTTGAGGAAGATGGAGCGGACAAAGTCGGGCTCCATCTCCGAGACCAGCCACACCTGGGCCTTCTCCAGGGTCATGGCGATGGCGGCTGCCTTGTGGCCCCCCAGCTGGAAGTCCCGGCCGATACGCTCGATCATGGCCTGGGGGGACTCCGACTGGGTCATCCACTCCTCGAAGACCCGCTCCCCCATCCCCTCCTTGCAGGAGCCGATGAGGATGATGATGCCCCCCTGGCGCACGGCGTGGCGGGCGTTGTCCAGGGCCTTCTGGGTCTGGTAGAGGTTCATGTCCTTGGGGGCGCCCCCCTGGCTGACCAGCACGATGTCCGCCGGGTGGGGCAGTTCCTTGCGGTAGAGGGTGTCCAGGAAGGCGCAGCCCGCCCGGTGGGCCTTCACCGCGTCTCCCGCCACCGCCCGGAGGATCTCCTTGTGCTCGCTGAGGACCACATTGACGATGAAGTCGATGCCGCAGATGGCCCCGGCCTCCTCGATGTCCATGCGCACGGGATTGTCCTCCAGATCGCCCGCCCGGGCCTCGGGACGGACCATCATGGAGTGGTTGGACTGGATGGCGTCCCGGGTAGAGACCCCGGGCATGATGGCCTTGGCCCCGCCGGAGTAGCCGGCGAAGTAGTGGTACTCGATGTTGCCCAGGCAGATGCGGCGGTCGGCCTCGGCCACCACCCGCACGATGTCCACCGGGGTGCCCTTCTTTGTGGTGCCCATGTGGACGCAGTCGGCGGTGTCGCCGTCCACGCAGGCGATCTCAGCAAAGGCCCGCTCCCCCGCCAGCTTCCGGCGCTCCTCGTCGGTGTGCTTGCGGTGAGAGCCCAGGGCGAAGACCAGGGTGATATCCTCCGGGGCGCACCCGGCGGCGTAGAGCTCGTCCAGAAGGGCGGGCATCACCTTGTAGGTGGGCATGGGCCGGGTGATGTCGCTGGTGACGATGGCGATCTTCTCCCCCGGCTTTACGATCTCCCTCAGACGGGGGGAGCCGATGGGCTCGGCCAGGGCCCGGCGGACCTCGGCCTCGCCGGTGAGCCCGACTTTCACCTCATTGGCGTGGAGCTCCCCCATCAGGTTCTTCTCCGGGACCTCCACCTCTTGGGTAGAGGTCCCGAAACCAAAGCACAGCTTCATGGCTCAGCCCTTCCTGGCCAGCACGGCCTTGGCCTGGCTCACCACGTGCTCGGCGGTGAGGCCGAAGCGCTCCTGGAGATAGCCCTGGGGGCCCACCTCGCCGAACTCGTCCTCCACGGCCACACAGGCGGCGGGGACGGGGCACTTCTCAGCCAGGACCTCCAGGACGGCGGAGTAGAGCCCGCCGTGGCGGCTGTGATTCTCGCACACCACCGCCGCGCCGGTCTTCCTGGCCCAGCTCTCCACGGCCTCAGCGTCCAGGGGCTTGACGGTGAAGCAGTCCACCACCGCGGCCTGGATGCCCTCCTGGGCCAGAGTCTCAGCGGCCTTCATGGCCTCGTGGACCATGATGCCCGAGGCGAAGAGCACGATGTCGCTCCCCTCCCGGAGGGTCACCGCCTTGCCGATGGGCAGGTCGCTTCCGTCGGCGTAGACCTTGGCGTACTGCTTCCGGCCCACCCGGATGTACTTCACCCCGGGGCGGTCCACGCACTGGCGCAGCACGCTCTTGAGGCAGTTGGGGTCGGTGACGTCAATGACGGTGGCGGTGGGGATGGTGCGGTAGAGGGCCATGTCCTCAAAGGGCATATGGGTGCCGCCGTTCATAGTGGCGGTAACGCCGGGGTCGGTGCCGATAACGGTGATGTCGTTCTTGGCGTAGCCGGCGCTCAGAAACACCTGGTCGAAGCACCGCCGGGAGGCGAAGGGCCCGAAGGTGTGCACGATGGGCTTAAAGCCCGCGCTGGCCAGACCGCAGGCCACACCCACCATATTGGCCTCGGCGATGCCGCAGTCGATAGCCCTGGCGGGGTTGTTCTTGGCGTACTTCCCGGTGCCGATGCAGGCCATCAGGTCGGCATCCAGATAGACCACATTGGGGTCTTCCTCCAGGATGGCGGGGATCTCCTCCCCCAGCACCGCCTTGCACAGGCGGGGATCCAGTTCTCCATTGTATACGATTTCCATGCTTCAGCCCTCCAGTTCAGCCAGCTCGGCCTTCAGCTGAGCGGTCCATCTTTCATACTGCTCGTCGCTTACCGGCAGGCTGTGATTCATCACGGTGTCGGCCACCTCCTGCACGCCAAAGCCCTTCACGGTGTCCATGACGATGGCGAAGGGCTTGCCCTTCCCCTCCCGGGTGCGCTCCAGGGCCGCAGCCAGGGCAGAGACGTCGTTGCCGTTGACCAGCACGGTGTCAAAGCCAAAGCTCTCGAACTTGGCCACATAGTCGCCCATGGGATAGACGTCATCGGCCCAGCCGTCCAGCTGCTTCTTGTTCCAGTCCAGCAGGAGCACCAGGTTGTCCAGCCCCTTGGCGGCGGCAAAGGAGCAGGCCTCCCAGACCTGGCCCTCGTCGCTCTCGCCGTCTCCCACGATGAGGAAGGTCCGGCTCTTGTAGCCCCGGAGCTTGTCGCCCATGGCCATGCCGCAGGCCAGAGAGGTCCCCTGACCCAGAGACCCGGTGGTCATGTCCACGCCGGGGGTCTTGTTCCTGTCGCAGTGGCTGGGCAGCCGGGTGCCGGGATGATTCAGGGTCTTCAGCTCCTCATAGGGGAAATACCCCTTCAGAGCCAGGGTGCCGTACACGGCGGGGCCGGCGTGGCCCTTGGAGCACACCAGCTTGTCCCGGTCCGGCTTCCTGGGGTCGGCGGGGTCAATGTCCATCTCCCGGCCATAGAGGACAGCCAGCACGTCGGCGATGCTCAGCGCCCCGCCGATGTGTCCCGAGCCGATGGAATGGATGGCCTCGATGGCCGCCATGCGGATCTGGACGGCGAAGGCCTTCAGCTCTCTCACTTCACGCTCTTCCATATTCTTCACTCCTTCTTTCATTTGGAGACCTCCGCCCCATGGCGGAGGGCCTTGACCACCGGCAGCTCCTCTCCGCTCAAAAAGCGGATGAGGGCGCCGCCGCCGGTGCAGATATAGCCCATCTTGTCGGTCAGTCCGTACTTTTCGGTGGCGGTGATGCTGTCTCCGCCGCCCAGGACGGTAAAGCCCCCGGTGTCGGCCAGGGCCTGCCAGATCTCCTTGGTGCCGTACTCGCTGGGCGCCTGCTCAAAGACCCCCATGGGCCCGTTGACGAAGACCGTTTTTGCCCCCAGGATGACCTCCCGGTAGAGCTTGACGCTCTTGTGGCCGATGTCGATGGCCCCGATGTCGCCGGGCACGGCGCCCAGTTCGGCCTCCTGCCGCTCCCCGTCGGTCACCCAGGCCAGGTCCACCGGCAGCACGATCTTCTCCCCGTACTGCCCGTAGAGCTCCCTGGCCCGGTCGATGTACTCGCCGTAGTTGGACTTCAAAATGAAGTCCACGCTCCCCTTTCCGATCTCCTTGCCCAGGGCGGTGAGGAAGATGTTGCCCACCAGTCCGCCGGTGAGGATGGTGTCGGCCACCCCCCGGCTGAGCACGGTGTTCATCATCAGGAAGGCATCGGAGATCTTGGCCCCGCCCAGGACGAACACACAGGGCCGGTCGGGCTCCTCCATCACCTGGGACACGGTGCAGTACTCCTTCTCGAAGAGCCGGCCCATGTAGGAGGGCAGCACCTGCTCGAAGCCGCACAGGGAGGGCTGGTCCCGGTGGGCGGCGGCAAAGGCGTCGCACACGTAGAGGTCGGCCAGGGGGGAGAGTTTCTCCACCAGCAAGGTCCTGGCCTGCTGCTCATGGGTCAGCCGCAGCTTCTGCTCGAAGAGGGTCTGCTCCTCCGAGACGAAGCGCACATTGTCCAGCAGCAGGATCTCCCCGTCCTTCAGGGCCTGGATGGCCTCCCGGGCGGCGGGACCGCACACGTCGTCGATCCACTTCACCTCCCGGCCCAGCAGCTCGGTGAGCACCGCGGCGTGGGGCTTGGTGGTGTAGAAATTCTTGTACTCGATATCGCTGCCCTGATGGGCCAGGAGGACCACTCTGGCCCCCTTGTCGGACAGCTCCTTCACCGTGGGCACACAGGCCTTGATGCGGTTGACGCTCTTCAGCGTCCCCTTCTCCCGGTCCACCGGCTGGTTGATATCCACCCGGCACAGCACGGTCTTTCCCGCCACCTGGGCCTCGTCCAGGGTCCTGATACCAAATCGCATATCGGGTCTCCCCTCTTACTGCTTCTTGAAGCGGCCGATCTTCAGATACTTGTTGGTCATGGCGGTGCCCTCTTCCCGGGTGAGCTGCATCTTCATGGCGGCCCGGATGGCGTCCATGGTCTCGGGGATGGTCACGCTCTCCTGGGGGATGTGGATGGCGTACATGATGTCGTCGCCGCTCTCCACGATGGAGTCCTCCCAAAGGCCGATCTCATACAGGTCGCCCCGGCGGTTGCCCAGGTCACGGCCGTACTTGAAGAAGGAGGCGTTGCCCTGGAAGCCCTCGTCGATGGTGACGGTGCGGATGCGGGGATGGGCCCGGAAGGCAGCCAGGGCCTCGTCCCGGGTGATCTTGTGGCCGTTCTTGCCCCGGGCCAGCACGGTGATGATGTGGCCGTGGGTCACGGGAGTATGGACCAGGATGCCGGTGGCCTCCACGTGGGGCATGATGGTCATCAGGTCCACCGCCTGGTGAGAGGGGGCCTTGTCGATCTGCAGGGCGTTGGTCAGGCCCCGGTGATAGTCGCCGGGATCGGCCACCCGGCGGATGATGGTGATGGCCACCTTCTCCACCCCGCCGCAGGCCCGATCCAGGCAGTCCACGGTGCGGATGAGGCCGGTGGTGTTGCAGGAGGTGAGCTTCAGGTAGTTCTGGCCCAGCCCCTTCTCATAGTTGGCGTAGCCGTGGAAGAACACGTCGGCCACGGTGTTCTTCTCGCCGCCCTGGAAGATGGCCTTCACCCCCAGCTTCTCGTAGATGACCTTGTTCTTGGCGCCCACGCCGCCGGGGGCGGAGTCCAGCATGATGTCCACGCTCCTGCACAGGTCCTCGAAGGAGCCGGCCACGGGAATGCCCTTGGCGTCAAAGGCGGCCTTGTCGGCGCCGTCCACCAGATAGAGGTCATACTTCACGCCGTTGGCCCCGATCATGTCGTTCTCGGCCAGGGCGCGCACCGCCAGGGTGGGAGCCAGGTCGGCAATGCCCACCAGCTCCATGTCCTCCTGCATGGCCACGCCGTCGGCCAGCCGCTGCCCGATGGTGCCGTACCCAGCCACGCCTACTCTTACCTTTGCCATTTGAACATTCCTCCTAAAATTTTATTACAGAATTTGGTGTCAAAATTCGCAAACGTTTCTGTTTTGCTATTGTACCATTCCTCCAATAAATTGTCAATTTCCAGGGGCATTTTTTTGGTCTCTTTTTTATTTTTTCACACAGACTTACCAAAATTGATAAAAGAGTTGACAATTTCTTTTCCCGGCGTTATAGTAAGGACAGAAAATTTTCGAAACATCGAAGGGAGGCGGACCCATGCGGGACAAGCGGAGAAAAGAGATGGCGGCCTATATCGCCCGCCGACAGTCGGCCACCATGGAGGAGCTGCGGGAGGTCTTCCATGTGTCCATGAACACCGTCCGCTCCGACGTCCACGCGCTGGTCCACACCGGTGCGGTGGAGAAGGTCTACGGCGGGGTCCGCTCCGCCGTCCGTCAGGAGGTCCCCTTGTTCACCCAGCGGGACTCCACCCACACCGGAGCCAAGGAGCGCATCGCCCGCCTGGCCGAGACCCGCATCGCCGACGGCGACACGGTCTATCTGGACGCCGGCACCACCACCCTCCGGCTCCTGGAGTGCCTGGACCCGGCCAAGCACGTCACCGTCATCTCGGGCAACCTGGCGGCGGCCGGCCCGGCCTACAACCTCCCCCGGGTGGAGCTCATCGTCCTGCCGGGGCTGATGAACCGGCGGACCAATTCGGCCGCCGACGTGAGCACCCTGGAGTTCCTGGGCCGCTACCGCTGCGCCAAGGCGTTTTTGGGGGCCTCCGGGGTCTCCCCCGACGGCAAGCTCAACGTCTCCTCCTATATCGAATATGAGCTGAAAAAACTGGTCCTCCAGCAGAGCTCCCACACCTACCTGCTGGTGGACTCGGGGAAGTTCGGCGGCGAGAGCCTCATGTCCTACGGCTCCCTGTCCGACGTGGACGAGGTCATCTCCGACGCCGGCTGTCCCCCCGCCGTCCGGGAATTCTGCGCCCTCCGCGGCGTGAAGCTCACCCTCACCGAAACCTGACGTGCCATTCCCGCCCGCTCCGGGCAGGCCAATATCACACAACGGAGGAATCGCCATGCATAAGATCGAGACCCATCTCCACACCAATCACGTGAGCAAATGCGGCTGGCTGGACGCCGAAGCTCTGATCAAGGGCTACCAGGACGCGGGTTACAGCGGCATCATCGTTACCGATCACTATAACCGCATCACCTTCGACTACCTGGGCATCGACCCCGCCGCCCCGGTGGACCGGGTGGGGCCCTTCCTGGAGGGCTACCGCCGGATGAAGGAACTGGGGGAAAAGGTGGGCATCCACGTCTTCAAGGGGGCCGAGCTCCGCTTTGACGAGAGCGAGAACGACTACCTCCTCTACGGCTGGCGGGACGACCTGCTGGCCGACCCGGAATCCATCTTCCGCATGGGCATCGCCGCCTTCTATCCCCTGGCCCACGCCGCCGGGGCCACCCTCATCCAGGCCCACCCCTACCGGGCCAAGTGCACCCCGGCCATCGCCTGCTACCTGGACGGAGTGGAGGTGCGCAACCTCAACCCCCGCCACGACAGCCACAATCGCCGGGCCCAGGAATACGCCAGGCAGTTCGGCCTCATCGCCACCAGCGGCTCGGACTGCCACCGCACCGAGGACATCGCCCTGGGGGGCATCCTGTCCAAGACCCTCCCCAGCGACTCCATGGGCATGGCCCGTCTCATCCGCTCCCGGAACTATACTCTTCTCTGATCTCTCCCTCCCCTGCCCCTCCATTCTGGAAAATCCTTCCGCTTCTCTCCGAAAACATATTGGCCCATTTTTTGGCTCAGGCAATTTATCCCATTTTTCGTCTCACTTTTTCCTTGCCATTTTCTCCTCCCCTTTTTTGGGGGCCTGCAAGCCGGCCTTTTGAGGCCCCGCAGAGTTCCAAAACCGGGGGGTGGAGTTCCAAAAGGCAGGAGTAAAAGCGGCATGATTTCGCCCATATTTTCCCTTTTTTGTCAAAAGCAGGACGCCTGGAAGCTCCGGGCGTCCTGTTTTTTTAAGCGTTTTCGATCTCCTCCAGCACCCGCCGGCGGATGTCCCCGTTGAGGGGGTGGAAGAGCTGACTGTAATACTCACACAGCCAAATTCCGTCAAATCCGGCACTTTTCAGCACGGAAAAGGCCTCTTTCAGGGGGGCGGTGCCCCAAAACGGGGCCACATGGACGTCCCCCCGGTCAAAGGTAAAGCGATATCCCTTGCCCAGGGTGTTGTAGAGGTGGTAATCGGTGAGCCGCATGGGCTCAAACACCCCGCCGTTGTCGTTGACGTGGACGTGGCGGACCCTTGGGACGCAAGCCTTTACGGCCTCCAGGAAGTCGTAGTGGAACCAGTTGGCGGACAGCCACAGGTGCCCCAGGTCCAGGGTCATGCCCACATTGGGGTGGTCCAGGGTCTCCACCGCCTCCAGGGCGTAGCGGACGTCCTCCACCTCCACGTTCTCCACGTTGAGGGCCACCCCCAGGCCGGCGGCCAGGTCGGCCCCCTCCCGCACCCGCTCCAGCCACCGCGCTTCCTTGGCGCGGTCATGGGAAAACTCCTCAAAATGGAGGTTCAGCCGGTCGATGCCCAGGGCGGCGCAGACCCGGACGGAGGCGTCCAAGACCCGGTGGTGGAGCTCATCCGGGCTGCGCAGGTCCAGACCGTAGCAGACGTGGGCGGTATAATGCAGGGAGAACTTTTCAAACAGGGACCTGACATAGTCGACGGCGGGCTGCTGGAGCCGGCCCCCCAGGATGAAGGGGCAGGCTGCCAGGTTGAGCTCGGCGGCGTCCCAGCCATCGGCGGCGATGCGTCCCAGCTCCCCCTCCAGGCTCCCCATGGTGGCCGAGGAGGGCACGTTGACCCCGATCACAGGCTTTTTCACGGCATTTTCTCCTCTCTTCTCCCCGGTTCCAACCCTGCCAGACAACATTTCCGGTCCCCACAGAGGACATTCATCAGTCCTGGCAGAAGGTATTTTTCAGTCCAGGCGATGGCATTTTTCAGTTCTGACAGAGGGTGCCTATCAGGACTGGCAGTTGGCTTTTTCAGTCCTGATAGAAGGCGTTTAAGTACTCCAGCACGTCCTCTTTGGTCCCGGTGAAGACGCCGGGGGTCTCCATTTTCAGGGAGACGCAGGCGGTGGCGTAGCGCAGGGCCTCCTCCACTCCGGCGCCGGTGAGCCGCATGGCCAGGTAGGCGCCGGTGGTGGTGTCCCCCCGGCCGGTGCGGCCCGACAGGTTCCGTGCCTTTACAGGGCAGGTGTAGACCCGCTTTCCGTCATAGGCCAGCATCTCGGAGTTGTGGGAGATGAGGACCTCCCCGGCCCCCCAGGCGTGGAGCTGTTTGGCGGCAGCCACCCGGTCGGTGAGGCCGGTGAGGATCTCGGCCTCGGCGGCGTCGGTCTTGAGGAAGTCCAGGTAGGGCAAGTATTTCAGCTTGTCAGTCCAGTCGTGAAAGGCCATCTTCCCTCCCTCGTTGTGGCGGAGAAAGCCCTGGGCGTCGGCGGCCAGCAGGCCCTTGGCGTGAAGGGCCTCCAGCAGCTCATTGGGAAAGTCGCCGTAGAGAAGCCCCGCAAGGTGATATAGTTTACAGGGCACGTCGGGGATCTCCGTTGGGGTGATGGGCCCGGACTGGGCGGGACAGGAGGAATTGCGCCGCTCCCGGTCGGCGGTGAAGTACTCATTGCGCATGAGGGTGGTCTTCTCCGAGGGCAGCAGGGCGATGTCGGCGGCGTCCATGTGGAAGCCGTCGATGATGTCGGTGTCCTCCGGGGCGATCTTCACGGCGGCGAAGACCTTCGCCCCGGCGGCTCTGGCGGCGGGGGTGCAGAAGGTCACCGCGCCGCCCACGCTGCGGTCCTCGGCGCCGGTATAGTCGATGTTCACGTCCCGGGTGGCGGGACCCACGATCATCAGGTCATAGGCTTTCATCAGGCAGTCTCTCCTTCTCTTCGCCGAAATTTCCCGTGCCGCCCGGGGCACGGGAAATTTCGATGTGGTCATTGGAAGATTATACGACAGTTTTTCCCAAAAGAACAGGGATTTTTTCTCAGAACAGGTTCATCAGGTTGAAGCTGACCACCAGGCCGGAGAACACGATGGAGACGGTGGAGCACAGCTTGATGAGGATGTTCAGGGCAGGGCCGGAGGTGTCCTTGAAGGGGTCGCCCACGGTGTCGCCCACCACGGCGGACTTGTGGCAGTCGGAGCCCTTACCGCCGTGATGGCCGGACTCGATGTACTTCTTGGCGTTGTCCCAGGCACCGCCGGCGTTGGACATGAACACGGCCATGGCGAAGCCGGTGACCGACACGCCGCCCAGCACGCCCACCACGCCGGTGGGGCCCAGGATGAGGCCGGCCAGGATGGGCACGGCGATGGCCAGGAGGGCGGGAATGACCATCTCGTGGAGGGCGCCCTTGGCGCACAGGGCCACGCAGCGGGCGTAGTCCGGGCTGGTCTCCCCTTCCATGATGCCGCCGATCTCGTGGAACTGGCGGCGGACCTCCACCACCACCGACTGGGCGGCCTTCTGCACGGCGGACATGGTCAGGGCGGAGAACACGAAGGTGAGCATGGCGCCCACGAACAGGCCCACCAGCACGTCGGGGCTGGTAAGGGTGAAGTTCAGGACCACGTCGGTCTTCTCCTGGACGATGTTGACGTAGGAGACCAGCAGGGCCAGGGCGGTGAGGGAGGCCGAGCCGATGGCGAAGCCCTTGCCGGTGGCGGCGGTGGTGTTGCCCAGGGAGTCCAGGGCGTCGGTGCGCTCCCGGACCTCCTCGGGCAGGCCAGCCATCTGGGCGATGCCGCCGGCGTTGTCGGCCACGGGACCGTAGGCGTCGGTGGCCAGGGTGATGCCCAGGGTGGAGAGCATGCCCACACCGGCGATGCCGATGCCGTAGAGGCCCTGGTTGAAGGTCTGGGTGAACTTTCCGGCGGCGTCCACGATCTCGCCGGTGCCTCCGGCGGCAAAGTAGCTGATGAGCACGGCGGCGGCCACGATGAGGATGGAGGTCATGGTGGACTGCATACCCAGGGACATGCCGCCGATCATGATGGTGGCGGTGCCGGTCTCGGAGGCGGCGGCCAGGCGCTGGGTGGGCTTATAGGTGTCGGAGGTGTAGTACTCGGTGAAGTAGCCGATGGCGCAGCCGCCCACCAGGCCGCAGAGGATGGCGATATACACGCCCCAGTCCTTCAGCACGGCGTAGGTCACCGGGGCGGCCAGCACGGCGGAGAGGGCGGCGGCCAGGTAGGTGCCGGTGCGCAGGCTGTGGAGCAGCTCCTTCTGGGAGGCATTCTCCTTGGTGCGGATGAAGAAGGTCCCGATGATGGAGCACAGGATGCCGCAGGCGGCCAGGAAGATGGGGAGCATGATGCCGTTCCAGCCGTAGCCGGCGGTGGCGCCCAGGGCAAAGGTGGCCAGGATGGAGCCCACGTAGGACTCGTAGAGGTCGGCGCCCATGCCGGCCACGTCGCCCACGTTGTCGCCCACGTTATCGGCGATGGTGGCGGGGTTGCGGGGGTCGTCCTCGGGGATGCCGGCCTCCACCTTGCCCACCAGGTCCGCGCCCAC
>CANRFC010000034.1 GCA_947629795.1 uncultured Oscillospiraceae bacterium
CTCCAGTGGGCGTGAAAAGGATCGGTGGGATCGCCCTTTTCCGGGTCGTCCCCGGGGAGGTGGGTGCGCCAGGTGGTCACGTCGTTGATGTCCGCGTCCTTGGTGGGGTCCTTGGCAGATTTTGCCAGAACGGTGACGTTCCGGTCAGGGGCGTTGAGGTTCAGGCCGGAGTCGGGGCCCACCTCCATGTACTCGTCCAGGCGGACGCGGGCAAAGATGGGCTGGCCGCCCTCAGCCAAAGTGAAGAAGTTCTCCACGTAAACGTCCTTGTTCCGGCCGTCAAAGTCATCGTGGAGGCGGGCGCCGGGGTTAAGGGTGCGGACGATCTCGTTTTTGGCCTCCTGGCTGATGGACCGCCAGGCCAGGGTGCCGCTGAGGGCGATGGAGGCAGACAGACTGAGGGCCGCCACCAGGGCCGCTGTTTTTCGTTTGTTCATGGCGTTCCATCTCCATTTGTGGGTGGGTTTTTCCGGTCTTTTCGGCTCTCCTGGATGACCACGCGGAGGGAGGCACAGAGGCCGGCGAGGAGAACGGCTAAGATCAGGAGCCAGGGCCAATATTGGCGCAAAAAGGTTAAGACTTTGCCCAGGAACAGGCTGCAAAAGATCACTTTTCCCACCACGTTCTGGGCGGGGACGGGGCGGCTGTCCGGGCTATTGTTGGCGACGCCCTGGGTGGTGAAGGCGGGCTGGCCGCTGCCCATGTAGTCCTCCGTAATTCCTACAATTCGGTGGGTGACGGTGGTGTTTTCGCCGGCCAGATAGGTGACGTCGTCGCCTATCTTTAAGTCCTCCGGTGGGGTCTCATAGGTGATGATAAGGGCGCCTTGGGGGAGCTCGTCGCCCATGGAGGTGGTGAGGACCCGCATGGCAGAAAATCCCAGGACCCGGGCGGGGGGACCGTCCCCTGTCCCCCGGAAGAGGAACACGGCGAGGACAAAGGCCACTAACCCGAGATAGTAGAGGATATCCCCCAGGATGGCCCGACGCCGGGCCCCCGGCTCCCCACAGGAGGGAGGGGAGCCAGAAGGTCCGGCGAGGCGCTTGGGAGTATAGTTTATCGCTAACTTTGAAATCATTAAGGTTATTCGGTAGGGATTTTGACCCACAAAGCCGGTCGTACCCAGATACCATCGTAGTAGGGCTGGTCCGTTTGATTACCGTCAGGGTTTACGCTAGACACAAGGACTCTACCACGTAAAGAACGAAGCCACCATTCTCTGAAATAGGATTCATTCTCAATCTTCGCCTCCCAACTGCCAGGACTGCCAGGTGCATCCAGCTGCACCCCCACACCATCTTTCTGCACAGTGTAATCCCCCACTGATGCAGTACTGTTGCTAAACGTCCCAAAAACATCAGCTTCACTCAGCAGGAAGACCGCAAGCTCTTCTTCATCCCAAGTGCCCGATTCAGTCCGGGTAGAGATCGTAGCGTACTTTCCAGTAATAGGGTCTGTCCAAATAGCAGCTTTCAAATCCGTTCTTCCTTCCAACCACGTACTTGTTAACCAGTCCTTGATTGAACTGCTCATATATCTTGAGGTGTTACTAGCAAATTTTTGACTATTCTTTACTAGATATTTTGACAGAATCAACTGACGGCCATTAGTTTCATCTGTATACAGAACGTAAAACTTCTGATTATCGTAGGTCACTGTGCCATCGTACATCTTTACATCCAAAGTTCCGCTTACGCTGGGGTCATTTACCGAGGTGGCCGTGACGGTGACGCCTATGGTGGCGTTTTCATCAAAGGTGAGCAAGCCGGTTTCACTGATCCCCGTATTGGGCAAGGGGGTCCCGTTTCCACCGAAGGTCCAGGTCACCTTGTCGCTGGCGTAGACGGTGTCCCCGCGCTTGACGACGGCCTCAAGCTGGAGATTTCCACCGGGCGCCAACTCGGCCTTACCGCCGTCCTGCACCTTCACCTCTATTTTGGTGGGGGGCAGGACGGTGAATTTGGCAGCAGCCTGGGCGTTGGTTGTAGTATCGTCGGCGTCGGCCTTGACATAGAAGGTGTCGCCGGCGGCGGTGTTTTCTATCACATAGGTATCGGCCACGGAAACCACGCCATTGTTGACCTCCACACCCTCCACTTTGGTAACGGTGGCGCCGTTGTTGGTGCTGGTGCCCACGGACCAGGTGACGGCTTCGGTAATCAGGCTGGAGGTGTCGCTGAAGGTGGCGGTGTAGTTGAGTTCCCCGCCGGCGTCCACGGTGTTCTTATTGCTGTTCTCGGCCACGGTGAGGGTGACGGTCTCGGGCGAGGTGATGGTGATGTCCAGGGTGCCCGCATCGGGACATTCGTCGCAGGTGACGGTGACGGTGGCATCGGTGGTAATGTCCCGGCTGGTGGTGAGGGTGGCGGTGGACTTGTCAGACTCGTTGGGGGTAACAGTGAGGGTGTTGGCGGAGACGGTGCGGGCCTTGGGAGCGACGGACCAGGTGAAATTGGTGGGCTGATCCACTTCGGGGACCTGGCCCCGGCAGAGCTGGGCTTTCAGGGTCAGGGTCTTGCCGGCGGGGACGGAGGTGGCGGGGGTCCCGCTCTCGTTGACGGCGGTGATTTTCACGTTGAGCTTGCCGATGACCCCGATCTCGCAGCTGCCGGTGAGCTTGCTGTCCAGCTTGGAGGTGGCGGTGATCTTCAGGGCGGCGGCGGTCTCGTCCTCGCCCACGGTGAGAAGGCCGGTGCCGCTGATGGTGGTGCCGGGGTCCGAGTCGGAGCCGTCGGCGGCGGTGACGGACCAGTTGACCTCCCCTTGCTTTCCGGTGAGGACTTCATCCCCCAGCATGACCTGGGCGGTGAACTGCTGGGTGTGGGTGACCTCCACCTGGGTGGCGGCGGGGTCGGCAGCAACTGTGATGGAATCGCCGATCTTGTCCAGAATGGTGCCGCCGGGGAAGGCGCCATCCAGGGACCAGAGACGGTCGTCGTCGCCGGTGCCCAGGAGGTCGTCGCCGCCGGGGGCCCGGTAGTAGGGCTCGTTATAGGGGGCTTCGGGGCGGGGTTTCAGGAAGTATTTGCCATAATCCTTCAGGGGGGTGCCGGCGGAGACGCCGGCCTCCACGTAGAGCACGTCGGTGCGGTCGTCGTCGGTGTTGGGGGTCTTGTCCTCGCCGCCGCAGATGGGGTCGCCGAGGGTCCCCTCTTCACCCAGGATCTCCTGGAAAAGGTTCTGGCCCAGGGGGAGGTAGCGCTTGCCGTTGACCTCCAGGATGGAGGCGGCCTTCTCCAGCATGTCCTTGGCGTCGTCGGTGAAGCCGTCCTCGTAGAAGCCGGTGGCGGGGTCGGGGGTACCCCAGTCGCCGTCGGTGGAGACGAACTGGCCCACCACGTCGATGGCGTAATAGCACTTTTCGCTGGGGGTCTTGACCTGGGAGACCTTGTCCAGGAGAAGGCCGGTGGCGGTCTGGGGCTGGACGGGCAAGGGCCAGTAGAACCAGCCGTCGGAATCCCAGATCCACTTGTTGCACATGGGGCCCTTCGCCGCTTTCCACTCGGCCATGGTCATGACGCCCAGGCTGTTGAGGGTGGAATGGGCGGTGTGTTCCTCATTTTTGACCTCGTAGTCGGGGTCGTCGCCGCCGTCGGCCTTATTCTCGCCGCCGGCGCCGGGGATGCCGTGGAAGTCCTCGTCTCCGTTTTTGCCGTAGTTCTCGTCGATGTCGTCGCCGTCCACGTCGTAGTAGGCGTCGGCGGTGACGGTCTTGCCGTCGGCGTAGGTGACGTAGTCGTCGTAGGGGCGGCCGGTCTCGAAGTCGTCGTCGGTGCCCACGTATGTACCGTTGACCTCGGGGGTGATGCTGTCCTTATTTTTATTGAAGGTGGGCATATAAATGGTGCTGCCGTCCTGGTCCCACTTCCAGTACTCGTGGAAGGGGTCCTTGACGGCGGCGGGGGCGGCGGGATCAACGGGGGCGTCGGGGTCGGGGTCGGGCTTGTGGAGGAACCAGGTGGAGGTGTCGTTGATGTCGGCGCCCTCCAGGAGGGGGGTGGCTTTGCGCTCGGTGCCCTCGGCGGGGTTGCGGTTGATGCCGGCTTCCTCGCCGATCTCCATGTACTCCAGGAACTTCACCCGGACGAAGACCGGGGCGCCGGTGTCTTGGTCGGTGAAGTTCTCGGCGTAGATGTCTTTGTTTGCCAGACCGTTGAAGTCGTCGTGAATTCGGCCGCCGGGGTTCTTCTCCAGTACGAACTCGTTGGCGGCCTCCTGGGTCATGTTGATCCAGGCCAGAGTGCCGGTCAAGGCAATGGCTCCCGCCAGGGTGCCGGCAATCAGCGCCGCACGGGCTTTTTTTCCGTTTCGTTTGACTTCCACAACGGTCTCTCCTTTTCTTTGGGGTGGATTTCCTTTTTACACCATAATTTGTAATATGTTGTAAGCTGTCCCACGAAAAGGAAATCGCTGGCAGAAAATCAGTCTGGACGGATGCTTTTTTGCGTCCAGGCTCTGGTCAGTGCGCGCAAAAACAGCCGCCCTCCCGCTTTTTTTGCAAAAATTTGGATTTCCTCTTGACATTTTTGCGGAATGGGCGCATTATATGTATGATTCAACAGGGTCGATTTGTTGCAAAAGTACAACATACTACAAAGTATGTTGTACTTTTTTATCCCTTTCGGCCGCCGCTATGCCGCCTCGCTGAGAAGCCCCAGACGGCTCAGGGTCCGCTCCTGCTCCCGGCCGGTCCCGGCGGTGTAGATGCGGGTGGTGTCGATGGAGCTGTGGCCCAGCAGGTCCGCCAGGCGGGTGATGTCCTTGGTCTGGTGGTAGTAGGTCCGGGCGAAGAGGTGGCGGAGATTGTGGGGGAAGACCTTCCCGGGGGCCACTCCGGCCACCGCGCACAGGGCCTTCATCTCCCGCCAGATGTTGCTCCGGTCCACGCTCTTGCCGCTCCTCGTCACAAAGATCTTCCCGGCGGTGATGCCCCGCTCCTTGCAGTAGTTCAGCAGCAGTTTTTGCAGGGGTTTGGGGATGGGCACGAAGCGGATCTTGCCCTTGCAGTCCACCCGGACCAAGGCGGCGCGGACCTGTTCCACCGTGAAGTGCTCCAGTTCGGAGACCCGGATGCCCGTGGCGCACAGGCACTGCATGATGACCCACAGCCGGCGCTTTTTCTGCCGCCGGGCGGCCTCGATGAGGCGGAAATACTCGCCCTTGGTGAGCTCGCTCTCCGTTGGGAGGAAGAGTTTGCGCTGGATCCTGAGCTGCTTCACCCGGCAGTCGCTCCAGCCCAGGAACTTCAGCAGGCCGTTCACCGCCGAGAGCTTGGCGTTGACGCTGCTGTCCCGGTAGCGTGTGCGGAGAGCGTCCCGGTAGGCCAGCACCCGGGCTTTGGTCACCCGGGGGTCGGCGCCCAGGTACCGCAGGAAGCCCCGGCAGGCGGCGGTGTATTGCTCCACGGTCCGCCGGCTTCGCTCCTCCTTGATCAGGTGCTGTTCATATCGGGTCAAATCCTCCCAGGTCAGATGGTGGTCTGTTTCCATACTTGTTCTCCCTTCAAGTTTCGTTCTGCCTAAGGCTGTCCCTTTCTATGCTACCCTATTTTGCGCTGCGTTGGGAGAAAAATTTGGGGCGCCGGGGACTTGAGGAAAATGGGACTGCATATTCCCCCGCAAAAATGCCCCTGCACCGTCCGCAAAGGACAGTGCAGGGGCAAAAATTTGGGTCAGGTTTCAGGCGGGTCTCCTTACACGCCGGTCCAGCCGATGGCGTTCAGCGCGAAGATACACACCGCGGAGAAGCCGATCAGGCAGAGTGCGTAGGGCACGGCGTACCGCAGCCACTTGGAGTATTTGGTATTGGACAGGATCAGGCCGGTGGCCAGCACGGAGGAGACGGGAGTCAGGAAGTTGGTAAGGCCGTCACCCAACTGGAAGCAGGTGCACAGGACCTGACGAGGGATCTCAAGAATGTCCGCCACAGGGGTGAACAGGGGCATCAGCAGAGGCACCTTTGCGGGGCCGGAGGGCATCAGCAGGTTGAACAGCAGCGTGAACACAAACATGCCGATGGCGGAGAAGCCTGCGCCCATGCTCTGGATGAGGACCAGGGCGGAATGGGCGATGGTGTTGATGACCTGGCCGTCTGCCAATACGACACTGATCAGCTTGGAAAAGCCGATGAGCAGACATACAGGGCCCATATCCACAGCACCCTTGCAGAAGCGCTTGGCCCAGTCGTTGGGAGAGAAGCGGAACACGAAGGCCAGCACTACCGAGGCCACAAAGCCCAGGGCGATCAGGCGGTCAAACCCCCAGTTGGCCTTGGCAGAGCCGATGGCATAGATGACAAAGGGGATGATCATCATGGCCAGGCCGATGACGGAAGAGACCTTCAGGGCCACAGGCTTGGTGGTATCGACCTGCTCCTCCAGAGAGAGGATCTCGCCGTCAATGCTCCTGGAGGGGTCCCTGGCGACACGAAGGGCATAGCGGGTGTTGTACCAAGCGGTAAAGACGGTGAATACCACCCAGATGACGATCCGGACCGACAGGCCGGACAGGGCGGGGATATTGCACATCTCCTGGCACATGAGGATCATCAGGACGGTGGGGCCGATGGCCTGGGCGGTGATGTAGGGCAGGTAGAAGATCGCCATACCGGCCACACGGTCCAACTTTGTCCGCCTGGCCAGCAGCATACCGCAGGCCACAAAGGTGATCAGCGAATCCTGCCCGGCGAGACCGCCCAGCAGAGACATCATCACGGTGATCACGGGGATCAGGACGGCAAGGCTCTTATCCTGGAAACGGTAGAGACACCAGTCTACGATATTCTCCACCGCGCCGGAGGAGATCAGCACCGCCACAAGGCCGCCGATCACGAAAAGAAGAGCATAGGTGGTTCCCATGGAGGCGATGGAGCTTGTGAGCTTGATCAGAGCGTTCGTGACGCTGACGGGGGTCTGCTCCACATAGTGGAAGGAATCGGCGATGACGTAGCCATTCTCGTCAAAGTCATACTGACCGGCGGGAACGATGTACGTCAGCAGACAGGCGAGCAACACCAAGGCCAGAAGCAGTACCATAACGTGGGGGAATGCCAGTTTGAACTTTTTTTCTTTCATGATTTCTCCCTCTCTTCTTTTTTAATCACAGCCTATGCCGGCCGCTTTCATACAGAATAATCAGGTTCCGTTCCGACCGGGTCCTGGATGTTGTCAAAGATCCTGATCTGCCAGGAATCCGGCTCATACTTGGGCCAGACCGTCTCTGCGGGCGTTTCGCCCCGGAAGAAGCATCCCCAGGCGGCCTGCAGCGTGTCCTTGAGCTTGTCCATTTCCTCCGGCTTTCCGCCGGCAAGGAAAGGTGCGTCCCAGGCGTCGAAGTTGCCGAACAGGAAGGGCAGCTCCAGACAGTGACAGGCGTCATAGATGGATTCCGGCGCGGACCAGTCAAATTCATATTTCCAGACTTCGCAGCCCAGCTCTGCCGCCTTGCGGGCAAAGAGCTGCCCGGGGATATCATAGCGCAGATACTGGCCGATCCGCAGATTGTTCAGGGCCTCCGGGTCCCTCGCTGTGCTGAAGGCATGGGTCTCCTCCCGGGTAAAGCCCGTCATCACACGAATCTTCCGCGCCGCCGCCATGGACGCGGCCCGCAGCGCAGTCTGCTCCGGCGTGTGCCAGGCGTCCATGACCGGCTTGAAGCACATGCCCTGGTGCTTTGCCTTGAGCTCGGCGGGAATGTCCTCGGCCGCCCGGAGGAGCTCGTCAACAGTTTTTTCCTGAAGCTGCCGGAGCACATCGGGGGCGCCCTCGTCGATCCCCAGATCCCGAAGCACGGCGCTGCCCACTTCAAAGGCATCAGCGCGGAGATGATTGCCTCTGCCCAGGGAGGCGCTTTGCAGTACGATCTGCCGGAAGAGTCCCTCCGAATCCTCCCGGGAGAGGATGTGGGCGATGGCATTGCCGCCGGCGGACTGTCCAAAGAGCGTGACACGGTCAGGGTCGCCGCCGAAGCTGCGGATGTTCTCCCGGACCCACCGAAGGGCCAGCATCTGGTCCTCAATGCACAGGTTTTCCTCCTGGACTCCCTTCACGCACAAAAAGCCAAAGGGCCCAAGGCGGAAGTTGATGTTGACCTCCACCACATTTTCACTGCGGGCCAGGGAGGCGCCGTCGTACCAGGGCAGGTCCCCGCCGCAGTAGCAGTTGGCGCCGCCATGGAGCCACACCGCCACAGGCAGGCAGCCATCCAGATCGGGAGTGGAGACCGCAAGGGTCAGGCAGTTCTCATCCCGGGGCAGGGTCACGGGGCCCATGGGCTTGTCCAGATCCGAAGTATACTGGGGACAGACAGATCCCCGGCGGGTGGCGTCCAGTTCCCCCTCCCAGGGTTCAGGGGGCTGGGGCAGACGAAAACGCAGGTCTCCAACGGGCGGCTTTGCATAGGGAATTCCATGGAACTTCACGATGCCGTCCTGTATGTAGCCCCGGACAGCGCCGTACTTGGTTTGCGCGGTTTGATTCATGCCTGCTCACTCCTTTGGTTTATTTGTTCGCTCTTTCGCCCTTTTGCTCTTTCATTATAGTTTTGGGCAGTATGGATGTCAAGAGATGTTTTACTTTTCTCCTTTTTTGCCAAATTTGGGGCAATCATCTTGACACTTTTCACAAAACCTTTTACACTTTATTTGTGAAGTCAAGGAGGGTATCAAAATGCCTGATTATCATAAGATCAAAAAAGTATCTGCCGCCGACCAGGTCTATGATGAGCTGAAACGTCTGATCATTGACGAGGCCTGGAAGACCGGGGAAAAGATCCCCACTGAGACGCAACTGGCAAAGCAGTTTGATGTGAACCGTCTGACTGTGCGCGTGGCGCTCCAGCGCCTGCAGGCCATTGGACTTCTGGATATCCGCGTGGGAAGCGGCACATATGTCAAAGAGTTTGATATGTGCGGCAATATTGATGAGCTGTCTGGCTTTTACAGCGGCAAAACAGAGCCGCAGGACCTGCGGGAATATCGTTCCATCATCGAATCGGAATGTGTTCGTCTGGCGGTTTCCAGAAGGACGGAGGAAGACCTGAAGGCCTACTGGGATCTCTACCAGGAGATGGTGGTGCATGTAGAACGATATTGCCAGTCAAAGGATTCCCGCATCGCAGACCAGGAGATGATCCTGCAGGCGGATATGAGCCTGGAGCTCCACACGATCCTCTGTGCAATGGCCCACAATGAGCTGCTCAATTACGCCTTCTCCATCGCGAAAGAACCCATCCGGCAGCTTATGCTGCTGAACATCGTGGAGAGAATGCGTGACCTGGAAACGGGGCTCACCTATGTCCGGTACTACAAGACCCTGTATGACTTCATCAGGGACCGGGACCTGGAAAACAGCCTGCTCTGGATCAAGCGGATCATGAATACCAACGACCCTTAACGGGATCCTGAAATCTTCAATTGCAGATAATTTGCAGCATCCATCTCCCGCCAATATGACCCGATGCCCGGAGAAGCCTTTCCCTTCAAGGCTTCTCCGGGCATCGTTTACATTACCGGTGGCGGGATACCAATCCAACCGAAATTACCGGTGGGTCTCCATCCCGGAGACCCACCGGTTTTGAACGGCCTGTTTTTTGCATCTTCTTTTGCGTCCTTGTTACCGCCGGCGGCCCCGGTAGCTGTTGCCGTAGTTCCGCCTGCGGCCGCCGCCGAAAATGAGCCGCCGCACCACGAAGAAGAGGATGAGCAGCACCAGCGCCAGCAGTACGATCTTCACCCAGAGCTGGTCCAGGAAGGCCAGCACCTGCTGCTTGATGTACAGGAACTGGCTGCGCTCCAGGGCGGTGGAGGCCACCAGGTCGATGGTGCCGTACTCCTCCCCGTCATAGGTCAGGGTGACGGTGCCCAGCTTCTGCCCCTTCTCGATGGGGGCCTCCAGGGTCTCGGGGAGTTTCACCTCCCGGGCAAAGTCCGCCGGCTCCACCTCGTTGGGCAGCAGGACCTCCAGGCCCTGGGCAGGCTGGACGGTGACATAGTCCTGCTGGGCGCACAGGGTCACGGGCACAGTGCCCATGGGCTCGATGGCGTCCAGGATCTTCTTCTTGGAGAAGTCGTTGAGGCCGTGGTCCAGGAGCTTGCGGCTTTCCGAGAAGTTGTTGGTCTCTGAGGTCCGCCAGCCCTTGGCCCCCAGGACCACGGCGATGACGGTGCGCCCGTCCTTCTCGGCCGCCGAGGCCAGGCAGGCCCCGGCCTCGGGAGTGGAGCCGGTCTTGATGCCGATGGCGTAGGGGTAGAGGAAGCCCTGGACCTGGTTGTTGGACACCAGGGCGTTGGTGTCATGAAGGGTGCGCTCCCCGTGGAGGTTGGTGGCAGGCACCACATAGCTCACCGAGGAGACGATCTCCCGGAACTGGGGGTGCTCCATGGCCGCCCGGCACATGACGGCCACGTCCCGGGCGGTGGTGTAGTGGTCGTCATCGTGGTAGCCGTGGGTGTTGGCAAAGTGGGTGCCGTCCATGCCCAGCTCCTTGGCCCGGTCATTCATCCGGACCACAAAGCTGGGGATATCCCCCGCCACCGCCGTGGCCAGGGCGTTGCACGCCTCGTTGGCCGAGGGGAGCAGAGCGCAGTAGAGCAGGTCCCGGACGGTGAGGATCTCCCCGGTCTGGAGCCCCTGAGTGGAACCGTCGGACCCGATGCCGGTATACAGATCCTCCCCCAGGGTCACCTGGGTGTCCATGGTCAGCTCCCCGGCGTCGATGGCCTCCACGGTCAGAAGTCCGGTCATCACCTTGGTGATGGAGGCGGGATAGCGCAGCTCGTCGGCGTCCTGCTCATAGAGGACCACCCCCTCCTCGGCGTCGATGAGAATGGCGGCGGTGGCGTCCACCGAAAAGGGCTCGCTCTCAGCGGGGGCAGCCAGGGCGGGGAGGGCGGTGGAGAGGCTCAGGCTCAGGGCCAGAAAAACGGCGGGAAGAAAAGTATATTTTTTCATAGGAAAGTCCTCCGAGTTGTGGTATACTGGTTATGTATGGACGCTTTGTCCTTATTTTCGACTCCATTATAACAGACAGCCGCGCAGGACGCAACCGGAAAGGCGGTTACAATTTCATGAAGATTTCAAAATTGGAAGCCGCCATCGCCCTGGCCGCCGCCATGGTCCTGGCCTTCACCGCCGGCTGGTTCCTCCGGGGGAGCCGGACTGCCCGGCCCCTCACCGTGGAGTCCCAGCGGACCCTGACGGTGACGGTCACCGCCTACCCCTCCCCCACTCCAGACCCGGAGATCGTCAAGCTCAACATCAACACCGCCACCCAGGCAGAGCTGATGACCCTCCCCGGCATCGGAGAGAAGCGGGCCGCCGACATCGTGGACGACCGGACCCGCAACGGTCCCTTCCGCTTCCCCGAGGACATCACCCGCATCAACGGCATCGGCGAGGACACCCTTGCCGGCCTTCTGGACTACATCACCACAGACAGCAGCAGCGACACCGCGACCATCAGCACAGACAACAAGGAGGACCCATGAAGATTTTGGTGGTAGACGACGAGAGAGTCCTGGTCAAGGGCATCAAATTCAACCTGGAGAGCGAGGGCTACCAGGTGGAGGTGGGCTACGACGGCCAGGCCGCCGTGGACCTGGCCCGGAGCGGGGCCTTCGACCTCATTTTGCTGGACCTGATGATGCCCCAGCTGGACGGGCTCCAGGCCTGCATGCGCATCCGGGAGTTTTCCAATGTGCCCATCATCCTCCTCACCGCCAA
Organism: uncultured Oscillospiraceae bacterium; assembly: GCA_947629795.1. Lineage (GTDB taxonomy): Bacteria > Bacillota > Clostridia > Oscillospirales > Oscillospiraceae > Vermiculatibacterium. Next base: position 11,720 of record CANRFC010000034.1, read on the forward strand.
GGGGGAGGATGCCGACAAGCTCATGGGCTTTGAGTGCGGGGCGGACGACTACATTACCAAGCCCTTCAACATTCTGGAGCTCAAGGCCCGCATCCGGGCCCTGCTCCGCCGCTCGGGGATGACCCAGCAGAAGACGGGCTCGGGGAAGCTCACCGCCGGCCACATCACTCTGGACCCCACCGAGCGCGCCGCCTGGAAGGGGGAGGAGCGGGTGGAGCTCACCGCCAAGGAATTTGACCTCATGGAGCTTCTGATGCGCAACCCCGGCCGGGTCTACTCCCGGGAAAACCTCCTCAACGTGGTCTGGGGCTATGAGTACGCCGGGGACTACCGCACCGTGGACGTCCACGTCCGCCGGCTCCGGGAAAAGCTGGAGCTGGACAGCGCCAGCCCGGAGTACATTCTGACCAAGTGGGGCGTGGGGTACTACCTGAAAAGCGAAAAATAAGTGAAGGTGACCGCCATGGATGAAAAATCGAAAAAGGTCCCTCTCTGGCGCTCTCTCCAGCTCAAGTACGCCTCCACCTATATCGTCCTCATCGCCGCGGTGCTCATCCTCTTCAACACCTACCCGGTGCTGGCCTCCCAGGACCTGACCTTCCAGTCCAAGCAGGCCGCCCTCACCAGCCAGGCCCTGGTCATCTCCTCCGCCCTGGCCACCCCCGACGGGCTCACCGAGAAGGGCGTAGGTCGGGTCATGGAGGTGCTGGGCGACGCCGGACTGAGCCGGGTGCTGGTCACCGACCCCTCGGGCCTGGTGCTCTACGACAGCCGCCCCGGCCAGGGCGCCATGGGAAAATATGCTCTGCTCAGCGAGCTCTCCGGGGCTCTGCGGGGCTATGACAACTCCCGCTCGGACTTCCCCGGCGGGGCCTTCCACAGCCGGGCGGCGGTGCCTGTGACCTACCGGGGCATGACTTTGGGCGCGGTGTATGTGGACGAGCTGGACGCCGAACAGGGGGCCATGCTCCTGGGGACCCAGGGGACCCTGCGCTCCTTCTCCCTGGTCATCGCCGCCATCACCGTGGTCCTGTCCGTCCTCTTTTCCAAGGCCCTTACCAGCCGCATCGCCCAGCTTCTGGGGGCCATGCGCGTCGTCCGCCAGGGCGAGTACAGCCACAAGGTGCCCGTCCGGGGCCGGGACGAGCTGGCCCTTCTGGCCGGGGAGTTCAACGACCTCACCGACCGCCTCCAGGCCACCGAGGAGGTCCGTCGCCGCTTTGTCTCCGACGCCTCCCACGAGCTCAAGACCCCCCTGGCCTCCATCCGCCTGCTCACCGACTCCATTTTGCAGAATGAGAACATGGACGCCGACACCGTCCAGGACTTTGTGGGGGACATCGGCGAGGAGGCCGGCCGCCTTCAGCGCATCACCGAGGACCTGCTGGCCCTGACCCGGCTGGACGCCGGGGCCCAGGTGAAGACCGAGGCGGTGGACGTCTCCGCGGTGGTGGAACGGTGCGACCATATGCTCCGCCCCCTGGCCCGGGCCGCCGAGATCCAGGTGGAGCTGGACCTGACGCCCGGACTCTTCGTTCTGGCCACCCGGGACGACCTCTATCAGATCGTCTTCAACCTGGTGGAAAACGGCATCAAGTATAATCTCCCCGGCGGCTGGGTGTCCATCACCACCCGCCGGGAGGGTCCCTCCGTGACCATCACCGTGGAGGACACCGGCGTGGGCATCCCCCAGGAAGACCTGGACAAGGTCTTCGACCGCTTCTACCGGGTGGATAAGGCCCGCTCCCGGGCCGCCGGCGGCACCGGCCTGGGACTGTCCATCGTGCAGGACACCGCCCACCGCCACGGCGGTGAGGTCACCGCCCAGCGCCGGGAGGGCGGCGAGGGCACCCGCTTCACCGTCGCCTTCCCCGCGTACGCCGGAGAGGGGGTGGAGGGATGAGACGTCTTGCCATGCTGCTGGCCTGCCTGGCCCTCCTGAGTGCCTGCTCCGCCTCCCCCAAGGGAGAGGATGTCCCCCCGGAGGGGGAGTACACCCTCTGGTTCGCCCAGGCCCACCCCGGCGCCAACTCCGCCGCCCTGGGCAAGGAGTTCCGCCCTCTGCCTGAGGACAGCCCCACCGCCGCCGAGGGCCTGCTCTCCCTCCTCTTCGCCGGCCCGGAGAGCGAGGAGCTGGTCTCCCCCTTCCCCGCCGGCGTGACCCTCCGGAGCTGCGTCCTGACCGACGGGCAGCTCACTGTGGACCTGTCTGAGGGCTACAACGGCCTGTCCGGGATCGACCTGACCCTGGCCGACTCCTGTATCGTCCTCACCCTCACCCAGCTTGAAGAGGTGGACCGGGTCTACCTCACCGTGGAGGGCGAACAGCGCCCCTTCCGGGACAGCGTCCTCACCGCCGCCGACTTCGTTCTGGACAACGGGACCTGACCCCGCATCAAAAAGCTCCCCCGGCGTTCCGCACAGGGACCGCCGGGGGAGCCTTTTTCCTTTTTTACAGCGCCTGCTTCAGCGCCTGGGCCAACTGGTCGGGGCAGGAGGTGGGCTTCATGCCGCAGTGGACGCCCTCCAGCTTGGCGATGACCTCCTCCACCTTCATTCCCTGGATGAGGTTGCTGATGCCCTTGAGGTTGCCGTTGCAGCCGCCCAGGACCTTGAGGGACTGGACCACCCCGTCCTCTACCTCCACGATCATCTTCTGGGAGCAGACGCCCCGGGGCTTGTACTCGATCGTCATGCATGATCCTTCTTTCTCTTTGATGGGCCGCCGGAGCCTTACGGTCCCCAGGGCGCTTGTCTTATATATTCTAACACATGACAAATCAAAAAGCAACGCTTTCCTGCGCCCCGGGGGAAAAGGGCCGGGCGCCTGTACGCCCGGCCCCTGTTTATCCCTGCTTCTTCTTCCGCTCCAGGACCAGCCGGTCAGCGATCATCGCGATGAATTCCGAATTGGTGGGCTTGCCCTTGGCGTTGGAGACGGTGTAGCCGAAATACTTCTGTAAGGTCTCCAGGTCCCCCCGGTCCCAGGCCACCTCGATGGCGTGGCGGATGGCCCGCTCCACCCGGCTGGCGGTGGTGCCGAAGCGCTTGGCCACCTCGGGATAGAGCACCTTGGTCACCGCGTTGATGACGTCCATGTCGTCCACGGCGATGAGGATAGCCTCCCGCAGGTACTGATAGCCCTTGATGTGGGCGGGCACCCCGATCTCATGGATGATGGCGGTGACGGTGGCCTCCAGGCTCTCCCGGGCGGCGACCTCCACCCCCTCGCCCCGCGCCGCGGCGGTCATCTGCCGCACCCGCTCCACCACCGAGGCGGTCTTACAGGGCTTCATCATGAAATACTCCGCTCCGTGGGCAGCGGCCAGCTCGGCCGCCGAGCCGCCGGCGAAGCTGGAGAGCACCAACACCCGGGGCTTGGGGCTCATGGCACTCAGGGCGGTGAGGACCTCCACCCCATCCAGGGTGGCCAGGACCATGTCCATCACCACCACATCGGGCGCACGCCTGGCGCACAGCTTTACTGCCTCGTCTCCATCTCCGGTGTCCCCCACCACAGAGAGGTCGCCCTCAGCGTCAATGGTCTCTACCAACAGACGGCGGAACTCCTCGCTGGCGTCCGCCACCAAAACCTTTTTCTTATCCATAATTGACTCCCTTCGCTGCTTCTCCGCCCGGCCTCGGCGGTTTATTACCGGCTGCACTTAATGTACCATAAAGAGACAGCGAACGCAAGATGGTTTTGCCAATTTTTGGTAAAGAAAAAACCGACAATTCCCGACAAATTTCGCCTTTTTCAGACATTTTCTTCTGTTTCCACCATTCGCTCGACAAGGTTCCCGCACCCCTGTCCGGGACATCTGCCGGCATGGGACTCCGCCCGCCGGCAAAACCATACTGCCACGTCAGCTCCCCACTCCCTATCTGCCCGGCCGATCCAAACAGGGCAAAGGACAGAAGCCCCCAGGCAGTCAACGTGACCGCCCGGGGACTTCCCTCCTATTTCAGATGCGTTACACGCTGCTCCCGGCCGTCTCCAGCATATTTTCGATGCGGTAAATGCTCTTGCAGGTCCGTCTGCCGCACGAGTGGAAAGCCTGGGCAGATCTTTCGTTGTGCAGCCCTCATAAAGCCGTCTCCGTTTCATTCAGCGGTATGTTTAGGAACACAATGAGTTCTTATTGTTGACATACAGAACACAAACGGTTATAATATGGGCAGAAGGAGGTGCTTGGTATGGCACAATCTACGTTCAGCGTCCGAATGGACGAGGATTTAAAGCAGCAATTTGACAGTCTGTGCTCAGACTTCGGTATGACGGTATCCACTGCCATCAATGTCTTTGCCCGGGCGGTAGTCCGGGAGCGCAAGATCCCCTTCGAGATTTCCTCCCCAGCGCCAGACGAGGCAAGAGTAAAGGCGATGGACTCTTTTCTCGCTCTAAGGGAACAGGCAAAGAAAAACTTCCCCCAGGGCATGACCCTGGATGAGATCAACGAGGAGATCCAGGCTGTCCGCCGGGGCGAGGGGACGTAGGCAGATGCTTCACGCCGTCTTTGATACTAATGTACTGGTTTCGGCGCTGCTGTCCTCCCACGACGATGCAGCGACAGTCCAAGTCGTGGTCAAACTCCTTGCCGGCGAGGTCACGCCGCTATACAGCAATGACATCTTCAAGGAATATCGGGATGTACTGCACCGCCCCAAATTCCGCTTTGATCCCGCTGTTGTTGATGACCTGTTATCCGCTGTCCATCTGTTTGGCATCCAAGTTGATCCCGTGCCAACAGGAGAGAAACTGCCGGACATGAAAGACCTACCCTTTTATGAGGTAGTCATGGAGAAGCGGAAGGAAGGCGCCTATTTGATCACCGGCAACACAAAGCATTTCCCACAAAAGCGTTTTATCGTTACCCCCGCAGAGTTTTTGCAAATCATACGAGAAAACAGTTGAGCCAACTCCCGCCCCGGTAGCCGGAGCGGGAGCTCTTCTTGTGGCTCATTTTCGCTGCACTGTTGAGTGTCTTCAAATCCTATTATGGCTGCTCGATCCCCTTATCCAGTCAGTCAAATATGAGAGCACCCAGACGGTCAAGGTGACCGACTGAGTGCTCCTTTTTGCTTTTTAAGTGATCTACACGCTGTTCTCAGCCGTCTCCAGCATATTTTCGATAAAGATCCCATACCCCTGTGCGGGGTCGTTCACCAGCACGTGGGTCACGGCTCCCACCAGCCTGCCGTCCTGCAAAATGGGGCTGCCGCTCATCCCCTGGACGATGCCCCCGGTCTGCTCCAGCAGTTCGGGGTCGGTGACCCTGAGCATCAGGTCCCGGCCGTCGGAGGCGTTCTCAAAGAGCCTGGTGATCTCCACCGCATAGCTCTTCACCTCGTCCCCCGCCACGTTGGAGAGGATGACGGCGGGCCCGGTCCTCACCTGTTCCCGGGCAGCCGTCTCCACCGCCTCGCCGGTCACGCTCCCCTCCTCCAGGGTGCCGAAAATGCCGTGGACGGTGTTGGCCGTCAGGCTCCCCACATCGCCGCTCATGTCAAAGCTGCCGTGGAGCTCCCCCGGCTCTCCCCGCCGGCCCTTCTTCACGTCGTCCACCGTGGCCTTCAGCACCCCGCCGGAGCCCAGAGGCATCAGCCTGGCGGTGTCCACGTCGTTGATCCCGTGGCCCAGAGCCCCGAAGGCCCCGGTCTCCGGGTCATAGAAGGTCACCGTGCCGATGCCCGCCATGGAGTCCCGCAGCCACGCCCCCAGCTTGTAGCTGCCGTCGGCCAGGCACTGCACGGCCTGGGCGGTGACCTGGAGCTCTTTGCCGTCCCGGAGGGCCCGGATGCTCATCTTTTCCCCGCCGATCTCCTCCAGCTGCTCCCGGACCTCCTCAATGGTGTCCACCTCGCTGGCGTTGATGTGGGTGATGATGTCGCCCTCCCGCAGGCCGCAGGACTTGGCCGGGGTCACGTCCCCCTCCCGGGCCGGGACCTGGGAAAAGCCCACCACCATCACGCCGTCGGAAAAGAGCTTGATGCCCACCGCCTTACCCACGGGCACCACCCTCCGCACCTCATCGGCCGTCACCGCCGGCGCCTGGGCCGCCACAGCTCGTCCTCCTCCCAGCACCGCCGCAGCCGCCACAACTCCCGCCAGGGCCCGAAAGGTCCGGGCCCTGGCTCTCCTTCCTCTTTCCTTCAAACAACCACCCCCAACAAAAATCAAAAGCCGGCGCCCCCGCCGGGAGGCGCCGACCTTATGATGACCGCCAAAGGAGGTTTGCACGCTGGAAATGAAAAGGGCCTTTGGCTCTCATCACCCCGTCAAAATTTTTCTGACCATAGTATTGGTGCGGAAAACTGCCGCTATCCTGGAAATCAGTGGCGTTTTGCCGATTTTTTCTCAATGCGGCGGCCTTTTTTCACATGATGGAAAATTCCCTCGCCCCAGTCGAATATGCGCAGCACGGCCTTCATGGCGGGCCAGGCCAGCAGCCAGAACACCGCCAGCACCAGTCCCTCCCGCAGCCCCAGCCGGCTCAGGGAGAAGAAGTCCCGCAGGCACACGATGCAGAACACCATAGCCGCCGTCACCGCCCCCCACAGGGCCTTGCGCCTGGCGTCAAAGGGCTTGCACACCTGGAAGAGCACCAGCAGCCCCACCAGGGCCATGCACAGGGCGGACAGGGTGGACAGGCTCTCGGTGGAGAATTCAAAGGCGTAGGCGAAAAGCTGGATGCCCAAGATCAAAATGAGATTGGTCAGCCCGCCGGGGAAGGCCTCCCGGAGCACGTTGGTCATGAACTTCCCCTTCACCCGGGCCTTGTTGGGCTCCAGGGCCAGCACGAAGGAGGGGAAGCCAATGGTCAGGGCCGAGATGAGGGAGAGCTGGATGGGCACCAGGGGGTAGGGCATATCCACAAAGATGGTGAGCAGGGCCAGGCAGAAGGAGAAGATGTTCTTCACCAGGAAGAGGGAGGCCGAGCGCTGGATGTTGTTGATGACCCGCCTCCCCTCGGCCACCACCTCCGGCAGGCAGGCAAAGTTGGAGTCCAGCAGCACCAGTTCGGCGGCGTGGCTGGCGGCCTCGCTCCCCGAGGCCATGGCGATGCCGCAGTCGGCGTCCTTCAGGGCCAGCACGTCGTTGACTCCGTCGCCGGTCATGGCCACGGTGTGCCCTTGCTTTTGCAGTGCCTTTACCAGCTTCCGCTTCTGCCCCGGGGTCACCCGGCCGAAGACGGTGTACTTCTCGGCGGCGGAGTAGATGTCCAGGTCGCTTTTCAGGGTGGCGGCGTCGATGTAATTCTCCGCTCCCTCCACTCCCGCCTGCCGGGCCACCTCGGACACCGTCAGGGGGTTGTCTCCCGAGATGACCTTCACCGCCACCCCCTGTTGGGCGAAGTAGGCGAAGGTCTCGGGGGCCTGGGGGCGAATTTTATTGGACAGCAGAGCCAGGGCCATGGGCCGGACCTTCCCCCCGTCCAGGGGGCTCTTCCCGTCGGGGGTCCTGTCGTACCTGGCCAGGAGCAGCACCCGGTAACCCTTGGCGGAGTAGGGCTCGGTCATCTCCTTCAGGTCGAGGAACCGCTCCCCCATCACGAATTCCGGAGCGCCGGCCACAAAGGCCCCGCGGCCGGGAAAGACGGCGGCGGCGTACTTGTAGGCCGAGGAGAAGGGCACCGTGGCCGAGGCAGTCCACCCCGCCGGGGCCCGGAACCGCTCGGCCATGGCCCGGCCGGTGTCGTTGTCCGCCCCCAGGGCGGCGTAGAGGGCCCCGGCGGCCTCCTCCACCGCCTCCGGAGAAAACTCCTCCTCGTCCAGGGGGACCACCTCCTGGACGGTCATCTTGGGCTCGGTAATGGTGCCGGTCTTGTCCACGCACAGCACGTCCACCCGGGCCAGGGTCTCGATGCAGTTCATGTCCTGGGCCAGGGTCTTCTTCTGGGCCAGGCGGATCATGCTCACCGCCAGGGCCACGCTGGTGAGGAGATAGAGCCCCTCGGGGATCATGCCGATGAGGGCGGCCACCGTGGCGGTGATGGCCTGCTTCAGCCCCAGCTCCAGCACAAAATACTGCTTCCAGAACAGCACGCCCCCCATGGGGACCAGGGCAATACCGATGAAGAAGATGAGCCGGTCCAGGGAGGCCATCATCTCGGACTGGCTCTTCCGCCCCTCCTTCCGGGCCTCCAGGGTCAGCCGGGCGGCGTAGGAGTCGGCCCCCACCCGGGTGAGCCTCGCCCGGCAGGAGCCGGAGACGATGAAGGAGCCCGAGCGCAGCTTGCCTCCCACCCCCTTCACCAGGGGCTCGGCCTCGCCGGTGATCATGGCCTCGTTGACCCGGACCTCCCCGGCGCACACCAGGGCGTCGGCGTAGACCTGGTCCCCGGGGGCAAAGCAGACCACATCGTCCCGCACCAGCTGGGTGGTGGGCAGGCTCAGCTCCACCCCCTCCCGGATGACGGTGCCCCGCCGGGCGGCCAGGAGGGTGAGCTTGTCCACCGTGCGCTTGGAGCGGATCTCCTGAAAGATGCCGATGGCGGTATTTACTACGGCGATGAGGATGAAGGTGGCGTCCTTGTAGGAGCCCACCGCCACCAGAGCCACCGCCAGGGCCAGAAAGATGAGGTTGAAGAAGGTGAACACGTTCTCCTTCACGATCTCCCCCTCGGTGCGGCTCTGGCTCTTGACCTCCTCGTTGCCCCAGCCCCCCTTCAGGCGCGCGGCAGCTTCCTCCCGGCTCAGGCCCTCCTCCGGGAGGGTCTCCTTCACCGGGATGTCTTGCCGCTGTACGGTTTCGGGGGTTTCGGCTCTCTTTTTCATAGGCGGGATCATCCTCTAATCAAAACCGCCCCCGGCGCATAGGATGGGGAAAAGGGGGCGGTCAAATGCAGCGGGAACTGGCGGGGGGCGACTCCCTCACCCGGCTGGCGGTGTGCGCCGCGGCGGCAGTGGCCATCTTATACGCCGTTGAAGGGCTCTGTGAGGGCAAAAACTGGCCGTTTTGGGCAAAATACGGTCCCTGGGTGAAGGAAAACCGGGTCCAGGCCATCGCCATCGTGGCGGCGGTGCTCTACGGGGCCAGCCTGGCCCTGTGGCCCGAGGAAAAGGGGCCGGAAGAGGAGACCTTCACCCAGGTTTGAGCTCTCAGCGGTAGAGGGGGACCAGGGCGGCGCCGATGATGCCGGCGTCGTTGCCCAGCTGGGCCACGCAGATCTTCGTGCGGCGCTCGCCGTCTCTGGTAAATTCTTCCTTGTCCAGGTAGGCCCGGATGGGCGCGAGGAGCTTCTCCCCTTGCCTGGAGATGCCGCCGCCGATGCAGAGCACCTGGGGCTGGAGGATGTTCACCAGGTTGGCCACCCCGCAGGCCAGGTCGTCCAGGTAGCTCTCGATGACCTGGCGGGCAGGGGGGTCGAAGACGGCGGCGGCGTCAAAGACGGTCTTGCCGTTTACCTGCTCCAGGGTGGGAGCAAAGCGCCACAGGGCGCTGTCCGGATGGGCCTCCATGGCCTCCCGGGTGGACTTGATGAGGCCGGTGGCCGAGGCGTAGGTCTCCCAGCAGCCCCGGCGGCCGCAGGTACAGGGCCGGCCCCCCCGGCGGATGACCATGTGACCGGCCTCCATGCCGGCGTAGTTGAAGCCGGTGAAGAGCTTTCCCCCCAGCACGGCCCCGGAGCCCACGCCGGTGCCCAGGGTGACGGCCACCAGGGAGTCATAGCCCTTCCCCGCCCCGGAGACGAACTCCCCCAGGGCGGCGGCGTTGGCGTCGTTTTCCAGCAGGGCGGGCAGACCCAGGCGCTCCGACACCATGCCCATGAGGGGCACGTGGTCCAGGCCCAGGTTGAAGGCGTGCTCCACCACCCCCCGGGCCGGGTCGATGGAGCCGGGGGAGGCCACCCCCACGCTCCGGGGCTCCTCCGCTCCCACGCCCGCGGCAGCGCAGGCTGCCCGGGCCGCCTGGGCGATGGCGTCGGCCACCTCCTCCGCCCCCCTGGGGGTGGGCTGGGAGTGGACCCCCAGCAGCTCGCCCTTCTCGCTGACCAGGCCGGCGGCCACGTTGGTGCCGCCCAGGTCGATCCCGATGTAGGTTTTCATCCGATCTCCTCCCGTTGGCGATTCTCATAGGGCCATTATAAGACAAAGGGTCCCGCCGGACAAGAGGCGGGGCCGTTTTTTCACATTTTTTCGCACACGGCGCCCCGCCAGTCCTCCCCCGCCAGGGCGGTGAAGAGATATCCGTCCAGCTTCGCCGTCTCTCCCGGCGGAATGAGGGGCACGGCGATCTCCCGCACCGCTCGGACAAGCCCCTCCCCGGTGCACTTCACCCGGGCCTCCTTCAGGGTCCACAGGGTGTAAAAGTCCTCCCAGCGCCCGCCCCGGGCCTGAAACCAAGCAAATTCCCCGTCGCTGAGACAGTAGCGGGGGAAGCCGGGACGGCGGGGGCGGACCAGCTCCACGTCGCAGCCCACCTCTCCCCCGGCCAGGGCACACAGGGACCACTCCCCCGAGTGGCTGAGGCTGAAACGGAGGTCGGGGCGGGAGGGGAAAAAGGGCTTGCCCCCTGGGGTCCGGGCCATCTCAGGCAGGGGTCCGACTCCCCTCGCCTCCAGCAGAAGCGCCGCCAGCAGGGCATAGGCATCCCCCTCCCCCACTTTCCAGACCACGGCGCTCCCCCCTTTTTGCCCAGTATAGCACGCCTTCCCTCCTTTCACAAGTGGGGGCCGGAATGGCTTTAAGGGAATCTTAAACTCTTCTCCTCTTTTCTCTTAAGGGAAAAAACGCTATAATAGGTACAAATGAGAGGTGAAAGCCCATGTACAACATCCTCATCTGCGACGATGACAGGGACATTGTCTCGGCCCTGGACATCTACCTCACCAGCGAGGGATACCGCACCATCCCGGCCTATGACGGGGAGCAGGCCCTGAGGGCGGTGGAGGAGAACGACGTCCACCTCATCCTCATGGACGTGATGATGCCCAACCTGGACGGCATCCGGGCCACCGCCAGGCTCCGGGAGAGCTGCAACGTGCCCATTATCCTCCTCACCGCCAAGAGCGAGGACGCCGACAAGGTGCTGGGGCTGAACATCGGGGCCGACGACTACGTGACCAAGCCCTTCAACCCCATGGAGGTCATGGCCCGGGTGAAGAGCCAGCTCCGGCGGTACACCACCCTGGGAGGCCGCGCCGAGGCCCAGGCCGCGGGGGACGTGCTGCACAGCGGGGGCATCGTGCTGGACGACGCCGCCAAGACGGTGACGGTGGACGGGGAGCCGGTGAACCTCACCCCCATCGAGTTCAACATCCTGCGGCTCCTCCTCCAGCATCCCGGCCAGGTCTTCTCCACCGCCCAGATCTACGAGCAGGTGTGGAACGACCCGGCCTACGGCTCGGAGAACACGGTGGCGGTGCACATCCGGCACATCCGGGAAAAGATCGAGATCGACCCCAGCGATCCCCGGTACATCAAGGTGGTGTGGGGCCTGGGGTATAAGATGGAGAAGATATCATGATAAAACACGATTTTCGGGACCGGGCCCTGGTCAAGGCCCTGGCGGTGCTGCTGACCATCGCCTGCGGCGTGTGTGCCGTCTTCGGGTGGATCTACTGCGGCGTCAACTGGGACTCCATGTTCGACGTGGGGGACTTCACCTACTCCAGCGCCTGGAACCAGGCCAGGGAAAACGCCCTCTGGCGGCTCAGCGAACGGCTGGGCTACGAGTGGGCCAAGCTGCGCTGGGGGAAGCTCACCTACCTGGAGGAACAGGAGTACCAGTCGGCGCTCTATGACCTGGACCCGGCGCGGACCAACTTCCGCTACACCGTCCGGGACAACGCCACCGGGGAGCTGCTCTTCTCCTCCGACGGGAAGAAGAGCCTGGACAACGCCATAGACCTGCGCTCCAGCCTGCGGACCTACGACGCCCGCAACAGTCTCAACGTGGAATACGACCCCGACCGGGAGGTCTACGTCTGGAGCGACGATGCCGGTACCGAGCTGGGGGAGAGTGAGGACTCCGCTGTCCCGCCCCAGGCGGTGCAGGACCTGCCCAGGGTGGCCTGGGCGGTGGAGTACGGGGTGGACAGCCGCCTGAAGGTGGATGACGCCTTTTTGGCGGCCAGGAACTCCTACACCGTGGGGAACGTCAAGGTCTTCTACGTCACTGCCGCCCTCACCGGAGCGTGGCTCATCCTGGCGGTCTTCCTCCTGTGCTGCGCCGGGCGGCGGCGGAGCGCTGACACCTTCGTCCTCAACTGGCAGGATAAAATTCCCTATGATCTCTATCTGTGCCTGATGGTGGGCGGAGCGGTACTGTGCTTCGCCGGGGGCATCGACGCCACCATGGAGGGCTGGCGCCATTTTAACGGTGAGCCCTATGGCAAGACCCTGTATATCATGGCCGGGGCCATGTTCACGCTGTTCTTCATCCTGGTGGCGGCGGGGCTGATGTCCACCGCCGCCCGGATCAAGACCCACACTTTGCTGAAAAACACCCTCCTCCGGCGGCTCTTCGGGCTCCTGGGCCGGGGAGGCGCCGCCCTGGGGCGGTGGTGGCGGACCACCTTCGGGAGCTGGAGCGTCACCAACCGGGTGATCGTGGGCTTTTTGCTCTATCTGGTGGGGACAGTGCTCACCGGACTGACCATCGTGCTCATCCCCGTCTACCAGGGAGTGGTGCTCTTCGGGCTGTGCAAGTGGGCCCTGGGCTGGAAGGCCATTCGGGAGGGCACCGCCGCCATCGTGGGGGGCGCGCCCGAGACCGTCATCGACACCTCGGACCTGGACCGGCCCCTCTGCCGGGACCTGAAGGCCCACGCCGAGCAGCTCAACGACCTGGGCAGCGCCATCAACTCCGCCGTGGAGGAACGGATGCGCTCGGAGCGGATGAAGGCCGAGCTCATCACCAACGTCTCCCACGACCTGAAGACGCCGCTGACCTCCATCATCAACTACGTGGACCTGCTGAAAAAAGAGGACATCCAGAACGAGACCGCCCAGGAGTATATCGAGGTATTGGACCGAAAATCCCAGCGGCTGAAAAAGCTCACCGAGGACCTGGTGGAGGCCTCCAAGGCCTCCACGGGGACCCTGGCCACCGACCCCGAGCGCATCGGGGTGGGGCAGCTGGCGTCCCAGGCGTTGGGAGAGTACGAGGAAAAGCTCGTCGCCGCGGGGCTCACGCCGGTGACCGAGCTGCCCCAGGAGGAGGTCTTCGTCCGGGCTGACGGGCGGCACCTGTGGCGCATCCTGGACAACCTCATGGGCAACTGCGTGAAGTACGCCATGGCGGGCACCCGGGTGTATCTGGACGTGGTGGCCTGGGACGGCCGGGTGACCATCTCGGTGAAGAACGTGTCGGCCCAGCAGCTCAACATCCCGGCAGAGCAGCTTTTGGAGCGGTTCGTCCGGGGGGACGAGTCCCGGACCACCGAGGGCTCGGGCCTGGGGCTGTCCATCGCCCGGAGCCTCACTGAGCTCAACGGCGGGACCTTCCGGCTGGAGGTGGACGGGGACCTCTTCAAGGCGGTGGTCTCCTTCCCTCAGGTGGACTGAGAACGCAAAAAGGGACGCTGTGCCCCGGGCACAGCGTCCTCTTTTTTTGCTCTTTTTTCGCTCTCAGGCCAGGAACTGGATGCCGGCGCCCAGCATGCCCCGGCCCACGTAGGTGGCCAGGGTAGCGTCCATGTTGGCCGAGACCAGCTTCCGGCAGCCGGGGATAGCCGCCCGGAGGGCCGCGGCCAGCGTCTCCATCCCCACCGGGTCGCCGCCGTTCTCCACCGCCAGGTTGAAGGGGCGGGAGGGGTCGTCCACGTGGCGCTTGACCAGCTCGATGAGCTTGTCCTGGACCTGCCGGCGGCCCCGGGCCTTGGCCACGCTGGTGAGCTGCCCGTCGTCGCTGAAGCTGATGAGGGGCTTGATGTTCAGCAGGGTGCCCGCCAGGGCGGTGATCTTCCCGATGCGGCCCCCCTTCTGGAGGTACTCCAGGGTGTCCACCGAGAAGTAGGGGTGGGTGTTCTCGGTCAGGAAGGGCAGGCGTTCTGAAATCATTTTCTCCCAGGTCAGGCCGTTTTCCAGCTCCTCCCAGAGCTGGAGGACGATGAGCCCGATGCCCAGGGCGCCGCTCATGGTGTCGTAGGCCACGGCGGTGAGGTCGGTGCGGTCCAGGCACTGGAGGCGGATCATGTTGTAGGTCCCCGAAAGGCCCGAGGACAACGGCAGGGCCAATACCTTCTCGTAGCCGTCGGCGCGGATCCGGTCCAGAGTCCGGGCCACCCGCACCATGTCGGGCAGGGAGGTCTTGGGCAGCTCCCCCGCCTCCTGGCGGCGGTAGACGTCCTCGTTGGTGATATTCTCCCCGTCGTTGTAGTCTCCGTCGGCGCAGGCGATGCGCAGAGGGACCACGTAGATGGGCTTCCCGGCCAGGTGCTCCGGACCCAGATCGGCACAGGAATCCACCAAAAAGGCGATTTTTTGGGTGTTCACAAAGAAAAATCTCCCTTCTCATTGACAGGAGCAAAACCAAACCGTATAATAAATGGCAAGGTCAGATAACGCTGTTATGTCATATTATACCCGCCCGGACCGGCATTGTCAAGGAGGAAGGATATGGATTATCGTGAGCGTCAGCGCACCCAGGGGGAGGCCACCCGCCAGGCCATTTTGGACGCCGCCGCGGCCCTGGCCCGGGAGAAGGGCTTCGACGCCATGTCCATCCGGGACGTGTGCGCCGCCGCCGGGGTGACCACCGGGGCCTTCTACCATCACTTCTCCTCCAAGGACGACCTGCTCAACCAGGGTTTTGCCTCCCTGGACGCCTATCTGGAGCGCTCCCTGGAGCCCTACGCCGCCGCCCCTCCCCTGGAGCGGCTGGGGCGGCTTTTGCAGCTCTACGCCGCCTTTATGGAGGAGCAGGGGCCCCGGACCCTCTCCCTCTATTATACCCGCCGGCTGGCCGATCCATCAGCTTCCTCCATGGCCCCCAGCCGGTACACCCTGCGCACCATGCAGGAGTGCCTGACCGCCCTGGCCCGGGAGGGCACCCTCTCCCCCCGGTTCTCCCCGGAGTGGGCGGCGGGATTCTTCTTCCGGCACTTCCGGGGGACGGTCATCGACTGGCTCCTCCACCGGGGAGAGTACCCCCTCTGGCCCATGCTGGAGCAGGATTACATCCAGTTCGAGGGCATGTTCCGGGCGTGAACACCCTCTTGTCCGGCCCCCATGGGGCCGGATATTTTTTGCCCTTGACAAGTCCGCCCGGGACCGCTATACTTGATACATACCAAAAGAATGTTATTGGAGGGAGGTCTGTCCATGGCCCGCAACAAGCACCCGGAGGTCACCGAGGAGCGCATCCTGGAGGCCGCCCAGCGGCTCTTTCTGGAGAAGGGCTACGAGAACACCACCATCCAGGACATCGTAGGCGAGCTGGGCGGGCTGACCAAGGGGGCGGTCTACCACCACTTCAAGTCCAAGGAAGAGATCATGGATGCGGTGGGAGACCGGATGTTCTTCCGGCACAACCCCTTCGAGGCCGTCCGGGACCGCAGCGACCTCACGGGCCTGGAAAAGCTTCGCCTGGCCGTCCGGCTCAACCAGTCCGACTCTGAGCGGACCGCCATCAACATCCAGTCCATCCCCATCTTCCAGGACCCCCAGCTCCTCACCCGGATGCTGGAGTCCAACCGCCGGGTGCTCACCCCCTACTTCCTGGAGCTCATTGAGGAGGGCAACCGGGACGGCTCCATCCACACCGAATACCCCAAGGAGCTTGCCGAGCTCCTGCCCCTGCTCACCAGTCTGTGGCTCCTCCCCTCGGTCTTCCCCGCCACCACCCAGGAACTCAAGCACAAGTTCCGCTTTTTGGGCGAGATGTTCGCCCGGATGGGCCTGCCCCTGATGGACGAACAGATCCTGGCCCTGGCCGACGCCTTTTTTGACCAGTGGTAAAGATCCTCAAAATAAAATTGCCGGCCGGCAATTTTATTTTGTTCCTATACATTCATTCGGTAGGTATGAAAATAACGCCTTGAAAGGAGGCTCCCAATGAAGATTCTCTTCTCCCCCAACTTCACCCTTCTGCTCCTGGGCCAGGTCAGCTCCCTGCTGGGCAACTACACTCTGAAATTTGCCCTGTCCATGTACATCCTGGAGCGCACCGGCTCGGCCTCGGTGTTCGCGGGGATGCTGGCCCTGGCCATGCTCCCCACCATCCTCCTCTCCCCCTTTGGGGGCATCCTGGCCGACCGGGCCGACCGGCGGAAGGTCATGGTGGGTCTGGACGCCCTCTCCGGTCTGGCCGTCGGCCTGGCCGCCCTGGTCCTCCCCCGGGGGCGGGACCTGCCCGTTATCGGGGCCCTGCTGGTGGTCCTGGCCGCCCTGGGGGCCTTCGAATCTCCCACCGTCCAGGCCTGTGTGCCCCAGATGCTCTCCGGGGAGGACCTGCTCCGGGGCAACGCCCTGGTGGGCCAGGTCTCCTCCCTGGCGGGGCTGGTCACCCCCTTCCTGGGCAGCCTGCTCTACACTGCCCTCGGCGTTCTGCCCGTCCTCTGGGGAGCGGCGGCGTGTTTTTTCCTCACCGCCGCCCTGGAGGGGCTGATCCGGCTGGACCGCATGAGGGCAGAGAGCTCCGGCTCCATTTTCGCCGTCATCCGGGAGGACTTTGCCGTCACCGCCCACTTCCTGGGCCGGGAGCAGCCCGGCATCCTGAAGCTCCTGCTCCTGGCCGCCCTGGTGAGCCTCTTTGTAGCGGGAACGGCGGTGGTGGGCTTTCCCTTTCTGGTGCGCACCGTCCTGGGGCTCTCCGCCCGGTATTACGGCGCGGCGGAGAGCGCCATGGGTCTCTCCGCCGTCCTGGGGAGTGCCCTGGCCGTCCTGCTGGCCCCCCGCCTGCGCCCCCGGCACCTCTCCGGGGTGTTCCTCCTCTTCGGGGCCTGCCTCTTCCCCGCCGGGGCGGCCTTTCTCCTGCCCCTGGGCCCCCTTGGCCGTTACCTGGTGCTGCTGGCCATGTTCTGCCTGTGCCAGCTGGGGTGCAGCGTCTTCTCCACCTGCGCCATCACCCTCATCCAGCAGCGCACCCCCGAGGGGCTCATGGGCAAGGTGGTCTCCTGCGTGTTCACCCTCTCCCTGTGCGCCCAGCCCCTGGGCCAGGTGGCCTACGGCGCTCTTTTCGACCGCTTCTCCCGGCAGGTCTGGTGGGTCCTCCTCCCCACCGGGGCCCTGGTGTGCGCCATCGCCCTGGGCTCCCGGGGCCTCTTTCTCTCCCTGGAGGGCGGAAAGGAGGTCTGATCTCCTTCTCCGGCGCATATTCTGGGAGACAGAGCTTTTGGGATCCATACGGAGGTGTTGCTGTGGGCGCTCTTCTCTCCAGGCAGACGGTGCGGGACGGCCTGACCGCCGCCGCTCTGCTGTGCTGCGCTCTGGCCCTGGTGTGCTGGCCCAGGGAGACCTCCCAGGCGGTGCGGGACGGGCTGGAGCTGTGCTGCAACGTGATCGTTCCCGCCCTGTTTCCCTTCTTCGTGCTCACCTCGCTGGTGATCTCCCTGGGCTTCGCCGGATACCTGGGGCGGCTCCTCTCCCCGGTGATGGGCCCCCTGTTCCACCTCCCCGGCTCCTGCGCCGCCGTGCTGGCTCTGGGGTTCATCGGGGGCTACCCCGTGGGGGCCCGGGCCGCCCTGACCCTCTATCAGTCCGGCCAGTGCTCCAAGACCCAGTGCGAGCGGCTGCTCTCCTTCTGCAACAACTCGGGCCCCGCCTTCATCCTGGGGGTGGTGGGGGCCGGGGTCTTTGCCGACAGCCGGGTGGGCCTGCTGCTGTGCGCCACCCACGCCGCCGCCTCCCTCCTGGTGGGGCTGCTCTTCCGCTTTTACCGCTGGGACGGCAAGGGCGGCGGAGAGGCCCGGGTCTCCCCCATCGCGGCGGAGCGGTTCACCGTGGCCTTCACCGGGGCGGTGAAGGGGGCCATGACCTCGGTGCTGAACATCTGCGCCTTCGTGGTGACCTTCACGGTGCTCCTCCAGCTCCTGATGCGCTCGGGGCTCATGGCCGCCCTGGCGGGGCTGCTTGCCCGGCTCTTCGCCCCCCTGGGGCTCACCGATTTGTGGGCCCAGCGGCTCCTCACCGGGGCGCTGGAGCTCTCCTCCGGGGTGGCCTCCCTCACCGGGGAGGGGTCCCTGGGCGGGCGGGCCGCCATGGCCGCCTTCCTGCTGGGATGGGCGGGGGTGTCGGTCCACTGCCAGGTGCTGTCATTCCTGGGAGAGAGCGGCCTGAACGTGCGCACCTACATCGGCGGGAAGTTCCTCCACGCCGCCTTCTCCGCCGCCCTCACCGCCTTGCTCTTCCGGGTCTTCCCCCTGGAGGAGACCGTCTCGGCCTACCTCACCGACCAGGTCACCGCCATCGCGGGCACCGACTTTGCCACCGCCCTGAGCTGGTCGGTGGCGGCGGCGTGGCTGGTGTTCCTGGGGTTTTTCCTCTCCGCCCTCTATGCCAGCGCCAGGCCCGGGCGTCACCCCAGGCGGGCATAGAAAAAGAGCCTTGGGGCGCTCCCCCAAGGCTCTCTCCCTGTTCAGAAATCCTCCACCAGACGGACCCTGGCGTGGGGCGTCTCCCGCCAATCCCCCAGCAGGTAGAGGGTCTGGTTCCTCCCCGCCCGGGCCGGCAGAGTCAGGGAGGCCAGGGGCTCGGCGGCGCACCCCGGCAAGGGCCGCTCGGCCGCCCCGGAGAGGTCGGCGGCGGTCTCCACATCTCCCCACAGCCCCGGCAGGGGGAAGGGGGTCTGGCCGATGTACAGGTCGTACTCCCCCGCCCGGGCCCGGCGGAAGGAGGTGGTCTCCTTGAAGCGCAGGTCGGTGAAGATGACCCGCCCGTCGGTGAGGGCCACGTCCAGGGCGGGGCTGTCGTAGATGAGGTTCACCGCCCGCAGGCAGGCCCGGTCGGTAAAACGGGCGTGGCGGGCGCCGTCGTCCACCCGCACCAGGTCCAGTCCCGCCGCCGAGGGCACCACCGCCAGGGTGCACCGCTCCCCCGGGGAGAAGGGCACCGCCCCGTAGTAGAGCAGGTTCAGGGGGTTCTCCCCGTCGCAGACGGTGAGGGCCCGGAATCCCGGTGCCACCTCAAAGCACCCGGTGAGATTGCCCGGGAGGAGCCGGGGGGTGAGCAGCCGGCTGCCGAGGGTGAGCCGAAGGGGCCCCGCTCCGGCGGCGTGGAGGAAGCGCACCTGGGCATTCCGGGGGTCCCGGCGCTGCCGCATGGGAGCCGGTTGGGCCGGGAGGGCCTGGAAGTCCGGAGAGACGGTTTGGGGGACCTCCGGGGACATATCCTGAGAAATATCCCGGGGAAGCTCCGTGGGCATTTCCTGGGTAACGGGCTGGGCTGGCTCGGCCGGGACTGGCTCCGGAACGGTATCCTGGGCCGGCTCTTCCCAGTATAAGGGCTCCGCCGCGGTCCGGACCGCCCCGGCGGGGGCGTCCCGGCCGGCCACGGTGTGCTGAAACACTTCAGATTCCATACAAAAACTCCTTTCCGCCCCATCCTATGCGCCGGGCCCTCCTTTGGGGCCGGAGGGAAAGGGAGGAAAAACGCCGGAAGGCATTGACACGGAGGGTTGGGAGAGAGTAAAATGGCTGTGTGTGAAAAAACAGACAATCTGCCAAAACAAGGAGTGGTACATAGATGAGAAAATTCGAGACCACAGTCCAGGAGCTGAAGGACCAGGTCCTGGAATCGGTGGCTGAGCTGGCCTGGGAGGACAAACTCGCCACCGGCATCCTGGATATCCCCGAGAAGATCATCCCCGGCCCCGAGGCCCGGATGCGCTGCTGCATCTACAAGGAGCGGGCGGTGGTCAACGACCGGGTGAAGATGGCCATGGGGGGCGACAAGGCCTATCCCGCCATGGTGGAGGTCATGAAGGTGGCCTGTGACGAGTGCCCCGTGACCCAGATCGAGGTGGGCCCCGCCTGCCGGGGATGCATCGCCACCCGGTGCGTCCACGCCTGCCCCAAGGGGGCCATCTCCATCGTCAACCACCGGGCCACCATCGACCACTCCAAGTGCATCATGTGCGGCAAGTGCGTGGCCGCCTGCCCGTACAGCGCCATTGAAAAGCACCAGCGCCCCTGTGAGCGGGGCTGCATCCCCGGCGCCATCTCTATGGGCGAGGACAAGAAGGCCAGCATCGACGTGAGCAAGTGCGTCTCCTGCGGGGCTTGTACCTACCAGTGCCCCTTCGGCGCCATCATGGACAAATCCTACATCGTGGACGTGGTCCAGATGCTCAAGGGCGCCAAGCAGTGGGACTTCCGGGTCTACGCCGTGGTGGCCCCGTCGGTGGTGGGTCAGTTCGCACCCGCCAAGCTGGGACAGCTGGTCACCGGCCTGAAGATGCTGGGCTTCCACGACGTGGCTGAGGTGGCCCTGGGCGCCGACATGACCGCCGAGGCCGAGAGCCGGGAGCTGGTGGAAAAGGGCAAGCTCCTCTCCTCCTGCTGCCCCGCCTTTGTGGATTACGTGGAAAAATATTTCCCCGACCTGGCCCAGTACATCTCCCACACCCCCTCCCCCATGGTGATGATCGGCAAGCGCATCAAGATGACCGATCCCCTGGCCCGGGTGGTGTTCATCGGGCCCTGTGTGGCCAAGAAGCGGGAGTTCCAGCTGGGCAAGACCATGGGCACCATCGACTGTGCCCTGACCTTTGAGGAACTGTGCGCCCTGTTTGAGTCCCGGAACATTGACGTGGAGACTCTGGAGGAGGCCAAGTTGGACGAGGCCAGCGGCTTCGGCCGGTCCTTCGCCCACTCCGGCGGCGTGGCCGCCGCCGTGGCCCAGGGCCTGAAGGAGCACGGGGACGACAAGGAATTCAAGCTCAACGCCGTGAGCTGTGCCGGCCTTGCCCAGTGCAAGCTGGAGCTGCTCAAGTTCGCCAAGGGCGTGGGCGGGGTCAACTTCATCGAGGGCATGGCCTGCGAGGGCGGCTGCGTCCAGGGCCCCGGCATCCTGGTCCGCTCCCCCCGGAACCAGGCCGATGTGGAGAAGCACGCCAAGGAGGCCGGCGAGCGCACCATCACCCAGGCGGTGGAGACCCCCAGCCAGTGGGCTCCCAAGCAGAAATAAGGGGGGCGGGATATGCTCTTTCAGAAGAACATCGAGCCCCGCTGCGCCTACTGCGCCCGGGGGGCCTCCCTGGGGGAGGACAAGGTCCTCTGTCCCAAGAAGGGGGTGGTCGCTCCCGGCGGGAGCTGCCGCTCCTTCAGGTACGACCCTCTGAAGCGGGTGCCCCCCAAGCCGGCGGCCGCCGATTTCAGCAAGCTCAAGGACGAGGATTTCCGGCTGGACTGACCCATCAGGCATGAAAAAAACAGCGGGAGCGTTTAGCCCGCACCCCGTAAAACAGTAATCAAGAAATGAACGGCAATCGTCGTACAGGATTGGTTAAAAATCGAATTGTTTTACGGAGGAACCCCATGAACAAGCTGATTTCCTGTGAGTTCAATATCGACAGCGGATGCGTGGAGTTAATCTATGCGGATGGCACCCTGCTCTCTATCGACTGCACCGCTGTGGAGAACAGCATTGAAACCACCATCAACGGGCGCTCGGAGATGGAGTGGCTCATTTACAACGCCCCGCTGGATTATGCGGAGCTTGTGCTGAGCGGCGAGCTGGAGGGATACCTGAAACGGGTGTCCGGCCCGTACAGCGGGATCGGCTGGGACTCATAAGCAAGCGCGGCGACGCCCGCCTCAGTCAGGTGAAAGCCTGACCGTGGCGGGCGTTTTTCTGTTTCCGCTACCTTTTCCGTTTTCCCTTCCCGCGCTGGCTGCGCTGCCGGTTTTTCAGGCGCTTGGACTTTTTCAATATCCCGATCAGCGTGACGAACTCCTCCTTGGAGAGCGCGTCATAGTCGATGCCCA
>CANRFC010000035.1 GCA_947629795.1 uncultured Oscillospiraceae bacterium
ACCGCAAACAGGGCGAGAGGCCAACCCCTTTGGGCTGACCTCTCGTCTCTTTTTTTACTCATTTTGCAACGGGCCCGAGGGTCAAGGCTTTACCGGGACGCCGGCGGCGATGAGGGCCTGCCGGAGCTGGGGGACGCTGTCCCGGAAGATGAAGCCCTCCATGCCGGCGAAGACCCCGGCCTCGATGTTGATGTAGAGGTCGTCCACGAAGAAGCACTCCCCGGGGACCAGGTGATACTCCCGGAAGAGGGTCTGGAAGATCTCCCGCTCGGGCTTGAGCTGCTTCCACTGGGCCGAGACGATCCTGCCGTCAAAGTACTGGCTGCCGGGGATGCGGTCAAAGTATTTGGGCAGGCAGGTCCCGGCGTTGGAGAGAAGGTAGATCCCGTAGCCCAGGGCCTTGAGCTCCCCCAGAAGGGCCTCCATGCCGGGGACGGGGAGAAGGGGCCCCTTCCACCAGTCGTACACCAGGCTGTGGACATAGCCGTGGAGCCGCTCCGGGAGCCGGGCGCACATGATGCTCTCGGCCTCCGCCTCGGAGATGGAGCCCCGGTCCAGCTGGGTCCACTGGATGTCCCCGAAGACCGCCGCCTTGAGAAGGGGGCGGTCGGCCTGGGGCACGTTCAGGCGGTCGATGTACACGTCGGGACTGAAGTACATGAGCACCTGGCCCATGTCAAAGACAATGTTGCGGATCATGGTTTCTCCTTTATGTCCGGGCGCCGGCGGGGGCGGCCTTTTGCTTTTGGAAGTGGGAGAGGAACTTTTCCCGGCGCTTGCGGCGTCGGTCCTTGGCCTCCAGCCGCTCCCCCAGGTCCCGGGCGCCCACGCCGTAGACCAGGTAGAGGATGAGGCCGGACACCAGCATGATGAACACCGTGGAGGCGCACCGCCGGCCCGAGGCGTTCACGTTGTAGCCGTAAAGCCCCTCCTCGGCGCACATGGACTGGATGACCATGGCGTAGGTGGTGCCGTAGGAGCTGGCGAAGGTGGCCGACATGTCGTACTCGGTGAACAGGGCGTTGAAGTTCAGGGCGAACACCGCCAGCACCGAGGGCAGGATGATGGGCAGCTTCACCCTGAGGAAGGTAGTCAGCCCGCTGGCCCCCAGGTTCCGGGCGGCGTCCTCCAGTTCCTCGTCGATGGCGTAGAAGGACGCCTTGATCATCCGCAGAGAGAAGGGCAGCTTCACCACCGTGTAGGCCAGGATGATGAGCAGCCGGACCCGGTCGGCGTAGTAGAGGTTGGAGTTGCCCACGTACCAGACCGACTCGCTGTTGAAGAAGGTGCGGTAGGAGTAGCAGATGAGGATGGTGGGCAGCAGCCAGGGGAAGAGCAGGCAGTACTCCAGGACCACCCCGGACTTCTTGTTGCGCTTTTTGAAGATGTAGTTGCAGGCCACCACCACGATGACGCAGGCCAGCAGGGCGGCGATGGCCGACATGATGAAGCTGAGCTTGATGCCTCCCAGGGTGGCCTCGTTGGAGAACAGGCCCGAGATGGAGCCCTTCCGGGTCTTGTAGGTGCCCCGGTTGGTGAGGTACTGGTAGTCCTCCGAGCCGATGAAGTTGATGATGGTCCAGTGGGTCAGGTCCAGCTTCTTCATGCGGATGGCCCCGTAGGTCTGGAAGGAGAAGATGACGATCATCACCACGGGAGTCATGTAGATGATGAACAGGACGTAGGCATAGATGTGGGCCAGGACGTTGGCCACGGGGTTGGTGATCTTCTGCTTCTGCAGCTTGGCCTTGGTCTTGGACACCGAGAGGTAGTGGCCCTTGCGCTCGTATGAGGAGAGGATGGTGAGCAGCACGATGGTAAAGAGGGCCAGGATGATGCTCAGCAGAGCGGCCCGGGCCTGGGGGAAGGACTCGTCGGCTACCGAGGAGCCCGCCAGGCGGACGATCTCGGGGTTGATGGAGTCGTAGCCCAGGAGGGTGGGGGCCGACATGGCGCACAGTCCGGTGATGAAGGTCATCACCGTCAGAGAGAACATGGTGGGTACCAGGGTGGGGAAGACCACCTTCCACAGCACGGTGAAGGGCTTGGCCCCCATGTTCCGGGCGGCCTCCACCGTGTTGTAGTCGATGCCCCGGATGGCGTTGCGCAGGAACAGGGCGTGGTTGCTGGTGCAGGCGAAGGTCATGGTGAAGAGCACCGCGTTGAACCCGGAGAACCAGTCCTTGTTGAAGCTGGGGAAGGCGTTGGTGAGCAAGGTGGTGATGATGCCGTCACTGTCGTAGAGGAAGAGGTAGCCGGTGACCAGGGCCACGCCGGAGTAGATGAGGGTGGTCATGTACCCCAGGCGGAGGATCTTGGCGCCCTTGATGTCAAAGTACTCGGTGAGCAGCACGATGGACACCCCCACCACGTTGACGGTGACCACCAGGCACACCGCCAGCTTCAGGGAATTCCACACGTACCGGCCCATGTTGCCGGCAAAGAAGAAGCGGATGACGGCGAAGGGGTCCACCTCGCCGGCGGCGTTCTTGGTGGTGAAGATGCTGGTGAGGGTGTTCAGGCAGGGCAGGAGCATGAAGCCGAAGAACAGGTAGGCGAAGAAGGCCCCGCCGATGAGCCGGAAAATGAACTCCGGGCGGAAGCGGCGCTGGAGGGTCTTATCCATGCTCGTCATCACCTCCGGCGGGATAGGCCATGATGTCCCGGGGGTCCATGACCACCTTCACGTTCTGGCCCGGCTCGTAGATGTTCACGCCGTCGTTTTTCTCGATGACCTTGATGGTCTGGCAGCCCAGGTCGATGTAGTATTTGATGTAAAGCCCGTAGTACTCCCGGCTGTCCACCCGGCCTTCGATCTCCAGCTGGCCGGGCTTGGGGGGGATGTTCACGTGGATGCGCTCCAGGCGCATGTAGTTCTTCTGGGTGGGGTCGGCCGAGCCCCCGGCGGCGTTGATCTGTTCCACCAGGGCGGGGGTGAGGGGGTTGATGTCCCCGATGAAGTTGCACACGAACTCGGTCTGGGAGTGGTTGTAGACCTCGTTGGGGGTGCCGATCTGCTCAATGAAGCCCTTGTTGAACACGGCGATGCGGTCGGAGAGGGTCAGGGCCTCCTCCTGGTCGTGGGTGACGTAGATGGTGGTGATGCCGAAGTCCTTCTGCATCTTCTTCAGCTCGTTGCGCAGCTGCACCCGGAGCTTGGCGTCCAGGTTGGAGAGGGGCTCGTCCATGCAGATGATGGCCGGGCCGGTGACCAGGGCCCGGGCAATGGCCACCCGCTGCTGCTGGCCGCCCGAGAGCTGAGACACCGCCTTGGCAAGCTGCTCGTCGCTGAGGTCCACCTTTTTGGCGATCTCCCTCACCTTCTGGTCGATCTCGGGCTTTTTCAGCTTTTTCAGCTTCAGGCCAAAGGCGATGTTGTCATACACCGTCATGGTGGGGAACAGGGCGTAGCTCTGGAACACGATGCCGATGTTCCGCTCCTCGATGGGCACATGGGTGATGTCCTTCCCCTTCACCACCACGGTGCCCTCCACCGGCTCGATGAACCCGGTGATGGTGCGCAGAGTGGTGGTTTTCCCGCAGCCCGAGGGCCCCAGGAAGGTGAAGAACTCCCCCTCCTTCACATGGACATTGATGTGATGCAAAGCGGTGAAGTCGCCGAATTTGACGACGATGTCGTTGAGCTGGATCATGCTGGTCATTCCCCCCAATGAGTGGTGTACGTATCTTTGTGTGGAATATACATATGGCGAGCCGAAACCACGGCTCGCCATATGCTCACGGCTCTGTGCCGGGATGTGCGGTTTAGCCCTCCTTGGACTGGGTCAGGGTGGACCAGTCCAGGTTGTCCCAGTCGGGCTCCTTGGCGGCGGCGCTGGCGTCGGCCCAGTAGTAGCCCAGGTTGGTCATGATGTTGGTCCACTCGCTGGAGTGGGCAGCCACGTACTCGGCGTAGGTCATCTCGGTGCCCTCCACCTTGGTCAGGGCGAAGTTGGGGAGCTGGTAGATGGCGGGGATGCCGTCGGGATAGAGCTCCTCAGCGGCCACGGTGTTGCAGGGGAAGGAGTCGAACTCCTCGCCCCAGGCGGCCTGGACCTCAGCGGAGCCAAACCACTCGGCGAAGGCCTTCACGGCCTCGGTCTCCTCCTCGGAGCGGCCGGCCTTGTCCAGGATGCCCAGGTACTCGGCGATGTAGTAGGTGCCGTCCTTGATGTCCACCAGGGCCCAGTTCTCAGGCTCCATGGTGCCCACCAGGGGCTTATCGGAGCTCTCGCCGGCGGCGTCGATCTTGCCGTAGAGAGAGGAGGAGTAGAAGGTGGACACCTGCACGTCGCCCTTGTTCAGGGGATCGAAGCCGTACTTGTAGTCATCGCCGCCGCTCTTGCCGTTCTCGCAGTAGTTCCACAGGGTCTTCCAGCCGTCCACCGAGATGCCGCCGGCGGGGGAGGAGGGGTCCACAAAGGCGTAGAGCATGGCGGAGTTGATGTTGGCGTTGGTGGTGCCGCCCACCTTGTTCTGACGGTACCAGGTGTAGCCGCAGTCCACGATGTCGGCCCAGTGGTCGAAGTGGAGCTCGGTGCCGTTGGTGCCCAGCTCATCGTTGCGGTAGAGCATCAGCACGTTCTGGATGACCAGGCCGTAGGCCTTGCCGGGATAGACGTACTCGCCCACGTCCCCGGCCCAGGTGGGAGTCCAGTCCAGGATCTTCAGGTTCTCGTACTCCCCGTTCACCAGCTGGCTCCAGCGGGTCTCGTTCAGGCCGAAGATCAGGTCGCCGTCCTTGTTCTCGTTGGCGGCCTGGATGGCGGCGGTGTCGCCGGAGATGACGCTGTTGTCGTCGATGGAGATGGTGAAGCCGGCGTCCTTGGCCTCGTTGATGAGCCAGGTGGTCCGCTCGGTGGAGTTGGAGTTGGAGTAGATGCGGATGGTGTAGCCCGAGTAATCCTTCTCCTCGGCGGGAGCGGGCTCGGCGGCCTGGCTCTCAGCGGGAGCCTGGGACTCGGCGGGGGCCTGGGATTCGGCGCTGCCGCCGCCGCAGGCGCACAGGCTCAGGGCCATGGACGCGGCCAGGAGCATGGCAAGCGTTTTCTTCATTGTAGATCTCTCCTTTAACAAAAAATGGATGGCAGGAAATTGCCGTTTCCCATTATAGCACAATTTCCAATAATAACAAGATGAAAAAGAATAAAAATTGTGCGGAATCGACAAAACCCCTATTCCACCCCGTGCTGCCGCCCCGTGTGGTCGATGGTGTAGTCCACATTGTACTCCCCCGGCAGGATGATCTCCGAGATGGGCACAAAGGTGTATCCCTGCTGCAAAAGGGCCTCAATGATCCCCGGCAGAGCCTCCGGCGTGTGGAGCGCCGCGTTGTGGAAGAGCACGATGGACCCCGGCCCCACCTTGGAGGTCACCCGCTCCGTGATCTCCGGGGCGGATAAGTCCTTCCAGTCCAGAGAATCCACGTCCCACATAGGTTCAAGGGGCACTTCCTATAGTTTTGACATGTTTTTTGAATGGCGGCTGTTAAACTGGCAACAGAAATGCTGCTTGGTTCCCACTCATATAGAAAGAAAGTAAAATAAAACTCTTGAGATTCTCAAATGTGAATTGACATTTGAGTGAAAAATGAGTAAAATGTCAATAAGGAAGTGAAGATATATGGTAGAAACAGAACTGAAAGCGTTACTTGATAGAATACAGGCGCACAAATGTGAAGAGCAAGTCATAGAAGTAAAGGCGGCTCATCAGGGCTGCCCGGAAAAGTTATACGATACGTTGTCCTCTTTTGCCAATCAGGACAGCGGTGGGACTTTGGTCTTTGGGTTGGATGAGAAGCAAAATTTCAAGAAAGTCGGAGTATATGACGCACAGGATTTACAGAAGAGGGTTATGGAGTACGGAGAGCAGATGACTCCCGTGGTGCGTCCGGTCTTTACGGTCTGCGGGGAGGGGGATATGGTCTTTGTCTCCGCAGAGATCCCGCCGGTAGATCTTGCGGAGCGGCCTTGCTTTAAGACGGCCAAGGGGCGCCTGCAAGGGTCCTACATCCGGGTGGGCGATGGGGATAAGCCCATGACAGAGTACGAAGTGTACAGCTATGAGGCGTTCCGAAAAAAATATCGGGACGACATTCGGGAAGTGACAGGGGCCTCTCTGGCCGCACTGGATCAGGTCAAGCTGGAGGACTATCTTCTGAGACGGAAAAAGAACCGTGCCCACCTGGAGTTAGTGTCTCAGAAACAGCTCCTCGAGCTGACAGGCATTCTGCACAATGGGAGCGTTACCATGTCGGCCGTTATGCTGTTTAGCCCCTATCCGCAGGCATATTTTCCCCAGCTTGGGGTTATTGCCACCTGTGTCCCCGGAACAGAGATGGGAGTCTTGGATGAGACGGGGCGCCGCTTTACGGACAGCAAACGGATCGAGGGCACTTTGCCGGAGATGCTGGAGGGCTGCCTGGCCTTTGTTCGGAACAATATGCGTACCGCTACGGTGATTGATCAGAAAACCGGGAAACGACGGGATATTCCCCAGTATCCAATGGACGCGGTCCGGGAGGCGGTCCTGAACGCCTTAATACACAGAGATTATAGCTTTCACACAGAGGGAATGCCGATCCAGCTGGTTATGTATGCGGACAGACTGGAGATTTCCAGCCCCGGCGGGCTCTATGGACGGCTGACCATCGACCAGCTTGGAATGGTCCAGCCGGACACACGGAATCCTGTTATGGTTACGGCTATGGAGGTTTTGGACCAGACAGAGAATCGCTATTCGGGGATTCCCCGCATCCGGCATGCTATGCAGGAGCTGAATCTACCGGAACCTGTCTTTGCTGACCATCGGGGGACATTTACAGTCACCTTGTACCACCGGGCCACCACAGCGGAAGCGCTGAAACCGGAGCAGAAGCGGACAGGGACAGCTGAGGACCCCAAGGGCCTCCTGGAATTCTGTAGGGAGCCGAGGTCCCGGAGGGAGATCCTGGACCTTTTGGCGATCCACTCGGCCCAATACGCACTCCGCCGGTATCTGGACCCGTTGGTGGAGAGCGGGGCTATCCGCCTGACCATTCCAGAAAAGCCCAAAAGCCCAAGACAGAGATATGTAACGGCGTTCGAAAAGGAAGGGACGGGATATACCGAGTGAACCCCAGAGAACCTTGGTATCACTGGGGCTTGAAGTGCAAACAGTGCCAATGGTTACACGGGGTCTGTACGATTCGGATGGATCAAAAGTCCCTTGACCTTTGGATAGAACAGCTCCTGCCGGGCGATTGGCAGGAGCTGTTTGCAGTGGTGGGCCCGACAAGAGAGTACAAAAGAAACCCTCAAGAGTAGCCCGCATTCGACCTATTCTGAAACGCCCGGTCACTGTCTGAAACAAGTAAAACTTCGCCGTTGGACACGATGTAAGGGTAAAATCATAGAGGTGCGGAGAAAAAAGAAATGATTTTGGCCAAAGCACTGGACGGCCCCCAGACCGTCCGGTATAATAAAAAAGGTGGAGACGCCTTGCGACGTCCCCACCTTGATCGTCATACTGTCCAAATCACCTCGGCTTCATTGGCCGATAGCCGGATCTCCCGGATGAACTGGGCGGCCACCAGTTTTTTCTCCTCAAAGCTCAGATCATGGAACACAAGCCGATCCGGAAGATGTTTTTTACGGCTGTGCTTTTTTGACTGCCCGTCCAGGAGGGCCTGCCGCTCCCGGTCCAGCTCTTTCAACTTGCGGTTGATGTAATTCATAGCGGTGACATTTCCCTCAGCCAGAGCAGAGACCAGCCGGTCGATTTTCTGGTCGATTTCGTTGACGGCCTGGGCGAGGTTCTGGTCTGCAATGACAGGATCACTGGCCGTATTGGAGCACTGGGCCAGAAGGCGTTCCAGTTCCTCGGCGGTGGCAGCCTCCAGTTCCCGCAGATCGACATGGATAGACTGGTCACAGATCCCCAGGTTGGAGCGGCCGCTGCACACCAGATAGTACTTGTTTCCGTCTTTGTTTACCTTCACACTGTAACCGCACGCAGCACATTTGAGGAGGCCGGACAGCCAGGTGTGCTTGCCCTTCCCCTTTCCACCCAGCTGCCGGTTGTTATCCAACTTATACTGGCATTGAAGCCATAGGTCTGCTGGGACGAAGCCGAGGTGATTGGCAAGAGAAAAGCGCAGAGCGTTACTGGCGTTATACTTGTTGGCACTGCGGTCCCGTTTGCCGGTTAACAGGCCGGCGTGGGCCCCGTCAAATTCCGCTGGCGGGTTTGTCACATTGACGCCCTTGGCACTGTAAAAAAGGTAGACCTCCTCGTCGGCCATGACGTAGACGGGGTTGTGGAGGATCCGGGACAGACTCACGTTGTCCCAGACATTTCGCCGGGGAGCAGAGATACCGTCAGAGTTCAGCCTTCGGGCCACGCTGCCCAGGGAGGTGTCTGGATCGGCATAGTCACGGAAGATCCGCAGGACGGTTTTTGCCTGTTCGTTGGCGATCAAAGCAGACATCAGCTTCCCGTTGGTGCAAGGCAGCTTTCCCAAGTCAAAACCATAGGGTGCCGGTCCGCCAGGCCAGGCCCCCAGGTTGGTCCGTTGATGGTAGTTATCCCGTACCCGCTCTGCAGTGGTTTCCCGCTCCAACTGGGCGAAAACCATGATGATGGAAAGCATAGCTTTGCCCATGGGGGTAGTGGTATCAAAATCTTCACTCGCCGATACGAATTCTACGCCGCGCTTTTGAAGGATTTCCCACAGGTTATAAAAGTCCACCAGAGAACGGGAAAAACGGTCGATTCGGTATACGATGATCTTGCTGATGAGTCCCCGCTCCACATCGGTCATCATTTGCTGGAAGCTGGGACGGTTGGTATTCTTGCCGGAGAACCCCTGGTCCTGGTAGACCAGGGGTTCCCCGGAGGATTTTGCCCGGCAAAGTTTGATTTGACCGGCGATGGAAAGACTGCCGATCTTCTCTACTGATTGTCGGGCGTAGATCGCATCCAAATGGGATGACCTCCTTTGCTTTTGCTGTTTGGAGAGGAACATGCGCGTGACGACTTACCCTATTGAGGCAAGGGCCAGTGCCCGCATGCACCTGTGATATAGGGTGTCCAGGGCTTCCTGCTGGAGTTGGGGCGTTTCAACGGTGGGGTGGGTATGAATGATACGCATGGTATTACCTCCTCTGAAATGGGCGGGACGAGCCGTCTTCTCGATAATAATATGCAATTGAGCAGCGGAACTTTCCCGCGGAAAGATGTGACTTAGCGCGTTGTGCAAAGCAAGCCAGAACATGGCTGCGGCGGCCAGAACGTAGCCGATGAGTACCAGGTGCCGGCGCTTTAAGATGAATACTTTCACAAAAACCTCTCCCCACAGACATTTGGTACAGCCATTGCCAGGAGGGGGCGTTATCCTGTTGGCAATCGCTTTGCGGTTATGGTATACTAAACCTATTCCCATCCAGAAGGAGGCTCCGCTATGCGTAGTGTCCTCCTGACCGCCCACAGGGACGGTTGTGTAGGCATGACGGCCAACATGAGCCGCTTAATGGGTGAAAGAGTTCTTAAGCGCGGGATCTAGGTGTGAGGAGGAGGGAGCTTTTGAAAAAGTTTTACTGTGTCATCCCATATCAACAAAGCAGTCTAAGAAAATTGCGTTACGAGCCTGTGGGCAACCTGGCGTTGGGACTGGAGATGGAGATCTCCTTTCCGATCCTCACCGCCATTGGCGGGTATGTCGCGCCCGGCGAGGAATTCCGGGTGGTGGCGGCAGCTCGCCGGACGCCTGTGGGCCTGGCCAATCTTGCCCTGTTTCAGGAGCAATTGGAGGCGGTCTGCCGGGAAAAGCCACTGTGCGCGCCTCGGCTTGATGTGGTGGAGCTGCCGGACGGGGAGGGCGTGGTCCAGCAGGCCGATACCTTCCGGAAGCTCATCACCTTCGCGGAGGATGGCGATGAGATCTTTGCGTGCATGACCGGCGGCAGCAAGCCGTTAACGACGGTGCTGCTGCTGGCGCTCCAATACGCCCGTCAAATCCAGCAGGGCGCTTCCATCGGCTGTGTTGTTTACGGCGAGATCAACTGGGCCAAAGCGGACGGAGATGTATGGACGGGCAGGGTGTATGACATGACGGCCCTGGTCCAACTCGACGAGACGGTCCGGCTCCTGGCGCAGCGCGGCGTGACGGACCCCAGGCGGGTCATCGATGCGGTCCTTGCCTCGGGGGAGTGTGGCGGCCATGGATAGACCCACCGTGCTGAAAAAGCGAAACGTCCCCGGCGGCAAGACAGCGAAGTGGGACGCACTTGACCGGGAGGCGGCGGAGTGGTTCGCCACGCCCCGGGAGGGAAACGAGGAGTGGCGGAAGGCGGAGGAGGTGCGGCTGCTCAATGAGATTGTGAAGCTTGTCCCGCCCTATTTTCTGGACGGGCTGACCGTTTTCTGGGAGATGGATTGGCCCAAATTCGACGCGACACTGGGCCCTCTCAGCAAGTTTGTAAGGACCCGCCTGAAGCGGTGCGCGCAGGCGGTTGGCCGGGAGGACCGGAACGAAAGGCGCGTTCAGGTGGAGGACCAGGCCGCGGGAAAGCCGAAAGTCGTCTGGATGCCCCGGGCCGATTCCCTCAACGCCACCACCGAGTTTGGGGAAAGGGGCGACACGATTGCCGACCCAAGGGCACGCCGGCCCCAGGAGGACATATTTTCGGGGATGCTGCTTCTCGCTACCGCCGTTCAGCTCCGCCAGCGCCTGTCCGACCTGCCTGGAAAGCAGTCGCGCTACTTTCCCCTGTTCCTGACCGGCGATGTGACCGATCAGGCGCAACGCGACGCCCTGCCCGGCGTGGACCGGCACGATGAGCTTCAGCTCTTTTCCGCCCTGCACCTCCCTTTCCTGGATTTCTTCATGCTGCGGGTCTGCCGCACGTTAAAGGAGCTGGCATGCACATCGCTCAAGCCCTATGGAACGTTTGTGGAGGGCAAAGAGATGGAAACGCCCCTTCCTCTCCCCAACGCCGTATATATCGCCTATTTGTCCGAGGAGGAACACGATCCTGTGAGCTCCTCCGCCATCAGCCGCCAACATGAGGCATACCGGGCATTTGTGCGAGACCTGGGCATATTCTGACCGGGCGCACCGCCGCCGTTTTTGCCCCAAACAAATAAATTTTTAAAAAATTTTTATTTCCCCTAAATCGCACCCGCGGAACTGTCGATCAGGTATATAGAGGCCCGAAAGGCACTTCCATAGGAAATCGAGATAGGGGGAATTTGCTTATGAAAATATCTCGATCTCGCAAATTTGCCGCTTTGGTCATAGCCATCGGCCTTGCCTTCTGCCAGATTGCGGAGGCAAACCTCGCCGCTGTCAGGAATGACGCCGACTACGGCCCAAGCTACGCCGCCCTGGACGAGGGGCAGAAGGCGCTTTACCGTGCGCTGAAGAGCGCCTGTGCCGAGGATGGGGCGATGAGTGTGTTTTCCGAGCCTGCTCTGCTCGGGGACCTGCGTACCCAGAACGAACGCTGGGACACCGCGATCGTCGCCTACCAGGCCGACCACCCAGAGCAAATGCGGCTGGATACTGTCTGGATCACCGGCCTGCCGGGGCTGTTCACCGTGGTACATCCCACATATCACGACCGGGTGAGCGAGGAGCAGGAGGCACAGGCCCTGACGGCGGCGGAGACCCTGTGCGCGTCCCTGGAGGGGCTGCCCCAGCGCGAGCAGGTGACCGAGCTCTACCGCCGCCTGACCTCCACAGTGACCTATGAGCTGGCCGATGAAGCCGACCACACCATGTACGCCGCCCTGCTGGACCACCGCGCCTGCTGCCAGGGGATCGCCTGTGCTCTGGGCTGGTGTCTGGACCGCCTGGGTGTCGAGTCCCGAATCATCGCTGGGCGGATCGACTCGGGCCGCCACGCCTGGAACGCGGTAAAACTGGACGGGGTGTGGTATGAGCTGGACGCCACCGGGGACCTGGGCAGGCCCCAGGAGGAGTGGCACTGGTTCCTGGCAGACCGGGCTCACACGCTCTTGGACGGGGCCGGTATGGACTGCCCTACTCAAAAGAGACCCTGACCGGCTCCGGGGAGGAGCCTGTATCGCGCCGACAGCCTGGAAACGTGATGCGATCATATAAGGATGTTGCAAGATTTGACAAAACGACGCAGCAAGAGCGTGGGAGATGAAGCAAAATGAGTCAAGCGGACACCCAGGGCAGCACGATCCGGGCAGAGCTGACCAAAGAACAAAAATTGGCGGCCATGACCTTTATCAAGGAGACCACGGACCAGTTGACCTTCTACCTCACCGGAGCCATCCGGCTGGCCCACAGGAATGCCGAGGGCGGGGGCATAGATCCGGCTCTGTTTTGGAAGGGCCTTTTTATCAAGCAGGGTACCCATTGGGACAGGGACAGTAGAACCTACCTGAACGATAAGCCCATATTGACTAAGGGGAGGGACATGTCTGATGAGACCGTGCCGGCAGATCCCTATAAGGCCCTGGATTTCCAAGCTTGCTGCAAGTACCTGCTCTTTGGTGGGGACAGGATCCTCAGCGGCGAGGGAAACGAACCACAGTATGTGCAAGACAGTCTTCTCGTCCTCCGGTATTTCGGAGTAAAGGTAAAGGAGAAACGCCCTGGGGAGATCTCCGGGCCCGTAGGCGACGACCGACAGAGCCTTTCCCGCGGGATCATAATACGCAATAAGAGTTCTCACCTCAACCAGATCAGCTATGAATCGGAGAATCTGAAGTCCTTGACGGGGTATCTGGGCGAGCTGGAGATCATGACCGATCGCCTGTTTGGAAACCGAAAGGGCTGGGAAGCGGAGGCCGGAGTGGAGACCACGCTGAGCTCCTATTGGGAGAAGCGGAACCGTGACTTTCAAAGCAGCTTCGGCGTCCTGCCCATCCCGGTGCTGGAGCTGGCGCAGGAGCTCTTTGCCAGCGAGGAGCCCAGCTGGGAGCAGATGGATGCACTGCGGGAGGCGGCCAGGGAGCTCGGTGTTAGGCTGGAAAACGATGCGATCCGCGGAGAGGGAGACCGGGAGCGGCTGAAAGAGAAGCTGTCCCAGACGCCACCGCTGAACAGATGGTTCAAAGGTTCCGGGCAGGCTGCGGGAGCGATCCCGCCCTGGGAGAATTACTTCCCCCTGCCCACAGCGAAGCAGACGCTGTGGAAGCCCGTGGTGGCGGCGGAGGCAGCGGAGCTGCGCAAGACCGGGCAGAGCCGCGTGGAGTTCCGGCAGGTGGCTGGCAACCTTTTGCGGAGCTTCGAGCTGCTGGTGGACGAGAGCGTTTTTCTGTCCGCCGATGGCCGGATCATGCTGGGAACGCTGACAGAATATCTGATCAGAGAGAAAAAGAAGCTGAAGCTGGACAAATCGGTGGTAAACAGCCTTTTCAGCCAGCTGCGCGGCAGCAGCCGTTCCTATACCCAACTGGAACGGGCGGCGCTGGAGGCGGAGGGCGTGGATACCGCGGAGCTGGAGGCGGAAAACCAGAAGCGCCACAAGAGCGCGAAGGATGGCCTGAAGGTCCTGCGGGCTCTGCGGGAGCGGGGGCTTTTGACGGTCATGGCCAGCCCCACGGAAAAGGCGGGTAGTTATTGGAACCTCTACCGGGTGGTAGAGATGCTGCCCCAGGCGCGGTTTTTGGTCATAACCATGAACGGGGATCTGGCCGAACGGCTAGCGGAGGTCGGCGGAAGAAATGCGGTGGCTGCCAAGGTGAACCTGTTCGGGGACACCCTTTTCCTGTACCAGAGCACCCGGTCCGTCTACGACCGGATGCTTGGCATCACAAATGGCGAGGAGCCATGCTCCTTGGTACCCCCCCAGTCGACCCCTTCCGGGCAGACACCTCCTGCCCTTTGGCCGGTGCGGCGAAGCGCGCGGCAGTCACCTCCCTCCGGGGGAAATGCCGAGCTGCCCGGCGAGGGCCAGCGCTTGACTGCCCGGCAGGCTGACGGCGTCAGCTATGAGCTGGTGCTGGGAAAAAGCCTGGGCGAGGGCGGCGAGGGGCGCATCCACACCCTCCGGGATCGGCCCGACGAGGTGGCAAAGCTCTACTTTGACTACCAGCGGACCGAGGAACGCCAGGCAAAGCTGGACTACATGCTCACGCACAGGCCCGGCATCTCCGGGATGTGCTGGCCGACGGCCCAGCTCTTCACTCCCGATGGGGTATGGGTGGGCTACCTGATGCCCCGGGGCCGGGGCAAGGAGCTGGCGCTGACCGTGTTCCATCCGGGAAACAGGGGGAGGAACCTCACCGAGCAGGGTTGGACCCGGCGAAGCCTGGCCCTGACAGCCGCCAACATTGCCGGCATCTTTGATCAGATGCACAGACAGGGCATCCTGATGGGCGATATCAACCCCCGGAATTTCCTGGCAGGCCCCGATGGCTCGATATACCTGGTGGACTGCGACAGCTATCAGATCGGCCGGTTTCCCTGCCCGGTGGGCACCCCCCTGTATACCCCGCCGGAGGTCCACCGGCAGATGCGGCAGGAGCATAGAGACAGCTACGGTTACATCCGAACGCCGGAGCATGAGAGCTACTCCCTGGCGGTGCTCCTCTTTGAGATCCTGATGCTGGGCAAGCCCCCCTACGAGAGCACCAACGGCAACAACACCGACGTGGTAGAGGCCATCATGGCGGGCAGATTCCCATATCGGGTGAACCGAAACGGCGAGGAGCCGCAGAAGCGGGACGATATCCAGCCCCCAAAGGGCTATTGGAAAAACATCTGGAGCCACACCTCCTATGAAGTCAAGGTGGCCTTTGACGACACCTTCTCCCGCGGTCTGCGCCTGACGCCGGAGCAGTGGCAAAAAGTCATGCTGAACTACGCCCGGCTGATCCAGGAGGGCAAGAACAGCGACGAGGTCTGCCCCACCTCCTTCAAGGAGGTGGCCGAGGGGGACGTCTCCCAGTTCGTACATCTGAAATGCGAGCAGTGCGGCGTGGAAATCAACATAGCCCAGGAGGTCTACCAGCGACGACTGGCCAGAGGTGAGCCCATCCTGTGCACAAGAGACCAGGGGATCCGCGACAGCCTGAAGACCCGGATGACTACGGTGCCCTGTGCCAATCCCCGGTGCGAAAATCAGGTCGTCACCTCGATGCTGAGCGTGTTGAAGGGCCAGAAGCTGTATTGCGAGGACTGTCGTCAGGAAGAGACTGTGACATGCCAAAAATGCTGCGGATCGTTCAAGATATACAAAGGCAAGGCAGAGGAGATCCGTCAGCGGGGCGGCCGCTTTTACTGCGCGAAATGTCGATGGGCGCCTGAGAAAAAAGACGCGAGTGGAAAGACCGAGCGCTGAATAGGAGGAGATAGACCATGGTGCGTGATACGGACCACAAATTTGACGGAGTGTCCAAAGATCGATACCTGCTGGAGGAGATCACACTGGCCGAAAACCCGGAGACCCGGGTCCCCATTGTGATCTGCGTAGACTGTTCCTACTCTATGCGCCAGGAGCACCGGTTGGAGCGGGTGATGGAGGGCTTGGAGCAGTTTTGCGCCGACATGGCGCGAGATCAGATCGCCCGGGACTCGGTAGACTTGTGCATCATCAGCTACGGGGGGGCCAGCGCCAAGGTCGAGAGCCGCTTTGCCTCTCCGGCCTCGCTGCTGTCCCAAGGGCTGCCCAAGCTGACCGCCGCCGGCGCCACACCGCTGGCCGACGCGGTATCCAAAGCCCGGTCGAGGCTGAAGCTGCGTCTGGAGCGTTACAATGACAACGGCATCAGCAACTACCGCCCCTGGCTCATCATCATCGGCGACGGGGACGAGACCGCCGCCAATCAGGAACTGCGCCAAGCGGCGGCGGAGCTAAAGCGGGAGAGCGACGCCAAGCACCTGAACGTGCTCTGTATCCTGGTGGGAGACGAAACAAATATCGAGTATGCCTCCCTGATGCAGCTCTCCCCCGACAACCGGGTGCAGTATCTGCGGGATCTGCGTTTCCGCGAGTTTTTCAGCTGGCTCAGCCGCAGCATCCAGAAAACCAGCCAGTCCATGAGCGGTGAGGAGGTCAACTACGAGCCCACCGGGACCTGGGCTGAGGTGATCGAGGCGGACAGCTAAGGGGGCGCTTACGGTGAGATTCAAGGTGAGCTGGGCTGCCTATGCCGGGATCGGCCACCAACAGCTGGGCCTGCCCTGTCAGGACGCGATCGCGGTGGAGCGGTCGGCGCGGACGGTCTGCGCGGCGCTGGCCGACGGGGCGGGAAGCTGTGCCAGCAGTCATATCGGCGCGCGGTGCGTCACCGAATATGTCTCCAAGCTATTCCAAGAGCGGTTCGAACAGCTCTGGCTGCTGGACGACGAAGCGCTGGGCCGGCTGGTGCTGGACGGCTGCATCCAGACGCTGGCCCAGCAGGAGCCGCCCATCCGCGAGATGGCCTGTACCCTGCTGTATGTGGCCATGTCCCGGGACGGACGATACCTGTCAGGGCACCTGGGAGATGGCGTCCAGATCTTGGTGGGGCCGAAGGGGTCCACGGTATTCAGCCCACCGGAGAACGGCGCGTACCGAAATGAGACCTTTTTTCTCACCGGGGAAGACGCCCCGGCACACCTCCGGCTGGGCCGCGGGCAGCTGGCGGGGGGCGGCGCGCTTTTGCTGATGAGCGACGGCATGGCCGACAGCTTGTACCAATATCAGACCGGCACCCCGGCCCCTGCCTGCAGCGTGATCGCCCGCTGGCTCATGGAGGGGGACGAGCAGACCGTGAGTCAAGCTATTTTAGACAATATGAGACAAATCTTTTCCGCCCACAGCGCCGATGACCTGAGCCTGGCGGCGATTACCTGGGAGGATGACCTTTCCAATGCTGAAGGAGGAGCTTGAGATGGACGAGAGAGACGCCGCACGCTTTGAAGAGCTGCTGGAACAGGATCAGGAGGACGCCAGCGTTGCCTGCGAGCTGGGGCTGTGCTATCTGAACGGCGTTGGGACCGAGAAGGACCCCGAGCGGGCGGAGCGGTACCTGCGCTACGCGGCGGAGCATGGCCACGTTGAGGCCGCCCGGCTGCTGGAGACCAAGGGAAAAAAGTCCCAGCTGCCGGAGCTGGACGAAGGGAGCTTCAGCCTGTGGTGCCTGGCGGCGGTGGAGGGAGATCCTGAGGCCCAGTACCGGGTAGCCCTTTGGCTGATCGAGCAGAAGGTCCCCGACAGCGATGGGGACGTGGAGGACTACCTGAGCCGGGCGGTAGAGGGAGGCCACAAGGACGCCTGCCTTCTCATGGCCCGGCGGCGGACCGAGGCGGGGCAGCCGGCCAAGGCGGTGAAATACTTAGAATACGCCCGGGACTGCGGCAGCGCCGAGGCCTCAGAGCGCCTGGGCGAGATCTACAGCCAGGGGATCGATGTAGAGCCCGACCCCAAGCGGGCGGAGGATCTCTTCAAGGAGGCGGCCCAGCGCCGCGGGGGCGAGGGGATGCTGGCCCTGGCCCTGCGGTACCTGGAGGGCCGGGACGTGGCCCAAAGCGTGGTGCGGGCCACGGTATGGCTGAGCAAGGCCAAGCAGGCCGGCGTGACCGACGCGGAGGAGCGCTTCCGCGCCCGGGAGCAGGCGATCACGCAGGTGGAGACTTGGTTCAGGGACGGCCGGAAGTGCTGCGACGCGGGCGAGTATGCCCAAGCGGCAGAGTGCTTCCGCAAGGCCGCCGAGCAGGGCCATGCAGGGGCGCAGACCAGCCTGGGCGAATGCTATTACGAAGGCAAGGGTGTGGAACAAGACCTGGCCCAGGCGGCGGAGTGGTTCCGTAAGGCCGCCGAGCAGGGTGATGCGCAAGCTCAGTATGGTCTGGCCGTTTGCTATGACGCGGGCAAGGGCGTGGAACAGGGTCTGATCCCGGCGGTAGAATGGTACCGCAAGGCCGCCGAGCAGGGCTGCGCGGAGGCGCAGTTCAAACTGGGCCGCCACTATTACGAGGGCAAAGGCGTGGAAAAGGACCTGGCCCAGGCGGCGGAGTGGTGGCGCAAGGCCGCCGAGCAGGGCTATACGTCGGCACAGAAAAACCTGGCCAAATGCTATATAAGCGGCGAGGGTGTGGGAAAAAACGAGGCTGAAGCAATAAAGTGGTACATCAAGGTCGCCGAGCAGGGCGACGCGCAGGATCAGTATGACCTGGCTGAACGTTACCGCAAGGGCGAGGGCGTGAGAGAAAACGAGACTGAAGCGGTAAAGTGGTACGCCAAGGCCGCCGAGCAGGGCCACGCCGAGGCACAGTATCAGTTGGGTGCTTGCTATGAAGATGGCAGGGGC
Organism: uncultured Oscillospiraceae bacterium; assembly: GCA_947629795.1. Classification (GTDB taxonomy): domain Bacteria; phylum Bacillota; class Clostridia; order Oscillospirales; family Oscillospiraceae; genus Vermiculatibacterium. The sequence continues at coordinate 18,253 of CANRFC010000035.1, forward strand.
GTAAAACAGGACCGCGCTCTGGCAGCGGAGTGGTACCGCAAGGCCGCCGAGCAGGGCCACGCCGAGGCACAGTATCACCTGGGTGTTTGCTATGAAGAAGTGGAAAGGGACACGACCCAAGCGAAGGAGTGGTACCGAAAGGCCGCTGAGCAGGGCTGCGCGGAGGCGCAGTTCAAACTGGGCGATTTCTATACCTTTAGCCGCCGCGGCCCGGATGAGCAGCGTGAGATGGCGGAGTGGTACCGCAAAGCTGCCGAGCAGGGCCACGCCGGGGCACAGTTCTATCTGGGCCTATGCTACTGCGAAGGCAAAGGTGTGGAAATGGACATGGCTCAAGCGTTAAAGTGGTACCGCAAGGCTGCCGAGCAGGGCTACACGCTGGCACAGTCCCTCCTGGGCAGCTGCTACGAAAAAGGCTACGTCGTGGGATCGGATCCACGTCTGGAGGGTGAGTGGTACCGCAGGTCCCAAGATCAGACCCTTGTGGAAAAGGACCTGGTCCAAGCGTTAAAGTGGTACCGCAAAGCCTCGGGGCAAAAGAGCTGCGACGGGTATGGAGCGGGATACGATAAAATATTCAAGTATGTCGATGCCGCTGAGCAGGGCGACGTGCGGGCCATGTGTCGTCTGGGTGAATGCTATTACAAGGGAGAGATCTTGGAAGAGGATGCGGTCCAGGCCGTGAAGTGGTTCCGCAAGGCCGCCCAGCGGGGAAACGCGAAGGCGATGTATTATCTGGGCGTGTGCTATCAACTCGGATCGGGCGTAGAACAGGACAGGGCCCAGGCAGTGGAGTGGTGGCGCAAGGCCGCCCAGCGGGGCGACGCGGAGGCACAGTATGAAATGGGCACTTGCTACGAGTACGGCTACGGTGTGAAAAAGGACGTGTTCCTGGCGAAAGAGTGGTACGAAAAGGCTGCGGCGCAAGGGGAAGACCAAGCAAGATCCCGTTTGTATGGTCAAGATTAAACAAATCGGTCGAGGGAGAGATCTGAGATGGACGAGAGAGATATCGCGCGCTTTTCGGAGCTGCTGGAACAGGATCAGGAGGACCCGAGCGTCGCTTACGAGCTGGGTCTGTGCTATCTGAAGGGCATCGGGATCGAGAAGGACCCCACGCTGGCGGAGCGGTACCTGCGCTACGCGGCGGAGCATGGCCACGCTGAGGCTGCCCGGCTGCTGGAGACCGAGGAGAAAAAGCCCCAGCTGCCGGAGCTGGACGGCAGCACCTTCGAGCAGTGGTGCATCGCGGCGGAGGAGGGAGACCCCGAGGCCCAGTACCGGGTAGCCCTGTGGCTGATCGAGCAGAAGACGCCCAACAGCGACGGGGACGTGGAGGACTACCTGCGCCGGGCGGTAAAGGGAGGCCACAAGGACGCCTGCCTTTTCATGGCCCAGCGACTGACCGACGCGGGGCAGCCGTCCAAGGCGTTGAAATACTTAGAAAATGCCCGGGACTGCGGCAGCGCCGAGGCCTCAGAGCGCCTGGGCGAGATCTACAGCCAGGGGATCGATGTAGAGCCCGACCCCAAGCGGGCGGAAGATCTCTTCAAGGAGGCGGCCCAGCGTGCCGGCGGCGAGGGGATGCTGGCCCTGGCCCTGCGGTACCTGGAGGGCCGGGACGTGCCCAAAAGTGTCGTGAAGGCCATGGCATGGCTGACCAAGGCCAAGCAGGCCGGCGTGACCGACGCGGAGGAGCGCTACCGTGCCCGGATGGAAGAACAGGCGGAGGGCTGGTTCCGGGAAGGCCAGAAGTACTACAAGGAGGACGATCACACGCAGGCGGCAGCGTGGTTCCGCAAGGCTGCTGAGCAGGGCTGCGCGGAAGCACAGTACGCTCTGGGCGCTTGTTATGCCGAGGGCAAGGGCGTGGAAAAGGACCCGGCCCAGGCGGCGCAGTGGTTCCGTAAGGCCGCCGAGCAGGGCCATGCACAGGCGGCGGAAAAGGCGGAAGCGTGCGAGAAGGGCCTGAGGGAACGCCTGAAAGTGGAGGAACTGCGCAAGGCCGCCGAGCAGGGCGACGCGCAGGCGCAATATGACCTGGGCGTTTGCTATGCCGAAGGCACGGGCGTGGAACAGGACGAGGCCCAAGGGGCGGCGTGGTACCGCAAGGCCGCAGAGCAGGACCATGTGAGAGCGCAGAGCAGACTGGGCGCTTGCTATGCTAAGGGCAAGGGCGTGGAAAAGGACGAGGCTCAGGCGGTGGAGTGGTACCGCAAGGCCGCCCAGCAGGGCGACGCGGAGGCCCAGGTTGGCCTGGGTTCTTGCTGTTTGGACGGCAAGGGCCTGAAAAAGGACGAGGTCCAGGCGGTGGAGTGGTACCGCAAGGCCGCCCAGCAGGGCGATGCGAGCGGGCAGAACGGACTGGGCTTTTGCTATTTTTATGGCAAGGGCGTAGAAAAGGACGAGGTCCGGGCGGCAGCGTGGTTCCGCAAGGCCGCCGAGCAGGGCTATGCGCAGGCGCAGTGCAACTTGGGTCTTTCCTATAAGTACGGCCAGGGTGTGGAGAAGGACGAGGCTCAGGCGGTGGAGTGGTTCCGCAAGGCTGTCCAGCAGGGCTATGCAAAGGCGCAGTGCCACCTGGGTATTTGCTATAAGTATGGTCAGGGCGTGGAGAAGGACGAGGCTCAGGCGGTGGAGTGGTTCCGCAAGGCGGCCCAACAGGGCTATGCGAAGGCGCGGTATGACCTGGGTGTTTGCTATATGTATGGTCAGGGCGTAGAAAAGGACCTGGCCCAGGCGGTGGAGTGGTATCGCAAGGCTGCCGAGCAGGGCTATGCGCAGGCGCAGTATGACCTGGGTGCTTGCTATGCCGAGGGCAAGGGCGTGAAGCAGGCCCTTGCCCAGGCGACGCAGTGGTACCGCAAGGCTGCCGAGCAGGGCCATGTGCAGGCGCAGTATGACCTGGGTGCTTGCTATACCGAAGGCAAGGGCGTGGAGCAGGACCTGGCCCAGGCGGCGGAGTGGTACCGCAAGGCGGCCGAGCAGGGCCATGCCGAAGCGCAGTATCGCCTGGGTGCTTGCTATCTGTATGGCGGGGGCGTGGAAAAAGACCGGTCCCAAGCGAAGGAGTGGTTCCGCAAAGCCGCCGAGCAGGGCCATGTGGAGGGGATGTATGAGCTGGCCTGTTGCTGCGGCTATGGTGAATTGCGCCGCACAGCTGAGCCCCAGGCAGCGCAGTGGTTCCACAAGGCCGCCGAGCGGGGCCATGTGGAGGCGCAATATAGCTTAGCCATTTGCTATGAGTGCGGCAAGGGCGTGGAAAAGGACGAGGCCCAGGCAGCGGAGTGGTTCCGCAAGGCGGCCGAGCAGGGCCACGCCGAAGCGCAGTATCGTCTGGGGGATCGCTATTGGTTCGGCCGGGGCGTGGAAAAGGACGAGGCCCAGGCGGCGGAGTGGTTCCACAAGGCTGCCGAGCAGGGCCACGCGGAGGCAGCGAAGAGGGCTGAAGCGTGTGAGGAACGCCTAAAAGCGAAGGAACCGCACCAGGCCGATGCTCCGGCGGCGGAAGGAGCGGAAGCGTACAAGAGCTCCCTGAAGGTGGAGCGACTGCTTAAGGCCGCCCAGCAGGGCGACGCGAAAGCGCAGTACAGCCTGGGTATTTGCTATAAGTATGGTCAGGACGTGGAAAAGGACCTGGCCCAGGCGGTGGTGTGGTTCCGCAAGGCCGCCGAGCAGGGCGACGCGGCGGCAGAAAGATTGGTGGAAGAGCACGAGGAAGCCCTGGCCAAAGAGCAGTATCGCCTGGGTTGTTGCTATCAGAATGGCGCGGGCGTGAAAGCGGACCTGGCCCAGGCGGTGGAATGCTTCTGCCTGGCGGCAAAATATGGTCACGTGGATGCGATGTATGCCTTGGCTTGGTGCTATTATCATGGCGATGGCGTAAAAAGGGACAAGAATGAGGCGGAGAAGTGGTTCCGCAAAGCTGCCGAGCAAGGAGATAAGCGTGCACAAAAGTTTCTTGACGAACTGAAAGCCTCCGGGGTCGGTCCCACGTGGACGGATAAGATAAAGGGCTTTTTCGATCGTTGAATCGAAGGACAGCAGCCCGAAGAGGTGAGACAAAGGGGGTGCTGCAGGAGTTGGATCCTGCGGCACCCCTTTTCATACCACGAGTCGAAACAAAGCCTTTTTGCCGGGACTTGCGCTATCATCTGCATCTTGTCAGGCAATAGAAGTATTTCCGGGGATCGTCGAGTTGGGCTCTCAAAGAAATGCCTTACGAGCTTGAATGGCATGACCATCGGGATGCGTCGCGGCTCAACGTCTTGAAGATGTACGGGAACCTTCCACGTCCCACTGGATAGGCTCCATCCCCAGCCCCCGGATGGCCGAGATCACCTTGTCGTCATATTCCCCGTAGGGTGGCCGGATGAGGGTGGGCCGCACCCCCGTGATCTCCTCGATCTTGTCGTTGCAGGCGTTCACATCGGCCGCGATCTCCTCCGCCGAGAGCTGGGAGAGGTGGTCGTGGTGGTTGGAGTGGTTCATCACCTCGTGCCCCGCGTCGTGGAGCGCCTTCACCGACTCCGGGTACTTCTCCGCCCAGTCCCCCACCACAAAGAACGTGGCCTTCACGTTGTACGTCCCCAGAATGTCGATGAGCTGCTCCGTGTCCTCGTTGCCCCACGCCGCGTCGAAGGAGACAGACACCATCTTCTGGTCCCGCTCCACGCAGTAGATGGGCAGCTGCCGCTCCGCCGCCGCGGCCACTGCCGCCGGCCGGTCCACCGCCCAGAACATCACCGCCGCGGCCGCCGCGCATCCAAGGATCCCCAGCGCCTTGGCGCTCACATGCCAGATCTTCACACCGCTCCCTCCTTTTTCTTCAAATATATGTGAACTTATCCCAGAAAAATTCCCTCGAAACGATTGACAAACCAGTCCAAAGTGTTACAATAAGTTACAGCACTGAAACTCAAGTTTCAATCTAATTAAAGGAGGAAAAAACCATGAAAGCCAAGAAACTGTTGACCTTGGCCCTGGGCGCGGCGCTGGCCGTGAGCCTCACCGTCCCCGCCATGGCCGCCGGGAAGACCTTCCCCGACGTCCCCGGCACCTGGGCCGAGAGCTCCATCACCCGCTGGGCCAACGCCGGCGTCCTGGAGGGCGACAACACCGGCGAGTACAAGCCCAGCGGCCCCATGACCCGGGCCGAGTTTGCCGCCATGCTCTGCAAGCTCATGGGCTACACCGAGAAGGCCAAGAACACCTACGCTGACGTCTCCCCCGACGCCTGGTACTACGACGTGATCCTCAAGGTCACCGCCGCCGGCGTCATGAAGGGTGACGGCGTCAACGCCAACCCCAACGCCCCCGTCTCCCGTGAGGAGGCCGCGGTCATGCTCTGCCGCGCCATGAACCTCAAGGGCGAGAGCAAGACCGTCACCAAGTTCGACGACTCGGCAGCCGTGGCCTCCTGGGCCCAGGAGGCGGTTGCCGCGCTCACCGAGCGCGGCAGCCGTGGCCTCCTGGGCCCAGGAGGCGGTTGCCGCGCTCACCGAGCGCGGCATGATCAACGGTGTGGGCGATAACAAGTTCGCCCCCGCCCAGAACATCGACCGCGCCTCCGCCGCCAAGCTCCTGGACAACATGATCCACACCTACATCACCGCTCCCGGCGAGTATAAGGTGGACGACCCTGACGCCATCGTCATCGTCAATGCCAAGGCCGTCACCGCCCCCGAGGGCGAGACCGCCCCCGCCGTCACCGTCACCGGCACCGCCGCCGACGTCGTCGTTGCCCCCGGCACCGATGCCGCCGTCCAGGCCGAAGACCTCACCGCCGGCGCCGTCACCGTCCAGGCCGATGCCGCCGTCACCGTGGACAAGGACTCCAAGGTGGACGACCTCACCGTCGCCGCCCCCGCTGACGTCACCGTGGCCGGCAAGGTCGAAAACGCCACCCTGGCCGATGGCGCCCTCACCGTCGCCGACGGCGGCAAGGTGGACGCCGTGGCCGTTCCCGAGACTGCCGCCGACGACGTCTCCGTCACCGTGGACAAGGGCGCCAGCGTGGGCACCGTCACTGCCGATTCTGCGGTAGCCATTAAGAATGAGGGCGAAATCGACACTTTGGAGAACAACGCCGAGGGAACCAAGGTTGAAGGAAACCCTGCCAAGACCGAGACCGGCTCCGAGAAGGTGAATAACACTCAGGGCAACAACAATTCCAACTCCGGCGGGACCAACGGCGGCGGCTCCACCACCCCCGCCAAGAAGTACAAGGTCTCCATCGGCACCTTCACTGGCGGCAAGATCACTGCCAGCACCACTGAGACCGATACTGCGAACACTGAGGTCACCCTCACCGTGACCCCCAACGCCCAGACTTCCTCCTCCCTTCCTTATATTCAGATAACATTTGTCAAGGGAGAAAATCAAAAAAGCCTAATTTTTCGGTGTCTTCCTCCGCAAGTTCCTCAATTTCATCGTTTGTGCAGCAAGAGTTCAAATGTTCCACCTCCTACGGGTCAGGCTCCACGCAAAGGTAAAAGTCTGATCCACGAATTACTTTGACCGCACAAGTTGTTGATTGGCGAAGTTCCTTCATGTGGCACAAGAGAAGGTGTGCATTGTACTGCACACCTTGGAGAATATTTTACGGGTTGACTTCTGATACGGCTTCATCGGGGCACGGCGAAGGTGCCCAGCAGCCTGTTGAAATCGCTCACCGCTTTTTGAGGACCGAGTATCCGCATTTTGCCGCCAGACGCGAATACCCAGCCGTAGAAGTTATTGCTCAGACCGATCGTGACAGAGACTTTGAAATGATCCTCGTCCGTTACCGCCGTGAACACTCCCTCGCCAAAACGGTCAATGATACTGCCCATAAGCTCGTTCTCGCACAGCAGCTCCACCTGACATTCCTCACCGCTGAACATGGAGAAGGTCTGGCCGAAATAGTCCGAAACGTCAAAATCTCGGGGGCGCGGCTGGGCCCCTTCTTCGCTGACCGTCAGATTGTCTATCCGATCCACGCGGTATGTAGCGACAAATCCATGACGGTCAGAGTAGCCCACCATGTAATAAAGATCGTTGTTCCACAGCATGGCATACGGAGAAACGACGTACAGTTCGCCGTTGTGCCGATGGATCTTCCTTTTTTCCTGGGTGTAGTCGAAATATTGAAAAGTTATCTTCTTTCTGCCTGCAATAGCGGTATGGATGCTGTCCACAATGCGGATCACGGCCTCGTTGTCCGCTTTTGTCCGGCAATCCACATAGAGCTGACGCCTCAACACCTGCTTCTGATGCGGGTCAACAAACACGCCCAGCTTGCGGATCAATGCCTTGCTCTTTTTGCGTGTTATAAACTTGGAGGATTGTACCGCGTCTATCAGGAGCTTGACTTCCGCTGTGTCAAAATGCCGGGTCGCTATGAAGTATTGATTTTGGACCCGTCTGTCCACAACGATGTCCAGCCCCATGGTGATAAGCTGTGCGATGTCGTTTTTCAGCGTTCTGGAGTCGGGGCGAGACAGTCCGTTTTCCTCTAAATAGTCCTTTATTTGTTCCAGTGAAACAGGGTGATCCTCTCCGGTGTTTTCCCACAGATACTTGAATGTCAGGAGAGTTCTGTTTGTCAGAGCCATTTGATGAACCTCCTATGATTGCTTTAGAAAAGGGAAACGAGTAACCGCTCAATACACCGTTCTATTTCTTCCTCAATATTCTGAGTTTACGAAACCTGTGTAACATATCCCGTTCAAATCCATCTGGAAGCACCGCCACTTTACTCCATTGGTCAGGGTATAGTAAGCCACAGCTTCAAAAGACCGCTGCGGATGTCAGGGTGAGGACCAGCATCGTGAACAGTAAGCCCGCCGCCAGGACCGTCCCAGTCAGCACCTGCCTGCGTGGGACCCGCAGGGCCTCCTCCGGGAAGGCCAGGAAAACCAGGACCGCGCAGGGCATGACCTGAATGAAAAAAAACCAGGGCGTTGCTCAGATAAAATCTCACGGGCCTTCCTCCTTCTCGCGTTCCATACGGTATGACGTATGTCTACGGGCTGAACGGCGGGGCCGAAGCCCCGCCATTCGTTGAGCATTCTTTTTTACAGATACCCTGCGGAAGTTCATGAACATGGTTGCGGGTGACGGTATCACTGGTTCCTCAATATTCCAGCGCAGTCCAGTCGCGCATGGGCTTGATGTTCCCCCACGTCTCGTAGGTCTCGCCGTCAATAACTACATCCCCGCCGCATTCATGGGAGTTTGTGGCCTCCTGGACATCGGCGTAGTACCACTTGCGCTTATCCATGTTGTCGATCCAGACGATCATGTCCCCATGCAGATGATCCTTGTGGGGCTTGCGGCCCAGAAGCCGGTTGAACACCGTCATGGCTTCAGCGCGGGTCAGCGGCTCCTCCGGTCTGAACCGATCCCCGTCGCCCTGCATCAGCCCGTAATGGTCTGCCAGGAGCACCTCCTGCGCGTACCACTTCGTCTCGTCCACGTCGGTAAACCGATTCGTCAGGACGGTCCCCTCGGTCTTCTCGTAGAACCTGACCATCATGGCGGCCATCTCGGCGCGGGTGATGCTGGCATCGGGGTTGAAGTTTCCGGCATCGTCACCCTTGACGATGCCCAGATTGTGGAGCACCGCCACGGCGTGGTTGTACCAGTCGCCGCTCTTCACATCGTGGAAGCCGCTGTCCTCGCTCCAATTGGCCTCGCGGGTCTCGTCGGTGAGAAGGCGGAACAGGATGGTGGCTACCTCCGCCCGTGTGATGGGCTGTTCGGGCCGCACTTCATTTGCCGTCACGCCGACGATGTAGCCATAGTGTTCCGTCCTGTCGATGGCGGGGGGAGCGGGCGGGTTGTCGCCTGAGCTTTCGCTTTTTTCCCACTGGGCTGTGTATGTTACGTCTGCCGTTACCTCTACCGGGTCGCCTGCTTTGTAGAGGGTTTCGTCACCCTCGGCAGACCAGCCTAGGAAAGTAAAGCCGTCTTTTGCGGGGTCAGAGGGGAATGTGAACGTTCCGCCTTCGCTAAGCTCGGTTTGGCGCTCAAAATCGGCTCCGCCCGTTCCTCCGTCCAGTTCAAGCGTGACCGTATAGCGGGTTTCTTTGTAATCCGGTATGTCGTTTTTGTTGTCGTCAAGCGCCCAGACGACATACGCGTTTACAAACCGGTTATCCTTGATCTCCCTGTGGAAGATTCCGTCCGCATCCAGATAGCCATTGTCGTCCTTCTTTTGGCCGGGAACAGCAGGATCGTCCTTGAGATCGTACCCGATGATCCAGTTGCGCGCGTCCTGCTCGTTCTCCGCCACTCCGTGGGGGTAACCGCTCCAGCCAATCTGTATATAGTGGTGGAGCACCGTGTTGCCGTCCGCACTGTAGAGATCCGCCTCGCCGATCACATTGCTGTTCTCGAACTTGATATTGGCGCCCTTGCTGTCGGCGTTCGTGCCGGGGAAGGGAATGTACACTCCGGTCAGGACATTCTGACTGTTGGGCAGCTTTGCGCTGTTTGTTATCGTCAGCTGGCTCGCAGATTTCGTCCCGCCTTCCGTTATAGGAAGCGTGGGAGCGTCGCCCTTGCTGTGCTCTAAGAGACGATCGTTCAGGTGATAGGTGTGTGTCAGCTGGGGCTCGTTGTAGTCGCGGATGCCGTTGTTGTTCTCATCGATCGCCCAGACCGCGTACACCTTGGCGTTTGCGCCGTCGGGGATATCCACCTCGGTTATGAGGGTGGAGCTCTCTTCAGACTCGCTCGTGATGAACGGATGCCCGGCGGTATTCCACTCCTCCTTATCCGTCCAGCCGACCAGCACCGCGCCGGGCCTGTAGACCATCACCGAGGCATCCTTGGTCTCCATGAGCGTGGCTGTGCTATTCGGGTCATGGTGGTCGTTGCAGGTGTAGAACAGGCCGGTCGTCTCGTCAACGGTATAGTCGCGGTTTCCGGTGGCGCCGGGGGCGTAGTACTCCACGTGGTAGTAACCGTCGTCGAATGCCGGTTCGCCCTTGCCGTCGTCCTCGGCGTACACCGCGTAGAGGGTCACGGTGCCGCTTGCGTCGGTCGGGATCTTGTACGGGCTTGTGAGCAGCTCGACGGATCCCCCGGTCCAGGTCACCTTCGACACGGGATCGCCGGCGGTATTCGCTGCGACCTCTACTTTTACATCATCTTTCGGAATGACATCGGTGGTCTTAGTCGTGCTCCAACCCGCGAATACGTCAGAACCCTTCTTCAGGTCGCACACGGTCACCAGCGGGTAGCTGGCGCCTATGAGCACATCCGTCAAGTCGGCCGGAGTGTCGCCACTGCCGCCGTTGGGGTCATAATGCAGCGTCACCTTGTTCTCGTCATAGTCGGGTATCGCCGCTGGCCGCTGCGGTGAAAACCGTGGCCGGCAAAAGCGCCGCCACCATGACAAGTGCCAGCATCAGGGCTAATAATCTCTTACACATTGTAGTTTACCTTCCTTCAAATGTGCTTTTGGGTTATAGACGCTTATCAACAAAACAACAATTTAGTCAGCGCAACTCCCTCTTTTGGCCGCATTAAAACGGGGGAGAAGCAGCTTTTAGAGGCGGCGGTGGTAAAATTGGGCGCAGAAAGCAGAGCCGCGAAAAAGCAATCGTTTTGCGGCTCAAATTTTCGTGCCATTTTCCATGCCATTTTCAAACAAGCACCTTGTATTTTCATGGCGCTTGTGGTAATATATCTATGTATAGATTTTTATGGTTATCCCTTTACCTAAGCCAGCAAACCGCCTGGAAAAAGGGCGGAAAATGTGATAAAATCAAGCCATGAAACACGAAAGCGAGGAAAACATCATGGCAAAGGTAAAGTGGATGCCGATGGGAACATTCATGAAGCAGTTCGCCACAGAGAAGCAATGCCGGGAATATCTGGCGTCCGTGCGCTGGAAGTCAGGCTTCGTTTGCCCCAAATGCGGAGGCCATCATGCGTATGTTCTGACCAACGGTCTCTATCAGTGCGCCGAGTGCCATCATCAGACCTCCGTGACGGCGGAGACACTGCTCCACAAAAGTCATGTCCCTCTGACAAAATGGTTTCTCGCATTCTATTTTGTATGCCAGGACAAGAGGGGGATCTCCGCCGTACAGTTATCGTTCCGGATCGGAGTGACCTACAAGACGGCGTGGCGTATGCTGGACCTCATCCGCACCGCCATGGGGCGGCGTGACAAGAAGTACAAGCTGGAGGGCACCGTGGAGCTTGACGACACGTATTTCGGCGGACCCACCAAGGGCAAAAAGCGCGGCCGGGGGACTGAAAAAAGCAAGGTTTTTGTGGCCCTTTCGCTGGATGGACGCGGAAATCCGCGCTATCTGAAGATGCGCGTGACAAAGGATCTCCGGCAGGCCTCGGTAAAAAGCTTTGCGAAAGATGTCATCGACGCAAAAAGTACGATCCAAAGCGACGGGTATCGCAGCTACATACCTGCGTTGGAGGGGTATACTCACGAGCACAGGCCGTATGTCCCACAGGCGGGAATGCTGCATTGGCTGCACATACTGGTCAGCAATGCGAAGGCGTATATTCTGGGAACGTACCACGGTCTGCCGGGAGAGAACCTGCAGTCGTATCTGGACGAGTTTTGTTACCGCTTCAACCGGCGTAGCTTTGGCGAAGGGGCGTTTACGCGCCTGGCAGCTGCTGTCGTGGGGTGAGGGGTGGCTTAGGTAAAGGGATAACCATATAGATTTTATCTCAAAGCGCAGCGGCCCGTCCGAACAGGACAAAATTGTTGTTTTGTGATGTTCCCTATTTCTCCGGGATGCCGATGCCCGGTTTTTTATTTCCAAGTATGGGCAGATGCGGCTAAATTGTTGTTTTGTGATAAACCGCTATGATACCAGCCCCAGCCTGTCCAGCGCCCGGGCGTGTTCCGCGCCGGTGGAGATCAGATAGATGCGTGTAGTTTCGATGGACGAGTGACCCAGTACGTCGGAGAGTTTTGCAATATCGTGAGTGACCTTATAGAACATCCGGGCAAACAGATGGCGCAGGTTGTGAGGGAACACCTTGGATTTCTCAACCCCGGCCTTTTCACACAGAGCTTTCATCTCCGCCCAAATCTGCCGCCGCGTCAGGCCCTTTCCGCTTCTGGTGAGAAAGATCTCGCCGGAGGCGATTTTATTTTTCCGGGCGTATTTCAGCAGATTGCGGCAGAGCTTGGCCGGGAGTAAAATCGTCCGCACCTTGCCCTTGAGGGAGATGTCCGCACGTCCCGCCTTCGCTGCCTCCACGGTGATATAGCGAACCTCGCTCACCCGGATGCCGGTGGAGCAGATGGTTTCCATCAACAGCGCCAGCCGGGGCTTGTCCTGCGCGGCGGAGAGAAGACGGTCATATTCCTCGCGGGTCAGTTCCCGCGACTGATCCCGGAACATCCGCCGCTGGAGCCGCAGGGCCTTGACCCGGCAATCCTCCATGCCCAAAAAACGCAGGAGGGCGTTCACCGCCGCCACCATGGAGTTGACGGTGACGGGGGCGTAACCCTGATTCGTCAGTCCATCCCGCCACGCGGCCACGGCCTCCTTTGTGACGGGCGCGCCGCCCATATAAGCGGCAAAGGCCGCCGTGTCCCGGAGATACTTTTCAATGGTGCCCGCGCTCTTTTCCTCCCGCCGCAGATAAGCGGCAAAATGTTGTAAATCTGAAGTTGAAATTCTGTTTTCCATAGCTGCCTCCCGTAAAATAAGGTTATGGTCTTATTTTACCTGGAATGGCGTGGAAACCTGCAAAGGGCACAGGAAAGGAATAGACGTGGGTTAGAGTCTGTAGCAAGCAATGCATTTGTGCTACAAATGCGAAAAACGGGAGATTTCCGGCTG
>CANRFC010000036.1 GCA_947629795.1 uncultured Oscillospiraceae bacterium
GCGGTGCAGTCGATAGCGAGCAGGGTGCCGTCAGCATAGATTAACTCCACGCATCCGCTGTCGATATTGAACTCACAAGAAATCAGCTTGTTCATGGGGGGTCCTCCATAAAACAGTTCGATTTTTAACCAATCCTGTACGACGATTGCCGTTCATTTCTTGATTACTGTTTTACGGGGTGCGGGCTAACCGCCGGGAATCTTTTTGCGCCGTTCAGTTGTTGGGGTCGTAGGGCTTGTCGGTCTCGATGAACACGCCCCGGTCGCCGGACCAGCCCACGTTGAACCCCAGGGCCTGGCCCAGGTCACGGAGCTTATAATAGGTATACCCGCCGCCGTTATCATCGGTGAGGACGAAGGCCTGGAGGTCCACCGCCGCGCCGTTGACGTTGGTGGCGGCGGAATTCCTCTGATAGGCCCGGTCCCCGGAATAGGGGGTCTTGCCCTCCTGGCCGTTCCGGGTGGTGTAGGTCTTTCCGGTCTCGATGTTCACCGCGCCGTTCCAGCCCACGTTGAACTGGGCCTTGGTGCCGTCCAGGGCGGCAGCCAGGTCCCGGAGCTTGATGTAGTTGGTCAGCCCGCCCTCCTCGTTTTTCAGGGCGTACATCTGGAAGGAGACCGCCTTCCCGTCAATATTTACCGTCTGCGGATTGGCATAGGACTGGCCGCTCTCGGCGGGGTTCACGCCGGTGGAGACGATGGCGGGAGTGGTTGGAGTGGTGGAGGCTGTGATGGGCACAAAGGAAAGCTTGTTTTCCCTGGCATAGGTCTCGGCGTAGCTCCCTGCCACACCGTAGATGGCCACATGGGGGCTTTCATAAAACGGATCACTCTCAAGCAGTTCTTGGGAGCCTTTCTTGATTTCTGTGACGCTGGCGGGAATCACGACTTTGGTCAAATTGGGGCAGCTGGAAAAGGACCCCGCGCCGATGCTGGTCACGCCCTCCTGGATAATCACGGTTTGCAGGGAGTCACAGAAGGCGAAATTATAGCCTGCCAGCTTTTTGATGCTCCCCGGCACCGTCATCTCGGTTGATCCCAGAGAGCAGCCAAAGCCGTAGGGAATGGTCGTCAGGGTGCTGGGATAGACGATCTTCTCCAAGGACCCGCAGCCATCGACACAACTTTGTGGGCCATAACCTACGGAACATCTGCTCTGGATCCTTGTGACGCTTTCCGCAAAGGTCAGGCTGGTAATGGAGTCATTTCCGCAAAAGGCGGTGTCATTGACCGTTTTGATCCCCTCCGGGATCTTCACATCTCCGCCGGGGCCGTTATACTTGATGAGGATCTGGTCGCCCACCACCACGAATTCATCCTTCAGGTTCTGAAACCAGGGCGTGTACTCAAAGCAGTAAAAGTCGATGCTCTTCACGCTGTTGGGAACGTTGAACTCGGTCAGGGCCTGGGAGTCTTCAAAGAGGTCATAACCCAGCTTGGTGACCCCCTCCGGAAGGGTGACCCGGGTCAGCGCCGGGCACCCCACAAAGGCGAAATCCTCAATCGCCTTCACGCCGGCAGGAATGGTAACGCCAGTCAGGCCGGCGCAGGAGGAAAACGCGTTTTGGCCAATCACTGTTACGCCGTCAGGAACTGTGACCTCTCCGCCGGGGCCCTTGTATTTTTTCAGGATCAAATCATCGGGGGTGTAGCCATTCTGCTGCTGTTCCCATTCTTCACACTCCGAGCCGCGGACCAGCACAAAGTCTTCCTCCGCCGCCATCGCCGCCGTGGGCAGCAGCCCCAGGCAGAGGCCCAGGGCCAGGAACAGGGATAGGACTTTTTTCTTCATATCTGTCTCTCCTTTTCGGTTTTCAGGTCCCCTTGTTTCCCGCAGGGCGGGAAACAGCAAAGGGATATCCCTTTGGGCTTATTATAGGGTAAGGAGGAGAAAAAGGCAAGGTAAATTATAGGAACGGGGCGGCGGGCGGGCGGATTGCCAAAAGGGAAAATTTGTGGTAGACTGATGTTAACTTTCGGAGAGGGGGCGGCGGGATGAAGATCGGGGGCGTGACGCTGCCCTCCCCCCTGGCCCTGGCCCCCATGGCGGGGGTCACCGACCTGGCCTTCCGGCAGATCTGCCGGGAGCTGGGGGCGGGGTATACCGTCACCGAGATGGTGTCGGCCAAGGCCCTGTGCTATCAGGACAAAAAGACCGTCCCCCTCCTCCGGCTGGGGGAGGGGGAGCACCCGGCGGCGGTGCAGCTCTTCGGCAGCGAGGAGGAGAGCTTAGAGCGGGCCGCCGGGCGGGCCATCGAGCTGTCGGGGTGCGACATTCTGGACATCAACATGGGCTGCCCGGTGCCCAAGATCTGCAGCAACGGGGACGGCTCGGGGCTGGCCCGGGACCCGGAAAAGGCCGCCCGGGCCGCCGCCGCGGTGGTCCGGGGGGCGGGAGGCACCCCGGTGACCGTGAAGATGCGCCTGGGCTGGGACAGGGGGCACCTCAACGCCGTGGAGCTGGCCAAGCGGCTGGAGGACGCGGGGGTGGCCGCCCTCACGGTCCACGGGCGGACCAAGGTGCAGATGTACTCGGGCACCGCCGACTGGGAGGGCATCGCCGCCGTACGGGAGGCGGTGTCCATCCCGGTGATCGCCAACGGGGACGTGTTCTCCCCCCAGGACGCGGTGAAAATCCTGAAGCGCACCGGGTGCCAGGCGCTGATGATCGGCCGGGGGGCCTTCGGCAATCCCTGGCTCTTCCAGCAGTGTGCCGCCGCTTTGAAGGGGGAGCCCATCCCGCCCCGGCCACCCCTGGCGGAGCGGTGCGACACGGTGGTGCGGCAGATCGAGCTGGCGGCGGAGTACAAGGGGGAGCGCATCGCCTGCCTGGAGGCCAGGAAACACTACGCCTGGTACCTCAAGGGCATCCCCTACGCCGGATACTACAAGGAACAGATCTCCTCGGTGTCCACTCTGGAGGACATTTATAAGATCACCAAGGGCATCAAGCGGGACCTGCGGGACCCGGAGGAGTAGGGTTCCATCGGCCCTCGATGAGGGCCACCCACACAAAGAGAGAAAGGCAGGTGAGGAAGCCGTGTCGGACAATCAACTGGTGGAGGCCGCCAAGGCCGGGGACAGCAAGGCCTTTGAAGAGCTGGTGCGCCGGTACCAGGGCATGGTGTACTCCCTGGCCTATCGGATGGTGGGGGACCCGGACAACGCCGCCGACCTGAGCCAGGACGCCTTTCTCAACGCCTGGCGGGGGCTGGGGAAGTTTGACGCCCGGAGCTCCTTTTCCACCTGGCTCTACCGGCTGACCAGCAACGCCTGCATCGACTTCCTCCGCCGGGAGAAGCGGCACGCCGCCCTGTCCATGACGGTGGAGGACGAGGAGGGGGAGCGGCAGGCCGAGTTCCCCGACGAGCGCTACGCCCCCCACCGGGCCCTGGAGAAGGAGGAGGCCCGCTCGGCTCTGGAAAGGGCCCTGGCCGCCCTCTCCCCCGAGCACCGGCAGGTGCTCCTCCTCCGGGAGGCCGAGGGGCTGAGCTACGCCAGGATCGCCCAGATCCTGGAGGTGGAGGAGGGCACGGTGAAGTCCCGGCTGGCCCGGGCCCGGCTCTCCCTCCGGGACCGACTGCGGGACAGGTGAAAATTCCGGGGAACTTTTTTGTCCCCCTGTCGTCAAAGAAGTAGACAAAACGGAAAGGAGGCGCCCCAAATGGCCCAGCATGAAGAATATTTCGCCCTCATCAGCGCGCGGCTGGACGGGGCGCTGACCCCCCAGGAGGAACAGCGGCTCCGGGAGCACCTGGCAGAGTGCGCCGACTGCCGCAGGACGGCGGCCCAGCTGGAAAAGCTCCACCGGGCCCTGATGACTCTCCCTCCCGTGGAGGTCCCCGAGGGGCTCACCGACCGGATCATGGCGGCGGTGGAGCAGGAAAAGATCGTCCCCTTGCCGGTGAAGAAGACCCATCCCTGGCGGAAGTGGCTGGCCACTGCCGCCGTGCTGGCGGTGATCGTGGGGGCGGGGGCCTCCGTGCGCCTGTTCCTCCCCGACCGGAGCGCCGAGGCCAAGCCCGAGTCGCTGTCTGCCCAAAATACGGAAATCCCGGTCTCCGAACAGGGTCCCGGGCCCGACGGGCGCAGTGCGGAGAAAGCCGTGCCCGCCCAGGCTGAGGACCTGGAGGAGGATATGACCGTTGGCACCGCCGGGATCGCTCCCCAGGATGAGGAACCGGCTGTCAACGGTTCGGAGGCGGCCGCCCCCCAGGGGCGGAAGGCCGACACGGGGGATGCCGCAGCGGGTGCCGCCCAGGCGGCCGCCCCCACCCCGGCTCCCGAGCCGGAGCCCACCTTCCAGCCCATGGCGGCCCTGTTCTCTGTCAATGCCCTCAGCCCCGCCCCGGAGGGAGGGACCGACGCCGTGGACGCCGAGGTCCTGCCCGAGACCGCCGCTGAGGTCACCACCCGCGCCTCTACGGCCGACGGCGCCAACCTCTCCCCCGCCCAGGCCCTGGAGCTGGTGGTGGCCCGGGTGAACGCCAGCAACGCCGCCCCCCTCTCCAACGTCTACGACCAGGCGGCGCTGATGTGCACCAACTCCCTGGCGGGGAGCGACGAGCTGGTGAGCACCGTGGCCTACGAGGGGCTCACCGAGGACCAGAGCGCCTACCTCTTCGGGGTGGACGCCCCCGCCGACCAGCAGCGGTACAGCCACTTCCTGGTGGCCCTGGACACCGGCGAGGTCAGCCAGATCCAGACCCTGGGCGACACGGTGAAGAATTCCGGCGGCGAGGGACAGTGGGAGTTCTTTGAGAGCCAGGTCCCGGGGGAGACCCCGGCCAGCCCGGAGGGACCCCAGGCCGCACCCTCCGAGACCCCGACGGAGGAGACCCCGGACCCGGAGAGCGAGCCCTCCGAGACCCCTCTGCCCCCGGCGGAGGAGGCCCTGGACCCGCCTGTGCAGGAATAGGATAAGTCCCCTTCCGAGGCGGCCCGTGGGGCCGCCCGCAACCCAAGGCCCACCTCACCCGAGGCGGCCCGAGAGGCCATCCGCAAACCAAGACTCACCTCACCCGAGGCGGCCCGAGGGGTCGCCCGCAACCCAAGACTCACCTCACCCGAGGCGGCCCGTGGGGCCGCCCGTAACCCAAGACCCACCTCACCCGAGGCGGCCCGTGGGGCCGCCCGTAACCCAAGACCCACCTCACCCGAGGCGGCCCCTGCAGGGGCCGCCTCGTTATTTTTGTCATTTTGGGCAAATTTCCAAAATTTCTGTTGCCAGTTTGGCCTGTTTGCGTTATAATCAACAAGAACAGTGTTTTGCCCCACCGCTGTCTAACCCAAACGTAAGGAGAGAAGTCACATGAGCTATTCCGCACAAAACATCCGCAATATCTGCCTGCTGGGCCACGGCGGAAACGGCAAGACCTCCCTGGCTGAGAGCATGCTCTTCCTCACCGGCGGAGCCGTCCGGCTGGGCACCGTCCCCGACGGCAATACCACCAGCGACTACGACCCCGAGGAGATCAAGCGCCAGATCTCCATCTCCACCGCCGTGCTGCCGGTGGAATATAACGGCTGCAAGATCAATGTGCTGGACACTCCGGGCTACTTCGATTTCTCCGGCGAGGTGGTGGAGGCCCTCCAGGCCTCCGACGCCGCCGTCATCGTCTGCTCTGCCAAGTCTGGCATGAGCGTGGGCGCCGAGAAGGCGTGGAAGTTCTGCGAGGACAGGAAGCTGCCCCGCATCCTCTACGTCTCCAAGACCGATGAGGACAACTCCGACTACAACGCCGCCTTCGCCACCCTGCGGGAGCGCTTCGGCAAGAACATCGCCCCGGTGGTGGCCCCCATCTGGGACGAGAGCAAGAAGGTCATCGGCATCATCGACGTGCTCCAGAAGCGGGCCTATCAGTTCGGCCCCAAGGGGGAGCGCATCGAGATCGAGGTCCCCGCCGACAAGCACAGCGTCCTGGATGAGCTCTATGACGCTCTGAAGGAGTCGGTGGCCGAGACCAGCGAGGAGTTCATGGAGAAGTACTTCGGCGGCGAGGACTTCACCTATCAGGAGATGGTCCAGGGCCTGCGCCAGGGCGTGAAGGACCTGTCCATCTTCCCCGTGGTGTGCGGCTCGGCCATGCAGGGCCTGGGCACCCGGATGCTGCTGGACACCATCATCGAGCTGCTGCCCAATCCCCTGGAGGGCAAGCCCCTCACCGCCGAGAACGCCAACGGCGAGCTGGAGGAGTTCCTCACCGTCCCCGGCGCCGTCCCCGCCGCCTATGTGTGGAAGACGGTCTCCGACCAGTACGGCAAGTACTCCTTCGTCAAGGTCCTCTCGGGCTCCATCAAGCCCGACATGACCGTCATCAACGCCCGCACCGGCGAGAGCGACAAGATCGGCCGGCTCTACATCATGAAGGGCAAGAAGGCCGAGGAGGTCAAGGAGCTCCAGTGCGGCGACATCGGCGCCATCGGCAAGATGGACAAGGTCAAGACCGGCGACACCCTGTGCGATTCCCGCAAGGTGGTGAAGGTGGAGCCCATCCCCTTCGCCGAGCCCTGCTACTCGGTGGCCATCGCCCCCAAGACCAAGGGCCAGGAGGACAAGATCGCCGGCGGCCTGACCCGCCTGATGGAGGAGGATCCCTCCTTTACCTGGGTCAACAACGCCGAGACCCACCAGATGGTGGTCTCGGGCGCCGGCGACATGCAGATGGACGTGATCCTCGCCCGGCTGAAGAACCGCTTCAGCGTGGACGCCGAGCTCTCCGAGCCCCGGGTGGCCTACCGGGAGAAGATCCGCAAAAAGGTGGAGGTCCAGGGCCGGCACAAGAAGCAGACCGGCGGCCACGGCCAGTTCGGCGACGTGTGGATGCGCTTCGAGCCCGGCGAGAGCGAGGAGCTGGAGTTCTGCGAGGAGGTCGTGGGCGGCTCGGTGCCCAAGAACTACTTCCCCGCGGTGGAGAAGGGCATGAAGGAGGCGGTGGTCCACGGCGTGCTGGCGGGCTATCCCGTGGTGTACCTCAAGGCCACCCTCTTCGACGGGTCCTACCACCCGGTGGACTCCTCCGAAATGGCCTTCAAGACCGCCGTGCAGCTGGCCTATAAGGCCGGCATGCCCCAGGCCAACCCTGTGCTGCTGGAGCCCATCGGCGAGCTGAAGGTAGACGTGCCCGACAGCTACACCGGCGACGTGATGGGCGACCTGAACAAGCGCCGGGGCCGGGTGATGGGCATGGACCCTGACGGCCGAGGTGCCCATGGCCGAGATGGGCCGCTACGCCATCGACCTGCGCTCCATGACCCAGGGCCGGGGCTCCTTCACCTTCCACTTCGTGCGCTACGAGGACGCGCCTCCCGCCGTGCAGGAGAAGGCCATCGCCGCCGCCAAGGAGCTGGGGCAGATCGACTGAGGTCCCCCAACGGGATATAAAACACGCCGGACCCGGTCAAGGCTGGGTCCGGCGGTTTTCTGTTCCAGGTCAAACCCCTGGTCTGTAAGGCTTTTTTTCCGAAAAGCCCTTGCATTACCGGCGTTTTCATGGTATACTGACCACGATAGTATTGGTAGGATATGAGAGTGAGGATGATTCCTCACTCTCATTTCTTGGAAAGGGGGTCTTCTCTTGGCAAAGGTCACCGACGCCGTTGCCCAGCTCGCCCTTCCCTTCGTGGAGGCCCAGGGGTGCTCCCTCTGGGACGTGGAGTACGTGAAGGAGGCGGGGGTATGGTATCTCCGGCTCTACATCGACAAGCCCGGCGGGGTCTCCATCGACGACTGCGAGGCCGTGTCCCGCCCGGTGAGCGACAAGCTGGATGAGCTGGACCCCATCCAGGGCAGCTACACCTTTGAGGTCTCCTCCGCCGGGGCCGACCGGGCCCTGAAAAAGCCCGAGCACTTCGCTGCCTTCCTGGACAGCGAGGTGGAGGTCAGGCTCTACCGCCCCCAGGCCGGGCGCAAGAGCTGGGTGGGCGAGCTGACCGCCTTCGCCGACGGGGACGTGACCATCCGCACCCCCCAGGGCGAGCAGACCTTCCTCAAAAAGGACATCGCCCAGGTGCGGCTCTACGTGCGGGTGTAGCCGCAAAAGAACTTTTATCAAAGACCAGGCGGCTTTTATCAGAGCCGCTTGAATTGAAGGAGACGCTGATCATGCCGAAGAAAAATCAAAAGGTGCAAAAGAGCAACGAGCTGGACGCCCCCGAGTTCTTCACCGCCATTGACCTCATCGAGAAGGAGAAGGGCATCCCCCGCTCCTACATGATGGAGAAGATCACCCTGGCCCTGGTGTCCGCCTACAAGAAGGACCACGCCGACGCCGGGGAGAACATCGTGGTGGACGCCGACCCCGAGAAGGGCACCGTCAAGATGTATATCAAGAAGGAAGTGGTGGAGACCGTGGACGATCCCGCCACCGAGATCGCCCTGGCCGACGCCCAGGCCAAGCTGCCCCAGGCCGGCCTGGGAGACACCATCCGCATCGAGGTCAAGACCCGGGACTTCGGCCGCATCGCCGCCCAGACCGCCCGCCAGGTGATCATCCAGGGCATGCGGGAGGCCGAGCGGGGGATGATCTACAACGAGTTCACCTCCAAGGAGCACGAGATCATCACCGGTCTCGTCACCCGCATCGACCCCCGCACCGGCGGGTGCTCTCTGCGCATCACCTCGGGCAGCGAGTGGACCGAGGCCTACCTGGCTCCCGGCGAGCAGGTCAAGGGCGAGACCTATGTGGAGGGCATGCGCCTGAAGGTCTATGTGGTGGAGGTCCGCAACAACCCCCGGGGGCCCCAGGTCCTCATCTCCCGGACCCACCCCGGCCTGGTGAAGCGGCTCTTCGAGCTGGAGGTGCCTGAGATCTACGACGGCACCGTGGAGGTCAAGTCCATCGCCCGGGAGGCCGGCTCCCGCACCAAGATCGCCGTGTGGTCCGCCGAGCCCAACGTGGACCCCATCGGTGCCTGCGTGGGCCCCAAGGGCCAGCGTGTGAACAACATCGTGGAGGAGCTCAAGGGCGAGAAGGTGGACATCATCAAGTGGTCTGAGGACCCCACCGAGTACGTCCATGCCGCCCTGGCCCCCGCCGACGTCACCAGCGTCATCACCGCCGCCGATGGCAAGAGCTGCCGGGTGGTTGTCCCCGACGACCAGCTCAGCCTGGCCATCGGCAAGGAGGGCCAGAACGCCCGCCTGGCCGCCAAGCTCACCGGCTACAAGATCGACATCAAGCCCGAGTCCGCCCCCAATGACCCGGAGCCCGAGATCGAGCCCGATGAGGACGCCCTCATCGAGGAAGAGGAATAAGGAACCCAACGCCGTGGGCCGGTGAGGGCGGTGGGCGCCGGTGGCGCCCGGTACCGCACGACCGAGCCGACAGGCGAGACCACCGGCCCCTACGACCCTGACAAACGCAATTCCACCGCGTAGGGGCCGATGTCCCCATCGGCCCGGTGGTAACCACATTTGTTTAAAACCGCAGGGGCCGACGGTCTCGCCCGCCCCTCGCGGAAACATCAGCAGCCTTGAAAGGAGGCGGACCTCTTGCCCAAGAAAATACCTCTGCGCCAATGTCTCGGCTGTCGGGAGCACAAGCCCAAGGCCGAGCTCATCCGGGTGGTCCGCTCCCCCCAGGGAGAGGTCAGCCTGGACTTCAAGGGCAAAAAGCCCGGCCGGGGGGCCTACGTCTGCCCCAGTCCGGAGTGCCTGAAGAAGGTCCGCAAGTCCCGGGCCCTGGAGCGGGCCTTCTCCGCCCCCCTGCCCGACGAGGTGTGGGCCGCCCTGGAGGCCCAGATGGAAGCGGGTGACCAGGATGGATAAGGACAACGGCCTGTTGGGCCTGCTGGGCCTGGCCCGGAAGGCCGGCAAGCTGGCCCTGGGGGAGGAGGACGCCGCCGCCGCGGCCCTCGGACACAAGACCAAGCTCCTGCTGGTGGCCTCCGACGCCGCCGCCGGCACCGCCCAGCGGGCAAGCCGGGCCGCCGAAGCGGGCAACGCCCAGTGCTTTTCCGTGGCCCTGACCAAGGCCGAGCTGGGGGGCGCCGTGGGGCGCGCAAGCTGCGCCGTACTGGCCTTTACCGACACCGGCCTGGCCGCCGCGGCCCTGAAAAAGCTCTCCCAGGCCGACCCCGACACCTTCTCCGCCGCCGCCGAGCACCTGGGCGCCAAGGCGGCCAAGACCGTCCGCCGGCGCAAAGAGAAGCAGAAGCGGCAAGGGGCCCTCAAGCGCGCCAAGCCCTGGGCCCCTCCGCCCCCCGCCCCACCCAAGGAGGGCAAGCCGTGACCGCCCGGCGCTCCCGTGCCCCCCGGCCCGGCCCGTCCCCCGTCCCGGCGGAGCCAAACACGTTCCTCCCCCTTTGTTTGTATTCGTTTTGTAAATCGTCCTTGAAAGCAGAAAACAGGTCAAGAAAGCCTTCATAGAAGCGTCCGGTCTTCTATTAAAGTTCTCTTTGCCTACTTTCTCTTTCAAGAGAAAGTAGGTGCAGGCATTTGTTAAATATCAAGTATCGTGCGCATGAGGTGGCCAAGGACTTTGGCCGCAACTCCAAGGAGATCGTGGACATCCTCACCAAGTACGCCACCGCCCCCAAGAACCACATGCAGGCGCTGGAGGACCACGAGTTGTCCCTTATCTTCGAGTATCTGACCCAGCACAACCAGGTCAGCGACATCAGCTCCATCTTCGCCGATGTCTACCACGAGCCCAAGGCCGAGGTGAAGCCCGAGCCGCCCAAGCCCCAAAAGGCCCCCGAGGCTCCGAAGGATGAGGCGAAAAAGGAGCCCGTCCCGGCCCAAAAGCCGGGGGTGGAGACCCAAAAGGCCCCGGTCCAGACCCCCGTCCAGGCCCCCAAAAAGCCCCAAAAACCCCAGCAGCCCCTCCAGCAGCGCACCACCAAGGTGCCTGAGAAGCGGGTGGTGGACACCCGCAAGGGCGGCGCGGTGAACCTGGACAAGTACGACGAGAAGCTGGAGCGCATCGCCTCCTCCAAGACCAAGCAGATGGACGCCGGCCGGGAGAAGTTCAAGAACCGGGGCGCCCAGCAGCGCCGGGCCTCCTTCGGCGGTAACAAGCGCCGCCAGGAGGAGCAGGAGAAGATGCGCCGGCTCCAGCTGGAGATCGCCAAGAAGGCCCCGGTGAAGGTGATGATCCCCGACGAGATCGCCGTGGGCGAGCTGGCCTCCCGGATGAAGAAGACCGGCGCCGAGGTGGTCAAGTGCCTGATGAAGAACGGGGTCATGGCCTCCATGAGCGACGTCATCGACTTCGACACCGCCGCCATCATCGCCGAGGAGATGGGCTGCAAGGTGGAGAAGGAGGTCATCGTCACCATCGAAGAGAAGCTCATCGACACCGCCGAGGACAAGGCCGAGGACCTGGTGAGCCGGGCCCCCGTGGTGGTGGTCATGGGCCACGTGGACCACGGCAAGACCTCTCTGCTGGACTATATCCGCAACGCCCACGTCACCGCCGGAGAGGCCGGCGGCATCACCCAGCACATCGGCGCCTACCAGGTGGAGGTGAAGGGCAAGCCCATCACCTTCCTGGACACCCCCGGCCACGAGGCCTTCACCGCCATGCGGGCCCGGGGCGCCATGATCACCGACATCGCCATCCTGGTGGTGGCCGCCGACGACGGCATCATGCCCCAGACCGTGGAGTCCATCAACCACGCCAAGGCCGCCGAGATCCCCATCATCGTGGCCATCAACAAGATGGATAAGCCCGAGGCCAACCCCGAGAAGATCAAGGAGCAGCTCACCAAGTACGAGCTGGTGCCCGAGGAGTGGGGCGGCGACGTGATCTGCTGCCCCATCTCGGCCAAGACCGGCCAGGGCATCGACAACCTGCTGGAGATGGTCAACCTCACCGCCGAGATGCGGGAGCTCAAGGCCAATCCCAACCGCTCAGCCCACGGCGCCGTGGTGGAGGCCCGGCTGGACAAGGGCCGGGGCCCCGTGGCCACCCTGCTGGTGCAGAACGGCACCCTGAACCAGGGCGACGTGATCATCGCCGGCACGGCGGTGGGCCGGGTCCGGGCCATGACCAACGCCAAGGGCGAGAAGGTCACCAAGGCCGGCCCCTCGGTGCCTGTGGAGATCATCGGCATGGCCGAGGTCCCCGAGGCGGGGGACGACTTCCACGCCGTGGCCGACGAGCGCATGGCCCGGGAGCTGGCCGAGCAGCGCCGCCACGACCAGAAGGCGGCCTCCGCCGGGAACGTGGGCAAGGTCACCCTGGAGGACCTGTTCTCCCAGATCCAGCAGGGAGAGATGAAGACCCTGAACATCATCGTCAAGGCCGACGTCCAGGGCTCCGCCGAGGCGGTGAAGTCCTCCCTGGAGAAGATCTCCAACGACGAGGTGCGGGTGAAGGTCATCCACTGCGCTGTGGGCGCCATCAGCGAGTCCGACGTGATGCTGGCCGCCACCTCCAACGCCATCATCGTGGGCTTCAACGTCCGCCCCGACTCCAACGCCAAGGCCAGCGCCCAGCGGGACCACGTGGATATGCGGATGTACCGGGTCATCTACGACTGCATCAACGAGATCGAGACCGCCATGAAGGGCATGCTCGCCCCCAAGTTCAAGGAGGTGGACCTGGGCCGGGCCGAGGTCCGCAACGTGTTCCGCATCACCAACGTGGGCATGGTGGCCGGGTGCTACGTCACCGAGGGCCGGATGCAGCGGGGGGCCCAGATGCGGCTGCTCCGGGACAACATCGTCATCTACGACGGCGCCATCGCTTCCCTCCAGCGGTTCAAGGACAGCGTGAAGGAGGTCGCCCAGGGCTACGAGTGCGGCATCACCTTCGAGAAATGGCAGGACATCAAGGAGGGCGACGTCATCGAGGCCTTCCTCATGGAGCAGATCGAGGTCCAGTAAAACACGCGGGGGCGGGCGCTGCGCCCGCCCCTGTTTTTCAATATTCCAGCAGCGCCGCCCCCAGCCGCAGCCCATAGAAAAAGGCGCGGACCAGCCGGGCTTGGATCAGCTCGTCCTGCACGTCGGTGAGCTTTTCCACCGTCTCCTCCCCGGCAGCGCGGGTGAGGGCGTCCAGATGCCGCCGCTCCAGGACCATCAGTTCATGGTACTCTGGCCCATGGCGGTCCTCGGCGGCGTCCTCATAGAGCAGGTTTTCCAATTGTAAGAGAATGTCCATTTTATCACCTCGTTCAATGATTCTGAACTTATTATAGTTCAAAAACATTGAACTTGTCAAGGGGGTATTGCATTGTTCCGCAAAGAAATTTTTGGAAAGCGGCTTCTTGCCCTTCGAAAGGAAAACGGAGAGACGCAGACCCAATTGGCGCAGCTTTTGGGCGTTGGAAAAACACAGATCAGTGAGATGGAAAACGGAAACGCCTTTACTACCCTTGAAAAATTAGTGCTGATCTGCGAACACTACCATGTGTCATCGGATTATCTTCTGGGGTTGTCCGATGAATCGTAAGGGCCGGTGTCCTCACCGGCCCGCCGCATCAGAAATACCAAAGAAGGAGGGATCTCTATGTCCGCCACCCGAATGGGCCGCATCAACGAGGAGATCCAGCGGGTGCTCAGCGAGCTTATCCGCACCGTGAAGGACCCCCGGGTCCACGGTCTGATCTCTGTCACCGGCGTGGACACCACCGCCGACCTGAAGTACGCCAAGGTCTATATCAGCGTGCTGGACAAGTCCGGCGCCGATGAGGTCCTGAAGGGCCTGAAGTCGGCCGCCGGCTACCTCCGCCGGGAGCTGGGCCGGGAGCTCTCCCTCCGGGCCACCCCCGAGCTGACCTTTGTCCG
Organism: uncultured Oscillospiraceae bacterium; assembly: GCA_947629795.1. Classification (GTDB taxonomy): domain Bacteria; phylum Bacillota; class Clostridia; order Oscillospirales; family Oscillospiraceae; genus Vermiculatibacterium. Next base: position 13,735 of record CANRFC010000036.1, read on the forward strand.
GGACGACTCCATGGACCGGGGCGCCCACATCCACCAGATCCTGGAAGGTCTGGAAAACAAGGAGTGACCGCCATGTCCGCCATCACCTGTCAAGAGGCCGCCCGCTGGCTCCTGGAGCGGGACGGCTTCCTCATCCTCACCCACAAGCGGCCCGATGGGGACACCATCGGCTGCGCCGCCGCCCTGTGCCGCACTCTGCGGATCCTGGGAAAGACCGCCTGGCTCCTGCCCAACGCCGACGCCACCTCCCTGTTCACCCCCTATCTGGAGGGCATCCTGGCCCCTGAGGGGTTCGTCCCTGAGCACGTGGTCTCCACCGACATCGCCAGCGAGGGGCTCTTCCCCGCCGAGGCCCAGGACTACAAGGGCAAGGTGGAGCTGGCCATCGACCACCACCCCTCCAACGAGGGCTTTGGGCAGTACAACTGGGTGGAGGCCGACAAGGCCGCCTGCGGGGAGATCCTCTACAAGCTGGTCCGGGAGCTGCTGGGCCTGGTGGGGGACGCCCCCCTCCCGGCGGAGATCGCCCTGCCCCTCTACGTGGCGGTGAGCACCGACACCGGCTGCTTCGTCTACTCCAACACCTCCCCCAACACCCACGCCGTGGCGGCGGCCCTGATGGCCAGCGGCATCAACTACGCCTGGGTGAACAAGCGGCACTTCCGCACCAAGAGCTACACCCGGCTCCGGCTGGAGAGCCGGATGATCGAGACCATGGACCTTCACCACGACGGGCAGACCGCCATCGCCGCAATCTCCCTGGCGGACATGGCCGAGTTCGGCGCCCGGGAGGAGGACGTGGAGGACATCGCCGCCGTGGTGGGGCAGCTGGAGGGGGTCCACACCGCCGTGACCATCCGGGAGCTGAAGCGGGGCGAGTGCAAGCTCAGCGTCCGCACCCAGGCCGACCTGAACGCCTCCAAGGTCTGCGCCTTGCTGGGGGGCGGGGGACACGCCGCCGCCTCGGGCTGCACCATCTACGGCAGCGTGGACCAGGCCAAGGCCGCCATCCTCAGCGCCATCAACACCGTGAAGGCGGAGGGGTGAGCCCATGCCCAGCGGCATCATTATCATCGACAAACCTCAGGACTGGACGTCCATGGACGTCTGCGCCAGGCTCCGGGGGGTCTTTCACGAAAAGCGCGTGGGCCACGCCGGGACCCTGGACCCCATGGCCACCGGGGTCCTCCCCGTGTTCGTGGGCCGGGCCACCCGGGCGGTGCAGTTCGCCGAGACCGGGGAGAAGGAGTACTTAGCCCAGCTCCGGCTGGGCCTGACCACCAACACCCAGGACATCTGGGGGGAGACCCTGGAGACCGGGGACGTCCCCGCCGATGGCGAGGCGCGGCTGCGGGCGCTCCTGCCCCGATTCACCGGGGAGATCGACCAGGTGCCCCCCATGTACTCGGCCGTCAAGATAGGCGGCAAGAAGCTCTACGAGCTGGCCCGGAAGGGCGTGGAGGTGGAGCGGAAGGCCCGGAAGATCACCATTTACAGCCTGGAGCTCCTGCCGGGACAGACCCCGGAGGGGGACTTCCGGCTCCGGGTGCGCTGCTCCCAGGGGACCTACATCCGCACGCTGTGCCATGATCTGGGACAGGCCCTGGGCTGCGGCGGGTGCATGGCGGGGCTGCAGCGGACCGAGGCCTGCGGCTTCTCCCTGGCCGATGCCCACCCCCTGGACGAGGTGGTGAACGCCTCCGACCCCGCCGCCCTCCTTCTCCCGGTGGACAAGCTCTTCCGGGACCGGCCCGCCCTGAAGCTCAAGACCGAGGGGGAGCGGAAGGTCCGCAACGGCGCCGCCCTCAAAACCCCCAAGCTGACCGACGGGGAGTACCGCCTGTACGGTCCCGACGGGGCCTTTCTGGCTCTCAGCCGGGCCAAAAAGGGCGTGCTCACCACGGTGAAAAGCTTCTACGAGGTCTGACCTACTTTTTCTTGAAAGATAGAACGACACTTGATTTTGCGCAGCAAAATCTTAGTGGAGTCCACCCCCAGAGGGGGAAAAGTAGGCAAAAAGAACTTCCTGCAACCAATGTGGTACAGCCACGGTCAATACTGCCCGTTGGCAAAACCTTATTCAACACTGTAAGGAGTTTTGCAGCGTGGAAACAAAGCGCGTGATCGCTTTAGGCTTCTTTGACGGGGTCCACACGGGCCACGGGGCGCTGCTCTCCCTGTGCGCCCAGCGGGCCCGGGAGCTGGGAGCGGTGCCCACCGCCTTCACCTTCGACGTCCACCCCTCCGCCCTCATCCTCCACACCCCGGTGCCTCTGCTCTCCACCCCCGCCGACCGGGCGGGGCTGATGCACCGGTACTACGGCATCCGGGACGTGATCGTGGCCCACTACGATGAGCGGATGATGAAGACCCCCTGGCGGGCGTTCGTCACCGACTATCTGGTCCGGGACCACGGGGCGGTCCACCTGGTGGTGGGCCACGACTTCCACTTCGGCTACAAGGGGGAGGGCAATCCCCAGCGGCTCAAGGAGCTGTGCGCGGAACTGGGCATCGGCTGCGACGTGGTGCCCAAGGTGGAGCTGGAGGGCATCACGGTCTCCTCCACCTACATCCGCTCCCTGGTGGCCCAGGGGGAGATGGACCAGGCGGTGCGCTATCTTGGGCACCCCTACACCCTCACCGACACGGTGCACCACGGCAAGAAGCTGGGCTCCGCCCTGGGCTTTCCCACGGTGAACCTCCGCTTCCCCGCCGGGATGCTCATCCCCGCCTACGGGGTGTACGCCACCCAGGTGTGGGTGCTGCCCAACTACCCCGACAATCACGAGCCCCCCGGGCCCCGGCATCTGCCCGGAGAGGGACCCTTCCCGGCGGTGACCAACGTGGGGGTGCGCCCCTCGGTGAACGACGGGGACGCCGTCAACGTGGAGAGCTTCCTGCTGAACTTTGAGGGAGACCTGTACGGCCGCACGGTGCGGGTGGAGTTCTTCCACTTCCTGCGGCCCGAGCGGAGATTTGACGACCTGGACGGCCTGCGCCTGCAGGTGCAGGAGGACGCCCGGGAGACCCTGGCCTGGTTCCAGGCCCAGCGCTGACCCCCAAAAAATCCATGAGGGAGGCCCCGCCCATGCGCTACCGCAAGATCATCCCCATCGCCCTGGCCTACTGCGCCCTGTTGACCGTCCTGGCCTTCCTGGCCGACTCCCCCGCCGACATCCTGGTGGGTCTGGAGCGCATCCTGATGGCGGGAGACACCCTCATCACCGACTACATCGACCTGGCGGGGGTGGGGGCGGCCTTCCTCAACTCCGCCCTGGTGGTGCTTTACAGCGTCGCGGTCCTCTACCTGGTGAGGGACCCCCTCAACGGCTTTACCTTGGTGGTGCTGGGGCTGATGGGGGGCTTCGCCCTGTTCGGGAAAAACCCCTTCAACATGACCCCCTTCCTCCTGGGGTCCTTCCTCTACGCCCGGTTCCGGGGGGAGCCCTTTGAGAAGTTCGCCAACGTGGCCCTCATGTCCTCCTCCCTGTCCCCCCTGGTGGGCTTTCTGTGCTTTCACGAGGGCCACGACCTGCCCAACCTGGTGACCGGCGTTCTGCTGGGGGTGGCCATCGGCTTCGTCATGCCCTCCCTGTCGGCCTACACCTTCAAGATCCAGAACGGCATGAACCTCTACAACATGGGCTTCGCCTGCGGCCTGGTGGCCCTCATCGTGGTGCCCATCCTCTCCTCCATGGGCCGGGCCCCCTCCACCGCCCTCCACTGGGCCACCGAGTATGACCTGCCCCTGGGGGTGGGCCTGACGGTCTTCTGCTGTGTGCTCATCTTCTCGGGGCTGTTCCTGTGCAACAAGCCAGCCTGGGCCGCCTGGGCGGGGTACCGCCGCCTGCTCAAGGCCACCGGCCGGGCCCCCAGCGACTTCCTGCGGCTCTACGGCGCGGCCCCGGTGCTCATCAACATGGGGGTCAACGGTCTCATCGCCACCGCCTACATCCTCCTCATCGGCGGGGACCTCAACGGCCCCACCCTGGGGGGCATCCTCACCGTCATCGGCTTCTCGGCCTACGGCAAGCACGCCCGGAACATCACCCCCATCATCCTGGGGGTAGCCCTGGGGGGCTTCGTGATGCAGCGGGACCTGACCAACCCGGCCTCCCAGCTGGCCGGGCTTTTCGGCACCACCCTGGCCCCCATCTCCGGATGCTTCGGCTGGCCCTGCGGCATCCTGGCCGGCTTCCTCCACTCCTGCGTGGTGCTCTACACCGGCGGCCCGGTGGCGGGGGTGAACCTCTACAACAACGGGTACTCCGGCGGCCTCATCGCCACCGTGCTCTACCCCTTGCTCACCGCCGTGATCTACCACCGCTGGCCCCACCTGCGGGATCAGGACTACTTCGACGTCACCGAGCACGATGAGCCCCAGGTCCCCACCGCCGCCACCGAGGAGCTGGAGCCGTAAAAGACCGACAAAAACTGCCGTGTTGGGACTTCCAACACGGCAGTTTTGTTTTCAGAGAGACGATTCACAGCTCCACCGCCCGGTCGCACAGGGCGGCGAGCTGGGGGGAGTGGCCGGTGAGAAGGGTGGGCCGTTTCAAGGCCCGGAGCCTCTCCAGGATGCGCTCCGCCCGATCCAGGTCCACCCCGGCGAAGGGCTCGTCCAGCAGCCAGACCTCCCCCTCCACCGCCAGGGCCCGGGCCAGGGCGCACCGCCGCGCCATGCCGCCGGAGAGCTGCCGGGGGGTCTTGTCCCGGTCCTCCCAGAGCTCTGCCAGGCGCAAATAGTCCTCCCAGCGGCTCTTTTGGCCCTTGGGAAGGACGGCCTCCACCTGTTCTCTCACCCTCAGGCCGGGGAAAAGCCGGTCCTCCTGAAAGAGCATCACCGGCCTTCCGGGGAGGGCAAAGCTGCCGCTGTCGGGCTCCAGGAGCCCCGCCAGCACCCGCAGGAGGGTGGTCTTTCCTTCCCCCGAGGGCCCGGAGAGCCAGGTCAGGCCCTCCTCGGGGACCGAGAGGGAAAAACGGTCCAGCACCTTGCGGCCCCCCAGGGTCACGGTCAGGTCTTGTACCTCGATCACTGTCCGCCGCCCCCCTTCCACCGGTCCAGGAGCCGCCGGAGGGCCCCTTCCATCACCAGGCTCAGGCACACCACCGCCACCGTCCACGCTGCCACCGCTGCGGTGTCCAGGGTGGACTTGGCAGCCTGGAGCCCGGCTCCCGCCGCCCATTTTGGTTGACATAATACCTCCGCCGCCAGGGCGGACTTCCACACCAGCCCCAGGGCGGTCTCCCACCCGGCGCACAGGGCGGGCAGAGCCGCCGGCAGGCGGCAGAGCCGGAAGGTCTGCCACCGGGTGAGCCGGTAGGCCCCGCACAGCTCCAGGAGCTGCCCGTCGGCGGCGGCGATGGCCTCTCGAGCCGAACGCCACACCACCGGCAGAGCCATCAGGGCGGACACCGCCACCGGCACCCCGGAGCTGGGCAGGGCGAAATAGAGCAGCAGGATGAAGGACACCACCGGCACCGTCCGCACCGCCCGGAGGGCGGGGGAGAGAAGGGCGTCACACCACTTGGACCCCGCCGTCAGGGCGCCCAGCAGGAGCCCCAGACCGCTGCCCAGCAGGAACCCGGCGCACACCCGCAGGAGGGTGACCCCCACGCTCCGCCAGAAGGTCCCCTCCCCCGCCAGGGTACACAAAGCCCTGCCCACCGCCAGGGGGGAGGGCAGGATGAGCTCCCTCCCCACCCCGGCGGCGGCCAGGGTCCACACCAGCAGCCAGAAGGCCGCCGGAAGTATGATCTTACGCAGCTTCTCCCCCATCGCTCAGCTCTCGAAGCCGTAGTAGAAGGCCCCGTCGGGGATGGAGCCCCCGATGGACTTGGGGTCGGCGGCATAGAGGACCTGATAGTAGCCCTGGATGGCCTCCACCATGTCCCCGCCGTCCAAATAGCACAGGCTGGCGTCGGGAATGGCCCGCTTGGCCACGGCGGCCTTGGGCACGATGCCGTAGGTCTCGGCCAGCTGGGCGGCGGTCTCCAGATTGGCCGGGTCGGCCATCCAGGCGATGGAGTCGGCGTAGAGGGCCAGGAAGGCGTCCACCGCCTCGGGCTGGCTCTGGGCAAACTCGGTGCGCACCACCACGCAGCCCATGGTCAGGGCCCCCTCGGCCCCGGCGCTCTCCCACACCTCGCCCAGGTCCACGGCAGTGCGGACAGTGTCGTTCTGCATGAGCACGGTGGTGGCGGCGGGCACGGGGAGCATGCACACCTGGGCCTCCCCCGAGGCCATCAGGGCGGCCACCTCATCGGTGGAGCCCTTCCACTGGAGGTCCACCTTGGCGCTGTCGGCGCCCTCCAGCTCCAGCAGATAGTTCAGTACGTACTCCGGGTTGGCCCCCTGGCCGTAGGCGTACACCGTCTTCCCCTCCAGGTCCTTCAGGGAGTTGACCTCCTCGCCGTTTTCCAGGATGTAGAGGGTGCCCAGGGTGTTGATGCAGGCCAGCTGCACCCCGCCGTCCAGCTTGTGGTACAGGGTGGAGGCCAGATTGGTGGGCAAGGCGGCGATGTCGATGGTCCCGTTGGACAGCCCCGCCACCGCCTCCTGGGGGTCGCCCAGGACGGAGAAGTCAAAGCTGACCCCCCGCTCCTTGGCCTGCTGGGCCTCGGGGCTCCAGTCATACTGGGCGGCGTTGGCGCTGTCGTTCATCATCATGGCCGCCCCCAGGCCGGTGGGGCCTTTCAGCATGGCCACCCGCACCGCCTCATCCTCCGTGGGCGTGGGCTCCGGGGTGGGCTCGGGAGTGGGGGTGGGCGTGGCCTCCGCCGTGGGAGAGGCCGTGGGCGCGGGGGTGGGGTCGGGCTCCTTGGGGGAGCAGGCAGTCAAAAGGGCCAGGCACAGGGCCAGGGCCAGAAGAGAACGTTTCCGCATGATTGGGACCTTCCTTTCCGGGAGTCATGACATTGCGGGCGGAGCTGCCGCCTCGGCTGTAAAGATCAGATCAGGGCGGCCGTCCAGGGGACAGCCACGCTTATTCTACCACTTTACTGGGAAATGTCAAGGGTCAGTGACCCATTTCCCTCCCCGGCATAGAATGGCGTGAGAAAGGAGGAATTTTCCATGCCCAACTGCCGTGATCCCCGCTCCGCCCGGCTCCGGCGGGAGCCGGAGGCCCCCCAGGTCCCTCTGGAGGAGCCCATCCACCGCTATGTCTTCCCCATCCCCGCGGCCTGTCCCGCCCCTGCCTGCCCCGCGCCGGGAGCGAGCTCCGCCGTCCAGACCCAGATCCTGGAGCAGCTCCAGTGCCAGAACCAGCTTCTGGTGGACCTTTTGGGGGCGGTGAACTCCCTCACCGCCGCCGTCCTCTGCCGCCGGGAGAGCTGAATCTACATCCAAGGCTGCCAAAGGGACCTGACGCCCTTCGGCAGCCTTACGCTTTTCTTACGATTTTCCTCTTTCCCTTGCATCCCGGACCAAAAACGACTATGATATGATTCTGCCCCGCCCGGGGCATACTACTTTCCGAGACCCGCCCAGAAAGGGGGACGCCTCCCTTGGCCTCCCGCAGACAGAAGAAAACCCAAAAGCCCTCCGCCGCCCGGCGGCTCTACCGGGTCCTGGTCCTCCTCTCCGCCCTGGTGGTGGGGCTCTGGCTGGGGCTGAAGCTCCTCTCCCGCCGCCCCACTGTGGCCGAGGAGCCCGTCCGCCCCAACGTGGTCACCGCCCAGGGCAGCGGCGACGCCCCCCAGGCCCAGGGCCCGGAGCGGAAAAAGGACACCTGGACCTTCCTGCTGTGCGCCGAGGACCAGGTCAGCCGCCACACCGACACCATCATGGTGGCCACCTATGACACGGTGAACCAGACCGCCGGCCTGGTCTCCCTCCCCCGGGACACTCTGGTGGACCGGGAGGACCGGAAGTACCACAAGCTCAACGGCGCCTACCCCGTGGGGGGCGTGGAGGAGCTTCAGGCCGCCGTCAGCGAGATCCTGGGCATCCCCATCGACCACTATGTGTGTATCGACACCGAGATCTTCGTGGCCCTGGTGGACGAGGTGGGGGGCGTGGACTTCGACGTGCCCGTCCATATGAGCTATGACGCCCCCGACCAGGACCTGCACATCCACTACGAGCCGGGGCTGCAGCACCTCACCGGTCAGCAGGCCCTGGAGGTGGTCCGCTGCCGGAAGAACTCCGACGGCAAGGGGGAATACCCCCACAACATCTACGACGCCTACCCCGACGCCGACATCGGCCGCACCCGGACCCAGCAGGCCATGGTGAAGACCATCCTGAAAAAGCTTCTCTCCAAGCCCCAGAAGCTGGGCAGCTATCTGGAGCTCTATTCCCAGTACGTCAAGACCGACCTGTCCCTGTCCAACCTTCTCTGGTTCGTGAGCCCCGCCCTGGGCTTCGATCTGGAAGACCTCACCACCGCCACCCTCCCCGGCGACGGCACGGTGAAGTACAAGGGCACCTCCTACTGCTACCAGCTGGATATCGAGGGCAGCCTGGAGATCATCAACGCCTGCCTCAACCCCTACACCACCCCCGTCACCGAGGATATGGTCCGCATGGTGCAGGGGAAATAAGGAAGCGCCGCCCCGTGGGGCGGCGCTCTTTTATTGCAGCAGATCCGGTCCCGGCAGGTCCATCTGCCGTTTCCTGTCGGCCGACCAGGCCAGCTTCTCCGAGAGCTTCCCCCGGTCCCCGTCGGCCAGGGTCTCCCGGTAGGCCTGCAGATGCCCGATAAAGGTATCCAGGCATCGGAGCAGCGCCGGGGCGTTGTGGGAGAAGAGCTGGGTCCACAGGTCCACGTCCAGGGCCGCCACCCGGGTGCAGCCCCGGAAGGAGGACCCCTCAAACCCCTTGCAGGTGAACAGGCTCTCGTCGTCGCACACGCTGACGGCAATAATGTGCATCATCTGGCTGGTGTAGGCGATGATGGCGTCGTGCTCTTCCGGCGTGGTGCGCACCACGTCCCGGAAGCCCATGTGCTTTGCCATCCGCTCCAGCAGGTCGGCGTGCTCCGGGGTACTGCTCTCCCGCAGAGTCATGATGTAGTGGGCCCCCCGGAACATCCCGGTCTCGGCGTGCTCGATGCCCGAGAACTCAGTGCCCGCCATGGGGTGGCTGCCGATAAAGTCCACCTGGGGGGGCAGGACCTTGGACGCCTCCATAATGGCCCCCTTGATGCCGCACACGTCGGTGACCAGGCTCCCCGGCTTGAAGTCGCCCCTGTGCTCCGAGAGGTAGTCCACGATCTGGTCCGGGTCCATGCACAGAAAGGTCACGTCGGCCTCCCGGAGGGCCCCCACGGCGTCCAGGGTGGCGGTGTCTCCCACCCCGTGGCTCAGGGCGTAATCCACCGTGGCCTGCCGCCGGGCCACGCCCACCACCTCATAGTCCTCAAAGCCCTTCAGGGCCAGAGCCAGGGACCCGCCGATGAGCCCCAGGCCCACAATGGCGACCTTTTTCATGGCTCACACCTCTCTCCCCACGCAGGCCGCCACGGTGGCGGCCTTCTCCATCAGGCTCCGGAACTGCGCCGGCGTAATGGACTGCTGCCCGTCGCACAGGGCGTGGACCGGGTCGTTGTGGACCTCGATGATGAGCCCGTCACACCCGGCGGCGATGGCCGCCAGGCTCAGCCGCTCCACCATCCAGGCCTGGCCGCTGGCGTGGGAGGGGTCCACCATCACCGGCAGGTGGGTCTGCTTCTTCACCGCCAGCACGGCGGACAGGTCCAGGGTGTTCCGGGTGAAGGTCTCGAAGGTCCGCACCCCCCGCTCGCAGAGGATGACCTTCTCGTTGCCCCCCGCCAGGATGTACTCGGCGGACATGATCCACTCCTCGATGGTGGCCGAGAGCCCCCGCTTGAGCAAAATGGGCTTGTCCACCTTGCCCAGGCGCTTGAGCAGGTCGAAATTCTGCATGTTCCGGGCCCCCACCTGGATCACGTCCACGTGCTCGGCAAAGTAGTCGATGTCGTCGGTGCTCATCAGCTCGGTGACCACCGGCAGCCCGGTGGCGGCGCGGGCCTTCTCCAACAGGTCCAGCCCGGCGTAGCCCATGCCCTGGAAGGAGTAGGGGCTGGTCCGGGGCTTGAAGGCGCCCCCCCGGAGGGCGCAGGCCCCGTCCTCCTTCACCGCCTGGGCGATGGCGGTGATCTGCTCCTCGCTCTCCACCGAGCAGGGCCCGGCGAACACCGCCAGCTTCTTTCCTCCCACCAGGACCCCGGGAGCGGCCTGGATGATGCTGTCGTCGGGGTGGTACTTCCGGTTGGCCTTCTTATAGGGCTCGCTGACCCGCATCACCCGCTCCACCCCGGGCAGGGCCTGCATCCGCTCGATGTCGATGTTGGCGGCGTTGCCCTCGGCGCCCAGGATGGTGGACTCGCTGCCGTGGGAGACCATGACCTTGACTCCGCCCCGCTCCATCTCGGCGATGGCGTGCTCCAGCTCCTGCCGGGTGTACCCCTGCTTCATAATGACGACCATAATTTTGCACCCTTTCTTTGGAAAGATTAAACGATTCTGATCAAGGTTTTTTTGACCCACTTACCTCCGGTTTTTGTATCTCTCAATGGAAGTTCTTTTTGCCTCCTTTTTCTTTCAAGAAAAAGAAGGCGGCGGCCCGTCAGGGCCGCCGCGTCAAGTTCTGACTGGCATGACCGAAAACGGGCGTCACAAAATTCCGCTATCGTAATAGCGGTAATAGGAATACCCGTAGTTCCGGCTCTGCTTCATCTTCGCACCTGCTTTCTGGGGTACACTTTAGCACTTTTTGGTGTGAAAGTCAAGGCCAAATTTTTTCCTTGCCCTTTTGGGATTTTGTGGTATGATAAAATATCATAGTGAAAAGGGGGAATTTCCCCATGAAGATCTCCACCAAGGGCCGCTATGCCCTGCGCCTCATGCTGGACCTGGCCCTCCACACCGGCAGCGGACCCATCTCCCTCCGGGACGTGGCCCAGCGCCAGGGCCTGTCGGACAAATACCTGGAACAGATCGTCACTCCCCTGGGCCGCGCCGGCCTGGTGAAGAGCGTCCGGGGGGCGGGGGGCGGCTACCTCCTCACCCGCGCCCCGGCGGAGTACACCGTGGGGGAGATCCTCCGCACCCTGGAGGGTTCCCTGGCCCCCGTGGCCTGCGCCGAGGAGGGCGTATGCTGCGACCAGCGGGACACCTGCGTCACCGTGGAGGTCTGGGAGCAGATCTACCAGGCGGTGAGCCAGGTGGTGGACCACATCACCCTCCAGGACCTGGTGGAGCGCTACCGCCAGAAATGCGGCGCCTGAGCCTGTTTCCCCTTCACCCGAACCACCACCGCACCGCCCAGGCCGCCGCCAGGAAGGCCGCCGCGTCGGCGCACAGGGCCGCCGGGATGGCGTACCGGGTCCGCTTCACCCCCGCCGCGCCGAAGTACACCGCCACGGTGTAAAAAGTGGTCTCGGTGGAGCCCAGCATCACCGCCGCCGTCCGCCCGACGGCGGAATCGGGGCCGTAAGTGGCGATGAGCTCGCTGCCCACCCCCAGGGCGGCGTTGCCGCTCACCGGCCGCACCAGCAGCAGCCCCACGGTCTCAGGGGGCACCCCCAGCCGGGTGAGCACCGGTCCCAGCAGGGCTCCCGCCGCCTCCAGGGCCCCGGAGGCCCGGAGCATGTACACCGCCGTCATCAGGGCCACCATGGCGGGGACGATCTTGATGAGGACCCCCAGGCCCTCCCCCGCCCCCTGGACCAGGGCGGAGTAGACGTCCACCCGCCGGGCCGCCCCCCACACCGCCACAAAGGCGATGGTCAGGGGCACCACCATGTTGAAAAGCAGCTCCCAGTTCACCGTCTCCACACCCTTGAAAAGAATTTTGCCGCCAGCACCCCCACCCCCACCGAAATGGCCGAGGCCAGCCACACCGCCGGCAGGATGTCAAAGGGGGTCTCGCACCCCGCCGACAGCCGCACCGCCGCCACCGTGGTGGGGATGAGCTGGATGGAGGCGGTGTTGCACACCACCAGCATACAAAGGCTGTCCGACGCCACCCCCGGCGAGCGCAGGGCCATCCGCCGGGCGGCCTGGATGCCCAAAGGGGTGGCGGCGTTGCCCAGCCCCAGCAGGTTGGCCGACACGTTGGCGGAGATGGCGTCCATGGTCTCCCCGTCCCCTTTGAAATCGGGATAGAGCAGCCCCAGCACCGGCCGCAGCAGCCGGGACAGCCCGCCGGCCAGCCCCGAGCGCTTCATCACCTCCATCACCCCCATCCACAGGCACATGATCCCCGCCATACCCAGGCAGAGCTCCACCGCGGCATAGGCCCCCTCCACCGCCGCCGCGGCCACGGCGGGGCCGTTGCCCGCAAGCAGGCCGTAGACCACCGAGACCACCACCATCCCGGTCCAGATCAGCGTCATCGCCATGCTCTTTCCTCCTTGCCAAAGCCTTGTCCCTTCACTCTATGCCCCTTGTCCTCCTTCTATGCCCTCCGCGGCGACGCCCGCAAAGTTCCCGTCCTTCCCTCCTTTCCCCCTCTCTCCCCTTTTTTCGTCCATTTCCGCGGATTTCCATTATTTCCCATTTTTATTCCCGTCCTTCGCCTCCCCGGGCTTCCTTGGAGACCCGTTCCGGCCCCTCCGGCAAAATATTCCATAATTCTCCTTTTTTCTCCACATAATTTCCTATTTTTGGTATTTTTCCCGACGGTTTTTTCCAAAAAGGTTTCACAATTGGCTTGACAAAGCTATACGGCCTGTTATAATAAATGGTACAGAACGGGCCTTGACCTCCTCAACCCGTCGGAGCCCTCCTCGCCCCCTCTGAATCCATCGAAAAAGGAGATTTACGCTATGAAATCCACCGGCATCGTGAGAAAAGTGGACGAGCTGGGGCGGATCGTGTTGCCCATCGAGCTGCGTCGCACGCTGGACATCGAGGAGAAGGATTCCCTGGAGATCTATGTGGACGGCTCGGCCATCATCCTGCGGAAGTATCAGCCTTCCTGCGTTTTCTGCGACAGTGCGGACGACGTGGTCTCCTTCAAGGGCAAGATGATCTGCCGGAACTGTCTCCGGTCCATGGCCGACCTGTAAGCTCCCCCGGAGAGGATAAAGCAAAGCCGGAAACGCTCAGCGTTTCCGGCCTTTTTGTGCCCTTCAGCGGCAGTCTTGTCTTGTTCCGGCTCTTCTCTTCGGCTCTTCTCTTCGGCTCTTCTCTTTGGCTCTTCTCTTTGGCTCTTCTCTTTGGTCCTTTTCTCCGGTCCTCTGTTCCGGCTCCGGGCAGCCACGGCCCGCAGCGCCTGTCCGTCGGGCCCCGGAGCGCCGGAGGCCCGGGCAGACGGCCCCGCCGGCGGCGGGGGCTATCCCTCCCGGTCCGCCGCCAGGGCGGCGGCATAGAGATCGTTGCGGCTCAGGCCCAGCTCCCTGGCGGCCTGCCTGCAGGCGTCCTTCAGGGAGGCGCCCCCCGCCCGCAGGGCCCGGACCCGCTCCAGGCCGTCCTCCGGGGTGACCTCGCTCTCCTCCGGAGCCGGGGCCCCATCCACCACCAGGACGTACTCCCCCCGGGGCTCCTTCTCCCGGCAGAGCTCCACCGCTCCGGCCAGGGTGGTGCGCACCACCTCCTCGTGGAGCTTGGTGAGCTCCCGGCACAGGGCGATGCGCCGCTCCCCGCCGAAGGTCTCGGCCAGGTCGGCCAGGGTGGCGGTGAGCTTGTGAGGGGCCTCGTAGAAGAGCATGGTCCGGCCCTCCCCCGCCAGCTCGGCCAGCCGGGCCCGGCGGTTTTTCTTATTCATGGGCAGAAAGCCCTCGAAGGTAAAGCGCCCGGTGGGCAGGCCGGAGGCCGCCAGAGCCGAGACCAGGGCGCAGGGCCCGGGGATGGGCACCACCGTCACGCCGTTTTCGGCGCACAGGCGCACCAGATCCTCCCCCGGGTCGGAGATGGCAGGAGTGCCGGCGTCGGTGACCAGGGCGCAGTCCTCCCCCGCCAGAAGGCGCTCCAGCACTTGGGGCCCGGCGGTCTCGGTGTTGTGGCGGTAATAGCTGACCAGGGGCTTCTTCAGGCCCAGGTGGTTGAGCAGCTTCAGGCTCACCCGGGTGTCCTCGGCGGCCACAAAGTCTACTGCCCCAAGGGTTTCGGCCATTCTTCGGGAGATGTCCCCCAGGTTGCCGATGGGGGTGGGGACCAGATACAGGGTGCCGGCCATGGCGGGCCTCCTCTCTTACTTCCTGATTTATCCATTTCTGGAGATATATTGAAAATCAGAGGGATTTTTGGGATCCCAGCGGGGCCCGAACCCGTCTCTTCAGGGTCTCTTCGCCCCGGTTTCCGGCCTCCACTCCCCTCTTTTTCCCACCGTGAAAGATGGGGAAATTTGGGAAAATATACACTCTCTGTAAATGTTTCGAAATACTACGATTACTATTTGTATTTTTATTGTGATAATAATTTATCGTCACGATAGTTTTGTTTTAGAACTATGAATTCCCACCAAATTCCCATGGTTTCCTTCCGGAAGGGTCCTGCGGGCAGAAACTCCCGGTGCAGGCCCGTCCCCTCAGGGAAGGAGCGCAGCCCCACCTGGTCGGACCGGGCGCACATCCGGCGGCCGGGTCAGGGCTCGGTCAGCCGGGTGGGAGAGACGGCCAGGCCGGGCCGGCCCCCCTTGACGGCCCGGACCAGGGCGGCAAAGGGCGGGGTGTCGGCCCGGTGCTGGACGAGCTGGAGGGCCTTGGGCTCCAGGCCCGCCCGGCGGAGGGCACGGAACAGATCGACCAGCCGGTCGGGGCGGTGGACCAGCTCCAGCCGCCCGCCCCGGGAGAGGGCCCCGGCGGCCAGGGCGCACCACTCCTCCAGGGTACATTCCTCGGTCTTGGCCCCGCCGGCGGGAGCCCCGGAGCCCCGGGGGAACCAGGGGGGATTGGTGACAATGAGGTGGGCCGGAGGCAAGGAGACCTGACGGAGGTCCCCAGTAAGGATGGTCCCCGTCAGGCCGTTGCGGTCCAGATTCTCTTGGGCACACCGGGCGGCCCGCTCCTCCCGCTCCACCCCGAAGAGGGTGAGGCCGGGGGCCTTCCGGGCGCACTGGAGCAGCAAAAGCCCCGCCCCGCAGCCCAGGTCCAGCACCCGCTCCCCCGGCCTGGGACTGGCAAAGTCCCCCAGGCACAGGGAGTCGGCGGTGATGGGAAAGCAGCCCTCCTCCCAGCGGTAGGAGAAGGGGCCGATGGTCTCCTCTCTCACAGCAGGATCAGGCCGTAGCGCCGGGAGAGCCGGGAGAGGAAGTCGTCCTCCAGGTCCTCGGTGCCGTCCCAGAAGGCCCGGCCCTGGTAGTAGCGCAGAGAGCGCTCCAGCAGCTCGGGCACGTCGGAGACGATGCACAGGGCGTCCCGCACCACGTACTGGGCGTCGGCCAGGGCCCACAGGTCGTCCTCCTCCAGCACGGCGATCTTCAGGGCCCCCCGGGTGTCCTCGCTCTCCAGGATCTCCTCCACCAGGTCGGGGCCGCAGCGCAGAGTCTCCCCCACGTCCACGTCGGGGGTCAAAAACCGGGCCTCGGTGCCGCTGGCGCAGGGGATCACGTCGGGGTCGGCCAGGGCCGAGCCGGGAGCCAGCTCCAGTTCGGGCCTGGGGAGGGACGCGGGCCACACCAGGGGGACGGTGGCGTAGGGGGCGATGCGCTCATACTGCTCCGCCAGGACCAGGGGGTCCTCCCCCTCCAGGCCGAAGGCGGCGCAGCCCATGCCCTCCATGACGATGAGGGCGGCCAGGACATCGGTGCCGGTGGGGGTGCGGCCCTCCTCGTCGCACAGGAAGGTGCACCACACCGGCTCCCGGCAGCCCAGCAGGGCGGCACGGCCCGAGGCCATGCTGGTGAGGGCGCCGGCCCAGAGTGGGCCTTCGCCGGTCTGGGCGGCGCACTGGGCCACCGCCCGGTCAAACTCCTCGGGGGTGGGCGGAGCGTCGAAGGGGGGCACGGAGAGCCGGCGTTGGGGCAGGGGCCCCGTCTCGCCGGCAAGGGGTAGGGGTACGTCCAAGGTAGTTCCTCCTTTTTGAGATGGGGGGTGATGGGGTGTTTGGGGGTAGTATATCAAACCGGGAGGAAAATTGCAACCGGAAGAGGTAAAAGGAAAGCCCGGCGCTTAGCCCGCACCCCGTAAAACAGTAATCAAGAAATGAGCGGCAATCGTCGTACAGGATTGGTTAAAATTCGAATTGTTTTACGGAGGAACCCCAATGAACAAGCTGATTTCCTGTGAGTTCAATATCGACAGCGGTTGCGTGGAGCTGCTCTACTCGGACGGGTCTATGCTCGCCATCGACTGCACCGCTGTGGAGAACAGCATCGAAACCACCATCAACGGACGCTCGGAGATGGAGTGGCTCATTTACAATGCCCCGCTGGATTATGCGGAGCTTGTGCTGAGCGGCGAGCTGGAGGGATACCTGAAACGGGTGTCCGGCCCGTACAGCGGGATCGGCTGGGACTCATAAGCAAGCGCGGCAACGCCCGCCTCAGTCAGGTGAAAGCCTGACCGGGGCGGGCGTTTTTCTGTTTCCGCTATCTTTTCCGTTTTCCCTTCCCGCGCTGACTGCGTTGGCGGATTTGCAACTTCTTGGATTTCTTCAGAATACCGATCAGCGTGACGAACTCCTCCTTCGTGAGCGCGTCATAGTCGATGCCCAAGCTGGCAAGATACACTTTAGCCTGCTTCTCCTGCGGACTTCCCTCAAAACTCATAGCCTCCTGCAAGGTCCGCCCCATCTCCGCTGCCACCGTGTCCTCGTCGGCGGTGGTCGGGTCCTTCCTGTGCGCCTCCCGTATCCCGTTCAGGATCGCGGAGAGATCATCGGAAACGACGGCGGCGAAATAGTCCTCCGTCTGTATCTGCGCCAGTTCCAGCGTCCGCATATAGAGGTCGTCCGCCTCCGCGCCCCGCTGCTCCATCGCCTGACGGCGCATGACCTCCAGCATGGTGTTCAGGTCATTGATCCGCATATCGGCAATTCGGTCGATATAAATCTCAGCGTCTACGAGAAAACGTCGGAAGTTTTCGTGCGTCACTATCTCGCAGAGCAGACGGTTGTTCAGTTTCCCGCTTTTCAATACATCTATCATGTCATCACTCAAATGCAGCTCGTGCAGGGCTGTGTTTGGGTGATTTTTTGTTTCTGTCAGTCCCATCAGGTAGTCGGCTGA
>CANRFC010000037.1 GCA_947629795.1 uncultured Oscillospiraceae bacterium
ACCCCACCAAGGTGGACCGCAGCGCGGCCTACATGGCCCGGTACGTGGCCAAGAACGTGGTGGCGGCGGGCCTGGCCAAGAAGTGCCAGATCGAGGTGGCCTACGCCATCGGCGTGGCCCACCCGGTGAGCGTCCTGGTGGAGACCTACGGCACCGGAAAGGTCAGCGACGAGAAACTCTCCGAGCTGGTGACCCGTTTCTTCGACCTGCGCCCGGCCAAGATCATCGAGAAGCTGGACCTGCGCCGGCCCATCTACGAGAAGACCGCCGCCTACGGTCACTTTGGCCGCAGCGACCCGGACTTCACCTGGGAGCGCACCGACCTGGCCGAGACCCTGGCTCAGGCCGTTTGAGAAGCTTTTTGTCGAAAAATATTTCACACTTTTTTAGCATAAAAATGGTTGCAAAACGGTTACAAAGCTGGTAAAATACGGCTTGACCATCGGCGGGGAACAGAATGCCCTCTGTGGGCGTTCCGTTCCCCGTTTTGCAAGGAGGGGAAACTATGAAACGAAAGCTCACCGCGCTGCTTTTGACCCTTGCGGCGCTGCTGGCCCTGGCAGTCCCCGCCGCGGCGGAGGGAGAGACCGATGTGGCCGGAGGGGAGACCTATCCCGCCTCTGAGACGGCCCTCCACACCGCCGCCAACGGCCAGCCCTATTACCTCATGGTCAACCGGGCCATGGGGACCGTCACCGTCTACACTGTGGGCCCCGACGGCAACTACTCCCTGCCTGTCCGGGCCATGCCCTGCTCGGTGGGCGCGGGCATCGAGGGGGACACCCCCCTGGGGACCTTTACCCTCCCCGGCGCCCGGTACCGCTGGCTGCTCATGTTCCATGATGTCTATACCCAGTACGCCGTCCGGATCGACGGCCATGTGCTCTTCCACTCCATCCCTTACGCCACCAGGGGCAAGCCCGGCACCATGCAGACCAGGCAGTATAACAAGCTGGGCAAGCCCGCCTCCATGGGGTGCATCCGCCTTCAGTTCATGGACACCAAGTGGATCTATGACAACTGCCAGGCCGGCACGCTGGTGACCATCTACGACGATACCTCCAGCCCCGGCCCTCTGGGCAAGCCCGAGACGGCCGGCGGCACCCTGCCCGTGGGTGGGGCCAAGAGCGGCTGGGACCCCACCGACGCCAGTGACGACAATCCCTGGAAGGGCTCGGTCATCACCGGTGTGTACATCCCCGAGGATACCCTCAGGCTCCACCCCGGCGAGCAGAGGGCCCTGACCTCCTCCTATGAGCCCTCCACAGCCAAAGGCCCCACCATTCAGTGGGTGTCCTCCGACCCCGATGTGGCCACCGTGGACATGCACGGCCTGGTCACCGCCAAAAACGAGGGGACGGTGGTCATTGCCTGTCACAGTGCCACAGCCTTTGACCATGTGGTCCTCACCGTGGAGAGGGATCCCATTGCCTATCCCTCCACCCAGACCGTGACAGTGGATGGCGAGGCCATAGAGTTCCAGATGTACGCTCTCCGGGAGAACGAGGGCGTCACCAACTACATCCGCCTCCGGGACCTGGGAGCGGCCTTTAGCGGTACCCCCGCCCAGTTTGAGGTGGGCTATCACGGCATGGTGAACATCGCCACCGGCTGGAACTACACCCCCGACGGCACCGAGGGCAAGGTCCCCTTCACCGGCGAGCGGGTGTGCCGGAGACTTACCGAGCAGACCAACGTGGACGGCACCCTCCTGGACCTGGAGGGCATCGTCCTCACCGATGACGCCGGCGGCGGGTATACATACTACAAGCTCCGGGACTTGGGTGAGGCCCTGGGCTTCAAGGTGGACTGGGCCCCCGGGACCGGCATCATCGTGACCACCAAGGAAGAGGAGCCCACTCCCACCGAGAGCGCGGCCCCCACTGACAGTCCTGAGCCCACCGGGAGCGCGGCCCCCACCGACAGCCCTGAGCCCACGGAAAGCGGTGAGCCCACCGACAGCCCTGAGCCCACAGAGAGCGAAGAGCCCGCCGGGAGTGTCTCCCCCAGCGTGAGCCCCGCCCCCGAAGAGGGCGATGCCCCGGCGGAGACCCATGAGCCGGAGGAGACCCCGCAGCCCTCCCCGGAACCCACGGCCGAACCCGCACCTGAGACCAAGACCGAATGACCCGCAGCGCCCCGGCCATGCCGGGGCGTTTTTCTGCCCTGGGGTTGATTTTCCCGCCGCTTTCCTGTACAATAGGGACCAGACAAAAGGGAGGACCTTCCAATATGAACGTACTCTATCTTCTGAATTTCGCGGGCAAGGCGGGCACCGAGCGGTATGTGGAGTCCCTGGTGAAATACCTCTCGGCGGACGGCCGGGTCAAGCCCTTTTTCGCCTACAATACCGGCAATCTCCTCATCGAGCAGATGAAGACCATGGGGGTGCCCTCCCGGCAGCTCACCATGAACAGCCCCTACGACTTTAAGGCTGCCAAGGCCCTGGCCGCGCTGTGTAAGGAGTGGGACATCGACGTTATCCACTGCCATTATCTGCGGGAGAACTATATCGCCATGCTGGCCAAGAGGTACAATAAGAAGGTCCGGGTGGTCTACACCAGTCACTTTGTCATGGCCAACGGCGCCCTGAACCGCCTGTCCAACAAGCTCATGGACCGGCGCCAGGACCAGATGATCGCCGTGTGCGGCATCGGCAAGGAGCAGCTTGTCAGGAACGGCTGGTCCGCCGGGCACATCCAGGTGGTCCACAACGGGGTGGACCTGACGGCCTGGGCGGGGGAGCCTACCACCGCCCTCCGGGAGGAACTGAGCATTGCCGACGACCGGTTCGTCATGCTCATGGCCTCCCGCTTTGCCGATGACAAGGGCCACGCCTATCTGATGCGGTCTTTAAAGCGCCTCACCGAGCTCTCAGACAAGCCCTTCACCATGGTTTTGGCGGGGGATGGAGACCTCCTGGAGCCCACAAAGACCCTGGCCGCTGAGCTGGGCCTCACCGGGGAGCAGGTGAAGTTCATCGGCTTCCGCAAGGACATCAAGAACCTCTATAAAGGCGCTGACCTTTACATCAATTCCTCCCGGCACGAGGCCCTGTCCTTTCTTATCGTGGAGGCCATGGCCGCCGGCCTGCCCGCCGTCATCACCGACATGGCCGGCAATCCCGACATCCTGAAAGGCCCGGAGGACGGGGGTTTGCTGGTAAAGTATGACGACCCCGACTCCATGGCTCAGGCCATGAAGCAGATGATGGAGGATCCGGCCCTCCTGGATAAGTGTAAGGCAAATGCCCTTGCCAGAGTGGCCGACGAATTTGAGGTCCACAAGATGTGCGACGCCACCTATTCCATCTATGAAAAGGCCCTGCGGGGCTGAGGAGAAATGCCTATGAGCGCCCTTCGATCCAGCTTGATCTGTCAGTGGTTCCTCCGTGTCTGGCTCATTTTGAAAGGGGCCTGGCCCGAGAGCCGGGCCGAGCACATCCTGAACACCCTGGCCGCGGCGGTGCGCCGGGGAGTGGAGGGGAGCACCCTGTGCGCCCTTGCCGGCCGGGAGGGCCGGGTGACCCGTGCCTGGAGCTCCAGCCTCACCTGCCGGGTGATGTCGGTGATCGTCAACCTGCCCTGTGCCCTGTGCCGGTGGCTCTACCGCCTGGGGAAGTCCCTGTGGGACGGGAGCCTGGTCTTCCGGGCCCTCTCCGCCGCCGGAAGCGCCTCCTTCGCCCTGGTGGGGCTCTTCCTGGCCGTGATGCTGGTGGCCCCCCACGCTGTCTGGAACAACGTGTACGCCCTGGCGGGGGCGGTGGTCCTCACCGCCTTTTTTGCCCTGGGCTGCGCCGTCCGGGACGGCCGGCGGCTGGAGGCCGAGCGGCTCAACCCCTGGTTCGTCCTCTTCCTGGCCGGGGCGGCCCTGGCCTTCCTTACGTCCATCTCCTGGGACAAGTCCGCCCGCTTCGTGGGCTTTTACCTCACCGTCTTCCTCCTGGTGCTCCTCACCGTCAGCTCGGTGAAGCGCTATGAGCAGCTCCAGCTCCTGGTGGCTCTGGCAGTGGCGGGACTCACCGTGGCCGCCCTCTACGGCTGCTACCAGGGTGTCGTGGGCGTGCCCGTGGTGGCCAACCAGCAGGACCTGACGGTGAACGCCGGCATGCCCGGCCGGGTCTACTCTTTCTTCGACAACCCCAACAACTTTGCCGAGCTGCTCATCATGCTCATGCCCCTGTCCGCGGCCCTGGGCCTCAACGCCAAGACCTGGCGGGGGAGGGCGGCGGCCGGCGGCTCTTTCCTGGTGTGCCTGATCGCTCTGGCCCTGACCCTGTCCCGTTCCGGTTTCCTGGGGCTGGCGCTTGCGGCGGTGGTCTTCCTGGCCTTTGAGAACTGGAAGCTCATCCCGGCCTTCCTGCTGCTGGGGCTTTGCTGCCTGCCCCTGTTGCCGGACTTTGTCTACAACCGCATCCTCACCATCGGCAATCTGAAGGACAGCTCCACCAGTTACCGCTTCGCCATCTATGATGCCAGCGCCGTGCTGATGAAGGACTACTGGCTCAAGGGCGTGGGCCTGGGCAGCGACGTGCTCAAGGAGACCTTCAAGAACTACCCCACCATGTTCGACGGCAACTACCCCATCCACACCCACAACAACTATCTGCAGGTCTGGGCCGAGATGGGCCTGTTCGGCCTGGCGGCTTTCCTGGGGGCCATTTTCAGCCAGCTCAAGGGGGCCCTCCGGGCCTTCCGTACCGGGACCGATCCGAGGGTCAAGCGGCTCCTGGCCGCGGCGGCGGCCGGCTTCTGCGGCATCCTGCTGGTCTCCATCGCCGAGTACACCTGGTTCTACCCCCGGAACATGTTCGTCTACTGGTTCCTCTTCGGCGTCATCGCCGCCGGCATCAAGCTCTCGGGGAAGGGCCGTGCCGCCTGAGGCCGGAGTCTTTGTGGAGAGGGGAGAAAAAGTCCGGCAAAAGTCCCTGCTTTTCTTCGGATTTGCTATTGACGGAAATTTTATATTCCGTTATACTTTGTTCTATTGACCGACCCGTGGGCCGCAACCCTGGTTGCGGCTCCTTTTATGCGAGGAGGAATACCATGCCCGAACAGAGAAAAGAGAACAAAATGGGTGTCATGCCGGTGGGGAAGCTGCTATTCAGCATGTCCCTTCCCATGATGCTCTCCATGCTGGTCCAGGCCCTCTACAACGTGGTGGACAGCTACTTTGTCGCCAAGGTCAGCCAGGATGCCCTCAACGCCGTGGGCATGGCCTTTCCCGTCCAGAATCTGATGATCTCGGTGGCAGTGGGCACCGGCGTAGGCGTCAACTCCCTTCTCTCCCGGAACCTGGGGGAGAAGAACTTCGAGGAGGCGGACAAGGCCGCGGGCAACGGCATCTTCCTGGCGCTGATCAGCTGCCTAGTCTTCAGCCTGGTGGGGCCGGCCGTCGCCCGCCTCTTTTTCCTGGCCCAGACCGACATTTCCGGCATCGTGGACCAGGGGGCGACATATCTGACCATCTGCTGCGGCTGTTCCATCGGAATGTTCACCGGCGTCATGTTCGACCGTCTGCTCCAGTCCACGGGCAAGACCGCCTTTACCATGGCCACCCAGGGAGTGGGCGCGGTGACCAACATCATCCTGGACCCCCTGTTTATCTTCGGAAACGGTCAGGCCTGGGAGGGGACCAATCCCCTGGCGCAGTTCTGTACCACCCACGGCCTGGGCCTTGGGGTGGCGGGCGCCGCTTGGGCCACCGTGGCCGGACAGGTGGTGGGCGCGGTGATGTCGGTGCTCATCAACCTGGCCTTCAACAACAAGGACCTGACCTTCGGCCTGGGCTACCTCAAGCCCAACGGCATGGTCATCCGGAACATCTACTCGGTGGGGGTGCCCTCCATCATCCTCAGCTCCATCGGCTCGGTGATGGTCTTTGGCATGAACAAGATCCTCATCGCCTTCACCGACGCCGCCACCGCCGTCTTCAGCGTCTACTTCAAGCTCCAGAGCTTCATTTTCATGCCGGTGTTCGGCCTGAACAACGGCATGGTGCCCATCATCGCCTACAACTACGGGGCCCGGAACCGGGAGCGCATCCTGAAGACCGTCAGGCTGTCCGCCATCACCGCTGTGTCGATCATGTTCTGCGGCTTCCTGATCTTCCAATTCGGCGCGGCGCAGCTCCTGGGGCTCTTTGAGGCCAGCCAGGAGGTCCTGGAGATCGGTGTGCCCGCGCTGCGGATCATCTCCACCTGCTTCCTCTTCGCGGGCTTCGGCATCGTGTGCGGGTCTGTGTTCCAGGCTCTGGGGCACGGGGTGCTGAGTATGCTGGTCTCCTTCGTGCGGCAGTTGGTGGTGCTTCTGCCTGCGGCGTTCCTGCTCTCCCTCTCCGGGCAGCTTGGGCTGGTTTGGCTGGCCTTCCCCATCGCCGAACTGGCCGCTGTGGTCATGAGCGTGATCTTCCTGCGGCGCATCATCAAGACCGTCATCGACCCCCTGGACCAGCCCCAGGAGCAGTAAGTCTCCCCAAAAACCGCAGAGCGCCGGGTCCCTCGACCCGGCGCTCTGTTTTTACAGCTTTTTTTCGTAGTAGGCGTTTCCCACCGCAAAGGTGACGGCGTACACTGCCATGGCGGCGAGCAGGGCGAAAAAGGCGCCCATGTTCAGGGGCAGCACGATGAACAGGGCTCCAGCCGAGCCAAAAAAGGTCACATGCCCCGCCAGCCGGAAGGAGTTGTTGATGATGGTCACCTCCCGCTCATCCTGTTCCTTCACCTGGGCCTTTTTCCGGGCCTCCGGATGGCGGAGGAGATACCGGGTGCGGACAAGCAGGATCAGCGCGCCCATCAGGATGCCGGCGGCTGCCCCCTGGTAGAACCCCTGGGCAAATTCCGGCAGGCCGCTCTGGGGCACCAGCAGGTGATAGCACACCTCTCCCACCAGTCCCAGGGCGAGAAAGGCCAAAGCAAAGCGCTGCCGGTATTTCAGGGTCTTCTCATAATCTCCCGGCACGTTCAGAAACGACTTCATCAGCATGAAGCATCCTCCTCAAAGAGAAATACGTCCTCAATGGCGGCGTCAAAACAGGCCGCCAGCTTGTGGGCCAGCAGGAGGGAGGCGTTGTAGCGGCCGCTCTCCAGGGAGATGATGGTCTGCCGGGTGACCCCCACCCGGTCGGCCAGCTCCCCCTGAGTCCACCCCCGGGCCTTCCGCAGTTCGGTGATGCGATTTTTCATGGAGACCTCCAAAATGTAAAGCGTCCTTTACAAGATGGAGGATATCACAGACCTCGTAAAATGTCAAGCACATTTTACATTTTCCTGCTCTTGCCACTGACGCGGTTTTGGGGTATACTGTTTCTGCTTTGAAAAGGAGGGCCTTCCATGACCGACTATTTCCACTTAAGCGCCGATAAAAACACCCTCAATGGCATCAGCTCCCTGGGTCTGGCCCACCTGGGGGACGCCGTCTATGAATTGATGGTCCGCTCCTGGCTCTGCCTCCACGGGAAGGCCACCGCCAAGGGGCTCCACAAGGCCACGGTGGGGTACGTCTCGGCCCCCGCCCAGGCCGGGATGGCCGAGGCCGTCAAGCCCCTGTTTACCCCCGAGGAGGAGGACGTCTTCCGCCGGGGCCGCAACGCCAGCCCCCACTCCATCCCGCCTCACGCCAGCCGGGAGGACTACGCCGCTGCCACCGCCCTGGAGGCCCTGTTTGGCTGGCTGTGGCTCAGGGGGGAGCAGGACCGGCTCAACGAGTTGTTTGAGACGATGATGGAGGCCCGCCATGGCACTTGACGCGCTCTGCCTTGCCGCCGCGGTGCGGGAGGTGAAGGCCGCCGTTCTGGGCGGCAGGATCGACAAGATCTATCAGCCCGGCCCCCAGGACGTGACCCTGGCGGTGCGGGGCCCGGCGGGGAACGTGCGGCTGCTCCTCTCGGCCAATCCCAGCCACCCCCGGCTCCACCTCACTACCCTGGAGCGGGAGAACCCGGACAAGCCCCCCATGTTCTGCATGCTCCTGCGCAAGCACCTCTCTGGGGCCAGGATCTTGAGTATCGAACAGCCCTACATGGAGCGGACGGTGAAGCTCCGCCTGGAGGCCCTGGACGAACTGGGAGACCGGGTGGAGCGCTCCCTGGTCCTGGAGGCTATGGGCCGCCACGCCAACCTCGTCCTCCTGGATGGGGAGGGGCGGATCGTGGACTGCGTCCGCCGGGTGGAGGGGGACCTGGCCGCCGGGGTGCGGCAGGTGCTCCCCGGCCTTTTCTACCAGCCCCCCGAGCCCCGCTTCGGCGTGCCGCCCCTCATCCGGCGGGAGCTGGAATTCCGGGAGGAGGACGCCGACCTGGAGGCCGCCATCCAGCGGCTGTGGGAGGCGGTGAACGAGTACCCCGCAACGCCTGTAATGCTTGTCAGAGAAGGGGTCCCGGTGGATTTTTCGTTTCTGCCCATCCTCCAGTACGGGCCGGGGACCGAGAGCAGAGAATTTCCAACATTCGGCGCTCTTTTGGACCGATTTTACGAGGAAAAGGAGCGTTTTGAGCACAAAAAGCAGCGGGGGGAGGACCTGACGAGGGCGGTGAAGAGCGCCCGGGAGCGCACCGCCCGGAAGCTGGAGAACCAACGCCGGGAACTGGCGGCTACCAAGGGCCGGGAGCGTTTGAGGGAGCTGGGGGACATCCTCACCAGCAATCTCTACCAGCTGAAAAAGGGGCAAAAAACGGTGTCTCTACAGGACTTTTACTCCCCCGAAAACGGTCTCGTAGAGGTCCCGTTGGACCCCCTTTTGAGTCCTCAACAGAACGCCGCGAAATACTACAAGGAGTACAACAAGGCAAAAAACGCCGAGGCCGCCCTGACGGTGCAGATCGAAAGGGGGGAGGCCGACCTTGCCTATCTGGACAGCGTGCTGGAAAACCTGTCCCTGGCCGAGGGGGAGCGGGACCTGCAGGAGATCCGCCAGGAGCTGGCGGACACGGGCTACCTCAAAAAGCAGAAGAAGGGGACCAAGGACCGCCGGGTGGCGGGAAAGCCCATGGAGTTCCGCACCGACGGCGGACTGCGGGTGAGCGTGGGGAAGAACAACACCCAGAACGACCTGCTGACCACGAAAAAGGCGGGGAAGTGGGACTGGTGGTTCCACACCCAGAAGATCCACGGCTCCCACGTCATCCTCTGGACCGAGGGCGCCGAGCCCGACCCGGTGAGCGTGGAGCAGGCGGCGGCCCTGGCGGCCTGGTTCTCCCAGGGCCGGGGCGGGGCCAAGCTCCCGGTGGACTACACCCCGGTGAAATACGTGAAGAAGCCCGCCGGGGCCAAGCCGGGGATGGTGGTCTACACCACCTACCGCACCATGCTGGCGGTGCCCGATGGGGAGCTGGCCAAGCGCCTGCGGGTGAAGTGAGGAAAACTTTAGCAAAAATTAAGACCATCTCTCCCATTATCCTGTATAATGGGAGAGAACTTTTGACAGGGAGGGACCGGCATGGAGGACACACACATCCTGGTGGTGGAGGACGACCCGGACATCAACAACCTGTTGGCCAAGATCGTCACCAACGCGGGCTACGACTGCCGCCAGGCCTTTTCGGGCAGCGAGGCCGCCATGCTGTGCGACCAGTACCGCTATGACCTGATCCTGCTGGATCTGATGCTCCCCGGCCTCACCGGGGAGGAGCTCATCGCCCGGCTGCGCAAGGGCAAGACCATGCCCATCATCGTCCTCTCGGCCAAGGCCGGGCTGGAGGACCGCATCAACGTGCTGGGCCTGGGGGCCGACGACTTTATCCCCAAGCCCTTCAACAACGCGGAGGTGCTGGCCCGGGTGGATGCCCAGCTCCGCCGCTACCGGAAGTTCTCCGGCCCCGCCGCCGGGGGAAAGCTGGTGCGGGGGGACCTGGTCCTGGACCGGGAGGGGGTCACCGTGACGGCGGCGGGGCAGAACGTGCCCCTCACCGCCCGGGAGTTTGAGATCCTTGCTCTGCTCATGGAGCACCCCAAGAAGGTCTTTACCCGGGAACAGATCTACGAGCAGGTGTGGGGAGAGGAGTACATGGGGGACGACAACACGGTGAACGTCCACATCTCCAACCTCCGCTCCAAGCTTGCCAAGGCCAGCGAGCGGGAGTATGTCAAGACCGTGTGGGGCATCGGCTTCAAGCTGGGGGAGCCGGACTGAGGCCGGCCGGTCAAGGGAACTTTAGAATTTCTTTAGCTTCTCTTTGCGCTTCCTTATTGACTTTCCGCTATCATAAGGGCAAGCTCAAAAGAAAGCGAGGTCATGCCGAAATGGCAGAGAACGTATTGGTCACCCGTGGGCTCACCAAGCGCTACGGGGGCAAGACGGTGGTGGACAGCGTGGACCTGACCCTCCCCAAGGGGGAGATCTACGGCCTGGTGGGCCGCAACGGCGCGGGCAAGACCACCATCATCCGCATGGCGGCGGCCCAGACGGTGCCCTCCGCCGGGGAGATCGAGCTCTTCGGGGAGACCACTCCCAAGGGGCTCCAGGCCGCCCGCTCCCGCACCGGGGCCATGGTGGAGATCCCCAGCTTCTACCCCTATCTCACCGCCCGGGAGAATCTGGAATACTACCGGCGCCAGCGGGGCATCGCCGGGGCCCACGTGGTGGAGGACGCCCTGGAGCAGGTGAACCTCACCGACACGGGGAAGAAGAAGTTCAAGACCTTTTCTCTGGGCATGAAGCAGCGGCTGGGCCTGGCCCTGGCCCTCATGGACCGGCCCGACCTGCTGCTGCTGGACGAGCCCATCAACGGCCTGGACCCCGAGGGCATCGTGGAGTTCCGCAACCTGCTGCTGGAGCTCAACCGCCAGTACCAGACCACCATCCTCATCTCCAGCCACATCCTCTCCGAGCTCCAGAGCCTGGCCACCTGCTACGGGTTTATCGACAAGGGTCGGCTGCTGGAGCAGCTCTCGGCGGCCGAGCTGGCCGAGAAATGCCGGGACTGCCTGGAGCTGAAGGTGGACGACGCCCCCCGGGCCGCCGCCTTGCTGGAGCGGGAGCTGGGATTCCGGGACTTCGAGGTCTTGCCCGGGGGAGCCATCCGGCTCTACCAGGGGCTGGAGGCCCCGGAGAAGATCACCGCCGCCCTCATGGGCCGGGGCATCGCCCTCTACGGCCTGGAGCACCGGGGGGCCAACCTGGAGGACTACTTCCTGAACCTGATCGGGGGTGTCCGCCATGGGTAAGTATTTGAGCGCCGAGCTCTACAAGGTCAACCACCGCTTTTACCAGTGGGGGTTTTTGCTGGTGGTGCTGGGGGGCATCGCCTTCGGGCTCATCACCATCAGGTGCAATACCGGGCCCAACGCCACCGCCGCCATCATGACCACGGGGCTGATGTTCCTGCTGGCCACCGGGCTCTATCTGGTCATCCTGGTGTGCGACATGGTCTTCTCCGAACAGTACAAGCACAACACCCTGAAAAATGAGGTCTCCTACGGCCTGCCCCGGACCCGGATCTATCTGGGGAAGCTCTTGGCCTCCATCCTGGTGTCCATCGTGATGTGCGCCCTCATCCTGGCCTTCTTTATCGGCCTTTCCTGTCTGCTCTTCCCCCTGGGGGAGGACATGGGGACGGCCCTGAAGAGCCTGGGCCAGGCCCTGCTGGTGGCCTTTCCCCTGTGGCTGGGGGGCCTGGGCTTCTTCCTGATGCTCAGCTTTGTGATGAAGGGCTCCACCGCCGCCGCCATCTTCTACGCGGTGCTCCTGTCCATGGGGGGCGGGTTCCTGGAGCTCTTCGGGGAATTCCTGCCCAAGCTGGAGCCGGTGTTCACCGCCATCCAGACCTGCCTGCTCATGACCCCCTTCAACCAGCTTCCCCACCGGCCCATGGAGGAGCCCATCCCCTATGCCTGGGTACTGGGAATGGCCTGGTTCGCGGCGTCCACTGCCGTGGGGCTCGTCAGCTTCCAGAGACGGGAGATCAGCTGATGCTCAACTATATTTCCGCCGAGCTCTATAAGCTCCGGCATAAGAAAAGTATTTTCATCACCGTGGGGCTCATCCTGGTGTTGGAGTCCACTCTGCTCCTGCCGGGGTACTGGAAGGCCCTGCGGGGCGACCAGGTGGGCATCCTGCTGGGCTTTATGGTGCTGATGATGCCCATCGGGCTCCTCCTGGCCCCCGCCTTCGCCGCCGTCACCTTTGACGATCAGCACGGCCACAGCACCCTGAAAAACGAGGTGGTCTTCGGTATCCCCCGCGGCAGGATCTACCTGGGGAAGCTCTGCGCCGCCATGCTGGCGGGGACCCTGGCCGCCGCGGTGGTGGTGGGCTGGTATCTGGTCCTCACCTGGTTTTTGGCGAAGGACCTCTTCTCCGACGTCCCCGGGGAGGTGTGGACCTGCGTCTGGAGCGTGCTGGCCGGGTCGTGGCTGTCCTGGCTTGCGGCGGTGGCCTTCACCTTCTTCCTCCTGTTTACCCTGAAGAGCGCCGGCGGGGCCATGGCGGTGGTGTATCTGCTCACCTGTTTCGGCTTTCCCCTGTGCATGATCGGCTATGAGGACCCGGGGCATTTTGACATCTTCTACTGGTTCTCCCGGCTCTTTTACATCGCCCCCTACCGGAACATCATCCTGGCCCCCGACATCGTGGCGGAGGGGCTGCCCTGGCCCCTCCTCCGGGTCCTGGGGGAGACGGCGGCGCTGTGCCTGGGCTGGGTGGCGGGCAGCTCGGCGCTGGGGCTGGCTCTGTTCCGGCGGCGGGAAGTGAAGTGATGGGAGGGGCGGAAATGACGGCGGTGGTGCTGGCCTTTATCTGCGGGGTGCTGGCCCTGCGGCTCTATGCCCTGGAGAAGGACCTGCGCGCCGGGGCCCGGCAGCTCAAAAAGCGCCGGGAGAAGGGGGGCGGCGCCACCCTCCGTATGGCCGCGCCCAACGCCGCCGCCGAGGCCCTGATGGCCGAGGTCAACACCATCCTCCGCCAGGTGGAGGACGAGCGCTCCGACTTCCGGGTGCGGGAGAAGGCTCTGCGGCAGCAGATCGCCAACGTCTCCCACGACCTGCGCACGCCCCTGACGTCCATTCTGGGCTACCTCCAGCTTTTGGAGGACCCGGGGCTCTCCCCGGAACAGCGGCGGGAGTATCTGGAGGTGGTGGAGAGCCGCTCCAGGGCCCTCCAGGGGCTTATCACCGCCTTCTACGACCTGAGCCGGCTGGAGGCGGGGGAGTACCCCATGACCCGGGAGAAGGTGGACCTGCGGGAGGTCATCTCCCAGCTCCTGGCCGACCTCTACGGAGACCTGGAGGAGAAGTTCCAGGTGTCGGTGGATCTGCCCGAGGACCTGCCGGCGGTGTGGGGGGACCGCTCCGCCCTCACCAGGGTGTACGCCAATCTGCTGCGTAACGCGTTGGAGCACGGGTCGGGGCGGCTGTCCATCTTCGCCTGGGTGACCAAGGACGGGGTGGAGACCCGGTTCACCAACGGCGGCGCCGACCTCACCGAGGAGCAGCTCCCCCACGTGTTCGACAGGACCTTCACCTCCGACCAGACCCGCTCCGGGCGGAACACCGGGTTGGGGCTGGCCATCGTGAAGGCCCTGTGCGACCAGATGGGCGGCTCCGCCGGGGCCGAGCTGAAGGACGGGGAGTTCACCGTGGTGCTGCGGTGGAGGTCGTGAGGGACTTCCCTCCGCGCAAACTTTTTACCGATTTTTGATACGATTTGTGGGAAAACGGCGGAAATTCGGGGAAATCCCGGAAATCCACCGTTTCTTCTTGACAAGAAGGAACGTTGCTGATAAAATTTTTCATAGTGTGTTCCGGCTCTGAAAACACAAGGAAAGAGGTTTTCTCAATGGTCAAAATCGTTCGGAAAAAGGTCCTCAATCCCACCGTCACCCTCCTGGAGGTAGAAGCTCCCCTCATCGCCAGGAAGGCCCAGCCCGGACAGTTCATCATCTTCCGGGTGGATGAGAACGGTGAACGTATCCCTCTGACCATCGCCGACCATGACCCCGTGAAGGGCACGGTCACCATCATCTTCCAGAAGGTGGGCCTGTCCACCGAGATGCTGGGCGAGCTCAATGAGGGCGATACCATTCTGGACTTCGTGGGCCCCCTGGGCACCCCCACCGAACTGCCCAACGGCGCCAAGGATATCTGCGTGGTGGGCGGCGGCGTGGGCTGCGCCATCGCCTATCCCCAGGCCAAGGCCCACTTCGGCACCGGGGTCAACGTGGACGTGATCGCCGGCTTCCGCAACAAGGATATCGTCATCCTGGAGGACGAGTTCCGGGCCTGCAGCGACAACTTCTATCTGATGACCGACGACGGCTCCTACGGCGAGAAGGGCTTTGTCACCGTGAAGCTCAAGGAGCTGCTGGACGCGGGCAAGAAGTACGACGCGGTCATCGCCATCGGGCCCATCCCCATGATGAAGTTTGTCTGCGAGACCACCAAGCCCTATGACGTGCCCACCATCGTCTCCCTCAACCCCCTGATGATCGACGGCACCGGCATGTGCGGCTGCTGCCGGGTCACCGTGGGCGGCAAGGTCCGCTTCGCCTGCGTGGACGGCCCCGACTTTGACGGCCACCAGGTGGACTTCGAGGAGCTGATGAACCGCAACGCCGTCTACCGTGACCAGGAAGCTGAGGAGAAGACCGGCGAGCACCACACCTGCCGGATGGATCAGCTTGCCCACGAACTCATTCACTAAGGGGAGGAAGAGGAATATGCCTAACATGAGCTTGACCAAGGTCCCCGCCGCCGAGCAGGAGCCCCTGGTTCGCAACAAGAATTTCCAGGAGGTGGCCCTGGGCTACACCCCCGAGCAGGCCATGGAGGAGGCCACCCGCTGCCTCAACTGCAAGAATAAGCCCTGCGTGGCCGGCTGCCCGGTGAACATCCACATTCCCGACTTCATCGCCAAGGTGGCCGCCGGGGACTTCCAGGCCGCCTACGAGATCATCTCCGACACCAACGCCCTGCCCTGCGTCTCCGGCCGGGTCTGCCCCCAGGAGACCCAGTGCGAGCAGCGCTGCGTCCGGGGCATCAAGGGCGAGCCGGTGGCCATCGGCCGCCTGGAGCGGTTCGTGGCCGACTGGTACATGAAGAACGTGAACAAGATGCCCGAAAAGCCCGCCTCCAACGGCATCAAGGTGGCGGTGGTGGGCTCCGGCCCCGCCGGCCTGACCTGCGCCAGCGACCTGGCCAAGAAGGGCTATCAGGTCACCGTGTTCGAGGCCTTCCATACCGCCGGCGGCGTGCTGGTCTACGGCATCCCCGAGTTCCGTCTGCCCAAGGCCATCGTCCAGAGCGAGGTGGACAAGCTCAAGGCCCTGGGAGTGGACGTGCAGCTGGACGTGGTGGTGGGCCGCACCATCACCATTGACGAGCTCATGGAGGACGGCTACAAGGCGGTCTTCGTGGGCTCGGGCGCCGGCCTTCCCATGTTTATGAACATCCCCGGCGAGAGCCTGGCCGGCGTTTACTCCGCCAACGAATACCTCACCCGGGTCAACCTGATGAAGGCCTACATGGGCGACCACGACACCCCCCTCAAGCGCAGCAAGACCGTGGCTGTGGTGGGCGGCGGCAACGTGGCCATGGACGCCGCCCGGTGCGCCAAGCGCATGGGGGCCGACAAGGTCTATCTGGTCTACCGCCGGGACGAGGAGGCCATGCCCGCCCGCCGGGAGGAGGTCCACCACGCCAAGCAGGAGGAGATCGAGTTCCACTTCCTCACCAACCCTGTGGCCATCGAGGGCGACGAGAAGGGCAAGGTGTGCGCCATGGAGTGTGTGGAGATGGAGCTGGGCGAGCCCGACCAGTCCGGCCGCCGCTCCCCCAAGGAGATCCCCGGTTCCAACTTCAAGCTGGAGGTGGACACCGTGATCATGGCCCTGGGCACCAGCCCCAACCCCCTGATCCGCTCCACCACCCCCGGCCTGGAGGCCAACCGCAAGGGCTGCCTCATGGTCAATGAGGAGACCATGCAGACCTCCCGGGAGGGCATCTACGCCGGCGGTGACGCCGTCACCGGCGCGGCCACCGTCATCCTGGCCATGGGTGCAGGCAAGAAGGCCGCCGAGCACATCGACCAGTACCTCAAGGAGAACGCCTAAAAAGGTCCAAAAGAGCGGAAGGGGAGACCCTTCCGCTTTTTATGCCTGTTCCGGGGGCGGGCCGTTCTCCCGCCGGGGACAGAGGGCCAGCAGGGCCAGGTCGTCCCCCAGCACCTCAAAGAAGGCGGACAGGAGCTCCAACTGCTCGTTGGTGAGCCGGGACGCCATCTCGATGGAGACCAGGGCGGAGAGGAGCACCAGGGCGTCGCATTTTCCCCCGTTGGACACCCAAACCACCCCCTATCAAGGTCAATTTATGCGCCTTCCGCCCCAACTGTGCGAAAGGAGCGCCGGCAAGCCCGGGCCCGGGGGGAAAGGGTCCGAAAAAGGAAGAAAAAGGTCGAAAGCCCCCCGGAAACTGTTTGATTCAGCAGGAAATAGGCAAAAAAACACAATATATTGGGCATTTTCCCTATTTATTTGCACAAGAATATGTGTTATAATCCACAATCGAAGACCCCGTGTTGATCAACCCGACAAAAAGGAGGACCTTATATTATGACCAAGACTGCAAAGACTGTGGAGGCCGCCGCCCCCGAGGCCGTGAAGGCCGCTGAGACCGTGAAGGAGACCGCCGAGGCCCCCAAGGCCGCCAAGAAGCCCGCCGCCAAGAAGACGACTGCCAAGAAGGCCGCCGCCCCCAAGGCGGAGAAGAAGCCCGCCGCCAAGAAGACCCCCGCCAAGAAGGCCGCCCCCAAGGCTGCCTCCGTGAAGGTCTTCGTGGAGTACCAGGGCCGCCAGATCAGCGCCGACGACATCCTGGAGGCCGTGAAGGCCGCCGCCGGCAAGGCCAAGAACCTGGAGGTCTATGTGAAGCCCGAGGACGGCGCCGCTTACTATGTGGCCGACGGCGAGGGCGGCAAGGTGGAGTTCTGAGCCGATTTCCCCCAAAACCCGCGAAAAAGAGCCCTGAGACACCGTCTCAGGGCTCTTTTTTTCCTGCCGTTACTCCGCCAGAGCGGCCCGGAGGGCCTCATTCACCGCCTTGGGGTCGGCCTTGCCGTGGAGGGCGCGCATGGCCTGCCCCACCAGGAAGCCGAAGGCCTTCTCCTTGCCGGCCTTGAAGTCGGACACCGACTGGGGGTTTTCGGCCAGGACCTGCTTCACCGTCTCCCGGACCAGGCCCAGGTCGTTGACCTGCTCCAGGCCGTGCTCCGCAACAAAGGCGTCCACATCCCCGTCGTGGTCGAAGACCGCCTCGAAGACCTTCACCGCCGTGTTGCGGTTGAGCTTGCCCTCCTTCACCAGGGCGATGAGCCGGGCGAGGGTGGGGGGCGAGAGCTTCATGTCCTTGGCCTCCAGCGCCCGGGCGGACAGGCCCCCCAGGACCTCTCCCATGATCCAGTTGGCGGCCTGCTTGGGCTCGGCGCCCAGGGCCACAGTCTCTTCAAAGAAGTCGGCCAGGGCCTTCTGGGAGGTGATCATCTGGGCGTCGTAGGCGGGCAGGCCGTACTGGGCCTGGTAGCGGTCCCGTTTGGCCTCGGCCATCTCGGGCATCTCTTTCCACAGGCGGGCGAGGTAGGCATCGCTGATGTCGATGGGAGGGATGTCGGGCTCAGGGAAGTACCGGTAGTCCTGGGCGTTCTCCTTGGAGCGCATGGCGAAGGTGGCGTCCTTGTTCTCGTCCCACCGCCGGGTCTCCTGGATGACCCGCTTGCCCTCCTCGATGCGCTCGATCTGCCGCTTGGCCTCGTAGGTGATGGCCCGGGCGATGGCTTTGAAGGAGCTGAGGTTCTTCATCTCGGTGCGGGTGCCCAGCTCCTGGGAGCCGGCGGGGCGCACCGACAGGTTCACATCGCAGCGCAGAGAGCCCTCCTGCATCTTGCAGTCGGACACCCCCAGGTATTGCAAGGTCTCCTTCAGCTTTTCCAGGTAGGCGATGACCTCCTCGGCGCTGCGGAAGTCGGGCTCGGTGACGATCTCGATGAGGGGCACGCCGCAGCGGTTATAGTCGCACTTGGTCTGGTCCAGCCAGGGGTCGTGGACCAGCTTCCCCGCGTCCTCCTCCATGTGCAGCTCGTGGATGCGCACGGTCTTGTGATTCCCGTCCCCCCAGGTAATGGTCACCTCGCCGTCCCGGACGATGGGGAGGTAGAGCTGGGAGATCTGGTAGGCCTTGGGCAGGTCGGGATAGAAGTAGTTCTTGCGGTCGAACTTGCAGTGCTGGGTGATGGACCCGTTCAGGGCCAGGCCGGCCTTCACGGCGAACTCCAGCACCTTCTCGTTGAGCACCGGCAGGGTCCCCGGCATCCCGGTGCACACCGGGCAGCAGTGGGTGTTGGGGGCGCCGCCGAACTCGGTGGTGCAGGAGCAGAAGATCTTGGTCCGGGTGGCCAGCTCCACATGGGTCTCCAGGCCGATGACAGTTTCCCAGGTCATGCCGCGTCCCCTCCCTTCGGTGTCTGCTTGTGGTGATCGGTCTCCAACTGGAAGGCGTGGGCGGCGTTGAGGACCGTCAGGTCCCCCAGGGCGGGGCCGATGAGCTGGGCCCCGATGGGCAGCCCCTGGCCGTCCAGGCCACAGGGGAAGGAGATCCCCGGCAGCCCCGCCAGATTCACCGGCACGGTGTCGATGTCGGAGAGGTACATCTTCAGCGGGTCGGACAGGCTCTCTCCCAGGCGCGGCGCGGTGGTGGGGGAGACGGGGGTGAGCAGCACGTCGTACTTTTCAAAGGCCTCGTCGTAGGCTTTCTTGATGACCGCCTTGACCTGGAGGGCCTTTTTATAGTAGGCGTCGTAGTAGCCCGTGGAGAGCACGAAGGTCCCCAGCAGGATGCGGCGCTGGACCTCCCGGCCGAAGCCCTGGGTGCGGGTCTTGTTGTAGAGGTCGGTGAGGTCCTCGTAGTCCTCCGCCCGCCAGCCGTACTTCACCCCGTCGAACCGGGAGAGGTTGGAGGACGCCTCGGCGCAGGCAATGATATAGTAGGTGGGCACCACGTACTCCATCACGGGGAGGGAGAACTCCTCCACAGTGGCCCCGCGGCCTTTCAGCACGTCGGCCACCGCTAGCACGGCCTTGCGGACCTCCGGGTCCAGCCCTTCCCCAAAGCAGTCGGCGGGGATGCCAATCTTCAGCCCCTTCACGTCCCCGGTGAGGGAGGCGAGCAGATTTCCGTACTCCCCGGGCAGGCTGGTGCCGTCCCTGGAGTCCCTGCCCTGGATCAGGTCCAGCACAGCGGCGCAGTCGGCGGCGGACCGGGCGATGGGACCCATCTGGTCCAGGGACGAGGCGTAGGCGATGAGCCCGTAGCGGCTCACGGTGCCATAGGTGGGCTTCATCCCGGTTACGCCGCAGTAGGCGGCGGGCTGGCGGATGGACCCGCCGGTGTCGCTGCCGATGGCGTACCAGACCTCTCCGGCAGCCACGGCCGCCGCCGCGCCCCCGGAGGACCCGCCGGGGGCCCGGGTCAGGTCCCAGGGGTTTTTCACCGCTCCGTAGAAGGAGGTCTCCGAGGTGGAGCCCATGGCGAACTCGTCCATGTTCAGCTTGCCCAGGGAGACCGCCCCGGCCCCGGTGAGCTTTTCCACCACCGTGGCGTCGTAGGGGGGCGCGAAGTCGCCTAAGATTTTGCTGGCGCAGGAGGTCTTCACCCCCCTGGTGCAGATGTTGTCCTTGAAGGCCATGGGCACCCCCCAGAGAGGGCTCCCGGCGGCCTTGCCGGCGGTCAGGGTCCGGGCCCGCTCCAGGGCGGCGTCTGCCGTGACGGTGATGAAGGCGTTGTTCTCCCCCTGATGGGCAGCGATGGCGGCCCGGGCGGCCTGAACGGCCTCGGCGGGGGAGACCTGGCCGGTTTGGATTGCCTTGCCCAGCTCCAGGGCGGTGAGCTTTGTCAATTCCATATTTTCACCTCACTCCACCGTCTTGGGCACCAGGAAGGCTTCTTCATCGCGGCCCATGGAGCCCTTTAAGAGGGCGTCCCGGTCAAAAGAGGGGGCGACCGCGTCCTCCCGGAGCACGTTTTTCAGGGGGAACACGTGGCTCAGGGGCTCGATCCCGGAGGTGTCCAGACCGTTCAGAACGTCCATGTAGGACACGATCTTCTCCAGTTCCGCCGCCATGGGCCCTTTTTCTTCCTCCGGAAGCTTCAGCCGGGACAAAACAGACACATAATCCACCATTTCTTCGGTAATTTTCATTATTATGACCTCCTTATGGCTCCAGGCGGGACAGGTCTCTGGGGAACAGGCAGGTCTCCCGGATGTTCTCCAGGCCGCAGAGCCTGGCGGTGAGCCGCTCCAGGCCGATGCCCAGGCCCCCGTGGGGGGGCATGCCGTGCTTGTGGATCATCAGGTAGCTCTCAAACTCCTCGGGGTGCATGTCCCGGGCGAGCATCTTGTCCACCTGCTGCTGGTAGTCGTGGATGCGCTGCCCCCCGGTGGTGACCTCCATGCCCCGGAAGAGCAGGTCAAAAGAGAGGGTGAACCTGGGGTCGTCCGGGTCGTCCATGGCGTAGAAGGGCCGCTTCTTGGAGGGGTAGTGGGTGACGAAGACGAAGTCACTGCCCAACTCCTCCTTGGCGTAGCGGCCGATGTTGACCTCCTCCTCGGGCTCCAGGTCGTAGGGGTCCCGGATGGGCCGGCCATACTTCTCCGCCGCCAGACGTTTGGCCTCGTCAAAGCGGAGGGCGGGGATGGAGGTCACGTCGGGCACGTCAACGTCCAGCCGCTCCACATCCTGGGTGTACTCGGTCCTCACCAGCTCCATGGCGGCCTGGAGGAATTTTGTCTCCACCTCCATCACGTCGTAGAAGGAGTCGATGAAGCCCATCTCAAAGTCCAGGCCGGTGTACTCGTTGAGGTGCCGGGGGGTGGAGTGCTTCTCCGCCCGGAACACCGGCCCCACCTCAAAGACCCGCTCATAGGCCCCCACCATCATCTGCTTGTAGAACTGGGGGGACTGGGCCAGGAACGCCTTGCGGCCGAAGTAGTCCAGCCGGAAGATGTTGGAGCCCCCCTCCGCTCCGGCGTGGACGATCTTGGGGGTGTGGATCTCGGTGAAACCCAGGCCGTGGAGGGTGTCCCGGAAGGCCCTGCACAGGGCCTCCTGAAGGCGGAAAACGGAGCGCTCCCGGAGGGAGCGGAGCACCACAGGCCGCAGGCCCAGCTCGGTGTCCAGGTTCAGGTCCAGCTTTTTCTTGGAGATGGCCACCGGCATGGGAGCGGCGGGCCGGGAGAGGACAGTGAGACTGTCGGCGGAGAGCTCCACGCCGCCGGGGGCCCGCTCTTCGGGGCGGGGGAGGCCGGTGAGGGCCACGGCACACTCCTCGGTGACGCCCTGGAGGTCCAGGCCGTGGGGGAGGACGCACTGGAGGACGGCATCCGGGCCCCGGAGGGTGAGGAAGGCCACGCCGCCCATGTCCCGCAGGGCGTGGACCATGCCCCGGACGGCCACGGGGCCGGAGGTCCTGCCTCTGAGGACCTCCCGGAGATCGGTGAAGGCGGGGGAGAGCTTGCCGGTCATGGTTTTCGCAGTCATAGAAGGTTCCACCTTTGTGCCGCCCGGCCTTCCTTGACCCGGCGGAGAATGGCCCCTGGGACGAAAATCTGTCTCTCCGGCCCTTGCCGGAAAAACAAAACGCCCCGAAGCTACTTGCAATAGCTTCGGGACGGAAACATTTCCGCGGTACCACCCAAGGTTGCCGCCTCGCCGTTGAGACGACCGCTTGAACTCTGTAACGGGAGTGCCCGTACCCGCCTTGCCCGAAAGGGTTCGGGGGGTCTGCTCCGGAGTGTTGCGCGTCCTCTCTTTGCCGTGGCGGGCTCTCAGCCGGTGACCCGCGTTTTCTGTCGGCACGCCCGAGGGGCGGTCTCCTTCATGGCTTTTTCCGTATTATAACCACTCTCTTTTCAAAAAGCAAGAGGGAATTGAAAAAAACATACCTTTTCTTTTCCCGGCGTTTATGGTATGATTTCCTCAAAAGAAAGGGGAGAGAGACATGAGTGAATGGGAGGACCTGCGGGCACAGTGCATGGCCTGCCGCCGCTGCGGCCTGGCGGACACCCGCACCAATGTGGTTTTCGGCGAGGGGGTGGAGACCGCCGAGGTCATGTGCATCGGCGAGGGTCCCGGCGAGCAGGAGGACCTGACCGGCCGGCCCTTCGTGGGCCGGGGGGGCAAGCTGCTGGACGATATGCTGGAGATCATCGACTTAAGCCGGGAGAAGAACATCTACATCGCCAACATGGTCAAGTGCCGCCCGCCCCAGAACCGGGACCCGCTGAACATCGAGCAGGAGGCCTGCGCCCAGTGGCTCCAGGCCCAGCTGGAGCACATCAGACCCAAGATCGTCATCTGCCTGGGCCGCATCTCGGCCATGAAGTTCATCAAGGAGGACTTCAAGATCACCCGGGAGCACGGCCAGTGGTTTGAGCGGGACGGGGTCCTCTACATCGCCCTCTACCACCCGGCGGCCCTCCTCCGGGACCCCCGGCGCAAGCCCGAGACCTTTGTGGACCTGAAGACCATCCAGGCCAAGATCCGGGAGATCTGCGACCACACCTATTGATTCCCTCCGCCTCAGCGTGTATAATAAAAAAGATATCCCAAAGAAGGAGGACCTTCCATGAACACCAAGCTCTTACAGCTTTTGGAAAGCGACTGCACCCTCACCCCCGACCAGCTCGCCGCCATGACCGGCATGACGGTGGAGGAGGTGAAGGCGGAGGTCAAGAAATATCAGGACGAGAAGATCATCCTGGGTTACCGGGCGGTCGTCGACTGGGACCGCACGGCCCGGGAGAGCGTCACCGCCCTCATCGAGGTCAAGGTCACCCCTCAGAGGGGAGAGGGCTTTGACCGGGTGGCCGAGCGCATCTACCAGTACGACGAGGTGGAGAGCGTCTACCTCATGTCCGGCGCCTTTGACCTCACCGTCATCATCTCGGGCCGGAGCCTGAAAGAGGTGGCCCACTTTGTGGGTGACAAACTGGCCACTCTGGAGGACGTCACCGGCACCGCCACCCACTTCATTCTCCACAAGTACAAGGAAAATCACCTGATCTTTGAAAAGCGGCCCGAGCAGGAAAAGGAATGGATCTTTGTCTGATGGGCCCAGGAAAGCTAAAATTTCCTCATTTCGGAGGCTATCCCCATGAATTATGAAAATATCCTCTCCCAGCGGGTGCAGTCCCTGCAGCCCTCTGGTATCCGCAAGTTCTTCGACCTGTTGGAGGACATGAACGGCGCCATCTCCCTGGGAGTGGGCGAGCCCGACTTTGTCACCCCCTGGCACATCCGGGACGCCGGCATCTACTCCCTGGAGAAGGGCTTTACAAAATACACCTCCAACGCCGGCCTGGCCGCCCTCCGGCGGGAGATCGCCGCCTATCTGGAGCGGCGCTTTGACCTGCGCTACGACTACAAGCACCAGCTCATCGTCACCGTGGGCGGCAGCGAGGCCATCGACATGGCCATCCGGGCCCTGGTAAATCCCGGAGACGAGGTCATCATCCCTGTGCCCTCCTTCGTGTGCTACCCGCCCCTGGTGACCATGGCCTGCGGCGTGCCCGTGCTGGCCGAGACCCGGGTGGAGGACGGCTTCAAGCTCACCCCGGAGCTGCTGAAAAAGCACCTGACGCCCAAAACCAAGCTCATCGTCCTGCCCTATCCCTGCAACCCCACCGGGGGCGTGATGGAGAAGGCCGACTACGACGCCCTGGCGGAGGTCCTGCGGGATACCGGGGTCATGCTCCTGTCCGATGAGATCTACGCCGAGCTCACCTACGGCCAGCACCACTACTCTCCCGCCAATCACCCCGAGCTCAAGGAGCGCACCATCCTGGTCAACGGCTTTTCCAAGTCCCACGCCATGACGGGCTGGCGGATGGGTTACGTCTGCGGGCCCGAGCCCATCATTACCCAGATGATCAAGCTCCACCAGTTCGGCATCATGTCCGCCCCCACCACCAGCCAGTACGCCGCCATCGAGGCCATGCGCAACGGGGACAAGGACATCGAGATGATGAAGGAGGAGTACGACGGCCGCCGCCGGTATCTGGTGGAGGGCCTGAACCGGGTGGGCCTGCCCTGTCACGAGCCCAAGGGGGCCTTCTACGTATTTCCCGACATCCGCCCCACCGGCCTGACCTCCGACGAGTTCTGCGAGCGGCTTCTGAAGGAGCAGAAGGTGGCGGTCATTCCCGGTACCGCCTTCGGCCCCGGAGGCGAGGGCTTTGTCCGGGCCTGTTACTGCGTGTCCATGGCCGACCTGGGGGAGGCCCTGACCCGCATCGGCTGGTTTCTGCAGGACCTGAAGGGCTGAGCCCATCCAAAAGGAGTTGATTTCCATGTCCGAGCGCTTTGACGGCCTGGCCTTTTCCCCGGCCGACGTGCTGCTGCCCGTGGAGTGCGAATATCAGAAGTGGGCGGTGGTGGCCTGCGACCAGTACACCTCCCAGCCCGAGTACTGGCAGCGGGTGGAGGACTTTGTCGGAGGGGCCCCCTCGGCCCTCCGGCTCATCCTGCCCGAGAGCTGCCTGGACGGTCCCAATCTGGAGACCGACATCATGGACATCAACAACACCATGACCCGGTACCTCCGGGAGGGGCGGTTCAAGACCCTGGAGAACGCCCTGGTCTACGTGGAGCGGACCCTGGCCTCCGGGGCCGTCCGCCGGGGCCTGGTGGGGAAGATCGACCTGGAGAAGTACGACTACGAGCCCGGCTCCCAGACCGCCGTCCGGGCCACCGAGGGCACGGTGATGAGCCGCATCCCGCCCCGGGTGGCGGTGCGGAAGAACGCCCCCATCGAGCTGCCCCACGTCATGCTCCTGTGCGACGACCGGTCGAGGACGGTCATCGAGCCTCTGGCCCAGCGGACCGGGGAGATGGAGGTCCTCTACGACTTTGACCTCATGGAACACAGCGGCCACCTCAAGGGCTGGCTGGTGGACGAGACGGGGAAGGCCCAGGTCTCCGCCGCCCTCTGTG
This sequence comes from uncultured Oscillospiraceae bacterium, assembly GCA_947629795.1. Classification (GTDB taxonomy): domain Bacteria; phylum Bacillota; class Clostridia; order Oscillospirales; family Oscillospiraceae; genus Vermiculatibacterium. The sequence continues at coordinate 24,970 of CANRFC010000037.1, forward strand.
CCCTCAACGACCCCGCCGCCTTCCGGGCCCGCTACGGTCTGACCGGGGACGAGCCGGTGCTGGAATTCGCCGTGGGAGACGGCAACCACTCCCTGGCCACCGCCAAGGAGTGCTACGAGCGGCAGAAGCGCTATGTCAGTGAGGACAAATGGGCCGAGCTGCCCAGTCGGTACGCACTGTGTGAAGTAGTAAACCTTCACGATCCTTCCCTGGAATTCGAGCCCATCCACCGGGTGGTGTTCGGCGTAAAGGCAAAGGACTTGCTCAGTGAGCTGCGCCAAGCCTTTCCGGGCACGCACAACGGGGAGGGAGAGGGGCACGTCCTCCGCTATGTCTGGGAGGCGGGGGAGGGGGTCCTGACGGTGCCCCATCCCACCGGCCAGCTCCCGGTGGGGACCCTTCAGAGCTTCCTGGACGACTATCTGGCCGCCCATCCCGGCAGCATCGACTACATCCACGGCGCCGACGTGGCCGCCGACCTGGGCCGCCGGGGCGGGAACCTGGCCTTCCTCCTGGCCCCCATGGGCAAGGAGCAGCTCTTCCCCACGGTGATCCGGGACGGGGCTCTGCCCCGGAAGACCTTCTCCATGGGGGAGGCCGCCGACAAGCGGTTTTACTTAGAGGCCAGAAAAATTCGGTAAGCGGGTGGTGGACCCATGGCGGACGCGGAAAAAGTCATCCGGTGCAAGGCCCCGGCCAAGCTGAACCTGACCCTGGATGTGCTGGGCAGGCAGGCTGACGGCTACCATGAGATGAAGATGGTCATGCAGTCGGTGGCCCTCTCCGACGAGCTCACCCTGACCACCCGGCCGGGGGAGGGCATCACCCTCCGGACCGACCTGAAATTTCTTCCCACCGACCGCCGGAACCTGGCGGTGGCGGCCGCCCTGGCTTTCCGGGAGCGCACCGGCGCCGATTTGGGGGAGCTGTCCATCCGGATCGAGAAGCGACTGCCGGTGTGCGCCGGCATGGCGGGGGGGAGCTCGGATGCCGCCGCTGTCCTCCGGGGGCTCAACGACCTCCTGGACGCCGGGCTGGACCTGGAGGAGCTGGCTGAGATCGGCGGGACAGTGGGCTCCGATGTGCCCTACTGCGTCAAGGGGGGCACCGCCCTGGCCACCGGCCGGGGGGAGGTGCTGGAGCCCCTGCCGCCCCTGCCTCACTGCCACATCGTCATCGCCAAGCCGCCCTTCCCGGTGTCCACCCCCGAACTCTTCCAGCGCATCGACGGGATGAAGCTCCGCTGCCACCCGGACACCGCCGGAGTGCTCCGGGCCCTGGAGGCCGGGGACCTGCAGGGGGTGGCCCGCCGTCTGTACAACGTGTTTGAGGACGTGCTTCCCCCCCAGCGCCGCAAGCAGGTGGAGGAACTGAAGCAGGCCCTTCTCCATGCCGGGGCCCTGGGGGCCTGTATGACGGGCACCGGCCCGGCGGTCTTCGGCCTCTTTGAGGACGTGGAGAGCGCCAGAGCCGCCTGGGAGGAGATCAGGACCAACTGCGAGGACACATTCCTCACCGAGAGCCTTTGAGGTTTGAAGAGAACAAAAAGTGGAAAAAATGGACACACCTCACATAGAAAGGTGTGTCCATTTTGTTACATGATACGAAGAAACTGCACCGCTGGGAGCTGGCTCTGCTGTTGGGGCTGGCCCTGTCCGCCCTGACGGGGACCTGGCTTTCGGGACAGCAGGCCGCCCTGGCCGGCCAGGTGGTCCGGCTCCACGTGGTGGGGGCCTCGGACTCCGCCGAGGACCAGGCCGCCAAGCTCCGGGCCCGGGACGGGGTGCTCTCGGCGGCGGAGCCCCTTCTGGCGGGGGTGGAGGACCCCGGACAGGCAGAGGCCGTCCTCCGCGCCCACCTCCTCGAGCTGGCCCAGGCCGGCGCCCAGGCGGCGGGGGTCCGGGTCACGGCCTGTGTGGAGGAAAACGCCTGGTTTCCCACCAAGCGCTACGCCGACTTCGCCCTCCCGGCGGGGCGGTACACCGCCCTGAAGCTCACCCTGGGGGCGGGGGAGGGCCGCAACTGGTGGTGCGTGGTCTTTCCGCCTCTGTGCATGGGGGCGGTGTCCGAGGATGCCCGGGAGACCGTGGGAGGGCTTTCAGAGAGCCAGGTGAAGCTCCTCACCGGGGAGAGCGAGGGCTATGTGGTGAAGTTCAGGGCTCTGGAGCTGTGGAATGCGTGGACCGATCAGGGCCGCCACAGCGAGGGGAGAGAATAGACCGTTTTGCCGTCCCACCCGGTACAGGTCCGGGCGGTGAAAAGGCAGTTCAGAATGGCCTCCTCCACGCACTCTGCCGCCGCCCGGAAGGGGAGGTCCATCTTTTCCTCATGGAAGGCGGTCACCTGCCGGGTGGCCGCCTTTTCCCGCGGGTCGAAGGAGTTGGCGGTGGAGAAGGCCAGAAAGACCTCGCCGCTGCCGTGGCCGATGAAGGACCCCAGCCGGGCCAGCCCCACCGAGGCGCGTCTGGCCACCCGGCCCAGCTGCCGGGCGTCCAGGGGAAGGTCGGTAGCCAGAAGGACGATGCAGGAGCCCACGTCGCTCTCCTTGGCGGCCTTGGCGGCGTCCAGCCGGGGACCGATGTGCTCGCCACCGATGGTCAGATCGGCCATCCGCCCGTGGTTGGCCAGCACCAGGGCCCCCAGGGTGTAGGTCTTGCCGTCCAGGTCAAGGAGCCGGGAGGCCGAGCCGATGCCCCCCTTGAGCCCGTGGCAGACCATGCCCTTGCCCGCGCCCACATCCCCCTCCTGGAAGTCCAGATCGGCGGCGGCCAGGGCGGAAAAGACCTGCTCGGCGCCCACAGCCCGCTTCTGGATGTGGTTGAGCCCGCCGTCGTTGCACTCGCACACCACCGGGTTCACCGAGCGCAGCTCCACCCCCTCAGCCTGGCAGCGGCGGATCATATACTCCACCATGGCGTCGTGGACCAGGCCCACATTCAGGGTGTTGGTCAGGGCGATGGGGGTCTCCAGGGTGCCCAGCTCCTCCACCTGCACCAGCCCCAGGGACTTGCCGAAACCGTTGAGGACGAAGGCCGCGGCGGGCAGCTTGTGGGTAAAGGGATTTTCCGGACAGGGGAGGACCACCGTGACCCCGGTCTTGTGCTCCTCGGTGTCCACCGTGCAGTGGCCCACGGTGAGACCGGGAACGTCGGTGATCTTGTTCCGCTGCCCGGTGGGCAGTTCGCCCACGGCAATATCATAGTCTCTGGCCCGGAGCTGATACATAGAGAGGCCCTCCTTGTGCGTTTTCCCCATCATAGCATTTTTCCCGGAAAAAGGGAAGAAGCGGTGTGCTTTTTCTTGTGCTTTTCCCGGATCTGTGATATGATTTTTTCAGAAATATCCCACCAACGAAGGAGGACGCGAAATGAAACGGAAGCTCCTGTCCCTGACCCTGGCCCTGAGCCTGTGCGCCGCCCTGACCCTCCCCGCCCTGGCGGAAGGGGAGGAGGATTACAGCCTGGACCTCACCCAGCAGGAGGTCATCGCCGTCTATGAGAAGACCCAGGTCCCCGCCCGGGACGAAAGCGGCTGCGCCTACGCCGGCCGCCTGTACCTGGACTTCGACGGGGACGGTATCCCCGAGATGCTCGCCTACTACACCGACGGTTACAGCGCCAGCGCCGCCTACGTCTACCGGATCACCGACGACCTCAGCGGCGAGCTGCCCGAGCCCTACCTGGCCGACCTGTGCGGCGCCTATCCCGACGCCCTGGTGGAGGAGGAGAACTGGGGCATGGACGGCCTCCGGAGCTTCATGAACGCCGCCGGCTGGGGCACCACCGGCTATCTCATCCGCTTCTCCGACGGTCGGTACGGCCTTCTCTCCGATTACAGCATGCGCTTTGGTCCCGCACTTGAGGACTACGAGCGCGAGGTGTGTGCCGCCCGGTTCCAGAACGTCTGGTGGGGCCTGTTTGGCAGCTTTGTGGGCACCGACGAGACCGACTATGAGGTGGTTCAGGACCTGGGAGTCTACGCCCAGCTTCCCGCCGACCCCATGACCTTCCTGCGTATAGCCTACGCCTCCACCCAGAGCGTAGAGGTGGACGGCACCCCGGTGGAGTTCCAGATGTACGCCCTGAAGGACGAAAACGGCTATCCCACCAATTACGTGAAGGTCCGGGACGTGGCCCAGGTCCTCAACGGCACCGCCGGGCAATTCGGCGTGACCTGGGACGGGTCGGTGGACCTGCTCCCCGGTCAGGCCTACACCCCCAATGGTTCGGAGATGAAGACCCCCTTCAGCGGCGACCGGACCTATCAGCCCGCCCCGTCTCCCACCAGGGTGGGCGGCGTGGAGACCGCCCTGGAGGCCATCTTCCTCACCGATGACAACGGCGGCGGCTACACCTATTACAAGCTCCGGGACCTGGGCGCCGCCCTGGGCTTCACCGTGGACTGGACGCCGGAGC
>CANRFC010000038.1 GCA_947629795.1 uncultured Oscillospiraceae bacterium
ATCGTGGACACCCCGGGCCACGCCGACTTCGGCGGCGAGGTGGAGCGCATCCTGAAGATGGTCAACGGCGTCATCCTCCTGGTGGACGCCGCCGAGGGCCCCATGCCCCAGACCCGCTTCGTGCTGTCCAAGGCCCTGGAGCTGGGCCACCGGGTCATCGTGGTGGTCAACAAGATCGACCGGCCCGACCAGCGGGTGTACGAGGTCATCGACGAGGTGCTGGAGCTGCTGCTGGACCTGGACGCCACCGACGAGCAGCTGGACTCCCCCATGCTCTTCTGCTCGGGGCGCAACGGCACCGCCAGCTACTCCCCCGACGAGCCCGGGGTGGACCTGAAGCCCCTGTTCGACACCATTCTGGACTATATCCCCGCCCCCGAGGCCGACGTGGAGGCCCCCTTCCAGATGCTGGTGAGCTCCATCGACTACAACGACTTTGTGGGCCGCATCGCCATCGGCCGCATTGAGCGGGGCACCATCAGGCAGAACGACGAGATCGCCGTGTGCAACTTCCACTCCCCCGACGCCGCCCCCAAGAAGGCCAAAGCCACCTCCATCTACCAGTTCGACGGTCTGGGCAAGGTCCCGGCGGAGAGCGCCACGGCGGGCAACATCATCGCCATGAGCGGCATCGGCGACATCACCATCGGCGACACCATCTGCGCCCCCACGGCGGTGGAGCCCATCGAGTTCGTCAAGATCTCCGCCCCCACCATGGAGATGACCTTCTCGGTGAACGACTCCCCCTTCGCCGGGAAGGAGGGCAAGTTCGTCACCTCCCGGCAGCTCCGGGAGCGGCTGTTCCGGGAGACCCTGAAGGACGTGTCCCTCCGGGTGTCCGAGGTGGAAAACTCCACCGACTCCTTCAACGTGGCCGGCCGGGGCGAGATGAGCCTGTCCATCCTCATCGAGACCATGCGCCGGGAGGGCTACGAGTTCCAGGTCTCCCCGCCCCGTGTGCTCTACCAGGACATCGACGGCAAGAAGTGCGAGCCCATCGAGCGCCTGGTGGTGGACGTGCCCGCCGACTACGTGGGCAGCGTCATCGAGGCCATCGGCAAGCGCAAGGGCGACATGCTGGACATGACCCCCGTGGGCGACCGGATGAAGGTCCAGTTCCTGGTGCCCTCCCGGGGCCTGTTCGGCTACCGCAACGAGTTCCTCACCGCCACCAAGGGCGAGGGCATCATGGCCTCCGTCTTTGAGGAATACGCCCCCATGAAGGGGGAGATCGCCCGGCGGAACACCGGCTCCCTGGTGGCCTTCGAGACCGGCGAGGCGGTGACCTACGGCCTGTTCAACGCCCAGGAGCGGGGCACCCTCTTCATCGGTGCCGGCGTGCCGGTCTACGGCGGCATGATCGTGGGCGAGTGCCCCCGGCAGGAGGATATCTCGGTGAACGTGTGCAAGAAGAAGCAGCTCACCAACATGCGGGCCAGCGGCAGCGACGAGGCCCTGCGTCTCACGCCCCCCCGGCAGATGAGCCTGGAGCAGGACCTGGAGTTCCTGGCCGACGACGAGCTGCTGGAGGTCACCCCCGAGAACCTGCGCCTGCGCAAGCGCATCCTGGACCACGGCGAGCGGATGCGCATCGCCAGCAAAAAGAAGTCCTGAACAAGTGGAAAACGGCCCCGGAGCGAAAGCTCCGGGGCCGTCTTGTTTTCTCTTACAGCACCTTGGAGAGGAAGTCGATGGTCCGCTGCTCTTTGGGGTGGGCGAAGAACTCCTGGGGGGTGTTCTCCTCCACGATGTGGCCCGAGTCCATGAAGATGACCCGGGAACCCACCTCCCGGGCAAAGCCCATCTCGTGGGTGACCACCACCATGGTCATGCCGTCCCTGGCCAGCTCCTTCATCACGTCCAGCACTTCGCCCACCATCTCGGGGTCCAGGGCGGAGGTGGGCTCGTCAAAGAGCATGACCTCCGGCTCCATGGCCAGGGCCCGGACGATGGCGATGCGCTGCTTCTGGCCGCCGGAGAGGCGGATGGGGTACTCGTCGGCCTTGTCGGCCAACCCCACCCGCTCCAGGAGGGCCTTGGCCTGGGCGGTGGCCTCCTCCTGGGACTTCAGCCCCAGCTCCACCGGGGCCAGGGTGATGTTCCGCAGCACGGTCATGTGGGGGAAGAGGTTGAAGTGCTGGAAGACCATGCCCATCTTCCGCCGGTGGAGGTCGATGTCACAGCCGGGGTCGGTGATAACGGTGCCGTCGAAGGTGATGGTCCCCGAGTTGGGCACCTCCAGCAGGTTCAGGCACCGCAGAAGGGTGGACTTGCCCGAGCCCGAGGGCCCGATGATGGTGACCACCTCGCCCTTGGAGACCTCCAAAGAGCAGTCGTTCAGGGCCCGGACACTGCCGCCGCTGAACTCCTTGGTCACGTGGGAGACGGTAATGAGCTTATCGCTGGTCGCCACGGCGCATCCTCCTCTCTATGGCCTCGATCCCCTTGGTGGCGGGGAAGGCGATGCAGAAATAGATGGCAGCCACCAGCACGAAGGGGCCGATGGAGATGCCGGTGGTGCCGGCCACGTTCCGGGCCGCCCACATCAGCTCTGCCATGCCGTAGGCCGAGCACACCGAGGACTCCTTCACCATGGTCACCACCTCGTTGGCCAGGGCGGGGAGCACGTTCTTGATGGCCTGGGGGAGGATCACCAGCTTCATGGCCTTGCCCTTGGGCAGGCCCAGGGACCGGGCGGCCTCCATCTGGCCGGAATCCACCGCCAGGATGCCCGCCCGGAAGATCTCGGCCACATAGGCGGCGCTGTTCAGGGCCAGGGCCACCACGAAGGGGATAAAGGAGTTGAGCCGGATAAAGCCGATGGTCACGTTGGGCAGCTTGATGGCGTTGAAAAGGCCAAAGTAGATGATGGCCAGCTGGACCATCAGGGGGGTGGAGCGGAACACCGCGATGTAGGCCCCCGAGACGCGCTGGACCGCCTTGCTCCGGCTCAGCCGCATGAGGGCCAGGAGCAAAGCGGGCAGGACTGCCAGGATCACCGACACCACCGACAGGGCCAGGGTGTTCATGATGCCGCTGACGAAGTAGGGGGTGTACTTGGGCAGGAATTTGAAGTTGACAAAGCTGGCCGGACCGGGATCGGTGAACAGCCGCAGGAAGGACTCCATCTGAGCCCACCTCCTCTTTCTCTGGATGGGATTTTCCCCTATGGACACGCAAGCGTGTGGAGCCGCGGCGACGCGGCTCCACACGTCTTGTCAGTCAAGAGACAAGGTCGTAAGGCTCACTCCAGGGCCTGGCTGCTCAGCTCGTTGGCCTCTTCGATCCAGGAGGTCACGCTGCCGTCGGAGGTGACCTTGGCGATGGTCTCGTTGATGGCGGGGAGCAGGCCCTTGGGGTCGCCCTTGGCAACCCACACCCGGTAGGGCTCGGCGGCCTCGCCCATGTCGATGGGCACGGCGGCCAGGTCCTCGTTGGCGGCCAGGTACTTCTCGGCCACGGCGCCGTCCAGCACCAGGGCATCGCACTTGTCGTAGACCAGGTTGTTCATCAGGTCGATCACAGAGGACATGAGCTGGGGCTCGGCGCCGGGCATGTCATTGGTGACGATATCGGCCTTGGTGGTGGCCATCTGGGCGCCCACCACCTTGCCGGAGAAGTCCTCCAGGGACTTGTACTGGTCCTCGTTGCCCTTCTTCACCAGGATGGCGGGAGGCAGGTCGGAGTAGTAGGGGTCGGAGTAGTCGGCGCTCTGCACCCGCTCCTCCTTGATCTCGATGGCGGCGATGACCATGTCGCAGTTGCCCTGGTTGAGCAGGGTGAACAGGTTATCGAAGTCCATGTGGACCACCTCGAACTCGGCGCCCATGTCCTCGGCGATCTGCTGGCCCAGGGAGACGTCGATGCCCACGATCTTGTCCTCGCCGTTGTCCAGGATGTGGAACTCGAAGGGGGGATAGTCGGCCGAGGTGCCCATGACCACCTTATCGATGGCGGGGGCGGCGGGGGCCTCGCTCTCGGCGGGAGCGGCAGACTCCACGGGGGCGGCGGACTCCACAGGGGCCTCGCTCTTCTCGGGGGCGGGGGTCTCGGCGCTGCCGCCGCCGCAGGCGGTGAGCAGACCCAGGGACATGGCGGCGGTGAGTGCAAGAGCCGCAAACTTCTTCATATTCTTCATTTCGGTTTCCTCCTTTTCCTCTTCTGAGGATGTGCATAATTATACGGCACATTCAGGAGAAATGCAAGAGGGAATTTGCCGTCAAACTCCACAAAATGCAGATGGCATTCCCTCCCAATCTGACAGTTTCGCCAAATGTGGTGAATATATTCAGATTTTGGCGAATAAAAAGGCGGCGAACTGCATAGGCCCGCCGCCCTTTTATTCATCCGGATTCACTTTTGCACGAAGTGAAGGATGGTCTCCGCCGTCCCGTCGATGCCCTTCCGGGAGGTGTTGATGCACAGGTCATAGGTCTCGGCCGCGCTCCACTTCCGGTCGGTGTGGAAGGCGTAGTACGAGGCTCTGGCCTTGTCCAGCTTGCGCATCTTCTCCTCGGCCTCTTTCTCGGTGACTCCGTCCCGGGCCATGACGTGCTTCACCCGCCAGTCCCAGTCGGCGCAGAGGAACACCCGGACCAGGCCGGGGCGGTCCCGGAGGAGGTAGTCGGCGCAGCGGCCCACGATGACGCAGCTCCCCTTGTCGGCCACCGACTGCACCGCCTCCCGCTGGGCCTTGGCGGCCAACTGCTCCACGGTGACCCCGTGGGGGCCTGAGAGCAGGTTCTGCTGGCCCATGACCAGGGAGTAGAAAAAGCTGTTGGTGGGCTTTTCGTCATAGCTCTCCAGGAACTGGTGGCTCAGGCCGCTCTCCTCGGCGGCCACGGCCAGAAGCTCCTTGTCGTAATAGGGGATCTCCAGGGCCTCGGCCACCTTCCTGCCGATCTCCCGACCTCCGCTGCCGAACTGCCGGCCGATGGTGATATAGATCTCTGCCATATCGATCTCTCCTTTCGAGAGGTATCCTCCGATTTTATTATAACACAGTTTCGGGAGAATGGTAAGGGAAATTTCAAGGGGGCCCCGCCATCCGGCAGAACCCCCTTGCTCTTCTCGGTCTTTTGGTGAGGCAAAGCCGCTTACTTCACGGCGATGCACTCCACCTCCACCAGGCCGCCCATGGGCAGAGCCCCCACCTGCACGCAGGAGCGGGCAGGCACCTCGCCCTTGAAGTACTCGGCGTACACGGCGTTGAAGGCGGCGAAGTCCTTGATGTCGGCCAGGAAGCAGGTGGTCTTCACCACGTCGGCGTAATCCATGCCGGCCTCCTTGAGCACGGCGCCCAGGTTCTTCAGCGCCTGATGGGACTGGCCCTCAATGCCCTCAGCCAGGCCGGCGCCGGGCACCAGGCCCAGCTGGCCGGAGGTGACCAGGATGTTGCCGCACAGCTTGGCCTGGCAGTAGGGGCCGATGGCGGCGGGAGCGTTGGAAGAGGCAATGGTCTTGTTCATGAGAGTATCCTCCATTTCACAAATTTTGGTCGCGGAGCACCCTTAACCTGCTTACCATTATACCCTCTATTTGGAAAAACACAAGGGGAGGGGATAGATTTTTTCATCCTGGGAGAAATTTTTTCGTCCCAGTGCCTGTCCGGAGGACGCCCCCGCCTCTCCCACCGCAAAAACGGGCGGCCATCCGAAGATGGCCGCCCGCTCTGTCTGTCTTAGTCTGAGACTTCTCTCAGCCCTTGGTGCAGTTGCCGAAGAAGAAGTAGCCCAGGGGAGTGTAGTACATGCCGTTGATGCCGTCGGCCAGCATGTACTTCTGGGTGTAGAAGTAGATGGGGCCGAGAGCCCAATCCTGACCCATGATGATGTCCTCGGCCTTGTGCATGGCAGCGATACGGGCAGCGGGGTCAGAGGTGGACTGCGCCTCCTTGATGGCGGCGTCGTAGTCGGCGTTGGAGTACTGGGCGTCGTTGTTGCCGCCGCCGGTGAGCCACATATCCAGGAAGGAGATGGGGTCGTTGTAGTCGGCGATCCAGCCGTTCCGGGCGATCTGATACTCGCCGTTCTTACGGGCCTCCAGGAAGGCGGACCACTCCTGGTTCTCCAGCTTGACCTCAACGCCCAGGGCCTCCTGCCACTGCTGCTGCAGGGCCTCGCCCACCTTCTTGTGGGCGTCGGAGGTGTTGTAGAGGTAGGTCACGGTGGGGAAGCCCTCGCCGTTGGGATAGCCGGCGTCGGCCAGGAGCTGACGGGCCTCCTCGCAGTTCTTCTCGTACTGCTCATCGGTGGTGGGAGCGGTCCAGTAGTCGCCGCCCACGGTACGGAACTCGGTGCCCACCTCAGCGTCAGCGATGCCGGCGGGGACGAAGCCGGTGGCGGGGACCTGGCCGGTCTGGGTCACGTTGTCCACGATGTACTGGCTGTCGATGGCCAGGGTGAAGGCCTTACGCACACGGGCGTCATCGAAGGGGGCCTTCTCCACGTTGTAGCAGACGTAGTAAGTGCCGATGTAGGGCACCACCCGCAGGCTGCCGCTGGAGAGCAGGGAGGGGATCTCGTCCACGGGCATGTCCTCGATGAAGTCCAGGTCGCCGGCGTTGAAGCCGGTGAGCATGGCGTTGTTGTCGTCCATCAGCTTGAAGGTGATGCTGTCGGGACCCAGGGTGTCCACGTCATAGTACTCGGGGTTCTTCTCCATGACGATCTGGGCGTTGTGCTCCCACTGGGTCATCTTGTAAGCGCCGTTGGAGATGTAGGTCTCCACATTGTGGGTCCAGCCGTCGGGATCGGCGGAGATGATGTCCTCCCGCACGGGATAGCAGGCGGGGAAGGCACAGACCTCCAGGAAGTAGGGGCAGTCGTAGCTCAGGGTGACCACGAAGGTCTTGTCGTCGGGAGCAGCCACGCCCAGGGTGGTGGGATCGGCCTCGCCGGCCTCGATCTCGCTGTAACCCTTGACCATGTTGATCATGTAGCAGTAGTCAGCGGCAGTGGCGGGAGTGGCCAGACGCTGCCAGGCATACACGAAGTCCTGGGCGGTGACGGGCTTGCCGTCGCTCCACTTGATGTCGTCCCGCAGGGTGAAGGTGTAGACCACCTCGTCGCCCTCGCCGGCAGTCTTCTCGTAGGAAGCAGCCTGGCCCTCGGTGAGCTCAGCGACGTTACAGTCGGTGACGCCCTCCACGGCCACACCGCTGTCCTTCCACTTCATCAGACCCTCAAACATGTGGTTGGTCATGATGGCGCCGTCCACGGCGGAGTTCAGGGCGGGGTCAATGGTCTGGGGCTCAGAGGCGATGTTCACGTTCAGGTTGAACGTGGTGTCCGCCGGAGCCTGGGTCTCCACGGGGGCCTGAGTCTCCACAGGAGTGCTCTCCGCGGGAGCGGGGGTGGGGGTGCTCTCGGCACCGCCGCCGCAGCTGGCCAGCAGAGACAGGCTCATCACGGAAACGAGCGCAAGAGAGATGAGTTTCTTCATATTGCTGTTTACCTCCATTAAAAATTTTTGTATCATCAGCCCCAAACGGGGCGGATACACAGATCCATGGATGGCCGGCAGCCCGTCTCCTTGTTCCCCCCAGGGGAACAAGGCCGCAAAATGGCCGGCCATTTTGAACTTTCGTATTGTACCATACACTTCAGCGGAGTGTAAAGAGGATTTTTAGACAAAATTGTATCCCCATCCGCCCCAAAACAGTGGAACAATACAATCTTACAGGTGCCTATTCGTCCAACAGATGGCACGCTGCCCTCGTCGGCACAACCTGCGCATCCTTCGCCCCGGCGCGAGTGCCAGGGCTCAGTCGCTCCGTTGTGCCTCCTCCCGCGAAAAATTTGAGGGACAATTTTTCGCGTCAAGGTCAAGGGCACAGGCTTTTTACTCGTCCAGCAAATGACAGGCGGCCCAATGGCCGGGCTCGTGCTCCTTGAACTCGGGGGCGCACTGGGCGCACTTCTCGGTGGCATAGGGGCACCGGGTGTGGAACCGGCAGCCCGTGGGAGGATTCATGGGGGAGGGGATATCTCCCTCCAGCACGATCCGCTGCCGGGAACGGCTGACCTCCGGGTCGGGCACAGGCACGGCGGAGAGCAGGGTCTTGGTGTAGGGGTGGAGGGGGTTCTTGTTGAGCTCATAGCTCTCGGCCAGCTCCACCAGGGACCCCAGGTACATCACGCCGATGCGGCTGGAGATGTGCCGCACCACGCTGAGATCGTGGGCGATGAAGAGATAGGTCAGCCCCATCTCCTGCTGCATATCCTCCAGCATGTTCACCACCTGGGACTGGATGGACACGTCCAGGGCGGAGATGGGCTCGTCGCAGACGATGAATTCCGGCTCCACCGCCAGGGCCCGGGCGATGCCGACTCTCTGCTGCTGGCCGCCGGAGAACTCGTGGGGGAAGCGGTTGGCGTGCTCGGTGTTCAGCCCTACCTTGTCCAGCAGCTCCTTGATGCGCTCGGTGCGCTCGTGCCGATTCTTGCACAGGCCGTGGATGTCGATGGCCTCGCCGATGATCTCGCCCACCGTCATCCGGGGGTCCAGAGAGGCCGCCGGGTCCTGGAAGATGATCTGCATCTTCCGCCGGTAGGGGAACATATTCACCGCCTTGGCGCCGGGGACGGACTTCTTCACCAGGATCTTTTTCTCCACCGGTTTGCCGTCTTTGTCCTTCTCGGTGACGGTCTTCTCCTCAAAGGGATACTGGTGGTTGTAGATGACCTCGCCGTCATAGATGATGGAGCCGGCGGTGGGCTCGTGGAGCCGCAAAATGGTCCGGCCCAGGGTGGTCTTGCCGCAGCCCGACTCGCCCACCAGGCCCAGGGTCTCGCCCTTGTTGATGAACAGGGACACATTCTCCACCGCCTGGACGCCGGGGCCCTTGACCCCCTTGACGGGGAAGTATTTGTAGAGGTTCTTCACCTCCAGCAGCTTCTCAGCCATCGTTCTTCCCCTCCTTCTTCTCCAGGGCCTCCTGGACCCGCAGCCAGCAGGCCGAGCGGTGATCCTCTCCCACATCCACGTAGGGGGGCATCTTCTGGAGGCACACCTTCATGGCGTAGGGGCACCGGGGGGCGAAGGGGCAGCCCTCGGGGGGATTGAGCATATCCACAGGGGTTCCCTCGATGGGGATGAGCCGCTCGTGGCTGTCGGCGTCCACCCGGGGCATGGAGCGCAGCAGGCCCTCGGTGTAGGGGTGGGCGGGGGAGTAGAAGATGTCGTCCACCGGCCCCTGCTCCACCATCTTGCCGGCGTACATGACGCACACCTTGTCGCAGATCTCAGCCACCACGCCCAGGTTGTGGGTGATGAAGATGATGCCCATGTGGGTCTGCTTCTGCAGGGACTTCATCAGCTCCAGGATCTGGGCCTGGATGGTCACGTCCAGGGCGGTGGTAGGCTCGTCGGCGATGAGGAGCTTGGGGTGGCAGATGAGGCCCATGGCGATCATCACCCGCTGGCGCATACCGCCGGAGAGCTCGTGGGGATACTGCTTCATCCGCTGCTGGACGTTGTTGATGCCCACCATGGTCAGCATCTCCATGGCCCGCTTGCCCGCCTCCTCCTTGGAGATGGACTTGTCATGGGCCCGGAGGGCCTCGATGAGCTGGTTGCCGATGGTATACACCGGGTTGAGGGAGGTCATGGGGTTCTGGAAGATCATGGCCGCCCGGGAGCCCCGGAAGGCGGTCATCTCAGTGCGGGACTTGGAGAGCACGTCCTCCCCCTCAAAGGTGATGGACCCGCCGATGACCTTGCCGGGGGACTGGAGCAGGCCCATGATGGCATAGGCCTCCTGGCTCTTGCCCGAGCCCGACTCGCCCACGATGCCCATGACCTCGTCGTACTTCAGATCGTAGCTGATGCCGCTGACCGCCTTGACTTCGCCGGCGGGGGTGAAGAAGGAGACGTGGAGGTCTCTCACTTCCAGCAGATTTTCCTTCTGTTCGGTGTGTTCACTCATATCCGGTCTCCTCCTCTCTCACTTTTTCAGCTTGGGATCCAGGGCGTCCCGCAGGCCGTCGCCCACCAGGTTCAGGCACAGGATCATCACGCTGAGCAGGGCCGCCGGGAAGAGCAGCCGCTCGGGATAGGACGTCATGCCGCCCAGGGCGTCGGTACACATGGAGCCCAGAGAGGTCATGGGGGTGTCCACGCCCACGCCCAGGTAGGACAGGAAGGACTCCAGGAAGATGGCCGAGGGGATCTGCAGGAAGGTGGTGGTCACGATCTGCCCCACGCAGTTGGGGAGCAGGTGCTTCTTGATGATCCGCCCGCCCCGGGCGCCCAGGGCCCGGGCCGCGGTGACGTACTCCTGCTGCTTGAGCTGGAGGATCTGGCCCCGGATGATCCGGGACATGGTCACCCAGTAGAGGGCGCCGAAGGCGATGAACATGGCGATGACGTTGGTGCCCACGGTGTGGAACAGGGTGCCGATGACGCCGGTGGAATTGGCCAGGGTCTCGTTGAAGCGCTCCTTGAGCACCACAGAAATGAGCAGGATGACCAGCACCTCAGGCACCGACTGGATGACCTCCACGATGCGCTGCATCACCGCGTCCACCGTGCCGCCGCAGTATCCGGAGATGGAGCCGTAGAGGGCGCCGATGATGAGCACCAGGATGGCGGCGCACACGCCCACCAGCAGAGACACCCGGGCGCCGATCATGGTACGCACCATGTTGTCCCGGCCGAACCCGTCGGTGCCGAACACGTGGGGGAAGACCTTCTCCCCCGCGGCCTTGCGCTCCAGCTCGGCACGGGAGTAGCCGAAGGGCTGGGTCTTCAGCCCCAGTTCCTTGATGACGCTCTCCTCGGTGATCTGCTCCTCGCCGTCACCCACGCTGGCCTGCTTGGCCTGGTTCTTGATGTTGACCTCTTCCATGAGGGAGAGCTTGCGGCCCTCGGCCTCGGCCTTGGCCCGGGCCTCCGCCAGGGCCTCCTCCGGGGTCATCTTGCTCTGCTCGGCCTTCTCCCGGGCCTCATCCAGCCTCTGGTCCACCAGCTGCAGGTCCTCCAGGGAGTAGTGCCAGGGATGGAGGTTCTCGGCGCCCTTGTTGAACTGGTCGTAGCGGTAGGGCACGATCATGGGCCCCACAAAGGCGAAGAGGATGATGAGCACCAGCAGGGTCAGGGCCACCATGGCCACCGTGTTCTTGCGGAAGCGCCGCCAGGCGTCCTTCCAGTAGGACGTGGGGGCCCGGTCGGGAATAAAGCCCTCCTTCTCGGCCTGGTTGGCGGGGGCAAAGCTCTCGCCGCTCAGGATGCCGAAATCAAAGGCCTCCTCGTTGAGATGGAGGGAGAAGGGCTTGCGGGGACGGACTCTTTTTTCCTCTGCCATGGCTCAGCCCTCCTTTGTCAGATCGATCCGGGGATCGACCACCTTATAGAGCAGATCCACGATGAGGTTCATGATGATGACGAAGCTGGCCAGGAAGATGGTGGTCCCCATGATGACGGGATAGTCCCGGTTGGTGATGGCCTGGACGAAGTACCGCCCCAGGCCGGGGATGGAGAAGACCTTCTCCACCACAAAGCCGCCGGTGAGGGTAAAGGCGATCTGGGGCCCCAGATAGGTCAGCACGGGGATGAAGGCGTTGCGCAGGGCGTGCTTGAGCACGATGCGCTTGGTGTTCAGGCCCTTGGCCCGGGCGGTCTTGATATACTCCTGGCCCAGGGCGTCCAGCATGGAGGTCCGGGTCTGCCGGGCGATGTAGCACATGGGGTAGAACCCCAGAGCCAGGCAGGGCAGCACATACCGCCTCCATGAGGTAGTACTGGTAAACAGCACCGGGAAGGGCTTCCCGTCCCCGCACAGCAGGAGCAGCAGCAGGGTCGCCACCACAAAGCCCGGCATGGAGATGCCCAGGGTGGACACCACCCGCAGGGCCGAGTCGGCCGCCTTTCCTCTGTAATAGGCGGAGATACACCCCAGCAGCACCCCCACGATCACCGCCCAGGAGATGGCGATGGCGCCGATCTTGGCCGAGGTGGGGAACATCTCGGTGATGATCCGGGCCACGGGGTAGTTCTTCTGGGTCTTGATGCTCACCCCCAGGTCCCCGTGGATGAGGTTGTTCATGTACATGACGTACTGCTCCGGGACGGACTTGTCCAACCCGTACTTGGCGTTGAGGTTGTCGATGACCGACTGGGGCGGGTTCTTCTCACTGAGGAAGGGGTTGCCCGGGATGGCCTTCATCAGGAAGAAGGTGAGCGAGGCAATGGCGAAGATGGTCAGCAGCGCCATTAAGACTCGTTTCAGGATGTATTTTGCCATGTTGTCACTCCCTAAATATTCAAGACGAAAAGGGACCGAAATCCCTTTCGACACAAACGGTTTGTATATTTTATCGCAAACCATGCGCCCCGTCAAGATTTTTTGCCCGCCCAAATCTTTTCACTTTTCGTAAGGTTTTCCGCTATGTCCTTGATAGGAAAACAGTTTTTGTCGCTTTTCCCGGCTTTCCCCGGATTTTTACCAATTTGTCCTCCACTCACGGACATATGAAATTATCGGATGGACTGAATTTTTTTGCAGATCCTCTCAGTCAAAGGCCAGGCCCAGATAAATTGGCTCCGGCGGCGGGGCCTGGACCAGCCATTTCACCATCCCGAAGGGGGCTTTTTCCCCCGCCAGGGGCAGCCGCTCCTTCACCACGGGCCGCCCCCCGTCCAGCTCCACCGCCGCCACGGCGGCCACCGCCCCGCCGTCTCCGGCGGCCCCGGTCTTCTCCGTCTCGCCGGGGTCCCCAGTCCCGCCGGCGCCCGGGGCAGCGCCGTCCCCGGGACCCCCCGGGGCACAGGCGCTTCCGGTCCCCTCTCCGCCCTCATCCCCGGGGGCAGGCCCTTCCAGACCGTACAGATCTCCCCCCGACAGCCCGGAGAGGGCCTTCTGGTAGGCCATGAGCCCGTCAGGCAGGTCCAGGTAGGTCCGCCCCGCCAGCATCTTCCGCCGCAGGGCGTTATACTCCCCCGCCTCCAGCGGCATCCACCGCCCCCCCGGGCCTCCCCCGGGGCAGACAGTCCTCCCCTCTGCGGTCCCATTTTCTTCCATTTCCACAGAAAAACAGGGGGCCTTTATCAGGTCCGGAGAGGTCCTCACGGAGTCCAAAACAGGGGGGTAGAGACCTCCATAGAGCCCCTGTCCATACCCCATTTTTCCGTAAAAATCGTACAGGGAGGGCTCCGCCGGCAGAGTGCAGAGCCCCACCGCTCCCCACTTTTTTGCCACATTTTCGGCATATTTCAGCAGGTTTTGCCCCATTCCTCTCCCCCGGAAGGCCGGATCGGTGGCGAATGCGTAAATGTAGGGCATTTTGTGCCGTTTTCCCCCTTTTTCCACCAGAAAAAAGGGTAAAAGGAAGAGCATGGAGACGATTTTTCCCTCCTCCGCGGCCACCAGCGCCCCCTCCGGCCGACAACACAGCCGGAAGAAGGCCTCCACCACCTCCTCCGGATCCCCGAAAGTCTTCTCCCACAAGGCTTTCAGCCGGGGGAGCTCCTCCTCTCCGGCCTGCCGGAACTCTGCCATCGTTCTCCCTTCCTTCCATGTGATCTTGGTCCCCCGCCCTCCCCGGAGCGGGCCTGCGGCGAGGCCGTCAAGCGGGGGATCGGGGTCGTCAAAATGGGACTTTTTATCAAAAAAGCCCCCGTTCGGGGGCTTTTGTCTGCATCTCTCGTCTCCTGCGGACTTTCGCAGGTTTTTCCGCTTTTTTTCGGACTTCCGCCGTTTTCTGCGGAAGTTCCGCCGTTTTCGCTGGGTCTTGCTGCCTTTTATTTCCGGACGGCCCAGGATTTTTCCACCATCTGATCGGGGTAGTAGGACTCCTTGGCCCGGCGCAGGCCCTCGATGCCCATGTCGTCCTCCCGGTTGAGCCAGCGGACCTCGGGGTGGCGGGCGCGGACCTGCCGGGCAAACTCCCGGTTGATCATGGCGAAGGCCCCCTGGAGCTCGCCGTAGGCCTTCTCGAAGTGGACGTCAAAGGCGTCGGCGCCCAGCTTGTCGCCCATGGTGAAGGCCACCACCTCGCCGTAGACCCGCAGGACGCCCCCCTCCAGGCCCAGGGCCTGGAAGTGCTGGGCGGCCAGGAGGAGGGCCTGCTTCTCGGCGGCCATGTCCCGGGCCTCCTCCAGCCCCTCCCGCTCCCGGCTGCGGCGGTCCCACTCGGCGTCCATCTCGATGCACTCGGCCAGGGCGGCGGGGGTCATCTCCTCGTAGGTCCAGGTGGGGTTATTCTCCTCAAAGCGCTTGCAGTGGTTGCGCTTGCCGTGGAGCTTGCGGCCCCCCAGGTCGGAGAGCTTGTCGATCTCATAGAGGTAATCCCAGCCGTCCCGGTCGGGGGTGAGGGCGAACTGCCCGGGGCGCAGCTCCTCCAGGGCCCGGGCCTGCTCCGGGGCGAGGCAGAACAGCCGGAAGGGCTCCCCCCGCGCCCCGGCGTCGGCCTCCAGGGCGGCCAGGACGGCGGCGGGGTCCCCGGCCCCCACGGGCCAGAGGTAACCGCTCCCCATGGGGCCGGTGGCCCGGATACACAGAGCGCCGCCGAAGTCGGCGATCTCCTGCCGGTAGGCCCCCGCCCAGGTGAACAGGGTGGTGAAGTTATACTCGCAGCCCCGGCAGCTCCCCTGGGCCAGGTACCGGTCCACCCAGGGCTTGTCGGAGATGGCAGGAGGATGGAATGGGATCATACGGTGCCATCCTCCGGAAGCTCCAGCAAAGTGCCCTTCTCGTACTTGAGCTTTTTCACCTTGTTCCGGGTGCCCTTGACGATGTTGTCCATGCGCAGCTCCTCGGTGATGGAGGAGCAGAAGGTGTAGGCAATGCCGTGCTTCCTGGCCCGGCCGGTGCGGCCGATGCGGTGGACGTAGTACTCGTTCTCGTCGGGCACGTCGTAGTTGAAGACCACGTCCACGTCGTCGATATCCAGGCCCCGGGCGGCCACGTCGGTGGCCACCAGGACCTGCATCTTCCCGTCCCGGAAGCGCTGGAGGGTCTTCTCCCGGGTGGCCTGCTGGATGTCGCCGTGGATGGCCTCGCAGGAGATATGGCGCATGCGCAGAAGGCCGGCAAGGCGGTCGGTCATGTTCTTGGTGTTGCAGAAGGCGATGGCCCGCTCGTATCCGCCGTGGAGGAGGAGCTGGGCCATGAGCTCGGCCTTCTCCCCCCGGTCCACCTCGATGCGGTACTGGTCGATGTCGGGCTTGTTCTGGATATCGGCCTGGACGGTGATCTCCACCGGGTCCCGCTGGTAGACCCAGGAGATATCCATGACCTCCCGGGAGATGGTGGCCGAGAACATGCCGATGTTCTTCCGGTTCTTGATGAGGTCCAGGATGTGGGTCACGTCCCGGATGAAGCCCATGTCCAGCATGCGGTCGGCCTCGTCCAGGACCACGGTCTCCACATGGTCCAGGCGGACGGTGCGGCGCTTCATGTGGTCCATGAGCCGGCCGGGGGTGGCCACCACGATCTGGGGGTGGTTCTTCAGCTCCTTGATCTGCTTTTCAATGGGGGCCCCGCCGTAGAGGCAGACCACCCGGACCCCCTCCATGAACTCGCACAGGTCCCGGAGCTCGTCCTGGATCTGGAGGGCCAGCTCCCGGGTGGGGGCCAGCACCAGCTGGGTGACGTCGGTGCCCTGGCTGTCGCAGTGCTCCACCATGGGGATGCCGAAGGCGAAGGTCTTGCCGGTGCCCGTGGGGGCCTTGGCGATGACGTCCCGCTTCTCCATAAAGTAGGGGATGGCCCCGGACTGCACCGGGGTGGCGGTGACGAAGCCCCGCTTGTCCAGGGCTTTCATGATGGCGGGGGAGATGTTCAGTTGGTCGTAGCGCTTGACCTCTGTAATGGTCTCGCCGTTGATTTCCATATGGTCCAAAACCTTTCTTTGATACGATTATCGGGGGTATTTTATCACACTCCCGGCGGAGACGCAAGGGGAGGGCGGGGCTTTCCCAGCGGGCGGCCCTACCCCAGCAGGAGCTGGGCCAGGGTGCCGGTGACGGGAAGGGCCAGGATGCTCAGGAGGGTGGACAGGGCCACCAGCTGGGCGCAGCGCTCGGGGGAGCGGCGGAAGAGCTCGCCGAACATGGCGGTGACGCCGGCGGTGGGGGCCCCCGCCAGGATGATGGTGGCGGCGTTGAAGGTGGGGTCCAGCCCCAGGGGGAGCAGGAGAAGGGCGGTAAGGGCAGGGATGAGGAGGAGCTTCACCCCCGAGGCCGCCCAGAGCTGCCGGTCCCGGAAGGTGGCGGCGAAGTCGGCCCGGGCCATCTGGGCCCCGATGACCACCATGGCGATGGGGGTGTTCAGGTCGGCCAGGTAGCCCACCGCCGAGCCCAGGGGACCGGGGAGGCGCAGCCCGGTGAGCAGGAGGGGAAGGCCCACCGCCACCCCCACCACGCCGGGGTTGAGGAGGGCCTTTTTCACCGAGAGAGCCTTTTTCCCGCCCATGAGGAAGGCCCCGTGGGTCCAGGTGGCGATATTGAAGAGGGCCAGGCTCACCACGGCGAAGATGGTGGCCTCCTCCCCCAGCACCGAGCGGACCAGGGGCAGGCCCATGAAGCCCACGTTGCCGTAGATGGCTCCGAAGCGGAGGGGGGCGCGGGAGTCGGCGTCGGAGCGGCGGAAGAGCAGGACGCTCACAAGACCGTAGGCCACGTAGCACCCGGTCACCGCCAGGGCCCCCAGGCCCAGGGTGCGCAGGAGGGCGGCGTCGCAGCGGACCTGGAGGGCGTCCACCACCACACAGGGGGTGACCACGTACATGAGCAGGGAGGACATCTGGCCGGTCCCCACCCGGTCCAGCCGCCCCAGCTTCTCCAGGGCAAAGCCCACCCCCATGAGGAGGAAGAGGGTCACCACCTGGCCCAGCACCACCAAAAATTGTGCCAGCATCTCATCCCGCCCTTTGCGCGTTTTTTTGTGAGACAATTATATCTGTCCTTCCCCCAAATGTAAAGGGACAAAAGGGGGCCGGCGTTGACAGCCGCCGCCCTTTTGGGGTATACTGAGTTGCTTACAAGCTCTCAGGAACGGAGGCTCCTCATGACCACCAAGGATTTTCAAAACCGGGGGTATCTCTCCCTCTTCGCGTCCTATTACCGGCCCCACATCAAGCTCTTTGTCCTGGATATGGTCTGCGCTCTGCTCATCAGCATCGTGGACCTGGTGTTCCCCTGGGTGTCCCGGACCAGCATGAACACGCTGCTGCCCCAGGGACTGTTCCCCACCTTCTTCGCGGTGATGGCCATTATGGTGCTGGCCTATCTGGCCAAGGGGGGGATGTACTTCATCGTCACCTACTGGGGGCACATGATGGGGGTCAACCTGGAGGCCGACATGCGCCGGGACCTCTTTGAGCACATGCAGACCCTCTCCTTCTCCTTCTTCGACAAAAACCGCACCGGCATCCTCATGAGCCGGGTGACCACCGACCTGTTTGAGATCGGGGAGCTGGCCCACCACGGGCCGGAGGACCTGTTCATCTCCTGCGTCACCCTCATCGGGGCCTTCTGCGTGATGCTGGGCATCTGCTGGCAGCTGGCCCTGGCGGTGTTTGTCATCGTGCCCGTCTTTGTGGCCTTCACCATCTATCAGCGCCGGCGGATGAGCCGGGCCAGCGTGGAGGTGAAGAAGAAGACCGGGGTCATCAACGGGGAGGTGGAGTCCTCCCTCAGCGGCATCCGCACCGCCCAGGCCTTCGCCAACGAGCACCAGGAGAACGAGAAGTTCAACGCCTCCAACGACCAGTTCCGCACCGCCAAGCGGGGGTACTACCAGGCCATGGCCACCTACCACGCGGGGATGGAGACCTGCGTGGGGATGATGAGCGTGGTGGTCATCGCCTTCGGCGGCTGGCTCATCATGGAGGGGAAGATGGACTTCACCGACCTGATCACCTTCTCCCTCTACGTCACCACCTTTATTACCCCCATCCGGAAGCTCTCGGCCTTCACCGAGCAGTTCATGCAGGGCATGGCGGGCTTCAGCCGCTTTGTGGAGCTGATGCGCACCGAGCCCGAGATCCAGGATTCCCCCGACGCCGCGGACGCCGGGGAGGTCCACGGCCAGATCGACCTCAACCACGTGACCTTCGCCTACGCCCCCGACAAGCCCACGGTGCTGGAGGACATCGACCTCCACGTGGCCCCCGGGGAGACGGTGGCGGTGGTGGGACCCTCGGGGGGCGGCAAATCCACCCTGTGTCAGCTCATCCCCCGGTTCTACGACGTCACCGGCGGGGCCATTCTGGTGGACGGGAAGGACGTGCGGGAGCTGACGCTGGCCTCCCTCCGGAAAAACATCGGCATCGTCCAGCAGGATGTGTTCCTCTTCGCCGGCACCATCTTTGACAACATTGCCTACGGCAAGCCCGGCGCCACCGAGGAGGAGGTCTACGCCGCCGCCAAGCGGGCCGAGCTCTATGACGACGTGATGGCCATGCCCGATGGGTTCCAGACCTACGTGGGGGAGCGGGGCGTGATGCTCTCCGGCGGCCAGAAGCAGAGAGTAAGCATCGCCCGGGTGTTTTTGAAGGACCCGCCGGTGCTCATCCTGGACGAGGCCACCTCCGCCCTGGACACCGTCACCGAGCAGCGCATCCAGTCGGCCTTCGACGCCCTGGCCCAGGGCCGGACCACCCTCATCATCGCCCACCGGCTCTCCACCATCCAGTCGGCTCACCGCATCGCCCTCATCGACGACAACCGCATCGCCGAGCTGGGGACCTGGGATGAGCTGCTGGCCCGGGGCGGGGAGTTCGCCGCCCTGTGCAAGGCCCAGCAGATCTCGTAAGGGCCCCGGCACCTGCGGCTCGTTTGACAACGGAGTGATAAAATGTTGTATTATTTGCTGGCTGTTATCCTGGTAGTTATCGACCAACTGGTGAAGGCGTGGGTGCGGGGGAACATTCCCCTGGGGGAGTCCATCCCCTTCCTCCCCCACGTCATGGACCTGGCCTATGTACAGAACACCGGGGCGGCCTTCTCCTTCTTCTCCCAACACACCTGGCTGCTGACCCTCATCTCCCTGGCGGCCACGGTGCTGCTGGCCCTGGCCATTTGGCGGCGGTTCTTCAAGAGCCGGCTGGGGCTGTTCACCCTCACCCTCCTGCTGGCGGGGGCGGCGGGGAACCTCATCGACCGGGCCCTGCTGGGCTTTGTCACCGATATGTTCAAGACCACCTTTATGGACTTCGCCGTGTTCAACGTGGCGGACATCTGCGTCACCGTGGGTGGGGTGTTGCTGGTGGTGTGCGTCCTGTTCGTGGAGAAGGAGACGCCCTCTCTCAGCAGCGGCGCCGCCCAGGCCCCCGAAGCGGACCGGGAGGGACCCCATGACGCCCCTTGAGCTGACGGCCGACCGGGCCGGGGAGCGGCTGGACCAGTTCCTGGCCCGCTCCTGCCCGGAGCTGACCCGCTCGGCCTGCCAGCGGCTGTTGGAGGAGGGTGCGGTGACCCTGGCCGGAGAGCCGGTGAAGAAGAACCGGAAGACCGTCCCCGGGGAGGTCTACACCCTGGCCCTTCCCGACCCGGAGCCCCTGGATGCGGAACCCCAGGACATCCCCCTGAGCGTGGTCTACGAGGACGCTGACGTCATCGTGGTGGACAAGCCCGTGGGGATGGTGGTCCACCCCGCCCCGGGGCACCCCGACGGCACCCTGGTCAACGCCCTGTTATATCACTGCGGAAAAAGCCTCTCAGGCATCAACGGCGCCCTCCGCCCCGGCATCGTCCACCGCATCGACCGGGACACCTCGGGGCTCATCATCGTGGCCAAGAATGACGCCGCCCACCTCTCCCTGGCCGCCCAGCTCCAGGACCACTCCCTCTACCGGGAGTATCACGCCGTGGCGGTGGGGAGCTTCCGGGAGGACCGGGGGACGGTCAGCGCCCCCATCGGCCGGCACCCGGTGGACCGGAAGAAGATGGCCGTCGACCCCAAAAACGGCCGGGAGGCGGTGACCCACTGGGAAGTGCTGGAGCGCTACCCCGGCTACACTTACCTCCAATGCCGGCTAGAGACCGGGCGGACCCACCAGATCCGGGTGCATCTGGCCTCCCTGGGTCATCCCCTGTGGGGGGACGTGGTCTACGGCGCCAAAAAGCCGGTGCCCGGCCTGGCGGGGCAGTGCCTTCACGCCAAAAAGCTCACCTTCACCCACCCCCGCACCGGGGAGCTTATGACGGTGGAGTGCCCCCTGCCGGACTGGTTCCGCTCCGCCCTGGAGCGGCTGCGGCGGCTTTGAGGGAATAGGACTTGACAGGACCGCTTTGAAGTTATAGAATACCACCAGACCGCAAGAGTCAAACTGAATAGCGGTCAGGACCCTCCGGCCCTGACCGTGCAGGGGCGCTGGACGCAAGTCCGGCTGAGATGCAAAGGCGTAGTGCCGCCTTCGGTCCCTTGAACCTGATCCGGGTAATGCCGGCGTAGGAAGCGATCCGAAAGTTTTCGTCTCTTTTCGTACCGCAAGTGCGCTGTCCCGGTTTGCGCCTGCGGTACTTTTTTGAAAAGAGAGGCAACGAAACATGCGGAATCAAAAAGTGCGGATGCTCTGTGAGGGCGCGCTGTGTGTCGCCATCGCGGCGGTGCTCAGCTACATCAAGCTGGACGTGGGTCCCAGCGGCGGGTCCGTCAACGCCACCATGATCCCCCTGATCCTCTTCGCCATCCGGTGGGGCTGGGGCTGGGGCGTGGGGGCCGGACTGGTCTTCGGCACCCTGAAATACTTCCTGGGCGAGGGCTTCGTCATCAGCTGGGTCTCCATCATCTTCGACTACTCGGTGGCCTACGCCTTCGTGGGCTTCGCCGGGGTGCTGAAGCGGAAGGCCGACAAGGCGTGGCTGGCCGCCCTTATCGGCTGCGCCGCCCGGTTCGTCATCCACTACCTCAGCGGCGTCACCGTCTATGCCGAGTGGATGCCCGAGACCTTCCTGGGCATGACTATGACCAGCCCCTTCATCTACTCCGCGCTCTACAACCTGGGCTATATCATTCCCAGCACGGTCATCGCCGTGGCGGGGGTGCTGGCCCTGAGCAAGGCCCCCGCCATCCGGAAGTGGCTGGAGGGCTCCGACCTGAAATAACCAAAGAAAAAGGGGGGACGTTTGTGGGAAAATTTGACGGTGTGCTCCTGGCCACCGACTTTGACGACACCTACTTTCCCGAGTCCGGCGTCCTTCCCCCGGAAAACCTGGCGGCGGTGGAATACTTCAAGGCCAACGGCGGCACCTTCACCGTCTCCACCGGCCGGGCCCACACCACCTTCGCCCCCTTCCTCCCCCAGGCCCCGGTGAACGCCCCGGTGATCCTGTCCAACGGGGCCCAGCTCTACGACTTTGCCCGGGAGGAGATGCTCCTGTCCACCACCGTGCCCGAGACCATTGCCCAGGACCTGCTGGACCTCATCACCCGGGTGCCTGAGGTGGGCCTGGAGGCCTACCACGGGGAGGATATCTTCATCTGGAACCCCAATCCCTGGACCTGGTATCACCTGAACAAGGCCCGCTGCACCGCCACCGAGTGCCCCATCCGGGAGATGCCCCAGCCCTGGGGGAAGGCCATCCTCCACCAGGACCAGGACATCCTCCTCCGGGCCCAGGCCGACCTGCTCTCCCACCACGGGGACCGGTATGAGGCCATCTTCTCCAACTACCACATGCTGGAGCTCACCGCCAAGGGGAGCACCAAGGGAGGGATGGTCCTGGCGCTGGCAGAGCGCCTGGGCATCGACCGGGCGCACATCTACTGCGCCGGGGACAACCAGAACGACATCCCCATGCTGGCCATTGCCGCCGAGGGCTTTGCCCCGGCGGACTGCGATGAGAGCGTCCGGGCGTGGGGGGCCACCCTGCTGCCCCCCTGTGCCGACGGGGCCATCGCCGCCCTCATCCGCATCCTGGACGGGCGCTACTGAAAGCAAAACGTTGAAAAAACGGTCTTCCCCCGAACCCTTGGTTCTGAGGAAGGCCGTTTTTTCGGAAGAAAATTTTTTAAGATGGAACTTTTTCTCTTCCCTTCCGTCTAAATCCGGAGTATCATACATCACAGAAGCTCAAAAAAACAAAAAGGAGAGCGATACCATGAACTGCAAGCGTCTTTCCGCCGCCCTGCTGGCCCTGGCCATGGCGTCCACCCTTCCGGCCTTCGCCGCCGGGGATACCGTTGACGCACCCCTGGAGGACGACCAGGCCCTTCTCATTGCCCCCGCCCCCGAGGCGGAAATGCCCCGGGTGGAGGTCCCCGCCCCCAACGGCGGGTATTCCACTGTCATCACCATCAACGGGGAGGCCCTGGAGTCCTTCGACTTCTCCCGGGAGGTCCCCGGCTGGGGGAGCCAGACCGTGACCTGGAAGGTGAATGAGCTGGACACCGTCCCCACCGGCTATGTGCCCATGCGGGCTGTCACCCAGGCCGACCACGGCAGCTGCTACTGGTACGCCGAGGAGGACATGAGCTGGTTCTCCCTGGAGGGGGCCCAGATCGACGTGTACTTCGGCGACCTGTCGGTGGCGGTGAACGGGCAGCCCCTGGAGGGGGTCTCGGCTCTGCTCCTGAACGGCGTCACCTATCTGCCCGTGTCGGTGATCGACGGCCTGGAGGGCTACTCGGTGACCGACCTCTCCGCCGACGGGGTGGAGCGCTATGAGATCGCCACCCCCAACGGCACCCCCCTGATGAAGCTGGCCCTCCAGCTCCAGGACCTGGGCGAGATGGGCGGGATGAAGTCCTCCCCCGCCGAGATGGAGGAGTTCCAGGGCGCGGCCACCGGCTTCCAGGCCGCGTACATGACCGAGGGCGTGGTCTTCCTGCCCATGATGACCTCTCCCGACACCCTCATTCTGGGCAAGGCCGCCGAGGGGAAGCTGGAGGACCTTCAAACCTCCCTGGAGGCCTACCGGAAGGCCCAGGAGGAGACCTTCTCCTGGTACCTCAGCCAGAACCTGCCCAAGGTGGAAGACGCCCGGTTCGTCACGGAGGGGGACTGGTTCCTCTTCTACATCGGCGAGAATGCCGATGAGGTGGTCGCCGCCTTCCAGGCCGGGGTAAAGGGCCTGGAGTAAGCCCCAAAACACCAGAAAACGGGTCTCTCACCCCTGGGTGGGAGACCCGTTTTTTCCGCGCTTTTTTGCCCGCCGGCTCAGTCCAGGTCCTTGTTGAGGTAACGGTACACCGTGGTCACCGACACCTGGAGCTGTTTGGCGATCTCGGCCATGGCCCCCTTCATCATCATCACCCCGTCCTTGTTCAGGCGGTGGACGGTGCGGACCTTCTCCTCCAGGGACATCCGGACGGGGGGCACTCCGCTCTGGGCGATGATCTCGGCGATGCGGTCGTGCATCAGGTCGGTCATGGGGTTCTCCAGATTCTCCGAGGCCTGGCCCTCCTGGGGGGGCAGCAGGTCGAAGCGCTCCAGCAGGCATTGGAGGGCGCCGGTGGCCTCCCGCACCGGGTCCATGTCCTTGTTGACGCACAGAAAGCCGATGAGCCGGCCCTCATTTTTGATATAGTAGGTGGAGGAGAGGAATTTCTTCCCCTTGCTCTTGCCCACGTAGTCCGCCTTGAAGTCGGCGCTGAGGTGATCCCCGCTGCGGACCAGCTCCCGGACCAGGTCGGTCATGGGGTTGCCGATCTGCCGGCCGGAGATGTTGTTCTCGATGGCCACCAGGGAGTGCTCCGGGTCGGACAGGTCGTGGACCACCAGCTCAGCGCCGGGACCGCAGACCTTCCCGAAGAAGGGCAGCACATCAATATAGCGTTGAAGTACCTCTTTGTCCGTCAAAACAGTATCCCCCTTGCTGTGGGCTGTATAAAAAATATGCCGCACGGGCCCAAAGGGCCGTTGTGGTATGCTTTTTATCTATAAATAGTAGTTTTATCATTATTATAACGGTTGTTTGCGCCCCTTGCAAATGGTAAAATGCACAAAGCAGCATTTAAATTCTTGTGGACATTCCATCAGCGTATTCGTCTTTTCGCGCGGCTCTGCCGTCCTTTTTCCTTGCCCCGGAAAGGGTTGTGTGCTATGATGGGAAAAACCGCTCCCCAAGGAGGCCCTTCCATGAAAAACGTCACCCTCATCGGCATGCCCGGCTCGGGCAAATCCACCGTGGGCGCCCTGCTGGCAAAGGAGCTGGGCTTCACCTTCGTGGACGTGGACCCCCTCATCGTCTCGGCCTACGCCGCCCCCAACCTCCAGGCGGTGCTGGACCAGCTGGGCACCGAGAAGTTCCTGGACGCCGAGGCCGAGGTCATCGCCGGCCTCCGCTGTGACAGGACCGTCCTGGCCCCCGGGGGCTCGGCCGTTTTGCGGGAGAAGGGGGCCCTCCGCCTCAAGGAGCTGGGCCCTGTGATCTATCTGGAGACCCCGCCGGAGAAGCTGGTGGGCCGCCTGGGCAACCTGGCCACCCGGGGGGTCACCCTGGCCCCGGGGCAGACCATCGCCGATCTGTGCGCCTACCGCCGCCCCTTTTACGAGAAGTACGCCGACGCGGTGGTCTCCTCCGACCAGCCCTCCCCCCGGCACACCCTCCGCCTGGTCCTGGCGGCCCTGGAGCCCTTCCGCGGGGAGTTGTAATTTCCTTTAATTTGTGTTATAATAGCCTAACGGCTATTATATTGACTTGAATGAATATAACACAACGGGCCTGCGGCCCTGTGTTATAATAAGAAAACTGTATGATAGTTTCGCGGCTCCTTCGCCGCGTATGGCCCCGCCAGCGGAAGGCGGAGCCCGGCCCCCGGCCGCTATATGTTTCCGCTCTCCCGCCCCGGGACGCGCCAACGGCGCGCCCTCATTTTGCCGTGGCGGGACATTCTGAAAAAGGGACGTTTTTATGACCTTTCAAGACCTGGGGCTCATCGCCCCCATCCTCTCCGCCCTCCGGGACCTGGACTATGAAAAGCCCTCTCCCATCCAGGAAAAGGCCATCCCACCCGCCCTGGCGGGCCGGGACGTGCTGGGCTGTGCCCAGACCGGCACGGGCAAGACCTGCGCCTTCGCCGCCCCCATCCTCCAGCGGCTCAACAGCCGGAAGGCCGAGCCCCTCCGGGGGGTGCGGCCCATCCGCTCCCTCATCCTCACCCCCACCCGGGAGCTGGCTCTGCAGATCCAGGAGAGCTTTGTGGCCTACGGGAAAAATCTCCCCCTCCGCTCCGCCGTCATCTTCGGCGGGGTGGGACAGCAGCCCCAGGTGGACGCCCTCAAGGCCGGGGTGGATATCCTGGTGGCCACCCCCGGGCGGCTCCAGGACCTCCACGACCAAGGCTTCGTCCATGTGGAGAAGCTGGAGATCTTCGTCCTGGACGAGGCCGACCGCATGCTGGACATGGGCTTCATCCACGACGTGCGGAAGATCCTCAAGTGGCTCCCCCAGAAGAAGCAGACCCTCTTCTTCTCGGCCACCATGCCCCCGGAGGTCCAGGGCCTGGTGGACTCCCTGCTGGTGGATCCGGTGAAGGTAGCGGTGGACCCGGTTTCCTCCCCGGTGGAGGTCATCGACCAGAAGCTCTACTACGTGGACCGGGGGAACAAGTCCAAGCTCCTCTCCCAGCTCATCAAGGCTCCCGGGGTGAAAAACGCCCTCATCTTCACCCGCACCAAGCACGGGGCCAACAAGGTGGCGGGGGACCTGCAGAAGGCGGGGGTCACCTCGGCGGCCATCCACGGCAATAAGTCCCAGACCGCCCGGCAGCAGGCCCTGGCCGACTTCAAGGCCGGGCGGATCAAGGCCCTGGTG
Source organism: uncultured Oscillospiraceae bacterium (assembly GCA_947629795.1). Taxonomy (GTDB): domain Bacteria; phylum Bacillota; class Clostridia; order Oscillospirales; family Oscillospiraceae; genus Vermiculatibacterium. The sequence goes on from CANRFC010000038.1 coordinate 25,705, forward strand.
GCCACCGACATCGCCGCCCGGGGCATCGACATCGAGGAGCTCTCCCACGTCTTCAACTACAACCTGCCCGACGTGCCCGAGACCTACGTCCACCGCATCGGCCGCACCGGCCGGGCGGGCCACGGAGGCACTGCCGTCTCCTTCTGCGAGTTCGGAGAGAAGGAGCTGCTGGGGCCCATCGAGAAGCTGCTGAAAAAGCCCATCCCCGTGGTGGAGGGCCACCCCTTCCCCATGGAGAACTTCGAGGCCCCCAAGCGGGACAAGCACGGCAAGATCGTCAACGCCGACGACCAGGAGGCCCGCCAGGCCGCCCGGGAGCGGAAGGCCCAGCGCCAGGCCGCCAAGGCGGCCCAAGCCTCCGCCGCCCCCGTGAAGCCCGCCGCCCCTGTAGGGGCCGCTGTCCCCGGCGGCCCATCCCCCAAAAAGGGACCCGCCCCCGCCCAGACCCCCGCCGCGGGGAAGCGTCGGAGCGCCGGCTATAAGCCCAGCAAGACCCTGGACGAGGCCCTGAGCGCCATGGCCCCCAAGAGATCGAAAACCCCAGAGCCCGCGTCCCCCAAGGGTTTGGCGGACGCTGACGCCGAGAAGCAGGCCGCCTTTGAGCGCTGGATGGCCGAGGAGCGGCGCATCCAGGCCCAGAAGGGCTACCGCGACCCCCTGGCCGGGGAGGAGATCATGGACGCCACCGCCCGCCTCCTGGCCCCCAAGGGGAGCCTGCCGCAGACCTCCAAGCCCTTGGGAGACAAGGGTTTCCGGGCGGGTCAGTCCGCCGGGGAGCGGCCAGCTGGGGCCGGACGGGGCCGCTCCGACAGGCCCGCGCAAGGCCGCTCCACCCAGCCTCAAAGCCGCACCGACAAGGCCCCAAGGGGGGCGGAACAGGTCTCCAGGGGGGCGGAAAAGGCCCCCAAGGGGACGCCCAAATTCGGGAAACAGGGCCCCAAGACCGGAGGCGCGGTCTTTGCAGGCTCCAAGGCCGGGGAAAAAGCTCCCAAGGCCCCGGCTCCCAAGGGCTCCGGGCTTTTCGGCCGGGCCGCCCAAGCCAAGGCCGCCGGGAAGCCGGCGGCGGGGAAAACCTCCCGCGCCGGGGCGGCTGAGAGCCCCAAGCCCGCGCCCGGCAAGACCTCCGGAGCTTCCGACCGGAAGGACCGGGGCCGGAGCCGGCGGGGGAGAGGGCCCATGGAAGTGGTCCTTAACCTGGGCTCCCAGAAGGACTCCACCGAGCAGCACAGCAGCCTGATGAAGCCCTATTACTTTAATCCCGACGAGGACTGAGACAGCAAAAGGACCGGCTTTGGGAGGGACTTCGTAGGGAAGTCCCTCCCAACACTTTTTGTAGGGTCAACTGTTTGTGATTGGATGGTAGGGAGAGCCGATCTATTGGCGGACTGCGGCGCACGACGGTGCAAGCGGGCTTGCCGCACGCCTGGGCAAGGTGCGGCAAAAATCGCCCGGCGGGCCGTAGACCTGCCGGGCGACGGATGACTGCGCTGTTTCCTTTTGCCGCATTACATGAACGATTCTTCTATTCCCTTGCGGGCATGTGCTCCTACTTCTCTTCGGTGTCTTTCGGAAACTGTTCGGGAGCAAACCTTTTGATGGTCTTGATCATGCCGATGGTGCCGCCTGCGGCGCAGACCATGATCACCGGGACCAAAAGGAGCTTCAGCATATTACGCATCTCCTTTCTTTAGAAACGCTTCGATCTTCTTGGTGATGGGGT
>CANRFC010000039.1 GCA_947629795.1 uncultured Oscillospiraceae bacterium
CGCAAACAGGGCGAGAGGCCAACCCCTTTGGGCTGACCTCTCGTCTCTTTTTTTACTCATTTTGCAACGGGCCCGCTCTTCGATACTTTTTGGGTGTCAGCCCAGGGCAAGAAAGAGGGCGCTCAGGTTGAAGCGGCGGCCCTGGAACATCGCCCCTCTTATGACTCTCTTGCGGTCCTCACAGCAGCTCCAGCAGTTCCGCCGGGCTCCCGGCGAAGGTGGTGGCCCCGTGTCCGGTGAGGAATTCCCGGTCCCGGAACCCCCAGAGCACCGAGATGCAGGGCAGCCCGGCGTTCCGGGCGGTCAGGATATCCACGTCGGAATCCCCCACATACACCGCCTCGGCCTTGGTCACCCCCAGCTCCCGGAGCACCTTTTCCACCATGGCCGGGTGGGGCTTCTTGGGGATGCCCTGGCTCTCCAGTTCCCCGGCGGCCACCCGGAGCAGCCCGGGAAAGTAAAAATCTGCCAATTCCTTCACCGCGGCGTCAAATTTGTTGGACACCACCGCCGTCCAAACATGGCGCTCCGATAGGGTCCTCAGGAGTTCCGAAATGCCGGGGTAGGGACCCGTTTTGGCCGTCATGAGACCCTTGTAGAGCACTCTAAAATCTTCCAGGCAGGCGGCCTCTTCCTCGGCCGAAATGCCGTCAGGAGTTGCCAAATGGATGAGTTTTGCCACTCCATTCCCTACAAATTGCCTGATTTCGTTCAAATTTCGCTTCGGCCACCCATGCTTGTCCAAAGCCAGGTTGGTGGCGTCCGCCAGGTCCTCCAAAGTGTTCAAAAGTGTGCCATCCAGGTCAAAAATCACCGCTTTGTAGCGCAAAATGTTCACCCTCTGTTCCGCGGCGGTCAAAAGAACAAAATCAAAGAAAACCCGCCGATTTCTCGCCATTTTACCACATTTTCAGTCCGTTTGCAAGTGAAACTCCTGCTTTGCACAAAGCTTTCCCGGGACCGTCCGGACCGGCCGACCAGGAAAAAGGCGAACAAATCAAAAGAAAATGGGCCGACTTATTGGAAAAAAGATAAAAAGTGCGAACCTCATCACAGAAGATCAGAAAACGATATGTGTGTTTTTCCGGAATGTTTCAGAGCAAAATGAACCACTTTACAAGCAAAAAGGCCAAAAATCCGCACCCCGGGAAGGTCAGAAGCCAGGCCGCACCCAGCGCCCCCGCCACCTTTCCGTCCGGAGAGCCCCCCGCCCCCAGCATGGCCGCCCCCTTGGCGTGGGTGGTAGAAACTGGTAAACCCGCAAACGTACAGATACCAAGGGATACAGCGCTTCCCAGGTCGGCGGCGAAGCCTCTGCGGAAGTCCAGGCGGACCATCTTCCGCCCCACGGTGTCGATGATGCGCCGCCCGCCCAAGAGGGTGCCCAGGGCCATCAAAAGGGCGCAAAACAGGGGGGAAAGAGGCGGAACCGTGAACGTTTTGGACCCAAGAGCCAGCATCAGGGCCAGCACGCCCAGGAATTTCTGCCCGTCCTGGGCCCCGTGGAGGAAGGCGGTGAGGGCAGCACCCAGGATCTGCCCGGCAGCGTACAGTTTTTCCGGCTTTTTGGGCAAAAGCGCCGAGAAAATGCGCCCGAAAAGGACGCCGAGGGCCAGAGAGAGGACCAGGCCGAAGGCCACCCGCAGCAGGGGCTCCAGCCGAAGGGTCTCCAGCCCCAGTCCCAGGGCGGCCCCCACCAGGCCGGCCACCAGGGCGTGGCTCTCGCTGGTGGGGATGCCGAAGCGCCAGGCCAGCACCGCCCAGACCACCGCCCCCGTCAGGGCGGCGGCCAGGGCCGGCAGGGCAAAGGGGCCGAAGTCGGCGATGGCGAAGAGGGTGCGGGCCACGGCGTCGTTGAGGCGCAGGGTGGTGACCACCCCCAGCAGATTGCACCCCGCCGCCAGGGCCGCTGCCGCGGGGAAGGAGAGCACCCCCGAGGCCACCGGGGTGGCGATGGCGTTGGGCGCGTCGGTCCAGCCGTTGACGAAAACCACGGCGGCAAGCAGCAGCAAAACGGGCCAGACCGGCATGAAAACACCCCCCGCGTAACCTTACGCAGGGGGCGGCGCCGTTATGCGTTCCCATAAAGCAGCGGAGGAACTGAATGGGGATGGCCGGGAAAAGGGAGCGGGGAGAGGGGGAGCGAAGGGTCCGGCCAAGGAGAAAAGGGCGGCAGGACGCAGGTTCCGGGCCGGCGGGGAAGACCGGTGGGTGGGCTTAGAACAGGCCGATGGAGGAGAGGATCTGCTCCACGGTGTCCACCCGCTCGGTCCAGGCGGCGGCCTTGCCGTACTCCCGGCGGCGGTCCCGGAGGCGGGGGTTGTCCTCCCGGAGGGCGTCGTCGCACAGGCGGATGAACTCCTGGGGGGACTGGGCGGCGTAGACGGCGTCGGGGAAGAGCTCCACCTGGCCGGGGCGGAGCATGGCCACCATCGGCTTGCCAGTGGAGAGGTACTCAAAGACCCTGGGGGGGAGCACGTCAGGGGCCGGGTCCCGGCGGCGGAGAAGGGAGAGGCACACATCGAAGCTCCCCACGGCGTCAGGGAGGTCCACCGGCTCCAAAAAGCCCAGGTACAGGACGTTGGGCAGCTCCAGGAGCTGGGGGAGCAGGCGGCTGCCGGCGTCCCGGCCCACCAGGACGAAGGTCCACTCGGGCCTGGCCTGGGCGGCGTAGAGCAGGGGGGTGAGGTCCAGGTCGGGCCAGAGGGTGCCCTGGTAGCCCAGGATGGGGCCCTTGACCCGGTCCAGAGCGGCGGGGCGGGTGAGCCCCGACCGGGTGAACATGGGGGTGGCGCAGCCGTAGGGGAGGAGCTTGACGTTGGGGCTGTACAGGCTCAGCCGCCGGACCAGGGCGGGGGAGGCGGCAAAGACCACGTCGGCCCGGGCGGCCAGTTCCTCCTCCCAGGTCTCGGGAAAGACGTCCCACTCCTGGGCGCAGTCGTAGACCAGGCCCCGGCAGGGAAAGGCGTCCAGCAGCTCGGCCCCGGCGGGGGAGTCGCACCACAGCACCGGCTCGGAGAACCGGCGGCGCTCCAGCACGCCCCGGACAAAACGCACCGTCCGCTCCTGCCCCCGGCGCTGGAGGAAGCCGGGGAGGTGGTCCCCCTCGGGAGCGGGGGGGAGGGTGCAGAGGATGAGGCCGGGACGCAGCCGCTTGCCGGGCTCCCGCCAGCGGTTGTCCCAGCGGTCCTTGGGGGGCTGGAAGTAGAGGACCTGGGCGTCGTGGAGCCGGGTCATGAGCTGGGCGGTACGGGTGGGGGAGGCCGACCAGGGCCGTTGGGAAAGACAGACCACCTGTCTCATGGCTGCTCCCCCTCCAATCCCAGAAGCTCCCGAGCGGTGTCCCGGTTCCGGCGCTCCACCTCCTGGAGCCGCTCCACGCCGCCGGAGAGGAAGGCGGTATCCCCGATGCGCCCCACAGCGGCGTCCAGGTGGGCCTTGAGCTTGTCCAAAGTCAGGTCCTCCAGGCCGGTGTAGAGGTCCTGGCCGATATAGTCCAGGAAGGAGCTGATCTTGGGGTCGTAGACCACGCCCACCAGAGGGACCCCCTGCCCCGCCGAGAACACCAGGGCGTGGAGACGCATGGACACCACCACCTGCATCCGGGCGAAGAGCCCGATGGTGTGGGCGGAGGAGCCGGTCTCGGGGAGGATGCAGTGGGGGGCCTTCATGTCCCTGGCGGCCAGCTGGGCGGCCGATACGTCCAGCCGGCGCTCGATGGGGAGGAAGACGGGGGTGAGGCCGTATTTCTCATAGGCGTAGTCGGCGGCCTGACCGAAGATGTGGGCTTTCTTCTCAAACCCCGGCCAGGGGCGGAGGGTGAAGCCGATATACCTGCCGTTGGGGTCCAGGCCCTGGTTTTCCAGCAGACCGTCCACCGTGTGGGCCTCGGCGGCGGGGAGGATGACGGTGGGGTCGGCGGCCAGGACGATCTTGGGATTGGTGACCCCCATGGTCTCCAGCTCGCTGCTGGAGTGGGTGTCCCGGAGGGTGATGGCGTCCACGCTGTGCTGGAGGACCCAGGCGCACAGCCGGCGGTTGGAGGGGTACTGGATGGGGCCGATGCCGCAGCCGTACATCATCACCCGGTTGCCCAGGAGCTTGGCGGCCCAGAGGGTGAACAGGTAGAACCACAGGCTCCGCCGGGAGGTGGCGTCCTGCATCAGGGAGCCGCCGCCGTTGATGTAGAGCCGGGTCTTCCCCATGCGCCGGAGGAACCGGAAGACGTGGAAGGTGTAGATGGAGTTGACCCGGTAGATCAGCCGGGTCTCCCTGGGCTTGCGGGAGAGGACCCACACGGGCAGGTCGGGGTCGATCTGCCGCAGCTCCTGGACGATGGCCTCCAGGATGGCGTCGTCCCCGGCGTTGCCCTTGCCGTAGGCCCCGCAGACCAGGGCCCCGTCCCGCCGGCCGTGGGCGCGCTCCTTCCGGCGGAGGATGACCCGGTAGATCTCCAGCTGCCGCTCCAGGGTGGACTCCAGGGAGAACTGGGCCACCCCCTTCTCCCGGAGCCGGCGGCCCATGTGCTCCCGGAGGGCGGGGTCGCCCGCCAGGGCGGAGAGGTGCCGGGCCAGGGCCCGGTAGTCCCCGGCCTCGAAGAGGAAGCCGTTGACCCCGTGGTCGATGAAGTAGGGGATGCCCCCCACCCGGCTGGATACGGTGGGAAGGGAGAACCGGGCCCCCTCGGTGATGGAGTAGGAAAAGGTCTCGGACAGGGAGGTGAGGGTGTTGATATCCAGGGCGTTATAGAAGCTGTCGGTGTCGGTGATCCACCCGGTGAAGCAGACCTCCTCTGCCACCCCCAGCTCCCGGGCCAGGGCTTTGAGCTTGTCCATTTCCTCGCCGTCGCCGGCGATGAGGAGCCGGAGCCGGGGGCAGGTCTCGTGGGCCAGGGCAAAGCCCCGGATGAGGGTGGAGATGTCCTTCACCGGGTTGAGCCGGGCGGTGATGCCGGCGATGACGGCGTCTTCGGGCCAGGAGAGGCCCAGGCTCTGCAGGTAGGCCGCCCGGTCCAGGGCCGGGGTCCGGGGGGTGAAGTCGATGCCGTTGTAGATGGTGAACAGCCGGTCGGGGTCAAAGCCCCGGGAGATGAGCAGGTCGGTCATGGCGTCGGAGACCCCGATGCGGTAGTCCAGCCGCTTCAGAGCCAGGGCGTTGATGGCGCCGTAGGTGTACCGGGCCAGGGGGCGGCCCAGGTAGTCCAGCCTGGGGTCGGAGTGGACGGTGGACACCACCGGCAGGCCGGTAGAGCGGCGGAGGAGGGCGCCGAACATGTTGCCCCGGGCGCCGTGGCAGTGGATGATCTCGTACCCGCCGTCCAGGATGAAGCGCCTGAGCTCCCGGTAGACCCGGGGGATGTTGTTGCCGGGGAAGACCACTGTATGGATGCCCAGCTCCCGGGCCTCCTGGACGAAGGGGCCCTCCATGAAGCAGACCATGGTCACATCGATGGTCCTGCTCAGATTGTGAAGCAGCATGTGGACATGGGTCTTGGCGCCCCCGATGTCGCCGCCGCTGATGAGGTGGATAACTTTCATGGCGCTCCTCCGAAAAAAGACTTGTGAAGTACAGGGGGAATGTGGTAGAATGTCCCTATCACAGGTTCGCTCTATTGTACCACACCGAGCGCGCCGGGACAAGAATGGATGTGGGGAAATTCCCGCGAGGGGCCCCTTAGAAGGAGAAAAACCATGGAAAAGAAAGAAAAGCGCGTCAAGCTCAACATCGTGGATATCATCATCCTGGCGGTGGCCCTGGCGGCCATCGTGGGAGTGGCCCTGAAGCTCACCGGGCACCTGGGGGGCGAGACGCAGAAGGTGGGTACCGACATCACCTATACCGTGAGCGTGGAGAACGTGGACAGGGCGATCTATGAGAGCATCAAGCGGTATGTGGACGCAGCCAAGGCCGCCGGCAAGCCCGGCGATGAGCTGATGGCCAACGGTGAGGTGCTCAGCTTCTATGTCACCGACGTCACTGCCGTGGACCGGGAGAATTCCTTTGATCTCTCCACCGACGGCACCTCCTATATGACCCTCTATCCCGTCCGGCGGGATAAGGTGGATCTGCTCTTCACCATCCAGGGCCATTCTCCCGACAACACCCTGACCACCGTGGGCACCCAGGAGGTGCGGGTGGGCAAGGGCCACATCGTCAAGACCACCCATTTCGAGCTGACCTACGGAGTCGTCCGGGACTGCCAGTGGGCCGACGGCACCTCGGTGGATCAGGCGGGGTAAGAGCCGGAAGAGGAGACCTTTATCATTCTCGGGCGGAGCGGGAAGCCGCTCCGCTCTCCTTTTGGAAGGGAGTGCCTGTCCATGTTTGAAGCGCTGGCGGCCTGGGAGGGGCCCTTTCTGCTGTGGGTCCAGGAAAATCTGCGGGGGGCGCTGGACCCCGTGGTCTCCTTCTACACCCGGTTGGGGGACGGGGGATTTTTGTGGATCGTGCTGACTCTGCTGCTCCTCCTCTGGCCCAAGACCCGGCGGGCGGGGCTGGCCATGGCCCTGGCCCTGGTGTGCAGCCTGCTCATCACCAACGGGCTGGTGAAGAACCTCTGCCAGCGGCCCCGACCCTGGCTGGTGGTGGAGGGGCTGACCCCTCTGGTGACCGAGAAGGACCCCAACTCCTTCCCCTCAGGGCACTCCAGCGCCGCCTTCGCCGCCATGACCGCCCTCATCTGGGCCCGGCCCGGCCTTCCCGAGGAGGTGAGGCACCGGGCCGACGTGCCGGTGTGCCTGATCCTGGCGGTCCTTATGGCCCTGAGTCGGCTCTACGTGGGGGTCCACTTCCCCAGCGACGTGCTCTGCGGGACCCTGGTGGGGTGCCTGTGCGGCTTCCTGGGGTGGAAGATCGCCCTCTACATGGAGGAAAAAAGACGCAAGGCCCCCCTTTGAGGTCCCATGGAAAAGAAAACAGGCGGCGGGATGTCACTGTGACACCCCACCGCCTGTTCCTTTGATGAGCCGGAGTTTTTCCTCCCGGGTGAGGTGCTTTACCGCCCACTCCCGGCGCAGGGCGGCGGACTTGTCGGGCAGCTCCTCCCGGTAGACCACCTCCAGGGGCCCCCGGCCCCGGGTGTACTTGGCTCCCTTGCCGCTGCGGTGGACCGCCAGGCGCCTGTCCACGTCGGCGGCGGTGCCGGTGTAGAGGGTGCCGTCCCCGCAGCGCAGGATGTAGAGCCAATAGGACATGGAAGACCTCTCCTTATGTAGGCCCCGCCGGGGGGCCTGTGATCCATTACCGGCAGCCGCAGTCGGTGCCGTGGGAGCCCAGCTTGAAGGAGGCGCACTCGGTGGAGGAGCACTCGGCCACGTTGGACTGGGTGCAGCCCACCTGGATGGTCCCCAGGGTGCAGGCCCCGGCGGCGCCGGAGTGGTAGGCGCAGGAGCTGACGGAACACTTGATGCTGGGATTGCCGCTTTCATCGCGCTTCATAGAAATTTCCTCCTTGACTCCACGGTTTTTGGAACGCCCTTAGTGTGGACCGAAGGGGGAAAAACTATGCGCCGGGGCCGGGTCAGGGCCCGTCCTCAGGACCGGGCTCGGGCCGGGCCTGGCCCGAGCTGTCGATGACCCGGGGGATGAAGCGGCGGGCGAAGCGGCCCTTGCCCCGCTCCTTGACGTAGAAATAGCCGATGACCGAGAAGACCACCGCCCCGATGAAGTTGACGAACAGGTCCTTCATGGTGTCCCTCAGGCCGATGTCCAGATAGCCTCCCACCCCCAGGGCGGTGAGGGTGCCGTCGGAGTGGATCACCGCCACATCGGCGATGTCCCGGACCACCACCGGGGTGTTGGCTCCCGCCGGGTCCAGGGTCACCGAGGAGATGGTGTGCAGGATGGTGTCCTTCTGCATATCCAGGAGGAAGAATTTGTCCATGGCGCACTCGAAGAACTCCCACACCACCCCCACGGTCATGGAGAAGCAGAAGGCCACCAGGGCCATGTAGGCGGGGGAGAGGGAGAAGGTGGAGACCTTGGTGTGCTGGTTGAGGATGTCCACCAGGGAAAAGCCGATGGCGGCGCAGAGAAAGCCGTTGAGGGTGTGGAGCATGGTGTCCCAGTAGGGGAAGGTGATGTAGTAGGCCCGGATCTCCCCCAAGATCTCGGCGGCGTAGATGAACAGGAGGATGATGACCTCCAGGGTGTCGGGCACGTCGATGCGCAGCCGCTTCTCCACAAAGTTGGGGATGAGGAAGAGCACCAGGGTGAGGGCGCACAGGAACACGCTCTCAAAGTCCTTGTTGAAGGCCTGGGCGATCATGATGAGGATGACCGAATAGCGCAGGAAGGTGTAGACAAAGCCCAGGGCCTTCTTCTCCCGGGGCAGGGCCTTCCACTGCTCCAGGGTCACTCCCCGCCGGCGGACAGGGCGTTTCACAGATGGATCTCCATCGTGGGCAGCTCTTTTTCCGCCAGGTCCATGTAGTGCTTGGCCGACTCCACATTTTTCAGGTATTCCGCGTGGGTGAGCTCCCGGACCACCTTGGCGGGGGAGCCCATCACCAGGCTCCGGGGCGGGATGACCGTCCCCTGGGTCACCAGGGCCCCGGCGGCCACCAGGGAGCCCTCTCCGATGACGCAGTTGTTCATGAGGATGGCCCCCATGCCGATGAGACAGCGGTCCTCCACGGTACAGCTGTGGATGATGGCCCCGTGGCCGATGGTGACCAGGTCGCCCACCCGGATGGGGATGCCGTCTCCGGCGTGGAGGACGGCGTTGTCCTGGATGTTGCTGGATCTACCTACCCGGATCCCGGCGGTGTCTCCCCGGAGCACCGCGCCGTGCCAGACGCTGGTGTCATTGTCCAGAAGAACGTCTCCCACAATGACGGCGGACTCCGCCACACGGACAACGGAGAAGAAAGCTGGTCTCACAGAGAAGCACCTCCCAAATAAGATAAGTGGATTATAGCACAGCCGCGCAGCGGCGTTGTGCTATATTCATTCCAGTCAAAATAATAGCCGCTTGCGGCTTATAGCACAGCCGCGCAGCGGCGTTGTGCTATATTCATTCCAGTCAAAATAATAGCCGCTTGCGGCTATTATAGCACAGCCGCGCCGGGCCTGACAAGAGAAAAACCAGGCCAGAGGCCAAGCCCCGGCGCATAGGATATCTCCGGAGGTGATCCCCTATGGATCTGAAAAACAACAAGATCACCGTGGGCGAGCTGCTGGATGACCCCAAGTCCAGGGCGGTATTCCAGCGGCGGTTTCCCCTGGTAATGCGCAATCCCCTGGTGGGGGCGTCCCGGTCGGTGACCCTGGAGCAGCTTGTCTCCCTGGCCCGGCCCTACGTCTCCCCCAAGACCATCAACGACACCCTCAACGAGCTGCGGAGGCTCTGAGGTTCTCCCAGCGCAGAGCGGCAGGCCCGCCCCGGCGGAGGAGGGGGAGGGAGAGGGCGGCGTCCAGAACATAGAGCAGGGCCAGGGGCAGGGCGGACAGGGGCGGTGCCGCCGCCGTCCAGGCCGCCACCGCCGGGTGGATGAGATACACCATCGGCAGGGCCAGCAGGCCCCAGAACAGGCTGAACAGGGGGCATACCCGCCCCTGCAGGTTGCCGGGACAGGCCGAATAGTCCCAGAAGGCGGTCCCCGCCGCCTTTTCGTAAAAGAGGGACAGGCACCACTCGGCAGCGGTGCACACCGCCGCTCCCGCCAAAACCAGCAGCAGGGGAGAGGCGGCGACCTCCCGGGGCAGCAGAGCCAGCAGCACCCCGCCCAGGCCGTAGACCGGGCACACCGGCAGCAGCAGATGGCACTTCCGGTCCCGCCGGGGGCTGTGGGTGATGCGGGCAAAAATGCTCTCCAGCACAAACCCGCCCAGAGAATAGAGCAAAAACCACCAGAACAGCTCGGCCGCCATCGCCATAGTCCCGCCTCCTTTTCCCCCAGTTTGGGTCAAAAAAGGGGAAAGGATACGCGGATTTATCTTGCATTTTCAGGGAAAAGAATCTATAATAGCCTCGTTCGTTTTGGGGAGAGGAAAAGGCGGACCGAAAGGCCGCGAATCCCCCGCCCCGGAGGCAAGATATGGCAGTGAAAGCGATCGTGGGCGCCAACTGGGGCGACGAGGGCAAGGGCAAGATCACCGACCTCCTGGCCGAGAAGTCCGACGTGGTCATCCGCTTCCAGGGCGGAGCCAACGCGGGCCACACCATCATCTGCGACTACGGCAGGTTCGCCCTGCACCAGCTCCCGTCCGGGGTATTCTACCCCCACACCACCAACCTCATCGGCTCCGGCGTGGCCCTGGACGTGAAGAAGTTCCTGGATGAACTGGGGCAGCTCAGAGAGGGCGGCGTGCCTGAGCCCCACATCTTCATTGACCAGCGCACCCAGCTGCTCATGCCCTACCACGTGATGCAGGACACCTTTGAGGAGGCCCGCCTGGCGGGGAAGGGCTTCGGCTCCACCAAGTCGGGCATCGCCCCCTTCTACTCCGACAAGTACGCCAAGATCGGCATCGAGATCGCCGACCTGGCCGACGAAAAGAGGCTCATGGAGCGCCTGGAGCGGGTGTGCGAGGTGAAGAACGTGCTCTGGGAGCACCTCTACCACCAGCCCCTCCTGGATCCCAGGGAGCTCTTCGATACCCTCATGGGCTACAGGGACGCCCTGGCCCCCTACGTCCGGGACACGGTGGCCTTCGTCCACAAGGCCCTGAAGGAGGGCAAGACCGTGCTGCTGGAGGGTCAGCTGGGCTCCATGAAGGACCCCACCTACGGCATCTATCCCTATGTTACCTCCTCCCACACCCTGGCCGGTTTCGGCACCGTGGGCGGCGGGGTGCCTCCCACGGCCATCCGGGACGTGATCTGTGTCACCAAGGCCTACTCCTCCAGCGTGGGCGCCCCCACCGAGCCCTTTGTCAGCGAGCTCACCGGTGAGGCGGGCGACGAGCTCCGCCGCCGGGGTGGGGACAAGGGGGAGTTCGGCGCCACCACCGGCCGGCCCCGGAGAGTGGGCTGGTACGACGCGGTGGCCAGCCGCTACGGCTGCATGGTCCAGGGGGCCACCGAGGCAGCCCTCACCGCCATCGACTGCCTGGGCTACCTGGACGAGATCAAGGTCTGCGTGGGCTATGACATCGACGGCACGGTCACCCGGGACTTCCCCACCCCCGCCCTCCTGGACCGGGCCAAGCCGGTCTTCGAGACTCTCCCCGGCTGGAAGTGCGACATCCGGGGCGTCACCGACTTTGACAAGCTCCCCCAGGCCGCCAAGGACTACGTGAAGTTCATCGAGCGGGAGATCGAGACCCCCATCAAGATCGTCTCCACCGGCCCCAGCCGCCACGAGATCATCGACCTGCACTGAAAGGGCAAAGGCGTCCTCCGACGGGAGTACGCCTTTTTTGTGCAAAAACACCGCCCTGCTACGCCAAATTTAATTTGACAGCTGCCAGGGAGACATAATATAATGAGAAAAATGTTAAGAAGCCGAAGTAAAGCGCCGAGAGACGTGAGAACGGAAGTGGAAAGGAAACATGGGGAAAAGGGCAAAGACCTCCGCTGTCGGACTCAGGCTGATGTGTTCCGTCATGCTCATCGTGCTGCCGGTATTCATCCTGCTTCTCATGCTGGTCCGGGGGGAGATCCTGGAGCTGTCCAAGGAGAAGCTGGCCCTCCAGTCCCAGAACGGCGCCAAGGCAGTGGGGGTATGGGCGGAGCAGATCCTCGGCGAGCTGAATATCTATAAGGATATGATCGAGCAGGTGGGGATGGACGACCCCAAGGTCTTCGAGCTGATGGGGACCTCCTATCCCGGCCATGAGGCCTACCCCTACGGCCTTTACTGGGGGGACCTGGAGAAGAACTACTTCGACTCCTCCGGCTGGGTCCCGGATGCGGACTATGTTCCCGCCCAGCGCAACTGGTATCTGGAGGGCCTGACCCGGGACCACTTCGCCTTCGGCGAGCCCTATGTGGACGTGATGACGGGGGAGGTGTGCGTCAGCGCCTCCGCCCGGGTGAACAACGGCCCGGTGGAGAGCGTGGTGGCGGCCGACGTCTATCTGGACTACGCCTCCAAGGTGGTCTCCGACATCGTGGGGGACGACATCAGCTACGCCCTTTTCGTCACCGGCCAGAGCCGCATCGTCCTGGCCGATTCTGAGGCCTCCATGGTGGGCCAGCCCCTCCAGAGCGAGGACAATGCCCTGCGGTACCGGAACATCGACCGGCTCCTTGCCCAGGGACTCACCGGCCAGCAGGAGGTGGAGGGGCAGGACGGCACCTATATCGCGAATATCATCCACATCGAGGCGACGGACTGGTACTTCGTCACCTGCATGAACCAGCGGACCGCCCTTCAGGGCCTGGGCCGGGTCCAGCTCCTGATGGCGGCCATGTCCGCGGCAGCCTGCCTGCTCCTGGTGCTGGTCACCTTCCGCTCTGCCAAGCAGATCGCCCTCATCACGGTCCGGGCCAAGACCGACCACCTCACCGGCCTGCTCAACCGCTCCGGTTTCCGGCAGGAGATACGCGCGGCCATCAAAGATCATCCCGGCCAGGGCGTGATGATCATCATGGATCTGGACAACTTCAAGCAGATCAACGACAAGTACGGCCATCCCGAGGGGGACGTGGCCCTTCAGAGCTTCGCCCGGCAGCTTGATGAATACTTCAACCGCAGCAGCGATATCACGGCCCGCATCGGCGGGGACGAGTTTGCCGTCTTTGTGGCCCGGCCCCTCACCGCCGCCGAGGCAGACGGGATGCTGGCCAAGTTCCTGGGCCGGGTGCGGGATGCCATGGAGGCGGAGTACCCCGGAGAGGGACTGTCTGTCAGCGCGGGCGCGACCTTTGCCCCGGAGGGAGTGGAGCTCGAGGAGCTGTACCGGCAGGCGGACGCCGCCCTGTACAGGGCCAAGGGGAACGGGAAGAACTGCTTCCGGTTCAACAACGAAACGTTCTGACAAAAGACGGCCCGGCGGAGACTTTCCGCCGGGCCGTCAAGGACTGTGTGAAGCCCATCGGCCCACACTGAGATACAGAAGGGGCGTCCCCGCCGGGGACGCTTTTTTTCTCCGGTCAGGTTTCGCCGTTTCATGATGCCGTTGCCGGCCGGGGCCCCACAGTTTCACTTCTGCTGCAGGAAGTGGAGCACCAGCCGGACCAGCAAATAGAGGGCGGGGGGAAGATTCAAGAAGAAGGCCGGGGAGAGCTCCAAACCCTTGTAATCACTGGGGGACCGGGTCAGGTCCTGGGCCACAAAGGGCTGCTGGCGAAAGGCGTGGAAGTTGGCAAAATGGTTGTCCATATCCCCCAGACTGGCGCACAGCAGGAGCAAAAGGAGCATCCCATTGAGCAACAGCATGGGCCACGCCCGCACCGTCCCCACCACCACGAACACGAGAAACAGCACATAGTAGATCAGAAATCCCAGCACTGCCCGCCTATTTTCTGAAATAAAGTCACGCAATTTTTTCATTTTTTTAATCCCTATCCGGTGTTACCGTGACTGGGCCAGCCCTTAACCCTGATTATAGGGTAACTCAGGCGAAACCGGATTATAATACGTTACTTGACCAGATAAGCGCAAATCAAATGTGATTGAGTATTCATCGGGCGAAATTGAGATCCCTGTAGAAAGATTGGTTGCATACAGAGAATTAATATACCTGAGTTCGCAAGTTTGTATTTCACTTAGATCTTCTTTTTTGCCTAAACGCTTTTTATTTTTCCATTATTTAAATCGTAGGATATGCGATAAGAAACAGTATAGCCAATCTCCTTTCTCGACACGTACACATGAGGGGAAATAGAAAGCAACTTACTGCATGGGCCCCACCTCCATCTTTACCTTATAAAGCATATCATACTTTCCATATGGCTGTCAATGCTTTTGGGAAACATCGTGAAACGAATGTTTCCTCCACCCCATTCTCCCGTCTCCGGCGCGCCTGTGCACTTTTTCCTTTACAACCGCCCCGACCTTCGATATAATAAATTATTAGCAAACCCATTCAGACACAAAGGAGTGTTTTTTTATGAGCCGTACCGTAGGGACCGTTTCCCGGGGCATCCGGGCCCCCATCATCCGGGAGGGGGACGACCTGGCCAAGCTGGTGCCCCAGTGCATCCTGGACGCCGTTGCCGAGGGGGAGTTCACCGTCCGGGACCGGGACGTGGTGGCCATGACCGAGGCCATCGTGGCCCGGGCCCAGGGCAACTACGCCACCGTGGACGACATCGCCGCCGACGTCCGCGCCAAGCTGGGGGGCGGCACGGTGGGGGTGGTCTTCCCCATCCTCAGCCGCAACCGCTTCGCCATCTGCCTGCGGGGCATCGCCAAGGGCTGTGAGAAGATCGTCCTCCAGCTCTCCTACCCCTCCGACGAGGTGGGCAACCATCTCATCAGCGTGGATAAGATGGACGAGAAGGGGGTGGACCCCTACAAGGACGTGCTGAGCCTGGCAAAGTACCGGGAGCTCTTCGGCTATGAGAAGCACCCCTTCACCGGCGTGGACTATGTGGAGTACTACGAGACCCTCATCAAGGACTGCGGGGCCGACGTGGAGATCATCTTCGCCAACGACCCCCGGGCCGTGCTGGACTACACCAAGAATGTGATCCCCTGTGATATCCACACCCGGGAGCGCTCCAAGCGCCTGCTGAAGGCCGCCGGGGCCGAGAAGGTCTTCGGCCTGGACCAGCTCATGACCGTCCCGGTGAACGGCAGCGGCTACAATGAGACCTACGGCCTGCTGGGCTCCAACAAGGCCACCGAGGACAAGGTCAAGCTCTTCCCCCGGGACGCCCAGGGCCTGGTGGAGGATATCCAGAAGGCCCTCCTGGAGGCCACAGGCAAGCACGTGGAGGTCATGGTCTACGGCGACGGCGCCTTCAAAGACCCGGTGGGGAAGATCTGGGAGCTGGCCGACCCGGTGGTCTCCCCCTTCCACACCGCCGGCCTGGAGGGCACCCCCAACGAGCTCAAGCTCAAGTACCTGGCGGACAACGATTACGCCGACCTCTCCGGCCAGGCCCTGAAGGACGCCATTTCCGGCGCTATCAAGCAAAAAGACGCCGATTTGAAGGGAAAAATGGCCTCCGAGGGCACCACCCCCCGGCGGCTCACCGACCTCATTGGGTCCCTGTGCGACCTGACCTCGGGCTCGGGCGACAAGGGCACTCCCATCGTCTATATCCAGGGGTATTTTGACAATTATACCACGGAATAATGGGAAAACGGCCAAAAATGGCGGGAAATAGTTACATTTTCTGATAAAATAAGGACCGGCCGAAACGGCAGTCGGGGCGGGTGTCCTCACCCGCCCCGATATGTTCCTATGAGGTGTTTTTATGAGGCAAAAACGGGATTTTCCGGCAGTTTTTATTACAAAAAAGGGACAGAGGGCCATTGAGGGGGGACACCCCTGGGTCTACGCCGGAGAGGTCATTTCCTGTCCGGAAAACGCCGAAAACGGCGGAATTGTGGACGTTTTCAGCGAAAATGGGAACGTTTGGCTGGGGGCGGGGCTGCTGAGCCGGGAGTCCCTCATCCGGGTACGGCTGCTCTCGCGGAATGCCAACGATAAGTTCGATAATTCCTTCTTTTTGCGGCGTTTTCGGTACGCCTGGGCCTATCGGAAGAGCGTTCTGGAGCCCGGGGACCTGGGCGCCTGCCGGGTGATCTTCGGCGAATCGGACGGATTTCCGGGTCTCACCGTGGACCGTTTCGGGTCTCTGCTGGTCGTCCAGACCCTCTCTTTCGGCCTGGAGTGCCGCAAAAAAGAACTCATCCAATCGCTGGTCCAGGTCCTTCGGGAGGACGGGCAGGACATCCGGGGGGTGTACTGCCGGGACGACGAGGTCCTGCGGGAAAAAGAGGGCCTGCCCCTGGAAAAGGGGTGGTTCCCCCTGCCCGGGGAGGAGGTCCCCGGCTCCGCCGTCACCGAGATCACGGAGAACGGCGTGAAGTACGCCGTGGACGTGGAAAACGGACAGAAGACAGGATTCTTTCTGGACCAGAAATATAACCGCCGGGCGGTAGGGCGGCTGGCCGGGGGGAAGCGGGTGCTGGACTGCTTCACCCACACCGGGTCCTTCGCCCTCAACGCCGCCCTGGGCGGGGCAGAGCACGTCACCGCTGTGGACGTGTCGGGCAGCGCCATTGAGATGGCCAGGAAAAACGCCGTCCTCAACGGCCTGGAGGGGAGGATGGACTTCCTCACCGCCGACGTGTTCGACCTGCTGCCACGGCTGGCCCAGGAGGGGCGGCGGGAGTGGGACTTCATCATCCTGGACCCGCCGGCCTTCACCAAGTCCAGAAGGACGGCGGACGCGGCGGCCAAGGGCTACAAGGAGATCAACTACCGGGCCATGAAGCTGCTGCCCCGGGGCGGGTATCTGGCCACCTGTTCCTGCTCCCACTTTATGGACGCCCACCGGTTCAGGGGAGTGGTGGCCGCCGCGGCCCGGGACGCGGGGGTGGAGCTCAAGCAGATCGAGGAGCGGCAGCAGGCCCCGGACCACCCCATCCTCTGGGGAGTGCCCGAGACCGACTATTTGAAGTTTTTCCTGTTTCAGGTTGTATGAAGCTTTTTTCCTTGACACTGGGGCACGGCTTGGGTATAATTGGCGCAAAGGGGTACCCCTTTGTTGTTTCCCGCTTGCGGGAAACAAAGACCCCTGGGAACCAAAAGAAAAAGGAGAGATCGGAACATGAAGAAGCGATTCCTGTCCCTTGCCCTGGCCTTGGGCCTGTCCCTGGCGGTGCCGGCGGCGGCTGCCCCGTCCATCAGCGCCTATGATGCGTGCCAGCTTTTGGAGAAGCACTCGCTTACATCCAAGATAGACGGTGCTCCCCTGAAAGGCAAGTTTTTCATCGACTTTGATAAAAACGGTGTGCCTGAAATGGTGGCAGTATATGGCACGGCCCAGACAAACGGCTGTGTACTTGCCTACTACGTTACCGACAGCGGTACGGTAGCTCAGGCAACGGGATATAGTGCAGGAATCGGTTCAGGAGACGGGATCAACATTTTCACAATGGGGAGTAAATATACCAACGGCAAGATCATTCAATTCAAGGATGGCAGTTATGGTCTGAGAGTGAGCGACTGTTATGGAGGGGATGAAGAGAATACCGACTACCAGTACAATGGAAACGGGAAGTTCAAAAAGACCTCTGCCAAGGGAACGGAACTTTGGACCTTTACTGTTGTAGGGTGGAAGACCAACGTGCAGGTACCCGAGAAGTACGCCTACTTTGCCGAGCCCACGCAGGAGGCCGCCCAGCCCGCGACCCCCGCTGTGGCGGCGGGGGAGCTGCCCGGCTACTACGGCGACCGGGCCGGCTGCAAGATGACGGCGGAGCAGGCCAACGCCTTCGCCGCCGTGCTGGAGGCGCAGATGGAGCAGACCAAGTCCCAGTGCGCCGACATGGGCTTCGGCAGCGCCACCTGTGGTGCCGCCCTGGTGGACTTCGGCAACGGCGTGCCCGCCCTCTTCTTTGCCGGCGGCAATCGCTCGGACAGCTCGGCCTACAAGACTGCCAACAAGACCACGCCCCTCATCGGCCTTGCCGACGTGGCCCAGAGCGCCCTTTGGCTCTATGAGGGCGGCAAGGCGGTGCGGCTCACCGCGGTGGACTACCAGTCGGTCTACCTCTATCCCACCTACATCTACTCCGAGTATGACTATGGCGAGGGCATGAACAACGTGGTCTTCCAGGCCAAGGACGGCGCCGTCAGCTCCGCCGGCGGCACCACGCTCAACAGCAGCGCCAAGCGGGGGACCTGGCTCAAGGGAGAGTCCCTGTGCGGCTTTGCACAGGGCGGCGGCGTTGAGGGCGACTATTGGGGCCTCACTGATGCCTCCCAGGTCCTGGCGGGCCTGAAGGGCTATGCCGCCACCGCTCCCACTATAGCCGCGGCCTCCACCCAGACGGTTGCCGTGGACGGCAAGCCCGTGGAGTTCCAGATGTACGCCCTGAAGGACGCCAACGGCGGCCTGGTCAACTACGTCAAGGTCCGGGACCTGGCCTATGTCCTCAACGGCACCGCCGCCCAGTTTGACGTGGGCTACTACGGCATGGTGAACATCGCCCCGGGCTGGGTCTACACCGCCAACGGCTCGGAGATGAAGACCCCCTTCAGCGGGGACCGGGCCTACCGGAAGGCATCTGCCCAGACCAACGTGGGCGGCGAGCTCAAGGACCTGGACGGCATCATCCTCACCGACGACCAGGGGGGAGATTACACCTACTACAAGCTCCGGGACCTGGGCCAGGCTCTGGGGTTCAACGTGGGCTGGAGCGGCGACAGGGGCGTGTTCATCGAGACTGACAAGGCATACGACCCCAACAACTGAGACAAGGGTACAAAGGACCCCCGGCGGGAGACCGCCGGGGGTCTGTGTTTGAGATATGCCGTCGGGAGTCAGGGGGCCTCGTAGAGCAGCTCGAAGCTCTCGTAGTGGTCGGCGGTGTAGTAGATGTTGCCGTCCTCGTCCCAGACCAGGCGCTTGGCGCCCCGGCTGTCGGCGCCCAGGGTGTCGATGTCGCACTCGTGGTACTTGCCGTCGGGGAGCAGACCCTCCCGGTTGCCGAAGGTGTCGCCGCCGATGCAGGCGCCCTCCAGGTAGTCGTCCAGGCCGCCGCCGGACCAGCCCAGGTCCCGGGCCTCGGCCTTGGTGATGAAGTTGTCGGGGAGCTCCCCGTAGGTGTGGAGGTAGAGGGCCACGTCCTCTGCGGAGGAGTAGGTGCCGTCCTCATCCAGCAGGGTCTCGCCGGCGGTGGTCCGGTCCTCAGAGCCGGCGTCGGTGTAGGTGGGGGAGTCGGGAAGGCTCTCCCGGGGGGCCGGGGCGGTTGGGGTGGAGGTCTCCTGAGCCGGGGGAGCCTGAGTGGTGACGGCGTTATCGGCACAGCCGGAGAGGAGGGCGGCGGAGAGGGTCAGGGCCAGGGTCAGCCGCCCGAGGTGTTTCAGGTCGATCATGGAAAAAACTCCGTTTCCTGGAAATTTGCCTGTTGCGTTCAGGGGGTAGTTGATAGTATAATCGAAATATATGAACTTTTCAACCACGGAGGGAGAAAATCTATGTACACCAGCGACGGCATCTATCTGGGCCTGTCCCAGGACGGGCGGAGGGTGAATCTGCCCCTGAACATGGCAAACCGCCACGGGCTCATCGCCGGGGCCAGCGGCACGGGCAAGACCATCACCATGAAGGTCATGGCCGAGTCCTTCTCCGATGCGGGGGTCCCCGTGTTTTTGTGCGATGTGAAGGGGGACGTGTCCGGCCTGGCCCAGGAGGGCGAACAGAACGAGGGCATGGAAAAGCGCATCGACAAGTTCGGCATCCGGGAGGGCTTTGCCTACAAGAGCTACCCCGTGGCCTTCTGGGATATCTATCAGGAGGAGGGGCACCCGGTGCGGGCCACCGTGTCCGACATGGGGCCCGAGCTCCTCGCCCGCATCCTGGGGCTCAGCGAGGCCCAGGAGGGGGTGCTGAACATCATCTTCCGCATCGCCGACGACAAGGGGCTGCTGCTCCTGGACCTGAAGGACCTGCGGGCCATGCTGGGGTATGTGGGGGAGCACCGGGCCGAGTTTAACGCCGCCTACGGCGCCATCGCGCCCCAGTCCCTGGCGGGCATCCAGCGGGCGCTGCTGCCCCTGGAGGACCAGGGAGGAGACCTCTTCTTCGGCGAGCCCGCCCTGGACATCCGGGACTGGATGCGCCGCTCCGACGACGGCCGGGGGGTCATCAATCTGCTCAATTGCGTGAAGCTGGTGCGCAATCCCACCCTGTACGCCACCTTCCTGCTGTGGCTGCTCTCCGAGCTCTTCGAGGAGCTGCCCGAGGCGGGGGATCTGGACAAGCCCAAGCTGGTGTTCTTCTTTGACGAGGCCCATCTGCTCTTCGCCGACGCCCCCAAGGCCCTGGTGCAGAAGATCGAGCAGGTGGTCAAGCTCATCCGCTCCAAGGCGGTGGGGGTCTACTTCGTCACCCAGAGCCCCAGCGACATTCCGGACAGCGTGCTGGCCCAGTGCTCCAACCGGGTCCAGCACGCCCTGCGGGCCTACACCCCCGCCGAACAGAAGGCGGTGAAGGCCGCCGCCCAGGCCTTCCGGGAGAATCCCGCCTTCAAGGCTGAGGAGGTCATCGGGGAGCTGGGGGTGGGCCACGCCCTCATCTCGGTGCTGGACGAGGCGGGGGTGCCCGGCCAGGTGGAGAACTGCTCGGTGATCTGCCCCCAGAGCCTGATGGCGCCTGCCGACGCCGCCCATCACCAGGCCGCTCTGGCCGCCGACGGCATGGAGAAGTACGACCGGGGAGTGGACAACGAGTCGGCCTTTGAGATGCTGGAGGAGCAGAAGCAGGCCGACGCCGAGGCCGCGCGCCTGGCCGCCGAGCGGGAGGCCTTTGAAAAGGAGAAGGCCGCCTTTGAGGCCCAGAAGGCCAAGGAGGAGGAAGCCGCCCGGAAGAAGGCGGAGAAGGAGACTGAGGCGGCCCAGAGGAAGTACGAAAAGCAGCTGGAAAAGGAGGAGGCCCGCCGCCAGAAGGAGGCCGACCGCCGCCGGGCCAAGATCGAGAGCCAGCTCATCAGCGCCGGAGGGCAGATCCTGAAACGGGGACTGATGGGGACCCTCTTTAAGAAGCGGTAAGGGACAAAAAAAGAGCGCCGGGAGATCTCCCGGCGCTCCTTTTTTGTCTCATCGTCCCGCCCGGCCCTGGGCGGTGCGCTCCAGAAGGTCCTGGAGCTGGGCGGCGATGGCGGCGGCCTGCTGAGGGGTCTCGATGAGCATCATCACCGTGTCGTTCCCCGCCATGGAGCCCACAAAGCCGTCGAAGCCGTAGTCGTCCACGGCGGCGCCGGCGGCGGGGCCCAGGCCGGGCATGGCCTTGATGACCACAAAGTTCTGGACGCAGGCGATGGAGAGGACCCCCTGCCGGAAGATGCGCCAGAGCCGCTGGGAGTGGGCGTCGTTGTCGATGACGGGCCCCTGGTCGGCGGGCATGGCGTAGCGGAAGCGGTCCTCGGAGATGCGCTCCTTGATGAGACGGAGCTTGCGGATGTCCCGGGAAATGGTGGTCTGGCTGGTTTCGATGCCGCGCTGGCGGAGCAGATCAATGAGCTGCTCCTGGGTCTCGATATTCTGGCTCTGGACCAGCTCCAGAATGAGTTGCTGTCGGGCGTTGGGCATGAAAAAGCGCCTCCTTTGGCGGAGCATGGTTATAGTATACACCAAAACGGGCGAAAATGGAAGGAGAAGGATTTTAAAAAGTTGATGATATTATACAACGGCCTGGGCAGAAAGGGAAGGCTGGAGCGGGCGCTTTTGCTTTACAAAATGGGAAGGAACTGTTATAATAAATACTCAAATCAAGATGGGCCCGCCCTACCGGATGGGGCAGAGGCCGGGCCGAAAAGGACGGAAAACAGGCAGAAAAGGGAGTTGCTGTTATGAATGAGAGCATGATCCAGGTCGCCAAGGAGCAGGCGGCGGCCTTGACGCTGGGCGCCTACGCCAAGGCGGTGGCGGCGGGGAAACTCCCCGCCGGGGCGGCGGACAAGGCCGCCGTGGAGATCCCCAAGGCCGCCGGCCATGGGGACTACGCCTGCTCCTTTGCCCTGGCCTCGGCCAAGGCCCTGGGAATGAATCCCCGGGCCATCGCCCAGGCGCTGGTGGAGGAGATGGACCTGGCGGGCACCTATTTTGACCAGGTGGAGATCGCCGGGCCCGGCTTCCTCAACTTTACCCTGGGCACCAAGTGGCTGGGGGACGTGCTCTCCGCCGTGGAGAGCCAGGGGGAGAACTACGGCAAGGTCAACGTGGGCCAGGGCCGGAAGTTCATGGTGGAGTTCGTCTCGGCCAACCCCACCGGACCCATGCACATGGGCAACGCCCGGGGCGGCGCCATCGGCGACAGCCTGGCCAACGTGCTGGGCTGGGCGGGCTTCGACTCCTACAAGGAGTTCTACGTCAACGACATCGGCAACCAGATCGACAAGTTTGCCCAGTCCATCGACGCCCGCTACCGCCAGCTCTTCCTGGGGGAGGACGCCGTGGAGTTCCCCGAGGACGGCTATCACGGGGAGGACATCATCGAGCTGGCCAAGCGGCTCAAGGAGCAGGACGGGGACAAGTGGCTGGAGGCCCCCCGGGAGGAGCGGCTGACCTATATGGGCCAGTTCGGCCTGGAGGTCAACATCCCCAAGATGAAGGAGGACCTGCTCAAGTACCGCATCGACTTTGACAACTGGTTCCGGGAGTCCAGCCTCTATGCTGACACCTGGGCCGAGGAGACCCTGGCCCTGCTCAAGGAGAAGGGCTGGACCTATGAGAAGGACGGGGCCCTGTGGCTGCGGACCGGGGAGCTCCTGCGCCAGAAGTACCTCCGGGACGGAAAGACCCCCGAGCAGATCGAGAAGCTGGAGCTCAAGGACGACGTGCTCCGCCGGGCCAACGGGTTCTATACCTACTTCGCCTCGGATATCGCCTACCACCGCAACAAGCTGGAAAAGCGGGGCTTCGACGTGTCCATCAACATCTGGGGGGCCGACCACCACGGCCATGTGGCCCGGCTCCAGGCCGCCCTGGACGGCATCGGGCTGGACGGCTCCCACCGCATGCCCATCGTGCTCATGCATCTGGTGAACCTCCTGGAGGACGGCAAGCCGGTGCGGATGAGCAAGCGCTCGGGCAAGGCCATCGCTTTGAGCAACCTGCTGGACGAGGTGAGCGTGGACGCCGCCCGGTACTTCTTCAGCTCCCGCAGCCCCAGCTCCCCCCTGGACTTCGACCTGGCCCTGGCGGTGCGGGAGGACAGCGAGAACCCGGTGTACTATATCCAGTACGCCCACGCCCGCATCTGCACCCTCATCTCCCGGCTCGCCGGCGAGGGGGTGGCGGTGCCCGCCGCCGCTGCGGTGGACGCCGCCGTGCTGACCACCGAGGAGGAGAAGACCCTCATCAAGACCCTGGCTCAGCTCCCCGAGGAGGTCCGGGCGGTGGCGGGGGACTTTGACCCCTCCCACATCAGCCGGTATCTGGTGACCCTGGCCGGGGATTTCCACCGTTTCTACAACGCCTGCCGCATCAAGGGGGAGGAGCCCCAGATCCTCGCCGCCCGGCTCAAGCTGGCCGACGCGGTCCGGCAGGTGCTCGCTGTGGGCATGAAGCTCATCGGCGTGTCTGCCCCGGAGAAGATGTAAAGGGGAAGAACTTGTCATCAGACCGTGTTGAGAGAGAACAGGAAAAATGGGCCCGTTGCAAAATGAGTAAAAAAAGAGACGAGAGGTCAGCCCAAAGGGGTTGGCCTCTCGCCCTGTTTGCGGT
>CANRFC010000040.1 GCA_947629795.1 uncultured Oscillospiraceae bacterium
AATGTCCCGGAGGCCAGGGACTGGTATCTCCGGGCCATCGCCGAGGCGCCGTACCTCCGGGAGCCCTACCTGGACCTGGCCGTGCTGCTCTATGAGCAGGAGCACTGGGACGGTGTGCTGTACTTCACCGGCTGCGCCCTGACCATCACCGAGCGGCCCCGCGCCTACATCTGCGAGGCCGGGAGCTGGGGGAGCCTGCCCTACGATCTGCGGTCCATCGCCCTCTATCGCACCGGGCGGTTGAAGGAGGCCCTGGAGGCGGCCCGGGCGGCCCTTGCGGAGGAGCCGGAGAATGACCGGCTGCGGCAGAACGTGATGCTCCTGGAGCGGGAGGCCGGGGAGAAGGCGGGATAGAATTCTAAAGGAATGACCGCATCAGGCGTCCTTGGCTGGGATCCCGTCGGCGATGAACATGGCATCCCCAATACTCACGGGATATAGGATGGCGATTTCGCATTTTTCAGGTTCCAAAACCGGAAGACCATTTCAGACGTTGATATACCCGCTCAATTTGGTGTTCTCGTCGATGTTGAGGCACGCGATAAGGTCCTCCCACATATCCGGGTTGGGCGCCTGCTTCATCCGCTCCTGATAGGAGAGTCCACGACCCATGCTGAGGTAGTCGGTGTTGAGGTAGAGCACATCGTCCTGGCTGTTGTAGTGGGCCACCTCGATGCCATGCCAGATGTAGTAGGCTTCGAAGAACGCGGGGATGATGGTCATTGAGCCGTTGCGGTGTTTGCGAGTCCGCTGGGGGTAGTCATGCCGCTTCACCTCGATGCTGGCTATTCTATTATTTCGTTTCACCTCGATGCGAGTTGTCATCATAGTTGCCATCCTTTCTGCCCTTGACCCTGGGCGGCGGGTTATGGTTTGAGTATGGGGTCGATGTCCCATGAGCGCCCGCCCCGGTCGGGGCGGCCGGACTTGCACCGGCTGCGGCCTGTGGCCGTCGGCCTTGCGGGAAGCAGTAGGCGTTGATTCAATCCTTGACCCCTGCCCGGTGGATGCCGTCAATCTTGGAAACCAGACTGAACAACTGCTCATTGTCCTTGGCCGTGATTTTACCAGCCTGGAACGCCATGGTGATCTGCGCACACACCTGGCTGATGTCCTCTGCGGTCTCTGCCTCAATCAGAGCTTGGATGATTCTTTTGTACATATCGTTACCTCTTTCGGAACTTTTTGATTGATTTGTTCCATGATTTAATTGTACCACCGATGGACTCGTTACGTCCAGCGGAAATTATACGATTTTAGAAAAAATTTTTAGAAATTCTATTTTCGGAATTGTCGAAGCAGCCGATACCCGTAGATGCCATTTTAAGGCCGTTTGAGCAACGTTTGCGGAGGGTGAGTAATTTGTTGTCCAACGGCATTGACGCGATTTTTGGCACTTGTATTTTCATTTTGAGCGGCCATTTTCACCACTGGTGTGTTTCTGTGTCGGAAACCAAAAATCCCCCTTCCCATGCCCTGCGCGGGCCCGGGGAGGGGGAACTTGCCGCAATATGATGGTGTACGTCCGTTTGTGACGGAATGTGAGGACCATTTTGTGTACCTGGGAGAATACGGCCGTAAAACTCAAATAGAGACGTTTTAAGCCACGTTAGGTTTAGGGGTATAGTTTTATGGGGTCGGTTCCTGGTAACGATTTCCCAGATTTTTCCGTTGTGAAAAGCATACGATTTCTGCAAAAATTGACTTGTTTCCTGCCAAAAAGTTTCAATTCAGCATATTCACTAAAGTGATGCGTAGGTTTTTGTGCATTTATCCGACTCGGGATGACGGCGGTTCCAAATAGAAGCAGCGATACCTTCCGTTTTACATATAGGCGTCCTGACGCCACAGTGTAAACAGGCCACATACTTATGGCATGGTTGCCCATTCTCTTCCCACACATTTGCCGTGCACCCACAGAACGGACATTTCCTCAGTTCTACCATATCAGGTCACCTCCTTCGCTGAGTTCTGAGGAATCATTCACGAGGCCATCCATCCGTCTGCAACCGGTAGCCCCAGTATTGGTGGAACCCTTTGGCGTCCTCCACGTCAACGCACAGCTTCTCCCACTCCCGCCACGTCATGTGAAACCCGGTGTCGTACCACTCGTTGCCGGGGCCGAATCGGGAACATTCGCGGTCGTATTTGTCGTACATGCCGTACACGGTCACCGGCTCCCCCTGATAGACCTCACCCACGATGCCGATAGACCAGCAGAACTTTGTTACGACGATGCTTCCCACGGTGACATTGTCAGCGATGGGATAGGGCGTAGTGGAAGTGTGGACGCGATCCGGTTTGGTAGGCCGGAGTTTCTGAAGCATTTTCCTCAGATTCACGGCGCGAGATCCTCCTTCTCCGGCGGGTTGCTGTAGGCCACCCAGTTCTCCAGGTACTCTTTCCTGATGCAGATACAGTCCCCATCCGACAGTATGAACGTGATCGTCTCGTCCTGGATGGACTGGACAAGGCCCCAGCCACCTCTCGCGTAATTGATCCAAACCGGTTGGCCTTGCATACGAAGCAGCTTATTAAGTGTCAGCGGATTGTTACTACGAGCTGCCTGCTGGGAATGGAGAGCAGCAAGACCCATTTCAAAAGCCTCTTCCAACTCACCAAACCTGTGCCCGGAGATGTCCTGTACCATACGGCTGTGCGCCTCGGAGGCGCAAGACGCTAGGATTTCGATAGCTTTGTCAGGTTTCATGTCTACTCCTTCACCGGCTGACGGCGGTAGATTTTTGCGCCGCTGTCAAGAAGTAATGATACATCGCCGCTCCCGCCGGTTGCGTAGGTCACTCGCACCTGTTTCTGTGCTTTCCAGGATACAAAGACCAGCGTCCAGCCGTCATAGTGTTTGTACCCATCGGGGTGTTCCACCCACACTGGCTGACAGTCCATCTCCAGGAGCTGTTCCAGCGTCAGGGGTTCGTTCTTCTGGGCCTCCCGCTGGAATCTGGTAGCCCCAGACGTAAAGCCCATTTCATACGCCATGTGCATGGCCTTGCAAATCGGAGCACTTACGGCGTCCAGACAAAACCCGCCGACAGGCAGACAATTCCCGTTTTCCGGGTGACGCATGGGGCACGACTTTTTTCTTTCCAGGCTCCGCTCCCGCTCCCATTCCTCACGCTTCTTTTCAAGCGACTGGAATAGTCCACTTCTTCCTACTGGCATTTAATTCTCCTCCTTCTCCGCCCGCCGGTTCCATGCCGCGACGGTCTTTTCTTCACTGTATTCATTTCCCCCGTGGCTGCCGAGCATGAAGTAGGTGTCACAGGTTGGACAGTATATCTTGATGATGCTGAGAGAGACACACACAGCGGACGGCCTTATGACCGGGAAGGCGTTGCCGCAGAACGGGCAGGGCTTGAGATAGCGGTCCTTTTTCGGTTTTTGTTTCATCGTCTATACCTCCACATTGCTCGGTACTGTGTGACGAGCAGCATATCATTTTTTCTCCAGTCCATAGGTTACTTCCGGCAGCCACTCATACCGCTTTTCAAAGGGTAAAAACTTGTCCTCAACCTTACCCTGCTTGAAGATTCGGCGAATGGCGTCATCCAGCTTCGATCTGAGATAATCGGCCTCCGGATTGAGGGTCATGGCCTCATAGTAGGAGTCATACTTGTCCCCAACTGCCTCCATGACCTTCTTGATCCTATCATAGCCGAAGACGTCCTTGCCCATGATTTGAGGGTCATTAAGCACCAGCATAATCATGTCGGTCATGTACTGCTGGTAAGTCTGGCGTGTGGCATAGAATATACGGCGGCACTTTTCCTCCCAGAAAAGTTGCATTTTTATCTTGCACTCGGCACACTTTTGAAGCAATCCGCTCTTTTTCATTTACAACCTCCTATGACTGATGGCTTTACTTGCTCATGCCGAACCACCGAACCTCCCGAAGCGGAATGTGCCGATTCTTGCCGTCGGAAAGACGCATGAATAGCATATCGCTTCCGAATCGTACTTCTGTGGTTTCAAACTCTTCTATGTAACCATCCCACCAGTGGACGGTCACGATATTGTTCTGCTCCATCTTGTCCTCCTCAGTTGGCGTATCAGCGTTTACAGTTGGTGCATCTTCGATATTCTCATCTGGATTTAGCAGGCTCTTATAGAACTGCTTTCCGGCTTCTGACCAATCAGGATTACAGCCGTCATCCTCGATGGCTTCCATCCCCATGCGCTCTGCGGCCTCTGTTTCGTTCACTATGACGTAGCGGATGCAATTCCAGTCTTCACCGCGTACCGGACATTTTGCGCATTCGCCTTTGTAGTTCTTGCAGAAATAGAGCCGAGCATCGCGTATGTCACCAAAAATCAGCTCCTCCCTTTTCTGGAATCTGTATCTCAACTCGCGCTCACATCCTTTTCCACAGCATCCAAAGCCGACGCAATCACTTGGTCCATGTCGTAGTATCTGTAGCTACCAAGTCTGCCTCCAAAGATGACATTTCGCTCTTTCCGGGCCAGACGTTTGTACATTGAGTACAGGACGTAGTTTGCCTCGTCATTCACGGGGTAGTACGGCTCCATCCCCGGCTCCCACTTCACAGGATACTCCAATGTGACAACGGTGGTGGGCTGCTTCCCAAACTCAAAATGCTTGTGCTCGATAGCACGGGTGTACGGAATGGCAGCGCTGGTGAAGTTAACAACGGCATTTCCCTGGTAGTTGTCTGTGCAGATCTCGCGTGTATCGAAGCGAAGACTCCTGTACTCCAGCGGCCCGAACACATAGTCGAAGTATGCGTCGATTGGCCCTGTGTACACAGTCTTTTCCGCGATGTCCGGGTGCTTATGGCGGAACTGAAGGTAATCGGTGTTGAGCATCACGTCAGAGCCATCCAGAAGAGCCTGTATGATGCCAGTGTACCCACCGATGGGGATGCCCTGGTACTTGGAGGTGAAGTAGTTATTATCGAATGTGAACCGCAGCGGAAGACGACGTATGATCGAGGGTGGGAGCTCCTTGCAGGGGCGGCCCCATTGCTTCTCTGTGTATCCCTTTATCAGTCGCTCGTAGACCTCCGGTCCGACCATCGACAGAGCCTGTTCCTCCAGGTTCCTGGGATCCCTGATACCAAGGGACTTCGCACTTTCCCTTATACGGTTCTTTGCTTCATCGGGGGTGATGTACCCCCAGATCCTGCAAAACGTGTTCATGTTGAAGGGGAGATTATACACGTCCCCGTGGTACACCGCGATAGGGGCGTTTACAAAGCTGTTGAACGAGCCGAACTGGTTCACATATCTCCAGATCCGCTCATCATCGGTATGGAAGATGTGGGGGCCATACTCATGTACGGTGATTCCGCTCTGCTGGCGACAGTACACATTTCCGCCGATGTGGTCCCGCTTGTCGATGACCAAGCAGCTATGCCCGCGCTTTGTCATCTCATGGGCGAAGACTGAGCCGAACAGCCCGGCGCCGACGATCAGGTAGTTGTACTCCACCTACTTCACCTTCCTCATCTCTGCCCGCAGACTGTCCTTGATGTAGTAGTCCAGGCCAAGTACCTTGCAAAGCTCCTCAGCCTTTCTTCCAAATTCCGCCCAGTTGATGTCTGACGGCCAGTAGTTGAGCTTTCCGATTTTCGCCTTGTCTATCAAATCATGGCAATTCTCGATGCACTCAAGAACTCTGACAGCATCTAAAACCGGTTCAAAAGATATCCACGTTTTGATTCCGAGCATCTTTGCCCGAAAGAGCGCCATAAATCTGTCTTCCGGATCGACCGTCCCACACGTTGTTCCGTCGTATGTGATTCCATACCAGTCCCCACCGTCCAGCAGGTCAAAGTCCCGGCTTCCGTCTCCCTTTGTGAGGATTTGTACATGGTTCCCGCTGTCCTTCAGGAGCTTGATAATTTCCCGCGTTGGCGTTGTGTCATATCCGAACGGGTACGGGTCGCAGGTGAAGCACAAGTGAACGAGCTTCCCCGTGATTTTCTCTCTTTCGATCTGTCGAGCCACCTCTGTCACAATGTCTTTCCTGGGTGCAACATTCTGATGGAAGATTTCTCTCTGGCGATGCAGCACATTCGGAGCGAAACAGTAGTAGCAGCGGTGGGGACATCCTGTGTAGATGTTGATGGCGAGGTCTCCGTACTCCTTCGCCGCCCCCTTCGGTTCATAGATAGGCGTCATTTCCGCTCCTCCTTTGCCTTGCGGCATCTCTCCACACGCTTACAGGTGAAACACTGGCTGTGAGGACCACGCCGGTCCCCGATGGTGCAGATAAGGCGGTCATGCTCTTTCTTCGACTTATGGCACTCCAGGCACTTCCCGAAGCGTTTGCACTTGGAGTCACACATTTATCCCCATCATCCTTCCATATTCAGCCCGGTGTTCATCTCGAACTCGTCGATGGCATCAGGCAGGTAATCGCGGTATATCTGCTCGTTGTGCTCGAAAAACACATGGGTATCCAGGAAGTTAAAGAAGCCGCCGACATCCTCTTCCGGGTCCAGCAGCCGGAGCTGTCTCAGCTCCTCCTCTTCATCCTCATCGAGCTCATCCTGGAGCTCCAGCTCCTCGATACGTTCCTCCACAGCGGACGCCAAATCCTCCGCCGCCATCTCCACCACGGTCCTCATCAGTCCGTTAAATCCGACCTCCCTGACGCTGACTCCCTGGCTGTCCAGCCTGTCCATGACCTCGAACCAGTCATAGCCAACATCATCGAGAACGCGCATATCGAGCGTCCCGCAGCCCACGATGCTGCGCAACAGATCGTCCCGGTTCGCCATTACTTCGCCACCCTTCTCTTCGGTTCCTTGATGTAGAGCACCCAGCCCTGGCCGAAGGCCAGGCGGTATTCGCAGAGCATCAGCTCCGCTTCCTTCTTGGACCGGAACCGGTCGATGACCTCTTCCGGCTGCCCACGGTAGCTACCAACGATACTATACATTCTGCGTTCCTCCCATCTTGTAAGTCTTTGATTTTCTGCCGCCGGTGCCTTTCTTGTATTCGGACACCCAGACGACCTTTCCGCTCTTGTAGTGACGCCAGTGGCCCCTGACGGTGAAAATTCCCCGGGGACTTGCGTGGGACCCCGTAGGAGCCGCCAGAATTGTCCCGGCGGCTTTGCGGATGATGTAGGTGGTCCTCTTTTTGCCTCGCTTTTTGGAGCTGTGGTGAGGCTTAGAGGGATCACGCCTCTTGACATTCTCTTCGCTTCTCTGGATGACCGGGGCGGCCACCATGAGTGCCATCAGCGAGCAGTAGACCGTAAGCACGGACTGGAGCTCATCCGCAGTTGCCTTCATGCGATTTTTTTCAGGAATCCACATCCCGTCAATACGGTGTCTGAACTCTGCGTGGCCCATGCTCTGACCTCCACGGTTCAAATAGAGCCGGAGGGCATGGCCGTCTCGTATACCCTTGATGGAACATCCGCTTTCCGGGCAAACGATCTCGACCGATTTCAGAGGGGCCGGGCTGTTGCGAACCTCTTCCTTGTGCTGGTCCCTCCAGCTCAAAAGGTCCTCAATGTCCTTACTTTTCAGGATGACCTTATCCAACGCTCTCACCCCCAACGAATACGCCGGCATACATCTGACCGCCGACCTCGTAGTGGTAGAACTCGTGCCCCTTCTGGACTTCTGACCGCTTTAGCTGGACCGGGCGAAGGACCAGGGGGTACTTACCTACCGTGACCACATACTCACCTAGCGGAACCAGCTCCAGCATCCACGGTTCCGGCCTTGCGGCGGGCTCTGCCCTTCCATCGAATAGGCAGAGCGCCGTCGCCTCATCCTGCACGAACAGGCTCAACTGTTCCATTCTGTTACTCCTCCGGGCCCTGCCCGACGGTTGCCTTGCTCTCTACCTTATCCTCCCACCACGGGAGCCACTGGAAGGCGATGTCATACATCATCCTCCCGGTGATTTGGTCCTTGAACTTGGAGAAGAACAGCTTGCTGTCGAACACTGTGGAGCTAATGCCGTTCTCTCTGGCCCACCGGCAGATGACCTTTGCCGTCAACGGTGTCGCATAGACGTACAAGTCCGACTCGTGGTGGAACATCTCATCCCTAGGATAGCCAGCCTCTTCCAGCATCTCCATCAGGCTCATCTCACCACCTCCACGACCTGATTCTCGCTGTCCAGCCACACCTGGTCGTTACCGAGCCGTCCCTTCGTGTAGCCCTTCCGGAACATCTGCCGCTCATGCTCCGCCTCCGGGTCATGCCACTGGAGACCCCGGGACCTGTAGAGCGGCTCCCAGTGCGCTTCGTAGAAGTCGTACCCGGCCCCGTCGATGCCGAAGAAGTAGCCCCACTCCTCATGCTCATAGATTCGGAACCCGCACTCGGACATCAGCTTGATGCCGCCCAGCTCCTCCAGCCAGTAGTCGTCGGCGCTGTCTCCGAACTGCCAGAGCCAGCCCCACATCGGCAGGCGACCGTCGCGGGTGTCCTCGAAGTCGTCCCTGCTGACGGATACCAGCTTCTCATCGTCCAGCTCCACGCAGTAGAGATCGCTCTCCTCATCGTAGCTCTGGATGTTTCCGTAGTTTGGGCTACCCTCCGGGACATCGTAGACGTATACCCGGTCGCCGGTGGCCGGGACCGTGAGCTCGGTCCACTCATCGGGGGCGTCTGCCATCAACCGGTCGATCATGTCATAGGGGAAAGCGTTCATCTCCCGGACCCATTCCTCCGTGGCCTCGCGGACCGTCATTCCTTGTCTCCGCATATTTACACCTCCATGAAATATTCCTGCCATCCAAGGGCGTTGGTCGGGTCATCACCGTCGAACATCTCAGCAAACAGCTCCAGCATCTCGGACCGGGTAACGACCTCTCCGGTGCTCAGGTCTACATACAGCTTTTCCGGCTTCACCAGCTCATAGCGCCGGAGCTGGTCATCTCCCAGCGGGTACTCATACTCGATGTAGCCCCATGCCGGCCGGAAGATTTCCGGGACCATCTTCCTGGCATCGAAGTTCTTGATGTTGAGGACCTTGTTGCCGGCCGGCTTCGGGTATGACCCGATGCCGATTGGCCGCTGCGTCGAGTAGTACCTATAGCATCCTTTGGCCTTCACTTACCACACCTCCTCATCGTCGTAGCTGCCACAGTCAAAGTCGGAGTTCGCTTCGCGCTCGGCATCCTCCTCGCTCCACCCCTGGTCCATCAGGTAGCCGATGTACTCCAAAATGTTCATGTCGCCCATAGCTAAACCTCCTCAAGAATCTCGCCGTCAATTTCATCGGCGTCATATTCCCACGCCATTCCGCAAGCCTTCGCAATAGCCTTCTTCTCGTTCTCGGCCTCCACCTCTATCCTGTGGACCGATGTGACCTTGACCCAGAACGTCTTCAGCTCCGCTGGCTCCAGTCCGTAGTAGTCGATATCCTCGTCATCCAGCGGCTCCTTGTACTCCAAGTACCCCCAGACGACTCCAATGCCGGGGACTTCCACCGGGATGTCATATCTGACTATCGTCTCCGGGCAGCCAGGGAAGGCCATCGGTCCAAGATGACGATGGACTGAATAGTAGCGGTATAGTCCTTCCATCTGCGCACCCCCTCAAACGACATATCCAAACAAGTCTTCCAGCTCTTTCAGAGACTTGTCGTGCCAGTCAGCTCGGTAGCTCTGGAACTCTGCGCCCGGGAGAAGGCCGTACCCGGTGCTGGTCGTGTCGATCCTCTTACCGTTGCACCGGAACTCGTACTGCTTGATCGCCCCGCAGTTGATTTCACGGATCAGGACCAACTCGAACTTGTTTCCGACCGGGGTGGTGTAGGTGAGGTCCCGACGGAATGGGTCCTGCTTTTCGGACATCCCGCGGATATAAGCCGCTGCCGGGATGATGTTCTCCATCACCCAGGCCAGTTCCTTCTTTCGGGCCTTTTTCTGCTGCTTTTCGTGCTCCGCGATGGTCACGACATTTGCCATACGGTAGGCGTCCTGCTTTGTGCAGTGTTCGGATTCGGTGTAGATCAGCTCGACCCTCTTGTACTCGTCATAGGAGGCCGGGCTATCGACTGCGCCGGTGCCTTTCAGAAACTCTTCGTACAACATATCGCTCACTCCTCATGGACTTATAGGTTTTATTTGTTCCATAATTAAATTGTACCACCCGGTATCTTCAACCGTCCAGTGGAAATTTTGCGATTTTGGAAAAATTTTTGATTTTGTGCAAAACCGGAATATCAGGGCGCAATAGTACCCTGTGCGACTACTCGTTGAACGGATCGTCCACAGTTCCGTCCGAATACCGGCTGAACAGGTGGCGGGCTTCCTCTTCCGAGCAGGCGGTGATCGTTGCGTCCTCCTTCTGCCAGAAGGAATAATGGACGATAAAGAACCTGCCTTCCTGGTCGCGGTGCAGCTCCATGTATCGCCCGTCCTCTACATCACTGTGGCAGAGGGCGTCCGACTTGGAGGTATCAAAGGTGATACCTCCGACCATGCGCTTTACCCTGGGCCCGGTTCCGCGGTGACGGATCGACACGACCTGGCCTTCTCTCTGACGGTCTACCAGCTTGATTTCAAAGCCGAGCTCCTGGATGATGTCAACCATCTCCTGGGCCTTCATGCTGTTGGTACTGAGCTTTTTGCTGAGGTACTTGTAGTCCTTTCCGGTGAGCTCGGCGAGGTCCTTATGCAGGACGCCTCTGATGCAGATGGCGTCCTCTACGATGTCAGATGCTTTCATTCAGTTTCCTCCTATCATCAAAGCCTGCGTATCGTTCATTTTGCATCACCCGGATGGAGCGCCTGGGACAGTTCCGAGTGATAGATTGGTTGATTTCTGGCGACGTTATCGCCTGGAAAACGGCGAAAAAACTAGCCTTTTTTATCGTTTTCACCGTCTTTCTTGTCCACGAGCCATTTAAGGCACTTCGGCCTTGACTCAAAGTCTTCCGTCCAAGCGTCCCCGGTTCGATTGTCGATGCCGGTGTATCCACCCTGTTCCTTCAGGAAAAAGAGGCCACGCGGCTTTCTGGTGTCGATGATGCGGTACGCCTCTTCTTTCGTGATCTCCATAGGCTCCTGCATCATCTTGAGCGGGCACCACTTTGGACAGGTCTTGTGCTTCGGCTGCCCATCCCCGCTCGTGTAGCAGATGAACGGCCAAAAGTAATCTTGGTCCGGATGCAGGATGGCCCTGGATTCTTCAGCCAACGGATGGAAGCAGTAGCACATCTGACGAGGATACTTTCTGTGCTCGTTTCCTTTCGTGCGGCGGGCCGGCCGTGACTTGTGCAGATGCTCGCAGCCGGAGCACCGGATGTCAGCTTTCTCCACCATCATTGTTCTCCTTTCTGGACCCCCAGTGAAGCTCGCACTCCACGTTGGAGCAGCGATCCTTCCGCATAGGGCATCCACATTTCGGGCAGATGACCGGCATAGCTTGGCTGGTCAGCTCAATCTCAGTATCCTTCCTCACGACCTTCATCGTCATCCTCCTCATCGTCCATCGGATACCAGTGGTACTCGCAGTCCGGGTTCTCACAGCGGCCGTTCCACATACCCTCCCCGCAGAGAGGACAGGTGCGATAATCATATCCGCTGTACCCAACGCCCATATAGGTTCCCATGTTTACTCATCCTCCCCGATTCCGCCTCTCCTGCAATACGGGCAGAGAGTGTAGTCCTTTGCGCCGAATGTACGGCCCTTGCCTATGCTCCATCCCTTATTCCGCAACATACGGATGAGCTCCTTCTTGGTGTCGTGGTTCTGGAATAATTCCGACCGACCACACTTATCGCAGATCGCTCCAATAACCAGCATCTCACAAATCTCCTTCCGAGTAGTCGAAGTCAATGCACCCGTCATAATCTGTGATACGCGGATTGCGCTCGTGGACCAGCGGGAACCGACACTCTCCTCCGTGATTAAAGCCGCAGGACGCCGACTCACACTCCTGGCAAAGCTGCTTCAGGAACACCATCTTAGAGAACTGGTCAGTGCGGTCGATGCCATCTGCGTACATCAGGAAGGCCACGCCCTTGCTGTGACGCACATCAAACCAGTGCCAGATTTCCTCCCTATTTGTGCCTACCGGGAATCCGAGAAACTGATCCTCGATGCACTCGGTGTCCGGGTCCATCGGGACATCCGAAAACTCAGACCACAGATCCTCCAGTATTTGGTCACGCTCCTGGAGCGTTTCTATCTCTTCCAGCCCGTCCATGATGGTGGAGTAGTCGCTGTAGTCGATGCGGTTCTCCTGATTGAGACGGTTGACAACCGCAACCGCTTCGTATACTGACTTTCTCATTGCCATACCTCCTGTTCAGCAGTGTCTTCATACATCTGACGCTAGATTTCGATGGGGATGTGATTCTTTACCCGAAAACCAGCTCCCCAAAAAGTCCGTACTGGACAATACAGTCTGCTGCAAGGCCATCAATCGTGCTGGTGTCGATGGCTTCATCCCATACGCAAGAAGACCCGCCGTTCTCGACGTACATCTTGATACCGGTCAGCAGCTTCTCCAGGGTCAGCTCCCACTTTTCATCGGTCTCAGCGTCATAGAGCATCAGCGACCCACCGCGGGAAATCTGGTCACTGGCGTATTCGCCAAGGTACTTGCCGCCGACCACCTCCGCCTCCCGGCACCAGTAGCTGATGTAATCCAATGCCGCCGACACGATGTCGTCGATGTCCTGGCGGGAAACAGAAAACTTCAGATCAGCATGGAGCTCAAAAGTGTTACCGTTCACTGTAAATCCTCCCTTCTCAGAATACCGGAGGTCCATGCTCCGGTGTATGTTCCGATGCTCGGCAGCCTGTCAAGCAGGCACTTCTTCATACCATCCATGTACTTATCGCGGAAGCGGCTTTGGAGGGCCTGCATCCAGGGAAGGTCCCACGGCTCTTCCTTCTGGACGAGCTCCACAGCTACCGACCACTGGTTATCCTCGATGCAGATATAGAACAGGCTATTTTCCAGGATGGCCCGGCGGGTGAAGTGACCAGAATTGCCCTTCAGCCACTGGTCATTCTGGCACTCCCTGAAACTCGGGAACATGGACATGAACGACTGCTTGAAGCAGCTCTCGATGTCATCCTGCTCCTCCTCTGTGCCGATCTCATCGAAGTACCAGTCGTCACCGGTAAGTTCTCCGTAGTCCAGGTCGCGCTGCAACCGCGTTTCCGGCTCCTCGTCGTATGGGTCATCCCGACGGTAGACATGGAAGTCATCGTTGTCGATGAAGAACAGGCCCTCATGCTGGCCAAGGGTGCAGACATTACCGCATCCCATTGTCCTCACCTCCATCCTGCGGCTGAACCTCAAAGTCTACACCCACGAAGTTATCTGCATCGAGGGTGTAGTATCCGCTCGACCAGCGGTCATTCACGATTCGATGGGCCTCTTCCGGGGTAGCAGCCACGACCGAGACCGTCTTCTGCATCGTTTCTGTGATTTCCACGTTGTACCTGCACTTGCCATCCGCGGGATGGAGGAAAGCATACAAGCTGTTCAGGATCTTCTCGTCGTCCTGGAGCTCCTTCAGATACGCCTGGTCGTTCTGGTTTTCCTCTTGGAGGGAATCGTTCATTTCAGCGGCGAACACGATGGCTTCTTCAACGGAATACTCCTCGTCTGACTCACCATCTTCCTGCTCGTCCATTCGGTACATTTTGCCCTTCTCATCCACGACCAGAGAGTATTCATGCCCGTTCATATAGCCGATGATAAGGCTGGCCTCGTAGTCCGTCATAAAGACGCCCTGGTCCGCCGCTATCTCGATGAGCTTTCTCGATGTGACGATCTCTTGCACGTTTATTCCTCCTTCTCAAACAACTGGGCCTCAATCGGCAGGATTTGGTACAGGTCAGAGTCACCATCCTCGTAGGACTCGTAGATTTCTATGACCTCGCGGGCCACATCTTCGCCCTCCTCGATGAACTCATCAATGTGCTCCGCAAGTTGTTCAACAAACCATTGTGCAAGGGCATACCACGCGAGGCCGCCGGGATTACGCTGGATCTCCGCCTTGACAAGAAAACCGGCCGGGCCCGTCAGGGCCTTGTTGATTCCAGCTATCGCATCCCGCTTCTTCGCAGCGGTTTCCTTCAGCAGCTCGGAGTACGTCATTACGCTCACCCCTCGATTGCCGATTCGATGTTGGAGATGGCATCCTCGATATAGAAGACTGCATCCTCCATTTTGCTGACGGCTTCATCGGCTCTCTCATACAGCCCGGAGTTCATCAGGTTCTCAGGGATGTTGTCGCGGTTCTCCGCCTCTTCCTCCTGGAGCTCTTCCAGGCTTTCTTTCAGCTCACCGAGCTGATCCGCGATGCTCTGAAGTTTCTTTCTGCGCTCACGATTCATAACTAAATCCTCCTTCAGCAGTCTTCGTCCTCCCAGTCCGGGAGGCAGTTTTCTATCCACCGCTCCAGCGGCTTGATATGCGGTACAACATAGTCTGCCAGCAGGCTGACTACCAGAAGGGCCAGCAGATAACCGGCCAGGATGATGAGTTCTGCCATCGTTACTGCCTCCAATCAGTTGATGTTCAGGTACAGGGCCCCATCCTCGGAAGTCTCGAAGCATCCGAGCTCAATACTTTCATATTCATCGGGGATTTCATCTCCCATACCTGTCCAAACGACCTTCGCAAAGCTCATGTCGAAGATGATGACCAACTGATGGGAGCTGGTCCAGCAATACTCCATGAACTTACCCACAGTCATAGCATCTCACCCCCTGTAAACTTCCTCGACGCCTGTGATAACGATGGTGTGCTCGGTCCCGCCCAGGCCGATGCGGAGCTCAACGTCGTCGCCGTCATCGTCGTATCCGGCGGTGATGTACTCCCGGTTGGATTCCA
This sequence comes from uncultured Oscillospiraceae bacterium, assembly GCA_947629795.1. Classification (GTDB taxonomy): domain Bacteria; phylum Bacillota; class Clostridia; order Oscillospirales; family Oscillospiraceae; genus Vermiculatibacterium. Next base: position 14,815 of record CANRFC010000040.1, read on the forward strand.
GGACCTCCAGGCCCAGGTCTTCCAGGTCCTCGCAAAGCTCGCTCAGGTCGGTCGCAAAGCTCATGCTCATAATCATTTCGGTCATTTCCATCGTCTTTACCTCCCGGCGTATCGCCTGTCGTAATCTTGCGTTTTTGCAAGTTTTTGTTTGGTTTATGATGATATTGTACCGCTCAAATGCTCCAACCGTCAATCGAAATTTTGCGATTTTGGAAAAATATTTTCATGTATTCCGTTTTCGGAATTTTAAGGGATGCGGAGCCGGAGGATTGCGGACGTAGAACCTTCTGTCCGTTTTACAACTAAGATCCGTCAAAAATCAGCACGTTTTATCATGCTGCCCGAATGAAAAGGTGCCTGAAGTGAGCCGGCATCGAGTTGATGGCGAAATTCCTGATGGCCTGCTTCCGGTTCTTCCCGCGGATAAGGCGACTCTCCCATCCGACGACCTCAACATACTCCATGGGCAAAAACTGACGGACGCCGTCGATTTCGATGCCGATGCGCTCCTCATTCATGCGGGAGTAGTAGTTGTACCGGTATCCGGTCCAGAACACGACGCCGACGCTCCCCTTCGGGACCTTGCGCCCGTGGATGACCTGGACGGTGTCTCCCTTGCGGGCCTTCTTGGCCTGCAAGATGTTACTCCTGTTGTCGAACAAGTCGCGGCCGATCCGCTTGTAGTACCGATAGACGGCTCGAAGCGTGTCATCGGTGGCGTCGATTTCGGCGTGTCCTCCTCCTCCGCAGCGTGTGGTGTCGTACTCCACCTCGACAATCTTCTGCTGCTCTTCGTCCCAGCAGACGGCGTACCAGTCAGAGTCCCACAGGCCGTTGTGCTCGTAAGTGTCGAGAACACAGCCAGCATATCTGACTTCCGGTTTACCGTAAATATCAGTCTGAACAGCCATGATGCTCCTCCTTTCAGTTGGCAGCCACGCCAACGTAGATGCCCCAGCTTACCTCCATAAGATCACAGATTCCTGGATACCGGCGGACGTTCTCTTCCATAGTCTTCAGGTTATCAACGGTGACGTACTCCAGAGCCTCCGCCCTGGTGATCTCTGTCCTTATGTACGGACGGCTTCCGGTGCCGCTGGCAGTCTCTTTGTAATACTTCAGCTTCACGGTGTTTTCCTCCTACTCGTCTCCATCTTTGATGTCGGTGACCAGCGGATCAATACGGTGCTTGGGGTCGAAACTTGCGCCGTCCTGGTACCCTGCGGCCTTGTAATGGAAATCGTCCCAAGTAGTTTTGTCCCTGCCGAAGATGCTGGGCTTGCCCATGTCCTTCATGGAGTCATCCACCGCCTGGGGGATGACCAGAACGAGTCCCCACTCCTGGTTCTGCTCCTTCTGCTCCTCAAGGGCCTTTTTCACTACGTGAGTGAATCCCCAGCCGTAGGCGTTGCATCTACTGCGGTATGTTCCGCTCGGCTCATGGGGGTCCTTGGGGATGTTGTGCTTGCAGTAGGAGAAGATGCAGTCGTAGGCGTAGAGAAGGATGCGCTTGCAGATCTCGAAATCCTCCTCCAGCCCCACGAGGCCGATGGTGTATGTCCTTCTGCCGTGTTCTCTGGTACGGTATGACCGGCAGCAGTAACTTTCCGCGATGACGGCGGATAGGGTCGGGGCCCATGAGTTGGTCATGGCCGTGCAGGTGATGCCGATGGTGCCGCGGACCACCTTCGCATTTTTGGCCTTTTGGCACTCCTCGGGACGGAGCTTGTATTTTGCCATGAGCTCTCTGGCCCGCAGCAGGGCCAGCTTGGCCTCATGTTCGTTCGGGCTCTCAGCTAGGGCCAACAGCTTGGCGATCTTATCGCGGATACTGCTATCGCTTGAAATGCTCATCTTCTACTGCTCCTCCTGCTCCAGCTCCTCGATACGGGACTCAATGATGCCTCCATAGGTGTACTGATTGTCGAAGCCAAGATAGACCGGGGTATCCTCGTCGAACTGCTTCAGGTAGGCGATCAGCTCACCGGCCGTCATGGTGCGCCTCACCTGGTCGGTGCCGTATCCCTCTCTCTGGGTGTTGATGATGATTTGCATTTTCAGACTCCTTTCCGTATGATTTTTGTGGGTAGGGGAGTAGGCTGTTCATCAAACTCCATTTGACCGGTACTTGACAGGGGACTCAGCTCTATATCAAATAGGCACTAGCCATTTCCTGTACTCGGGCCATCTATAAGCCTATTATTCCGGCACCTATTCCCAATGAGCGCCGGACCTTTTCAGGTCCACCGGGCTTTCACCGGTCACCCATTCGGGCGGGCCTTGCGGGAAGTCACCTGATCCAGATGGTATCGCCGGACTTGGCGATGTTCGTGAGCTTCACGACTTCTCGGTCGCCGTACTGGACCAAAATGGGGTCTGAATCCTGGTGGAACATATCCAGCCGATGGAGGTTGAATAAATCGGGGATTTCTGAAGACGTGACAGTAACGTCTGCAATATTCATCACGCCAACCAGTTCGCGGAGTGTCATGCAAATCCTTTCTGCCCTTTACCCTGGGCGATGGGTCATATCAGATGTCCTCCGTCAGTTCCAGCAGCACCAATCCGCCGTACACACAGTGCTGGGTCATTTCATCGGCCTTCTTCTCGGCCTTCTTTTTGGTGGTAGCCTCGATCTTCCTGGTGGTCTCGTATCCACCCCTAGAAGACTGGGGGTTTATCCTCCAAAACTTAGCGGTGTAGGTCTTCATCTTCTGCATTGTCGTTCTCCTTTCTAAGCTGAAAAAGGTTTGATTTGTTCCATGATTTAATTGTACCACCGGTATACTCGTTACGTCCAGCGGAATTTTTGCGATTTTGAGAAAATTTTTGAAAAATTCTATTCTCGGAATTTTCATAATGGCAGGTGCTCGTATACGCCATTTTAAGGCCGTTTAAGCAACGTTTGCGTTGGATGGGTAATTTATTGTCTGAGTGCCTTGACGCAATTCTAGGCGGCTGTATTTCGATTGTAGAGGGCATTTGGCTCATAGGTGTGTGAGATGTCAGAAAGCAGAAAATCCCCCTCCCAGGTCGGTGCGGACCTGAGAGGGGGATTGACGAGACGATAGCACTTGATTTTATCCTTCCGCCGTGTTAGAATGAAGGGGCGGAGATAGGCAGGTTCTCTCCGCCCCTTTTTGGGTGGTTGGGTCCCCGGTTGCTTGGTCGGCGGTGGGGACCTAACTTTTTTGCTTAGGTGGATTTTCCATCTGTGGATTTACCAGAGATGGATTTGATAAACTCGATCTTGTCGCGGATGATCTGCGCGGCTTCCTCTGCGCTTTTAGCCTTGGCTTCAATGTTCTCGGCCAGAGTTGCGAGTAAAAGAATAAGTTCAGCTTGTGTCATGTTGTCATTCTCCATAAGGTTTACCTCCTGCCCGGTAGATTTGGAACTCACCACCCTGGAGGATGGTTTTGTTCCATGGTTATATTCTACCACACGGAGACTGCTTACGTCAATCGAAAAGTGTGGAAAACTCATAATTTTTCGCCGATTCTTATACTTTTTTGCTTCAAAAATCAGAAATCCCGTAGAAACGCATAGGATGCGTTTTAAGCCACGTTAGGTTTAGGGGTATAGTTTTAAGGGGTCGGTTCCTGGTAACAATTTCCCAGATTTTTCCGTTGTGAAAAGCATACGATTTCTGCAAAAATTGACTTGTTTTCCGCGAAAAAGTTAAGTTTAGTCGTATTCCACAAATTGAGCCTGCTGTATATGTACAGGATGAACAATTATGATAGCCGCAAAAAGTGGAGGGGAAAATTAAAATCCCTCTTGCACATGATGTGTTCGCTGTGCTATAATAAGCATGGCTAAGAAACTGAGTAGCAACCATGCTCTCACAAAAGGCGACCCCCGGAGAGATAGGCGCTCTCCGGGGGTCAACCCTTGCTGGGGCGGGCTTACTGCTCCTTGTCGTGGTCATGCCGATCAAGCCACTTGCAGATATAGTAGGCGGCTATACCTGCTGCGACCGACACTAAGAAACTAAGTACAATACCCATGCTCTCACCCCCTTCCTGTTGCCAGTTTGGGGAGGGGCAGCGGAGGCATTATACCATCATTCGGCAGAAATCGCAAATAAAAAATCCCCCGCTCCGGCGTATATTCCGGGGCGGGGGATTCTGTTCTCTCAGGGGTTGGCGGAAACGGCACAGAATGGAACCAGGGCGGTGTAGGCGCTTTCATCGCCGTTACATTCCTGAACGATGAATGTGCCGAGTGGCTCCTTCTTTGCGGTCTCAGACACAGCCTCAGCGTATGTGCGGTACGTTCCGATGACCCTCCGACCCTTGATTGCAAGGAAGGAGCGGCCATGAAGCAGATACAGTGTCCGGTAGTTCTCGACGAACCAGTTGAAATCGTCCAGCATGGCGCTCTCCTTACTTCTGCATCGCGGCGTGATACTTGTCCATCAAGGACTTGATGTTGGCGGCGCTGGCCGTCTGCTTGCCTTCAAGGACCTTCAGCCAGTAGTCGGGGCTGGAGAGGTTGATGTCCTTGACGGCGTTTGCGACCGTGGTCTCCGCCGGACTCTTGGTGGCGATAGAGCTGTACTTTGGGCACACGAACCCTCGGATGTAGAGGCCATTGACCTGGAGCTGTCTGCGGCCAACATAGTCGGGGCTCCCGGACATATTGCCCTCGATGACAGTGATGGTGCTTCCCTTCACCACCTCGACGACCCCGATATGGTCAGGGCTTCCCTTGTTGTCGGTGACGGCATACTGCGTCTTGCTGTCCTGCCAGTCGTACAGCACGAAGTCACCCGGCTGAGGAACGTGCTTGTCGTCCTCGACCCAAGCGCCCATCTTCTGCGCCAGCTTGATGAGCTCGCCGCAGCCGCACTCGATGGGCACGACAGCCGTGACGCCGGCTTTTATTGCCACAGCACCGGCGAAGGTGGCGCACCATGCGTCGGTGTACTTGACGGCATATCCTCTGGGCAGAGGTTTCCGTTCGTTGTACAGGTCGATGATGCCGTGGTGCTGCTGGTCGCCTTCCAAGGTCCCCAGCCAGCTTTGCGCCACCGTGACTACCCTATTCCGAATTTCAGTTTCATTCATGTCCCGCGCCCCCGTCCACGATTTTCTTCACGGCGGTGTTGGTTGCGAGCATATCGCGCATCTGCTCCAGTGCTTCATCGACCATCGCTGAAAACTGCTCGAACGAGATGACCTTCACAAGCCAGGAAAACCTCTGCACGAACAGGTCGTACACCTGCCGAAGTTTGAGCCGCCCGGTGCCGCCGCCGAGGTCAATCTCAGCCTGAGTCACGGCCCACAGCAGCCATTCCTTCACTTTTGCGATCTGGTCATCGGTCGGGAGGGTGGCGAACCTCCAGGCGAAGATAGCGACCATGCAGATGACGGCCGCGATTGCCAGCACAACAAACCAGTTGTCAATGATCCATTCCATTTTCTCGTTGCTCCTTTCAAATTCCTTCCGGCGGGTCGGTCATGCCGGTCCCGTCAATGGGCTGTATAGGATTGCCGTCCGCATCCAGGCCGTGCCGGTTCCGGCTGACCTTCTCCGCGGCGGACTTGGCGGCATAGGTCACCAGATACCCGATGCAGGCAGTGAAGATAGCCACGGTCAGGTCACTGGCGGGCTGCTTGTCAAGGGCTGCCAGGATATAGGAGGCTGCGGCAGACAGAGTTGCCACGGCCACCGACCATGCGGCCAGTTTCTTGGAGAACTCCATAGGTTTACACCGCTTTCCCTTCACCGCGTCCACCTCCTTACAGGAAATCATTCTTTTCGAGACGTTCAGCGTACACGTCCTTGATACGCTCAATGGTCGGCTCCGTCACCCCGTTTTCAAAGTCAGGGTGGCTGGCACAGTACCGGCTGTACATCTTCGCGTCCCTGAGAACACTGTCAAAGTGGTCTTTCGTGTGTTTCTGATTGTGGAGAACTTCGTCGCCAAACCGCAGGATACGGGCGCGAGCACTGATTGCGGCCTGCTCGCCAGACGAGGATGACATTTCCTCCATCTTCTTCTGGACACCAGCCACATCGCCCTTCAAAGAGGTCATCTCCGTCTCCAACGATTCGATCTTGTCCAGCACATCACTGTTCATGGCCCGGCCCAGCAGCTTCAGCCCCAGCTTCGCCAGCTTTCCGAGCCAGGTCCACGGGTCGATTTTGATGGGCGAGAGCTGGACCAGCGTAAACAGCGCCGCCAGTGCGAATCCGCCTCCGGCAATCAAGTCTTTGATGCTCATAATTCCCTCCAATCGAGAACGAGAAGGGGACCATTTTGCCGACGCCAGCAAAATGGTCCCGCTCCAGTTCTTCTATGGTTTTATGCCGCGGCCCCAATCAGAAGGGCGATATGGCGAAGGTCCTCCAGCGGAGCATTGTAAAACTCATGGCTCCAGAGCCAAAAGTCCTTGTGCTCCGCTCGCTTGTACTTCAGACAGATGGAGTCTTTCCACACCTTGTCCCAGCAGTGCTGTCGGTCCTCCTTCTGCTTCTCTGTCATTCTGGGTTTGGACTCTAGGAGGCTCAGAATCGTGTCTACCAGCTCCCCGCGCTCCTTGCCCTGGCTGTCATCGTTCAGGCTGAAGAACTCGTGAGCATCATGGCTGGTGTCCAGGCAGAGGGGCTGGCCCTTCCAAAGTAGAACTCCATCCTGAGCCTCCAGGATAGAGCCATAAGGGATGTTCACTTGCTGGCCGTTACAGCCGCGAAACCGGGCTCGTCTCCGAGCGACATATTGGCTGTACCCCATTACTACTCCTCAGCCTCCGTCCAGCCGTACACTCCCGGCTCCCAGACATTGGCGTCCACGTTGCTGGTCCAGTGCTGGTCATTGTGGCTCACCTTGTCCCCCTTGGAATAGGCGTCATGGGCTCCGAGTGGCTGGCTCCAGGCGGGCCATTCCTCTGCGGGGTTCGCCGCCTCCTTCCACAAGCTGACGGCGGTGTCGGGGGTCCAGTCAGCCTGAGAAGTATGGTCCTGGATGCAGCGGTAGAGCTTCCCACCGTACTGCCGGAGCTGGTCCTGCTTGTAGGAGACGGGATAGGCCCAGGGCGTGAACAGCTCGGCGTGTTCCCCGGCGGTCGTGTCGTCGATCTGACCGCTCTCAGCCAGCGTCACGAACATGATGCCGCCGGTCGCCGTGGCATTCGTAATCTCAGTGCCGGCGTCCGTCTCCTTCAGCATGATAGTCTCAGCCTCCCCCAGTTCGGGCTTGCCCATCAGGTGGTAGACAGCTCCTTCATAAGCAATGCCCGAAGCCTCCGGCTCCGGGCAAAGAATATAGCTGCCATTTTTGGACTGCTTGATAAAGTTGGGGGCCTCGGTCATGCCGATGCTTTCCCCATCCGTGGTCCTGATGATTCTGTACATTTTGCACCTCCCAAAAAGATAGCGTGTTCTATTCTCCGCAGGCGGAGCAGCCGCCCGTGGTCGTTGAAGTTCCGATAGTATGCCGACTGACATTCCATGTACTCATCCACGCTGGTCATCGTCCTCTTTCCTTCCAGGCACTCCCGGTGGAACAGCTTCAGCTTGCACCGGGCTCGCTTCACTCCGTCCCGGCATCCGTTGACGATGACCCTCCCGGTCTCCGTCAAGGTGAACTTCGCCTTGCAGAATCGGAAGGGCTTCGTCAGAGGGATGACCTTGCACTTCTTTTTGTTCACTCGGATGCCCAGGGCCTCGAACCGGCGGACCAGATTCCGAATCAGCTCCTTCAGGGCCTCGATGTCCGGCATGATGATGTAGTAGTCATCCATGTAGTGGCCGGCACATCGGGCCCCTTGCTGACATTTGAGCCAGTTGTCTACCTTGCTCGGCAAGGACACCATCTCTTGCTGAGACGGCTCCTCGCCTAGCGGCATACCGCGCCCCGGCGCAGAGGAAGGGGCATAGTATATTACGGCATCTGCAATCAGCCGTAGGTCAGGATTGAGGATATATTGTGCGTGTCGCTGGAAAATCAGACTGCGGTTTGCGTCAGGAAAGAAATGCTTCAGGTCCAGAAGCCCGACGCCTCCCTCACGGCCATACCGTCGGAAGTGCCAGCGCAACTGTTCCTTGATGCGATTGAAATGCCAGTGTAGGCCCTTGCCCATCTGACTGGCCCCGTTGTCGTAGATCATGCCGGGGGT
>CANRFC010000041.1 GCA_947629795.1 uncultured Oscillospiraceae bacterium
TGTACTGACCCTCCTCGTCAATCCCCGCTTTAGCTGCCAGGATTCATTCAAGAGCCGCCCAAAGTCATCCAGATCGCCGTGGCGGTCGGAGAGAATCTTTTCCCCCTCATCCACCAGGCGCATCATCTCCAACAACTCACTAGTCTTGTCCCGCGTCGCTTTTACCTGTTCCGCTGCAATTTCGCTGGAGAGGCGTGAAAAGCCAGTAAAGAACATCATGATGTTCTGATTCAAAAGTTCCTTGCGCTGGTTTGTGATAATAATCGGCTTTACATCAAAATCATCCCCATAGAAATTGATGCGATTCAAGCCGCCATACGCCACCGCGATTTGATCCTGCCAGCCCCCGCTTTCCTCACACAACTCCCGCTCCAGGTAAATTGCTTCTCTGGCAAGCTGATCTTTTCCGGCATAGTGGCCCTTCAGCGCGTGGAACGCGTGGAGAAGCCCTACGGCGAAACTGCTGCTGCTGCCCAGGCCGCTCCGGGCCGGAAGATCCGCGTCATACCCGATAAACAGCTCGTCCATGCCCAGCATCTTCATGGCGTTCCGAACCATAGGATGCTCGATCTCATCGATGGATGCGGTTCGCTCAATACGGGAATAAGTAAGCTGATTCCGGTACTCAAAGAACCGGGGAAGGTGCCGCACACTGACATAGCTGTATTTGTCAAAGGTGGTGGAAATAACGCTGCCTCCGTGTTGTCCAAAAAACGGCTGATAGTCTGTCCCACCGCCAAGGAAAGACATACGGAAGGGTGTCTTTGTGTAAATCATGTCTGTTTCTCTCCAATATCGTATCTGACCCGTCTTGGGGCCGCTCCAAGTTACTGTTACGACCTGTATTTATCTCGGTTGGCCAGATAGTCCAGATAAGTCTGCCGGATGCCGTCCCGCAGCGCGATCTTGGGCCGCCAGCCCATGCTGAACAGCTTAGAACTGTCCGCGATTTTGCGGGGTGTGCCATCAGGTTTGGTAGTATCCCACACGATCTCACCGTGGAATCCTGTGACCTCTGCCAAGATTGCGACCAACTCCTTGATGGTGATATCCTCTCCGCAACCTATGTTTATCGCCTCTCGTGCGTAGGGGTCCGGTTTCACCAGCTTGTCAGCGTCATAATGCTCCATCAGGAACACACAGGCATCCGCCATATCGTCTGTGTGGAGGAACTCCCGGTAGGCCGTTCCCGTGCCCCAGACGGTGACGGTGGGAGAACCTGCCTCGACCGCTTCCACGAATTTGCGCAGGAGAGACGGCAGCACGTGGCCGTTTTCCAGGTCGAAGTTGTCGCCTGGGCCGTACAGATTACCAGGAAGGCATGAGATGTAGTTGGTACCGTACTGGCGGTTATACGCCTCGCACAGCTCAATGCCCGCCAGTTTCGCCATGGCATAAGGCCGGTTTGTGGTTTCAAGCTGTCCGGTCAGCAGGTACTCCTCCTTCAGCGGCATGGGGGCCTCACGGGGATAGATGCAGGAACTTGCCATAAACATCAGTTTTTCCACGTGATTTTGGAAGGCCGCCTGGATCACGTTGCTCTCCATCTGAAGGTTACGAATGATAAAATCAGCGGGGTATGTGCTGTTGGCGTAGATGCCGCCCACCTTTGCCGCGCACATGAACACGTAATCCGGCTTTTCAGCGGCGAAAAACGCTTCGGTGTCCGCTTGCCGGGTCAGATCCAGTTCGCTGGAACGCCGGCCGATAATATTGGTGTAGCCTTTCTCCTTGAGTTTCCGCACGATGGCGGAGCCAACCAGCCCACCGTGACCCGCTACATAAATCTTCCCATCTTTTCTCATACTTTGGTTCTCTCCTTTTCTTCCTGTTTCAATATTTCATCCCTGCGCATGAACCGGGTGCGGATGGCAGGGCGCAGATACTTAAACGTGGCAAAAAACGAATTCTGAGATTCCCCCTCTTGGCGGGCAACCCATTTGGTAGGGATCTCATGAACCTTTACCCCCAGACGTATTGGTTTTACGGCAGATTCCAGGAAGAAAGGATGCTTGTCCTCCTCCCATCGAATGGACTGATACAGGGTGGTGGGCACAATGCGGAATCCATAGGTAATGTCCGTGGTGGAACTGCCGTAAAACAAGGAGAACATCCCCTGAAACACCTTGTTCAATATCAGTTTCACAGGGTTGTACCCCTTGAAAGCAGCTTTCTCCAGCCACCGGGAAGCCGTTATCATGTCATCGGGATACCGCTTGGCCATCTCAATGAGGCCGCTGACACTGTGGGGATCGGTTTCCAGGTCAGATGACATTAGAACAAGGTGGCTGCACCTGGCTGCGTCAATTCCGTCCCGGTACGCGCCGCCGGCAAAGGGCCGTTTCTGCCACAGAATGGTTAGAGGATGGCCCGCTGTTTCCGCGATCTCCTTGGCCTGCTCTGCTGCGGCTATACACTCCGGTGTGCTGCGCTCGCACACTACCACAATGAACTCACCGATATCTGCCGGCTGGCAGGTATCCAAAATAATCTCTACTGTTTGAATCAGCGAGAATGTCTCGTTGATTGCCGCCATTAGGATGGTGGCCGATTGAAAACTCATACGCGTTCCTCCAGATTCGTCTTTTTTCGCATCCAGGCGCAAAAAATAAACAAGGTGATTAAACTTGCGATGCTGACCGCTGTACCCACGGGGAGGATGTCCATCCGATAGGTGAACTCCACCTCATGCGCCCCGGCCTCCAGACGTACCGTTGTCAAGGCTCCCCCGAACCGCTCCGCCTGTATGTCCTCTCCGTCCACAGTGATATGCCAGTTGTGGTCGTAAGGAATGGATGTCCACAGCATGCAGGGGGCCTCGCAGCTGAGTTTACCTACGAGGTGCGTGCTGCTATATTCATTCACCAGAAGTGGCCTCTGCCGGAGTGTCTCAATTCCTTGTTCAAAGCAATCCATATCCAACTGTGCCGTGTGGATCTGGATGCCGCCCTCGTAGATGAGATCCCGCTCTCCACCATCTGGAATAGCATTGAGATCCAGTATGACTTCCAGAATGTCCCCAGCCCTGACAAACCCCGCGTTTAGGCTGGCATGCCCCCACGGCACAAGCAGAGAACTGACAGTTTCTCCGTTGATCCGCGCAAATGCCTCAGAAAGAGCCGGACAGTCCAGCGAAATTGAAACAAAAGCATCCTGGGGAATCGCATAGTGGAAAACCGCTCTTGGGCAGACGCCATCCGCCAGTTCTTCATGGGTGATATATTCCGGCAGATAGAATTCGTACTCGCCGTCTGTTTCTCCTTCGCGCACTTCAAGGTTCTCTACCTGGATCAATTCCGGATAAATCTCCGTGAACGGCCCGTTCTGCTCTGTAAGGGCGGCAAACAGCCCATTCTGTTCTGCGATGGGATCGTTTGTGTCCACGTCTGGCATCCATTTCAGAGCAGATGTCGGAACGGCAAAGCCAACTGGGAGGGCATCTGGATTCTTATATACAGAAATTCCTCCGTAGTTATCTTGATATTCAAACCCAGTCACATTCTCGTTTTTTATCCGTCCCACAGAGAGCAAATATTTTTGGGCAAACAGGGCCGACATAACTGGACTCGGGTCATTCCAGGCCAGATTGTTAAAGCTCGAACCCATACCCAACTCATAGAGCAAGTCCTGCAATCCCTTCGGGTAACCGCCGCTGGAGACGCTGAAACCAGACAGTCCGTTATATCCGTACACACATCCGTCACTCTGGGAACGGTTGCGGTAAAACTCTGTGCGGTAAAACCCCGCTTCGCTGTCCAACCGTTTGGTCACCGCCTGCATATCGGCATAGAGTTCCTGGTTATACCAGCTGTGCTCTACACTCGCGAGATAGTGTATACCGCCGTATGTACCCATGAACGCCTCCACGCAGACCGCAATTCCCAGAACTATTGTCACCAGTCTGCGGAGTGACTGCTTTTTTGCATTCCCGCGGCCCCACAACACAGCGCAATACACAATGATTAGGAGCAGATTCCCCGCAAGGGCCGCCAGAGATAGGCGGCCGGGAACCAAGGCGCGTATTTCGTGGTTTCCATCGGAAAATATTGTATTTAAGAAGTTGGAACTGGTCGCGTCATACTGCGGGTACAGTAGGAACAGAACAATCAGGACAAGCGCAAACGATGATGTGCACAGCACCCCTTTTTTCTTTGAAAAGTTTTCCTCCACCGTGAAAACACGGGCAGCCATTGCGAGGAGAGCGAAGGAATAGATATAGGAGTACCGATGGGGGAACATTACAGGAAAGTGCAATCCGTGCAAGATAAAGGTGGGCACACTGAGTAGAAGGCAACCGCCGCAAATGCCCCAGAATAGCCCCCAAGCCAGTTTCTCCCGCCGCTTGATCTGTTTGGAGAGGAAGAATAGCGGCAGAGACAGGACAGAAAGAACCCCTGCGTACAGATTCGGCACGGAGTCATGATAAAACCGGACCGAGGGATATCCGCCGGCAAAATGTGCCGCGAGGAATCGCAACGGCGAGAATTGGATATACCAATCGGGAAACGCCTCATGAAAATACTGAGAATTGTGAAAGCTGTCCACGACGGTGAGCAGGATAATCGCACAGGTTCCCGCTGAAAGCAGGGACGCGGCTACAAAGCCCGCGCACTGCTTCACGCCGCAATGGCCACGCGCAATGGCGCCGCACAGGAAATACAGAACGGCAAATATACAAAGCTGGTACGCGGTGCCATAGCTTGTCCAAATGGCGTAGATCAGCGCACCGCAGTATAATCGGATGTCATTCTGGTCTATGAGATGATCGATACCTAAAAAGACCAGAGGAAGGGCAATGACGGTGTCGATCCACATAATATTGAAGTGGAACGCCGTCACAAAAGAGCAAAGAGCGTATGGTACGGAAAAAATAACTGTACTCCATCCTGTACAGTTATATTGTTTACGGATGTAGAGTGAAAATGATACTGCCGCAAACGGAATTTTTATGAGCGTCAAGACCGTAAAAGCATCGGCCTGATATTGTGCGGGAGAAATAAGCATCAAGAGGTTGAACGGGCTGGATGCTATCGTGATGACGCTGCCAAACAGATTGCCACCTAGCATCCCGCCCCAAGAGTAGAGCGCGCTGCCGCCTGTCTGGAGACAGCGAAGTGTTTCCAGGTAGTCGGGGGCGTAAGCATGGAGTAAATCCATTTTTAAGAGACAGAAGTCACCGAAGGGGAAAATGCCCGCAAAGATAAATGAAAAGAGCAGAATGCTGAAAGTTATTAAATATGCGTACAGCGTATACGCCGCCGGCCGCGGGGACAGAACTATGCGGTTTGGGGCACCGCTTGAAATGAGGCGTATGGAGATCCCCCCTTGATCTGTGCGTCGGGCACGATGGGCCTCCCCAGGAATTCACCTGGGGAGGCTTTCGTGCATCTTGCGGCAAGCTAAAAGCCTAGCCTAGAAATTGAAACGGTTATGCGTGAGAGCCGCTACCGCCCGGAGTAGAGGAACCACCGCCGCCAGACGAACCTGTGCTGGAGCTACCAGCTGTAGTGGTGGTTTTGCCGTCCTCCGCAACGACCTTGCCGCTGGAATTAGTCACGTCACCCGCGCCCTTCGCGACGTCAATCTTTGTGCCCTTAGTATCAACTACGACACCAGACTTCGCGTTTACGGTAACTGTCACGTTTGAGACCTTGCCGCTGCCAGTAATCTTGACGTTGGACGCGTCAATGGTGGCGGTTTGAACGGTGGACTTACTATCCACATTCACCGCCGCGTTGGAACCGTCCACGGTGACAGTAACTACGCTGGCACTCTGGAGATCCACAGAGGCGTTGCTATCCACGATCAGGGTTGTAATGGCGCCGTTCACAATCGCTTTGCCGTTTTCGGCGACAGCGACTGTCTTGACCACGGCTTCTCCCTCAACTTTAATGCGAGCCGCCTGGCCCGAGGTCTTGTAGACCTCAACGTTGGAAATATTAGATTTGCCGCGTACAACGATGGAATTGGAGCCGCCGCCAAACACGATCAGCTTGCCCTTGACAGTGACGTTATCCAGGGTGACTTCGCCATCCCCAACGCCGTGGCCAACGATCAGATTCCCGTTAACCGTGGAATCCTTCAGCTGAACGCCCGCCTTGCGAATCACATAGTTCTCCGCCGCATTCACGTTGCTGGCATTCTTGTCCGTGATGTCAGAAATCATTCTGTAGACAACCTGCAGCGCCTGAGCTCTAGAATAGGTAGAGTTGGGCGCGAAGGTATTATTACCAACACCCTGAACATAGCCAGCCGCCTTCATGGCGTTGACATACCCACGATACGTTTCCGGGATGGCAGCATTGTCCGCAAACGTATTGTTGGCATTATCCAAGGGCTCGATGCAGAATGCCCGCGCAATGATAGCAACCGCCTCTGCACGGGTCAGTTCCCGCTTGCCGTTCCCATCATACTTTGCGTCGGCGTCAGCGATGCCGAAGATCCGGCCATTAATCCAGGCCAGTTGCTCAGCGGTGATGGAATCGTCAGGATAGAAGTGTCCATTCCCATCGCCCTGGAGAATACCGTAATCTGCCGTACTCCATTTGGTAATAGCTTCATAGCCCCAATATGTTTCCGGTACGTCAGAATAAACGGGGGGTGTTCCCGCGGCGTTGGCGAGGACAACGCCCATCGAGAACACAACAGCTACCGCAAGAATTAGCGACAGCACTTTTTTGTTAAAGAGTCGCATGAATTGCCTCCTAGTTTCCGGCGTCTGATTAATAACTTATAAACGCCACATATTAGAATATAATTCGGGAGACAGCAAAGCTGGTCAGCCCTTTGTTTGTGGGGGGGCCGCGTTTCTGATTAAAATTGCATTCATTTTTCCGGGAAACAGCGGGTATCATCGGACCAAATGAGTCATGACACATCAGATGTCACCTCCTTCTGCTACGGCCATGAGTTTTGATCTCTGACCGGAAAAATTTGCTTTATGGCATCGGTACGGGCTTTGCGTCATACCGTAAGCCAGCAAATAGGACTAGCATTTCTGCTGAATATCTGGGTATACTATCTAAGCGCTTACCTTTGCCCCGTTTTTTTTGCTGGCCGGCCGCGGCCTACCGACCAGTCCATACCGATATCTTCCAGCCTTTGGACTCTAATTTGTGTCAATATCCCTTTTTTATAATCCTTGCGCAGCCTCCCAATCCACGATCCCAGGCATATCCCATCAGGGGTACGATATTTCATGGGAACCCGCAAATCTCCGTGTGCCTGGTAATAACCCTCCGCCGCTTGATAGAACTGTTCCCACCGAGCATTGGAATAGTCCCAAGCCATTCCAATGGCCTCCAGTTTTGCTTGACGTCCTATGGATAATGTGCCTTTTCGAAACTGCTTGCGATTATTCTGAATCCAGTCCCCTAACGGAAACCCGTCTCCACTCACATAATGCTGCTCTATCAGTAAATGGCCATGTGCTTGGTAATAAGCTTTTGCGGCCTGGTATATCTGTTCCCAACGGTCGCTTGCTTTGTTCCATGTCATTCCAATAGCGTTTAGTTTTTTGACCCGCTCCTCGGACAGCTTTCCCTTTTGATAAGATTTGCGGACTCGGGCAAGCCATTGGCCAAGTGGCACTCCCAAGTTGTCCGTATAGTTGACTGGGACCGTCAGGTTTCCATACGCCTCATAGTGCGCCTTGGCGCTTTGATAATACTGTTCCCAGCGAGTTTGATTCACAGCCCAATCCATATTCAGGCGTTCTAAGGAGGCGACCTGCTCTCGGGTTAGCTCACCACGTTTCCTCAACGATCTGATATTAGAAATCCAATTGCCCAGGTTCACTCCATTAGGAGCGATATAACCCTGGGGAACCTGCAAGTGTCCTTTAGTTCGGAAATACTCTTCTGCCGCCTCATAATACTCCGTCCATCCGTCAAGTCTGATTTTCCAGACCATTCCAATATCGTTTAGCCTGGCAATTCGTTCCTCACTTAACACACCCCGCCGCAAACCCTTCCGCACAAGCCGCTGTGTAGCGATCCAAGGACCTAACTTGCAACCATCCGCAGTGCGGTACCTATTTGGAACATTCAAATTACCGTACGCCTTGTAATAGTCCTCTGCATAGTGGTACATTTCATCCCAGGAAGTAGTAAGGATGTCATTGAGCCGCTCAAAGAGTTGCCGGCAATCCTGCACCTCATCAATAACCCGGAACCGCTCCCGCCGCGAAAGGCCGTCCGCCCCGTGAGACGCAAGGAAGGAAAGGGCATCTTCAAACTCCCCCTTCACGGCTCCAATGCTATAAAGACTTTCGATGTTGTTTACAATATCAAATATTACAGGGGTCCTACTGCTACCCGTGGAGAGTGCCCGTCCGATCTGCTGCTTATAGATAATCGGAGATTCCGTTGGCCGGAACAGAATCACTCCATCCACATCCACCAAATGGATACCCTCGTTGAGCATATCAATAGTGAACATCAACTTCAGGTGCTTACTTTGATCCTTCCGGAAATCCGCAAACGCCTGCCCAGTCTTAGGATCCGGAGCGTAGGCACGGTAGATACGCGGCTCAGGATCGATTTCGGCAAACCATTTGGGCACATGGGAAATCATCTCGTCCATGTGTTCTACATTGGCACAGAACACGATATACTTCCCGTGCTTGTCCGGCATGTGCCGCTGGAAGATCTTATCTAAGCCGTCCGCATCCTCCAAACGCCGGCGCAGAGTTTCCAACAATTCCTCCGCCTGATCGTAATGCAATCGGTTTGCGTTCCTGTGCACCCGCTTTTCATAGCGATTCAGTTCCTTCTGGAGGGAGTAGACGGAGAGCACATAGGTGGGGGCCTGGAGGATACCTCGGGCGATAGCCTCACCCAGGGAGATCTCAGAGGCAATATGACCGTCAAAGAGTTCAACAGCCATGTCCCGCCGGTTGTCAAGGTAGCGGATATTGGTAGCCGAGAGGCCAACCAACGGCGCTCCAGGGTAGGCGCTGAGAAACGTCTGTACCCCCTGGCCCCATTGTTCCGCCCCGCAACGGTGAAACTCATCCAGGATAATGAAATCCGGCCGCAGAGCTAAAACCTCATTTTTACTCAATGTCATGAGCTTGGCATAGGTCAGGAAGATAATATTCTTAGGATTCGCTCCTCCGGCAGCTGTAAGGTTTTCAAGCTGTGTCCTGAATATATACTCCGAAGGAGAAAGCCAGCAGAAACGTTTCTCGGGGAAGTCCTCACAGAATTTAAACCCAATGAAAGACTTGCCTGTGCCAGTGGGATGAATGACAGCTGCCTTGCCTGTCTCTTGGAGCATAGTGCGAGCGGCGTGGTAGGCTTTAGCGTTGTGCTCATATAAGGTGACGCTCACGCAGTTTGCCCCCTTTTCCCGCCTTGCCACCCGCTTATCGGTAACATTTCCTTGAAAACCGGCTCAAGATTAAGAACTATGTTACCTTTTGGGACGTCACTTTTCGCAAAGTAGGGTACTCTGCGATTGTACGCTTACATGGACTTAAGTCATTTTACACCACTTTTCTTCATTTGGCAATATCTTTACGCTTTATGGGAGTGGTATATGCCGGTAATTCGACCTCAAATCGGGCGCAATTGTAGAGGCCAGCGTTCTGGCCTGCGGTATAAAGAGCGGATATTCAAGCAGTGATACACCGTCATGCCGCCATCTTTTGTGCCGAACAGCTATGTGAGGTGAGGGTAATGCCAAGAAAGGGCGAAAATATCTACAGACGAAAGGATGGCAGATGGGAGGCTCGCTACGCTAAAGGGTTCGAAGATTCTGGACGAATGCGGTACGGTTCGTGTTATGGAAAAACTTATGCTGAAGCAAAGGCCAAAGCGGAACGGGCCAAGGCGATGCAGCTGGCCGGGATATCTCCAAGCAGGGACGGCTCAGGCGGCCGGCGAAATCTAAAATCCTTCTGTGAGGAATGGCTGGAGATGGTGAAAGGGAACGTAAAAGTTTCCACTTACGCCCGGTATTCCGCGGCAGTGGAGAAACATATCGCACCGGAATTAGGAGACTGCTCCCCTTTAGCCATTTCTAACCAAATGGTGGATGGGTTTAAGCATGAGCTGCTGGTCAGGGACGGACTGGCGCCAAAGACTGTGAAAGATATTCTGGTTGTCCTACGCGCTATTTTCAAATATGCGGCCAAGCAGTTTCCCGGCGAGTTTCCGACTATTGAATTCACCTATCCAAAGGAATTTCGGAAGGAAATACGTGTACTGACCCCAGAGGAACAACAACGGCTGACAAGTTATCTCACTCAAGATATGGATCATTACAAATTCGGCGTTCTGTTGGCACTACTCACTGGCCTTCGCGTCGGTGAGCTGTGTGCCCTCCGTTGGGGAGCCATCTCGCTCTATAACAGGACACTCAGGGTTTCCGCCACGATACAAAGGTTGCCGAGTCAAAGCAAAAGCAGCAAGACCGAGTTGGTGATTGGGAACCCCAAGAGCGAGGCTTCTGCCCGAACTATCCCGCTGTCCGATTTTGCGGTGCGGCTGTGTAGACAGATCGGCCCAAGCAACCCCCTCGATTTTGTCCTGAGTGGGACGGAACACTATGTGGAGCCAAGGGTGATACAATACCACATGAAAAAGTACGCAGACGCCTGCGGATTGGAAGGAGTTCACTTCCACACACTCCGGCATACCTTCGCCACTAGATGCGTGGAAGTAGATTTTGAAATCAAGAGTCTTAGCGAAATCCTAGGCCATGCGAACACGACTATTACAATGAATCAATACGTCCACCCGTCCATGGAATTGAAACGAAAAAACATGGAGAAGCTTACGGCGGTCGGCCTCTAGTCATTTGCCGTCAACTTTTCTGGTCAAACAGCCTGCAGGGCCTTATCCTGCAGGCTGTTTTCGTACATTACCCTACTTTGCGAAAAAAAGGAGAACCATCTTGCCTGAAAACTCAGGCAAGCGCTATAGGGCTTTATCCTCCCATATATTCTGAGCAAAGTTGCCTTTTGACAAGATTTATGATGATTTTTGAACTTTCAAGCCTGAACCGTGGAATAAATTGAACTATTTGTGTTGATATATGCAGTTCTGATTCAAGCGAATCGGGACTGCATTTCAAAATTAGTAACATTATAATCTCTATATCAATAATTGTCAACTCTATAAATGTAATGTATCGGCGACCGTTCTGTTATGCTATCTCTATATCAATCAAGAGGTGTTACTATGGAGATAGGGAAACGAATATCTTTTTTCCGGTCCAGCAAAAAGATAAGCATAAATAAGTTGGCAAATCTTTCTGGTGTCTCACAGAGTTATTTGAGGGACATTGAACTGGGGAATAAGCATCCTACCGTAGATTTTCTTTCCGTAGTGTGTGATACACTGGGGATTTCTCTGAAGGAGTTTTTCGATGATCAACCCTCAGATCCGTTGATTACAAAAATTTATAGACTGACACCGCGGCAACGACAGGCATTAGGTGCTTTCCTCGATAGTATCAGTGAGTAACATTGACTGAAGGTTTCACTCTCTGGATTTGAGGTGGCAACTTATTCTGTTGAGGACAGCGATGTCCCTTTCGCACATTGTGGTTTGCTGGCCAAATAACTAGAGTGGAACATTTCAAAAGCACGGGGCAATTTGCCCCGTGCTTTTTCTGTGATGCCACTCCATCAAAATGTTTGCTAATAAAACGCTGTATCATATTTATTGGAAGAAAATCAATCTTCCTCAACCTCTCGCACGCAGTAGCATGACATTGTTCCACTCCGCATCACGATGGGCTCTGAAGGGGCCCGGTTCACCTGAACCACATTGTCGGCCCCCAGCCACCCGGCACATTACCGCCCTCCTCCCTACCTAAACCTCTGGCTCTCTGAAAAAGTCCGAAAGGCTGATTTCCAGAACCCCGCACAGGCGCTCTATCGTATCCACTGTGAGTTGGCCGCCCCGCCTGGCTGCG
The DNA here is from genome assembly GCA_947629795.1 of uncultured Oscillospiraceae bacterium. Classification (GTDB taxonomy): domain Bacteria; phylum Bacillota; class Clostridia; order Oscillospirales; family Oscillospiraceae; genus Vermiculatibacterium. Next base: position 11,926 of record CANRFC010000041.1, read on the forward strand.
GCGGTGAACGTGGAATAGGAAACCCCACTGGCCTTGGTCACCTGATAGAGCGACATACCGCTCTGGGCAATCAACTGCCTTGCTCGTCTCACTGTATCCATCTTTCCGCATTTGTCCTCCTGCTCAAATTTACCGTAAGACACGCCCCACAATGCTAAACCCCGCATGTGGGGACACGGGAATCGGCGGGTATGCCCGGTTATAGGAAATCAGCACAGGCTGAGAATGGATCTGCCCATAACTGTCCGTAAAGTCCTCTTCCAGAACTTTCTCCGGCTCCTGCTCTCCATACACCTTGATGTAGCCGTTTCCATCGTACATGAAGATACCGACCTCACCGACTTTTAGGTTATCGCACCGCTCCACCCATACGATCTGCCTATCATGGTAGACCGGTTCCATGCTGTCGCCGCTGACTCGGATCCCGAAATCGGCATCCTGCGGTACCGCATCCTCCGGGAAGTCCATGTCCTCGAAATTCTCCTCGTCCAGAAAGGCCCCTGTTCCCGCAGATGCCGGAATCCAGCTGACACGCTTGGTGATATACCGGATCTGGTTCTCCCGGATGTCCATGACTGGTTTATACCGCCCAGAGGCAATGAGGTCTTTCCGATACTCCTCCAACTTTCTCAAGCCTTCTTTGTTCAGCAACGACGACTTGTCCCCATCGGAGAAGAAGTAAGAGATACCCTCCGGGATATCTAGCGCGTGGCAGATAGCGGCAAGATTATATACGCTGGGGAGGGCTTTGCCCACCTCCCACTTGCTGATCCCCCCCCGTTTAACTTCAACGCCGTATTGGGCCAGCAGTTCAGAGAAGGATTCCAGCGTGTATCCCTTCTCTAAGCGGATCTGATTCAGCCGTCTTCCAACAATATTGCGCTCTTTGTCCAAAATCGCGTTATATCGCCTTCCGGGGAACTGGATCGCAGCCGGAGTAGTCCTCTTAGCTTCCTTGTCCATAAGGAACACCACACCTTTCTGCCGTTCAACTTGATATCTCATAGTATAGGACCATTTAGGCTGCCTGTCAAGAAAATTCTTCTATATAGCGACAACTGCGCTATTGACAGCGATAAATAGTAGCATTATCATATTTTCACAAGGATTCAAACAATTGCCTCCCGCTAACGCCCGTTCGAGCTGGGACGAGTATCATGCGGAGTGTTCAAGAGCCGGGCAATATCTCGACAGGGGGCTGAGTGCGCGAAACCATTGACATGACGAAGGGAGCGGCAAGAATGGCTTATCTGTCGCGGAATACTATCGAACTTCTGGGGGAGCGGGTCTTTACGGATTACAAACGAATCCCCAGCCTTCGTGGACAGTACATCCAAAAAGTAGAGCCCGGAACACTGGCCACGGATCTTTGCGGCCTGAAGATCGACTATTACCACCTTTCCCGCAGTGGTGCTGTCCTTGGTCTGACTTGCAGCTCTCAGGTGGAAACCTGGGTCATGGACGAAGATGGTAACCAGCTGGTGTATCCTTTGGATGGAAGAACGATCCTCATTGAAAGCAATCTGCGGGACAGTGAAGAACAGCGTGGCCGGTATCATTTCACGGTGGCCCATGAGGTAGCCCATCAAATTCTGGATCGGATGTATCCAGAACGGTGCGGGCGTATGGCCGCAAGAATCCATTATTCGATGGAGACAAGCCGTCCAGCCTACCCGATCACCGATTGGACTGAGTGGCAGGCAAACGCTTTGGCATCCTCTTTGCTCATGCCAACCGAACTTGTGATGGCCGCCCTGCTCCGATATGACCTTGCCGGGGGCATCAAGAAATTGAACAAAGTGTTCTTCCCCAGGGAATACGAGCGGTTCTGCCAAGTCTCGGACACTCTTGAAGTGTCCAAGCAGGCTCTGGCACTTCGCCTGAAACGCATGGGGCTGCTGCAGGAGAATTATCTGGATGACCCATATAGACTTGTGAATGTGGAGGTTGATAATGAATGGCAAGAGTGAACCCACAGGAATATGACCCGGATCGCTATGAGGCGGTCAAGCGGGAACAGGAAGAAATCAGGAGGCAGTGCAAGGGACTCATGACATTGATTCGAACGTGCCCCTATTGTGGGCATCGGATCGAGCAGGTGGCCAGGGGCACTCACGGCTATACCTTTACAAAGTGCCCCCACTGCGGTGAGGAAGTAGCCTTCCCGCCCGTTTCCTTCCGACTGGCTCGTTAAGAGCAGCGGACCAAAAACTGAATACAGAAGAAAGCAAGTATCGTGCTACGGAGCCGCTTGAAGCGTTGACGTCCAAATGCCGCTTGGCTTAGACATTCTCCCCAAGGGAGAAGTCTATGTGTGAGTGGCGTCCGTCAACACCTCAAGCGGCTTTCTCTATGCTCATCGGTTCCGGGAAAGGGACCCGATGAGCATTTTTTATTGGCTTTCCGCGGTTGCCCGATACCCCTGAACTCCTTTCAGAAACCGCCATCAAAAATCTGAAAGGAGAACAAAAAATGAGCAACTGGAAAGCGAACCGGAATTACCGGAAGGTGAAAGACGAGCATGGGAATGTGATCTCCTTCATCATCGAGGTTGAAGGCCAGGAGGTCAAAGTCGATGAGGAAGTGTACCGCTGCTACGCCAAGGAAGATCGCCGGGAACGGTACATTATGCAGGATCAGAAGAAGGGGCGCATCCTGTCCTTGGGGCAAATGGCCCAGGATGAGGTGCGGGATGACTATGTGGGCATCCCCAGTGTCCCAAGTTGTTTGGACATTCTGGTGGAGCGGGAGGACGAAATTGATTGGGAAACCAAGAAACAAAAAATCCTTCCGGCTCTGTTGGAGCTATCCGACAGGGATCGGGAGCTTATCGTGATGCTGTTTTATGATGGGGTTTCCACCCGTCAGGCTGCCGCGCGGTTTTCTGTAAGTCAGAAACGTATCCGGGCATGGCGTGACCGGGTTCTCGGTGACCTCAAAAAAATTTTTGAAAAAATTTCATGAATTGACGTTCTCACCGGCCACTTTTTTCGGGAGGACAGTGAGGGGACTTTTTCTTTCACCCCTCAGCCAGCACCTTGACAAATGAATATCCGATCCTGAATACGTTCCCGGCAGTGGCCCCGCAAAGGGCCAAGCGACGATGGAGAGTGCGCCAAGACCACCTGTGCGGAGCGATCCGCATCAATGACGGCCAAATAAGGTGCAAAGCGGTTCCACTCGTTCAGAAAGCAGCTTGTGGTGAGCTGTCTCGCCAAGACCCCTGCCGGTGGATACTTCCGTCCCGTCCCAGCCCCCCTTGACCGGGGGATCACGCAAGGAGGGCGGCCGTGAGAGATCCTCACGGGGGCGAAACTCCCATGACAGGGCCCGACCAGCCCAACTTCAGGCAATCGCCCTGAGTCCTTCGTTTTAAGAAGGGCTTTCGCTCTTGGGGAAGTAGTGTCGAATACAGGAGCACAGATCTAACTTTAGAAAGAACACATTTTGATCACAGATACCACGGGCGTCGGCTGTTCAAGAGCCGGCGCCCGTTCTTGTGTGATCAAAATAGACAGATGAAAGTGAGGAACACAACATGACTGAACAAGTGAAACTCGCCCCTCAAGCAATGCAGACCCATATGGTCGTGGATGGCCACACCATTACCCTCTGTTTCTCCCCGGACTACAACCCCACGCTGGCCTCTCTGGTGAAAGAAACCTTGCTGGACGCTTTCCTTCGCAAGAGTGGAATTGGGGAAAGCGACTTTGCGAAAACGTCGTAATTTATTCCTATTTGAGAAACTCAGCGCCGTTTATATCGATGTTGATACTCTCGTTCATAAGTTGACTCCGGGCATTCCTTGGGATATGATAAAAGTATAAATATGAACGCAGGTCTGAACTGATACTAACCCACTGATCTGTAGCCTATTCCGAGGAGGTTCTTCATATGGAACGAGTCCTTCATCACAACCCCCGCGGCGTTTCGATTGTCCGTGAGGACTTCAAGCTCCGCAGTCAAGTCAAGGTCGTAATCTCCTATGACGGCAAAAGGCACTGCCTGCGAACTTATCGTTTCAATCGGACGGAGCAGGTAATAGATATCCCCTACTGCTCTTGGGCAAATCTGGACTGCTGTGGTGGCTGGGATTTTGACGAGGAATACCTCGACACAGCAGTCCAAAAGGGGCTCAAGCTGTTTGCTGGCAGAGTAACCTCACTCAAGTGGCAGTATGCCCCGAATCTGCCAACAGCAGATGAGGCCCTCCGGGAGTTCGAGCAGCTCAAAAACTCGCTCCCATCCGGTGTCATTGCCGATGTGGAAACACCGGCAGTAGACCACGGATGCCTCTACACCTTCATTTGCCGTACAGGGTGCATATCCGATCACATTGACCTTGGCTCCGTGTTTGAGGGCTACGACAATCTGGGTTGCCATTTGTCAGAGCACGAGAGGAAGGAAATCATACGTCTCTGCGGAATTGAGATTTGCCAGTATGGAAAAGGCCAGGCTCCGTTCTCCTATGTCCATGCGGCAGGAGTTGTGCAGCTAGTTGTCACGGGGCTGCTGTTGGGTTATCCGATAGAGTCCACGGTAAGTATTATTGAGGGCCATTAGGCAAAAGTGACCCGCCAGAAATCAATCCCGAGGGGTCAACCAACAAATTATAGGCCAGCGACCATGAGCAGGGTCATACCTTTCATTCTAAGGGTTTTCCACCTCGTCCTCCCAGTTCTCAATATCCAGTTCCGGATCTCTTTCAAACTCACGCACGTTATTGGTCACGAGTATAATCCTCTTCGCTCTCGCGTGTGCCGCGGAACAGCCACTGATACTGAGATAAATAACGCGATTCAAATTCCGCACTTGGTATGGTATCATAACAGCAAGGCTTGAACATCAGCCGAAAATTGAGAGAGGGTGCCCAGCATGGATAATCATCAACTCATACCGCAGCATTCTGAATTGATCATGTACCAGACAGAGGACGGCAAAACTAAAATAGATGTGCGGTTGGAGAATGAGACCGTGTGGTTAACCCAAGCACAAATTGCGGAACTCTTCCAAAGGGATCGGAGCGTGATTTCCAGGCACATTAGAAATGTGTTTTCTGAGGGCGAGTTGGATGAAAAAAGCAATGTGCAAAATTTGCACATTGCAAATTCGGACAAGCCCGTGGCCTTTTATAGTCTGGATGTCATCATCTCGGTGGGATACCGTGTCAAATCTCTCCGGGGCACGCAGTTTCGTATATGGGCCAACTCCATCCTGAAGGAGTATCTCATCAAGGGTTTCGCCATGAATGATGAACTTCTTAAAGAGGCTGGCGGTGGAAACTATTTTGACGAGTTACTGGAACGCATCAGGGACATCCGTTCCTCAGAAAAGGTGTTCTGGCGCAAGGTACTGGATATCTACGCCACCAGCGTGGATTATGACCCACGGGCAGAGACCTCTGTTTTATTTTTCAAGACAGTGCAGAATAAGATGCATTGGGCGGCCCACGGGCAGACGGCTGCGGAAAAGATTTATTTTAGCGCAGACAGCACAAAGCCCAATATGGGATTGCAATCCTTTTCCGGTGTTCACCCCACCCAGGCCGAGGCACTGGTGGCAAAAAACTATTGCACCTATGAGGAACTTGAGCAACTCAACGGCATTGTATCCGCCTACTTGGAGTTTGCCGAGATGCAGGCCCGCCGCCACATCACCATGTATATGCGTGACTGGATCGAAACACTGGACGGTTTCCTGAAGTTATCCAGGCATGATATTTTGGTTGGGGCAGGAAGCATCAGCGCGGCGATGGCCGAAAAGAAGGCAAAAGAGGAATACCAAAAGTTCCGAGTAACTTTGGACAGCCAACTCAGCCCGGTGGAGTATGACTGCATCAAAGCTTTGGAATGTGAGGAGCAAAAGCTCCTGGGGGAAGTCGATGGCGCTCAAAAATAATATCTCAAAGATGTCAGCTAACATACGGGGATGGATTAATAAAGACGCTGCCCAGCAGGAACAGCGCAAAAAGGAATTGGAAAATGTGGAACCTCTCACCGAAACGGAGATTCGCCATCTTGCGGAACAGGCCCTTGCCTATATTCCAGAGAGGGTCAAGCACTATGCCCCGTTGATTGGCGTGACCTACGGACGGATCACTATCCGCAATCAGAAGACCCGCTGGGGAAGCTGTTCCGCCAAAGGAAACCTCAACTTTAACTGTCTGCTCATGCTCACTCCCGCGGAGGTCATCGACAGCGTAGTGGTGCATGAACTCTGCCACCGGAAAGAGATGAACCACTCGGATAAGTTCTACCGGGATGTCCTTCGGGTATTCCCCGGCTATTGGGATCAGCATAAGTGGCTCAGGGAACACGGCGATGCCATCATACGCCGCATGACCGGATAACATTTCAAAATAGGCCGTAATTCCCGCAAAAAGTAGTAGCTATTTGGCGGGAGGTGTGGCATACTTGTCGCAGCAGAACCCGGCACCTTGACAACTGCATACAGATCAGATATCCAATCCTCCCAAAACAACATAAAGAGAGGATGGATACAAAATGGCTGAAAGAGTTTGTTGTCTATATCGCGTTTCCACCACGAAACAGGTGGACCATGATGAGATGAACCAGGCGGATATCCCCGTCCAGCGCAAAGCCTGTCATGAGTTCGCAGACCGCATGGGCTGGGATATCGTGCTGGAGGAACAGGAGGCTGGTGTGTCCGGCTTTAAGGTAAGCGTCAATGACCGGGATAAGATCCAGCTTATCAAGGAGTACGCCGAAAAAGGCAAGTTCGATATCCTTCTGGTGTTCATGTTTGACCGTCTGGGCAGGCGGGCCGAGGAAACACCTTTCGTGGTAGAGTGGTTCGTGAAGAACGGCATCAAGGTCTGGAGCGTCAACGAGGGTGAGCAGAGGATCGACAGCCATGTTGACCGGCTCACCAACTACATCCGCTTCTGGCAGGCCGATGGCGAGAGCCAGAAGACCTCCATGCGTACCAAAGCCGCGCTTGGGCAGATGGTGCGGGAGGGGCGGTTCCGGGGCGGCGTGGCCCCCTTCGGTTACAAGCTCGTCCCCAGCGGCGTACTAAACAAGAGAAAACACGAAGTGATGAAGTTGGAGATCGATGAGGATGAGGCCAGAGTAATCCGCATGATGTTCGACCTCTGCATCGGTTCCGGCTACGGACGGTTCAAAATCGCCAGCTTCCTAAACGAGCAGGGCATCCTGACCCGCGAGGGAAAGCGCTGGCATGAGGCCACCGTAGGGCATATCCTCCACAACATCATGTACACTGGCATCCTGAGAAGCGGCGAAACCTTATCTCAGGTGTTTGATGACCTCCAGATCATCCCTACCGCGAATTTTGAAATGGCACAGCAGCTGATGGAGCAGAGAGTCAACGAATACAACGAGCAGCGCACCATGCCAAGGAACACCAGCGGCCAGTCCCTTCTCTCGGGGAATGTGTACTGCGGTCACTGCGGCGGACGGCTGACTCTGACTACCAATGGGACTGTCCGGGTCAACGCCGCTGGTGAGCGGATCGGTCGCAAACGGATCCGCTATGTTTGCTACAACAAGACCCGAAAACGTGCAGAATGCAATGGCCCCACCGGGTACACCATGCATATCTTGGATGGGTTGGTCACAAAGGTACTCCACCAGATATTCGATCGAATGAACGCCGTGAGCGAGGACGAGATCGTATCTCGCACCCATCGTAATGCGATGGTCTCCCTGAAAGAGCGGTTGACCGCCGCCAAAGCGGAGTGTGCCAAAGCCACCAAAGATTATGACTCTCTCAAGGGCGAGGTAGTCAAGGCCATCCAGGGCAAAAGCAGCTTCCCGATGGAGATCCTATCCGAGTTGGTGGAAAGTGCCCGCGCCAAGATGATGGAAACCAATGAAACGCTGACATCTCTGAATGCTGAACTGGCAGAGAGCGAGGGCAAGATCGACCAGATCAAAGCCGACTACCGCCGTATCCTCAAATGGTCGGAGATGTTCGACTCCAGCGACATGGAAGTGAAGAAAATGATTGCTGGCTACCTCATCAAGCGAGTCTATGTGTACGATGGATATCGGCTCCGCATTGAGTTCAATATGAACTTTGAGCAATTCAACTTGGGCATCGATGTACCCAAGGTATACGAGACGGTCAAGGAAGCCTCCTAATAGAAATCCCGCCAAAACAGGCGGAACTCATTCAGCCTCTCAGTTGACATACCGCTGATAATGCTCTAAAATATTCCCAGAAATAGGGTAGCAGGTTTCTTGATGGGATGGCCCAACACGGCAAAGAACCATTTGGGGTGTTTTACCGATGATTCGGGAGAGCGCTTGAATGGCATTCAAGAGGTCAGCGGTTCGATCCCGCTTATCTCCACCATCTTTAGGAAAAGTGGTT
>CANRFC010000042.1 GCA_947629795.1 uncultured Oscillospiraceae bacterium
TGTTTTCCTCCCGCATCCCCCGTTGCTGGCAAAAAGGGAGCGTTGCAAAATTTCTCATTCTGCAACGCTCCCTTTTTGTCCCCGGGTCCTCAAAACTCGGGCTTTCCCTCCCCCTCCCTTTGTGCTATCATATACCAAAACCATTCCATGCAAAGGAGCCAGCAAGATGAACAACTTCCTCCTGGAGGGCTGCGTGGACTCCCTCGCCTCGGCCCGCATCGCCATCCGCGCCGGGGTGGACCGGCTGGAGCTGTGCGCCAACCTGTCCATCGGCGGCACCACCCCCTCCCACGCCCTCTTCCGCCAGGTGAAGGCGGCCTGGTCCGGTCCGGTGAACGTCCTCATCCGCCCCCGGTTCGGGGACTTTCTCTACTCCCCCGGGGAGCTGGAGGAGATGGCCGAGGAGATCGCCCAGTTCCGCGCCCAGGGGGCCGACGGCATCGTGGTGGGGGTCCTCACCCCTCAGGGGGACCTGGACCTGGCCGCCATGGAGGCCCTCATGGCCGCCGCCGGGGGCCTCCCCGTCACCCTCCACCGGGCCTTTGACATGACGGCCGACCCCTTTGCCGCCCTGGAGGACGCGGTGAAGCTGGGCTGCGCCACCATCCTCACCTCCGGCCAGGCCCCCTCCGCCCCCGCCGGGGCAGAGCTGCTGCGGGAGCTCCACACCCGGGCCGGGGACCGGCTCACCATCCTGGCGGGCGCGGGGGTGAAGAGCTCCAACATCCCCGCCCTCTACGCCCAGACCGGCATCACCGCCTACCACACCTCAGGCCGGGCCGGGGCGGTGGACAGCGGCATGGTCTACCGCAAGCCCGGGGTCTCCATGGGCCTGCCCTCCCTGTCGGAGTACGAGCTCTGGCGGACCGACGAGGCCGAGATGGCCGCCTGCGCCCAGGCGGTGCACAGTCTGGAGGTGGGCGCGTGAAAAAGCGGGTCTTTGTGGCCGGGCTGGTCCACGAGTCGGACTCCTTCAACCCCATCACCGCCGGGGAGCGGGACTTCCCGGTCTTCCGGGGAGAGGCCATGCTCCGCCGCCGGGTGGACAACGACGCCGCCACCGGCATCCTGGACACCCTGGAAGCCCAGGGGTATGAGGTGATCCCCGCCCTGTTCACCCACGCCGTGCCCAACGGCCTGGTGGACCGGGAGTTCTACCTTCAAATCAAGGACGAGATCTTGACCGCGGCCAAGGCGGCCCTCCGGGAGGGCCCCATCCACGCCGTCACCCTGGAGCTCCACGGCTCCATGACGGTGCGGGACTTCGGGGAGGCCGAGGGCCCCCTGTTGGAGGAACTGCGCTCTCTCCTGCCCGGGGTGCCCATCTTCGCCGCCCTGGACATGCACGCCACCATGACCCCCCGGATGTTTGAAAACTGCGACGGCTTTGCCGCCTTCCAGCAGGCCCCCCACACCGACCAGCGGGAGACCGGCATCAAGGCCGCCCAGATGACTGTCGCCGCCCTGGAGGGAAACGCCCCCCGGCTCCCCGCCATGGCCTGGGTGAAGGTCCCCCTCCTGGTGGCCGGGGAGCAGTCGGCTACCGACGTAGAGCCCATGGTCTCCCTCATCCGGGAGGTCCGGGCGAGCGAAAAAAAGCCCGGCGTCCTGGCCGCCTCCTGCCTCATGGGCTATCCCTGGTGCGACAACCCGGACTCCGCCGCCGGCATCCTGGTGGTGGCCCGGGACCGGGCTCTGGCCCAGGCCGAAGCTCTCCGCCTGGCCGCTCTCCTCTGGGAGCGCCGGCACGACTTCTCCTTCCAGACCGAGGCGTATTCCGAGGAAGAAGCGGTGGACCTCGCCCTCGCCGCCGCCCTGACCGCGGAGAAGCCGGTCTACCTCTCCGACTCGGGGGACAATCCCACCGGGGGCTCCTCCTCGGACTGTACCGGCCTTTTGTCCCGCCTTCTGGCGGATGAGCGCACCCGAAGGCTCCCCACCCCCGCCCTCTTCGGCGGCATTTACGACCCCGACGCCGCCCTGGCCTGCCGGGGAAGGGTGGGGCAGGCGCTCACCCTCACCTTCGGAGCCAAGTTTGACCGGAAGACCTCCCGCCCCATCACCGCCACCGGCGTAGTGATGGGCTTCGTGGAGGACTGGGAGGGCTCGGCGGTGGCCCTGTTCCGCACGGGGAACGTGGACATCGTCCTGGCCGAAAAGCACATCGGCTATGTCACCCCCGCCCTCTTCACCGCCCTAGGCCGGGACGCCGCCCGGGCCCAGCTGGTGGCGGTGAAGCTGGGCTACCTCACCCCCGGCCACGCCGCCCTGGCGGGCCGGGCCATCCTGTGTCTGTCCGGGGGCAGCACCAACGAGGACCTGAAAAGCCTCCCCTACGAGCGGCTCCCCCGGCCCATGTTCCCCCTGGACAGGGACTTCCCCTACGACCCCGGGGAGCATCTGTCCCTCAAGGGCTGAGGGCCGCGGGAGGCTACAAAAGGTCTCTGCATGGTCCTTTGCCGGCCGGCGGCAATTTCCGGTTGCCTTTCCTTTACCGCTGTGCTATACTAAAGTAACCTTTGTTTCCGCCCCCTGGGCGGAGGGCATCTCTTTTGTCAAAGAAGGTCTGTCATGCTGGAAGAGTGGAATGTCACCCTCCCCGCCCTGAGTGGGGAGGCGCCCCGGCGGGCTTACGCCTACGTCCCCGACTTTGCTCTGGAGGACCCGGACTGCCGACTGCCGGTGCTGTATATGTTCGACGGTCACAACCTGTTTTTCGACGATGAGGCCACCTACGGCAAGTCCTGGGGCCTGCTGGACTTCCTGGAGGGGGAGGAGATCCCCGTCATCGTGGCGGCGGTGGAGTGCAACCACGGGCCCAACAACGAGCGGCTGGTGGAGTACTGTCCCTTCACCGCCGAGATGCCCGGCGTGGGCCCCATCCGGGGCCGGGGGAGGGCCACCATGGAGTGGTTCGTCCACGACTTCAAGCCCTATATCGACGAGACCTACCCCACCCTCCCCGACCGGGAGCACACCTTCATCGCCGGCAGCTCCATGGGCGGGCTCATGAGCCTCTACGCCGTCACCGAGTATAACCGGGTCTTCTCCCGCTGCGCCGCCCTGTCCCCCTCCCTCTGGTTCGGGGGGGAGAAGATGGAGAAGATGCTGGGCGGGCACCGCATCCGCCGGGGCACCGTGGTGTACATGGACTACGGGGAGCGGGAGCTGAACCGCCGGGGCATGGCCGAGGGCTTTGGGCGCGCCGCCACCCTGCTCATGTCCAAGGGGGCCCTGGTAAACGCCCGCATCGTCCCCAATGGCGACCACAACGAGGCCACCTGGGAAAAACAGCTCCCCTTTGTCTTTGAGACCCTGTTCTACGACCTGGAGGAATGAGGTGATCGCTATGCAGACCCAATATTTCAAGAGCTGGTCCAACGTCATGGGCCGGGAGATGGAGTGCAAGCTCTACGGCCACGCCGGCAAGCCGGTGCTGTTCATCCCCTGTCAGGACGGGCGGTTTTACAGCTTCGAGGACTTCCACATGACCGACGCCTGGGCCCCCTGGATCAACTCCGGCCGGGTGATGGTCCTGGCGGTGGACACCCTGGACGCCGAGACCTGGTCCAACAAGACCGGGGACCCCGCCTGGCGCTCCCAGCGCCACGAGCAGTGGATGGCCTACCTCACCCAGGAGGTGGTCCCCGCCTTCCGGGACATGGCCAACGCCTGCAACGGCTGGGAGGGCTTCCCCGGCATCACCGCCTTCGGGTGCAGTCTGGGGGCCACCCACGCCGCCAACTTGTTCTTCCGCTTCCCCGACCTCTTCGACGGCATGCTGGCCCTCAGCGGCATCTACGACGCCGCCTACGGCTGGGACGGCTATGTGGACGAGAACGTCTACCGCAACTCCCCGGTGCACTATCTGGCCGATATGCCCTCTGACCACCCCTTCCTGGAGGAGTACCGCCGGCACAAGGGCATCATCTGCGTGGGGCAGGGACCCTGGGAGGTCCCCGACACCACCCGCCGTCTGGCCCAGCTCAACGCCGAGAAGGATATGGGCCTGTGGGTGGACTTCTGGGGCTATGACGTGGAGCACGACTGGCCCTGGTGGTACAAGCAGGTGGACTACTTTGTCCCCTTCCTCCTGGGGGACCGGTAACGCCGGACGGGCCGGCCCCACCGAGGGGCAAATTATACCCTGTAACTTTAACGCTGTAAATGGCAAAAGATAGAAAGAGGTGCTCACCCATGAAAAATGTCGTCTTCCTCTCCCCCAACTTCCCGGTGAACTACTGGCAGTTCTGCCGGGAGCTGAAAAACAACGGCCTCAACGTCCTGGGCATCGGGGACCAGCCCTATGACGAGCTGCTGCCCGAACTGAAGGACAGTCTCACCGAGTACTACAAGGTGGGCTCCCTGGAGGACTATGAGGCGGTCTACCGGGCGGTGGCCTACTTCATCTTCCACTATGGCCGCATCGACTTCCTGGAGTCCAACAACGAGTACTGGCTGGAGCGGGACGCCCAGCTCCGCGCCGACTTCCACATCACCTCGGGCTTCCAGCCCAAGGATATGCCCCGGGTGAAGTACAAGTCCCGGATGAAGGAGTTCTACGCCAAGGCGGGCATCCCCGCCGCCCGGTGGCACATCGTGGACGACCTGAAGGGCTGCCGGGACTTTATCAAAAAGGTGGGCTGGCCGGTGGTGGTCAAGCCGGACAACGGCGTGGGAGCCAGCGACACCCACAAGCTCTCCTCCGACCTGGAGCTCCAGGAGTTCCTCAAGACCAAGCGGGAGGGGGAGCCCTACATCATGGAGGAGTTCGTCCGGGCCACGGTGAACTCCTACGACGCCGTCATCGACTCCCACGGCAAGCCCATGTTCGAGACGGGGAACGTCACCGTGCTGTCCATCATGGACATCGTCAACAACGACGACAACTCCATCTACTACATCGTCAAGGACCTGCCCGAGGACACCCGGAGGGCGGGCCGGGCGGCGGTGAAGGCCTTCGGGGTGAAGAGCCGGTTCGTCCACTTCGAGTTCTTCCGCCTGGACGAGGACCAGGAGGGGCTGGGGAAGAAGGGGGACGTGGTCTCCCTGGAGGTGAACATGCGCCCCTGCGGCGGGTTCTCCCCGGACATGATGAACTTCGCCAACTCCACCAACGTCTACAAGATCTGGGCCGACATGGTGGCCTTTGACCGCTCCACCGTCCCCGAGGGGGAGCACGCCTTCTGCGCCTACGCCGGCCGGCGGGACGGCAAGGACTTCGTGCTCAGCCACGAGGAGCTGCTGTCCAAGTACGCCAAGCAGATGCGGATGGTGGAGCGCATCCCCGACGTGATGGCCGGGGCCATGGGCAACCAGATGTACGTGGCGGTCTTCCCCACCCAGGAGGAGCTGGACGCCTTCTATCTGGACGTGCTCCGGGAAAAGGAGCCCCAGCCCGCCCCCCAGGAGGACAAAAAAGCCGGGGACGAGGCCAAAAAGTGACCTCTCCCGCCGCAAACCCCATAGGTCCGGACCGGAAAAAAAGCGAAAAATCGCCGGCTCCAAGGCAAAATGCCTTTGGAGCCGGCTTTTTAAAGGCTGCCGGCCCCGGCGCAAAAGTCCCTGGAGCGGCGGTTTTTCGGCCAATTTTCCCCTGAACGTACAAAGCTCTTGCCATTTTCCCGCTTTCATCGTACAATAGGGGGCAGAGAAAGGAGGGCGGAGGCCCTGATCATTTTCGACTTAGAGTGGAACAGCGGACTGTACGACGGCATCCGCCTGGACGAGATCTTACAGATCGGCGCGGTGAAGTGCGACCGGCCCGGCGGGCAGGTGGAGGATGTCTTCTGCGTCTACATCCGGCCCAAGGTCCACCGGCGGTTCTCCCCGGCGGCAGGGGCTTTGCCCGAGCTGGAGGAGGCCAAGCGCTCCCGGCTGGACTTCCCCTCCGCCGCCCGGGCCTTCTTCCGCTGGTGCGGAAAGGGGCAGACCTTCGCCACCTGGGGCGGCAACGATTTTCTGGCCCTGCGGGAGAATCTGGAATACTGGAAGCTGAAGGAACTGGCTCTGCCCGAGACCTTTGTGGACCTGCAGATCGCCTTTGACGCCTCGGTGGGGGCGGCCAACAGCGTGTCTCTGGAGCGGGCGGTGGAGTACTGCCGGGTGCCCGACGTCTTTGACCCCCACAATGCCCTGTCCGACGCCATCTACACCTGGGCGGTGTGCGCCCACCTGGGGCCGGAGGACATCGCCCGGGCGGCGCGGGAGCCCGCCCAGCGGCGGGCCAGGGCCCTCCTTCCCCGGCGGAAGACCCCCTGGCAAGGACCCTTTGAGGGGGCCAAGGCCATGCTCAACAACCGGGGCTGCCGCCGGGCCACCTGCCCGGTGTGCGGGGAGCGGGTGATGGTGGACCAGTGGTTCTCCCTGACCGGCGGCGGGCCCTACTACGCCCGGTTCATCTGCCCCCAGGACGGCCAGCGGCTGTGGAAGCTGGAGACCGCCCGGGACAAAAAGGGCATGCTCTGGGCCAACGGCGCCGCCGCGGCCTGGTCCCCCCAGAACAAGGAGGCCTTCCAGGCCGCCAAGGCCGGCGCGGTCTTCTCCTGCCGGAGCAAAAAGCGCCGGGGGCGGAGCCGGTACCGCCGGGGCGGGAAGCAGGTCAAGAGCGGCTGAGGGCCGAAACGGGGGCAGCAGCAAGGGGCTGCTGCAAAATAGAAATTTCAAAAGTAAACACAAGCAAAAAGTTATGGGGAACTGCAAAAGTGGCAGTTCCCCATAACTTTTTAATGGCAGGCTGTTTGTGGGTCGGGCCCAAAACCGCATTTTGCGGCGGGCCCTTTTGAACGCCCAAAAAGGGATCTCAGCGACGGTCTCAGGGGGGCTCTTTTGACTTTTTGGGGCCGGGTTTTGTTCCCATCCTCTTCAGTCCTCCGCCGGGGGGTACTCGGTACACAGCAGACGGTAGGGGGGCTCGTCCTCCTCGATGGCGGGGAAGCGGCCCACCGGGGGGTTGAAGCGGTTGTCGTGCTCGTCGTCGTTGCACTGGCTGACCTCCCCCAGGAGCACCGGCCCGGTGCCCGGGGCCACCTCGAAGTCGTGGTACAGATAGGGGGTGATGGTGATGCTCTCCCCGGGGGTCAGGGGGATCTGGGTCCCGGCGGGGACCACCCGCTCCCGGCCGTCCACGTGGACGTGGACCTGGCTCTCCTTATCCAGCTCCTCATCGGGGGTGGAGTTGTAGACCCGGATGAGGACGGTGCCGCCCCCCCGGTTGATGATGTCCTCCATTTTGGACCAGTGGAAGTGCATGGGGGAGTACTGGCCCTCCTTCAGGTAGAGGAGCTTTTCGGCGTAGGTCTTGGGGTATTTTGCAGGCTGCTTCACGTTGCCGTTGCGGATGGTGATGAGGGAGAAGCCCACCTTGTCAAAATCCCCCAGGCCGTAGTCGGTGATGTCCCAGCCCAGGAGGTTGTCCCGGACCTCGTCGTAGTCGTGGCCCTTGCTCTTCCACTCCTCGGGGGTAAAGTGGCAGAAGGGGGGCAGGAAACAGCTGTACTTCCGGGCGGCCGCCTCCAGCTCTTTGAGGGCGGCATTGATCTGGCTTCGCTTCATGGCGATCAGCCTCCTTTGGCCCCATTATAGACCCCCCGGGAGGAAATTTCCACCAAAAAAGCGGGCCTTTTGCGAAAAGGCCCGCTTTTTATCGGAGGGTCCAGTGGAGCAGGAGCAGCAGGCCCAGGCCGGGGACCCCCAGAGCCCCCAGCACCAGGGCGTTGAAGAGGTTGACCCCCAGGCTCACCCCCAGCCAAGCCCCCGCCGGGGCCAGGGCCCACAGGGCCGCCAGGCCGGCCAGGGTCCGGCAGAGCAGGCGCACCAGGCCCCCCAGGGCCCGGTGGAAGACCAGCAGCAGCCCCGCCAGGGTCAGGGCCAGGAGGAGGGCGGGGACGGTCTCCGGCGAGAGCATCACACCGCCGGGAGGGCGGCCTGCGCCGCCGGAGCCGGGGCGGGCTCCAGGCTCTTGCGCCGGCGGAGGAAGTAGGCGTAGCGGCTCTGGAGGGCCTGGATCTCGTAGACGTAGGACTCCACCAGCTCAGGGTCGCTGACGGCGTTGAAGCCGGCATAGGCCTGGGCCAGGGCCAGCCGGGTCTGGCTCAGGCTCTCCTCCAGGTCCTGCCGCTCCAACTCCTGGGGGGAGGGGGACCTCCCTCTGCCGAACAGACCGTGCCTTGCTGCCATATGCTCCAGCTCCTTTCCATGTCCTCGGTTTGTACCATTGTATGGAAAGTGTGGACAAATATGCCTGGGGTTATACAAAATATCCCGACCCTTGGGGCACAAAAAGAACGCCCGGTCAAAAGACCGGGCGCCCTCTTTGCTTTGTGGGGTCTGGCTTACTTGTACAGCTCCACCAGCTTGAGCAGGTGCTCGTAGCGGGCCGCGTCGTCGCAAACTTCATATCCCTCGCTTCCCCGCAAGCGGGAAAGCTCGCTCATTCCGTTGCTCCTCCTTTCCCCACGAAACCCGCTTTGCGGGTTCCGTGGGGACCCCTTATTTTGACCAAAATAGAGGAGGCCGCCAAGGCCCGCAGCAAAAGTCCCCCGGAGCAATGCTCCGGGGGACTTTCTGTAAGCTTTTCGCTTGCTCTTACTTGTACAGCTCCACCAGCTTGAGCAGGTGCTCGTAGCGGGCCTTGGCGGCCTCCTCGTTCTTGGCGAAGAGCTCCTTGGCGCGCTCGGGGAAGGAGCGGGTCAGAGCGGAGTAGCGGGCCTCGTTCATCAGGAACTCCTGATAGCCGCCCTTGGGCTCCTTGGAGTCCAGGGTGAAGGGGCTCTTGCCCTCCTTCTTCAGGTCGGGGTTGAAGCGGAACATATTCCAGTAGCCGCACTCAACAGCCTTCTTCATCTCCTCCTGGCAGTGGAGCATGCCGCCCTTGATGGAGTGCATCTCGCAGGGGGAGTAGCCGATGACCAGGGAGGGGCCGTGATAGGCCTCGGCCTCACGGATGGCGGTGAGGGTCTGGGCCTGGTTGGCGCCCATGGCCACCTGGGCCACGTAGACGTAGCCGTAGCTCATGGCGATCTCGGCCAGGGACTTCTTGGGCGTGGCCTTGCCGGCGGCGGCAAACTGAGCCACGGCGCCGAAGTTGGTGGCCTTGGAAGCCTGTCCGCCGGTGTTGGAGTAGACCTCGGTATCGAAGACCATGACGTTCACGTCCTCGCCGGAGGCCAGGACGTGGTCCAGGCCGCCGAAGCCGATATCGTAGGCCCAGCCGTCGCCGCCGAAGATCCAGATGGACTTCTTGGACAGGAACTCCTTGTGCTCCAGGATGGCCCGGGCCAGGGTGCAGGCCTCGCACTTGCAGCCGTCCACGATGTTCTCCTCCAGGGCCTTGATATAGGCCTTGGTGGGCTCGCCGTTGGCGGCGCCGTCGTCCTTGGTGTCCAGCCAGGCCTGGGCGGCGGCCTTCAGCTCGGCGGCGGTGTAATCCACGGCGATGAGGGCCTCGGTGTCCTTGATCAGGCGGTCACGGATGGCCTTCTGGCCGTAGAAGAAGCCCAGGCCGTGCTCGGCGTTGTCCTCGAAGAGGGAGTTGGCCCAAGCGGGACCCTTGCCCTCCGCGGTGACGGTGTAGGGGCTGGTGGCAGCGGGGCCGCCCCAGATGGAGGAGCAGCCGGTGGCGTTGGAGATGTACATCCGCTCGCCGCAGACCTGAGTGATGAGGCGGGCGTAGCTGGTCTCGGCACAGCCGGCGCAGGAGCCGGAGAACTCCAGCAGAGGCTTCTTGAACTGGCTCTCCTTGGGGTTGTTGACGCTGGCCATGTCGGCCTTCTCGGTGACCTCGGCCACGCAGTAGTCGAACACGTCCTGCTGGGGCAGCTGGCCCTCCTGGGGAGCCATGGTGATGGCCTTGGTGGGGCACACGCCCACGCACACGCCGCAGCCCATGCAGTCCAGAGGACTGACGGCCATGGTGTACTTGTACACGCCCTTGCCCTTGCCGGCCTTCACGTCCACGATCTTGGCGGCGGCGGGAGCCTTGGCGGCCTCGGCCTCGGTCAGAGCGAAGGGACGGATGGTGGCGTGGGGGCAGACGAAGGCGCACTGGTTGCACTGGATGCACTTGTCCTGATCCCAGGCGGGAACGGTGACGGCCACGCCGCGCTTCTCATAGGCGGCGGCGCCCAGCTGGAAGGTGCCGTCCACGTGGCCGTTGTTGTAGAAGGCGGACACGGGGAGGGAGTCGCCGTCCATCCGGCCGATGGGCTGCATCAGCTCCTCCACCATCTTCACGGTGGCGGGGCGGCCGGTGAGCTGCTCGGTCTTGGGGGCGTCCTTGGCGTCCTTCCAAGAGGCAGGGACTTCCACCTTGTGGAGGAGGGAGGCGCCCATGTCGATGGCCTTCCAGTTCATCTCCACGATGTCCTTGCCCTTCTTCATGTAGGAGTGCTCGGCGGCATCCTTCATGTACTCGATGGCCTTGTCGGCGGGGATGATGTTGGCCAGGGCGAAGAAGGCGGACTGGAGGATGGTGTTGGTCCGCTTGCCCATGCCGATCTGGATGGCGGCGTCGATGGCGTTGATGGTGTAGACCTGCACGTTGTGCTCGGCGATGTAGCGCTTGGCCACGGCGGGCAGGTGCTTATCCAGCTCCTCGTCGCTCCACTGGCAGTTGATGAGGAAGATGCCGCCGTCCTTCACATCCCGGACCATGGGGAAGGCCTTGATGATGTAGGAGGGCACGTGGCAGGCCACGAAGTCGGCCTTGTTGATGTAGTAGGGGGCGCGGATGGGCTTGTCGCCGAAGCGCAGGTGGGACACAGTCACGCCGCCGGTCTTCTTGGAGTCGTACTGGAAGTACGCCTGGATGTACTTGTCGGTGTGGTCGCCGATGATCTTGGTGGAGTTCTTGTTGGCGCCCACGGTGCCGTCGCCGCCCAGGCCCCAGAACTTGCACTCGATGGTGCCGGGGGTGGCGGTGTTGGGGCACTCGTGCTCGGGCAGGGACAGCCCGGTGACGTCGTCCACGATGCCGATGGTGAACTCACGCTTGGGCTCGGCCTTGGCCAGCTCCTCGTACACGGCGAAGACGCTGGCGGGCGGGGTGTCCTTGGAGCCCAGGCCGTAGCGGCCGCCGATGACGGTCTTGTCGGTGATGCCGGCCTCGAAGAGGGCGGAGATCACGTCCTGGTACAGGGGCTCGCCCAGGGAGCCGGGCTCCTTGGTGCGGTCCAGCACGGCGATCTTCTTGGCGGTGGCGGGGATGGCGGCGATGAGCTTGTCAGCCCGGAAGGGACGATACAGACGGACCTTGATGAGGCCCACCTTCTCGCCGTGGGCATTGAGGTAGTCAATGACCTCCTCGGCCACCTCGCAGATGGAGCCCATGGCGATGATGACCCGGTCGGCGTCGGCGGCGCCGTAGTAGTTGAACAGCTGATAGTTGGTGCCCAGCTTCTCGTTGATCTTGCCCATGTACTCTTCCACGATCTCGGGAAGGGCGTCGTAGTACTTGTTGCAGGCCTCACGGTGCTGGAAGAACACGTCGCCGTTCTCGTGAGAGCCGCGCATGGTGGGATGCTCGGGGTTCAGGGCACGGGCACGGAAGGCCTTGACGGCGTCCATGTCCACCATGTCGGCCAGGTCGTCGTAATCCCACACGGCCACCTTCTGGATCTCGTGGGAGGTCCGGAAGCCGTCGAAGAAGTTGACGAAGGGGACGCGGCCCTTGATGGCGGACAGGTGGGCCACGGGAGCCAGGTCCATGACCTCCTGCACGCTGGACTCGGCCAGCATGGCGAAGCCGGTCTGGCGGGTGGCCATGACGTCGGAGTGGTCGCCGAAGATGTTCAGGCTCTGGGCGGCCACGGTCCGGGCGGACACGTGGAACACACCGGGGAGCAGCTCGCCGGCGATCTTGTACATGTTGGGGATCATGAGGAGCAGGCCCTGGGACGCGGTGTAGGTGGTGGTCAGGGCGCCGGCGGCCAGGGAGCCGTGGACGGTACCCGAAGCACCGGCCTCAGACTGCATCTCGATGACCCGGACGGGGTTGCCGAAGATGTTCTTGCGGCCGGCGGCGGCCCACTGGTCGACATAGTCGGCCATGGGGCTGGACGGCGTGATGGGGTAGATCCCCGCCACCTCGGTGAACGCATAGCTTACATGCGCCGCCGCGGTGTTGCCGTCCATGGATTTGAACGATCTCTTTACCATGGGAACGATTCCTCCTTACCATATTTCGCTTCTTTGCTGGGAAAGCAGTTTGGTTTCTTTACAGCATTTCCATTTTAACACCTTAAGCCCCATTTGTAAACTACCTCTTGCCGCCCTTTCGCCGAATTTTGTAGGAAAATATGCTGTTTTTTTCTGAACAGAAAACCCCGGCGGCACAGAGCCGTCGGGGAAAATAAAGGGAAGTTTTGGTACTCACTGGGGCTGCTGATCCAAATTAGCAAAGCAAATCTCCCGCCGCAGCCGGCACCGGGGAAACTTGCTTTCAGTCCCTGAAGTCAAACAGGTCCTTCGGGTTGACCTCCAACACCTCGCACAGCTTGAATATGACATCAAAGGATACTCCTACATTCCCCAACTCTATGGCGCTGATATGGCTTCGGTCAATATCTACCAATTCAGCCAGTTGCAGCTGTGTAAGCTTCTTCCTTTTCCGATAGTAGACCACATTCAACCCAAACTTCTCATAAAGATCCTTATATTCTTTCCGCACGCCTATCACCTCCTCACAATTTTACGGTGATAAGCGCGTTGTATAAACCTTGTCAAAATCCCGTAATGCGATTGACACAAGTCATTTAATCTGTTAAACTAATATTATCTTACAAGGGAGGAAATTGTCGTATGGAAAATATATCTGTTGCGCTTATGCTGCTGTCCGTTCTCCTGTTCCTTGTTGGTATCGTCATCCTTATTGTGAAGGCTATAAGACGCAAAAGGAAAATGCCCGCTGTCCTGACTGTCCTTTTGTCCGTTGCCCTTTTCGTTCTTAGTGTCGCTGTCATGCCCACAGGCTCGTCAACCCCATCCGGAAATGGCAGTGGCACTGAGGAAGACAGCTATTCTGATACAGAGGTATTTGCAGCTGAATTCTGTATGGCCTACATGAACTGCCTGAAGAACCCCTACTCCTTCACTGTAAAATATATCTGGGCCAACGATGCCGGGGATGGAAAGTATGAGGTCTATGTCAAATTTACCGCCGAAAATGCTGTTGGTGGAACTATCACCGAAGAAATCGCCACTTTAGGTTCTCTTGACTATGATGATTTGAACGAACTGGCGCAAGGCGGAGACTATGTCAATGTCCATACTTGGGGAAGTGAACCCACGGGTAAGATCCTGGGGAAGGGTCAGGAACTGGACGCGGACAGCATCCAGGCCTATATTGATAAAAACTACAACTGACCCTTTCGGCGGCGCCCTCTCCCGACTCCACCCTTCTCCCCACCCGGCGGCCAGGCCCGGCCGCCGGGCCTTTTTGCGCCCGGGCGCAAGCCGCGTATAGCTTTTTTCCCAAAAGCGTGGTATGATAGGAAAAAATCACCTGTTGGAAAGGAGGGGGCGCGGATGATGATCCAGGTGCGCTCCATGGGGCTGCGGGGCGTAGAGGGGTACGTGGTCACCGCCGAATGCGACCTGTCCGGGGGTCTGCCCAAGTTCGTCATCGTGGGCCTGCCCGACACGGCGGTGAACGAGGCCGCCGACCGGGTGCGCTCGGCGGTGAAGAACTGCGGCTTCACCTTCCCGGTCTCCCGCATCACCATCAACCTGGCCCCCGCCGACCGGAAGAAGGGAGGCACGGCCTACGACCTGCCCATCCTGGTGGGCATCCTGGCCGCCCAGGGGGAGATCCCCCGGCCGGAGAGCGACTGCGCCTTTGTGGGGGAGCTGAGCCTGTCTGGGGCGGTGCGCAGCGTGCCGGGGATGCTCCCCATGGCCCTGGCCGCCCGGAGCTCCGGCATCCGGCGGCTCTTCGTCCCCGCCGACGCCGCCGCCGAGGCCACCCTGGCCAAGGGACTGGCGGTCTATCCGGTGGAAAACGTGAAGGAACTCATCGCCCACCTGAAGGGAGAATCCCTCATCCCCCTGGCCCAGCCCTGGGTCCCCGGCGCCTCGGAGGAGGAGCCCCTGGACTTCAGCCAGGTCAAGGGCCAGGAGAACGTGAAGCGGTGTTTGGAGATCGCCGCCGCCGGCGGCCACAATGTGCTCATGATCGGGCCCCCGGGCTCGGGTAAGTCCATGCTGGCCAAGCGCCTGCCCTCCATCCTCCCCGACCTCAGTGAGCGGGAGGCCCTGGAGGCCACGGCGGTGTGGTCGGTGGTGGGGCTCACCTCCAAGGGCAGGCCCATGGTCACCAAACGTCCCTTCCGCTCCCCCCACCACACCATCTCGGCCATGGGCATGGCCGGGGGCGGCAACCCCCTCATCCGCCCCGGGGAGATCTCCCTGGCCCACCACGGGGTGCTCTTCCTGGACGAGCTGCCCGAGTTCCACAAGGACGTGCTGGAGGTCCTGCGCCAGCCCATGGAGGAGGGCCGGGTCCAGATCAGCCGGGCCGGGGGCAGCGAGGTCTTTCCCGCCCAGTTCATGCTGGTGTGCGCCATGAATCCCTGTAAGTGCGGCTGGTACGGCCATGGGGACCGGTGCAAGTGCTCCCAGCGGGAGGTGGAGAAGTACCAGGCCAAGCTCTCGGGGCCTTTGCTGGACCGCATCGACCTCACCGTGGAGGTGGACGCCCCCGACTTCGACACCCTCGCCGACAAGCCCACCGGGGAGTCCTCGGCGGAGATCAAGAAGCGGGTGGACGCCGCCCGCTCGGTGCAGTCGGCCCGGTTCGGGACCAAGGGGGTGCCCTGCAACGCCCGGATGGGCCGGGACGAGCTGGAGGTCTTCTGCCCCCTGGACGAGTCCTGCCAGGCCCTGATGAAGGGGGCCTTCGAGCGCATGGGGCTCACCGCCCGGAGCTATGACCGCATCCTCCGGGTGGCCCGGACCATCGCCGACCTGGACGGCTGCGAGCAGATCGGGGTCCCCCACCTGGCCGAGGCCCTGCAGTACCGGGCCAGCCCGTGGATGACCCGGTAAGGACACAAAAATCTTTTTGAGAAGTAGGGAACGCATATGAACGACATGATCTTACTCAAGCTGGGAGAACTGGTGCTCAAGGGGCTCAACCGGCACACCTTTGAGGAGGCTCTGATGCGCAACGCCAAGCGGCGGCTGCGTCCCTTCGGCCCCTTCCAGGTCACCACCCGGCAGTCCATCACCTATGTGGAGCCCCTGTCCGACGATTGCGACGTCCCCGGGGCCTTCGAGGCCATGAAGAAGATCTTCGGCGCCGCCGACGTGTGCTGGTGCCGGGCCTGTGAGAAGGACAAGGAGGCCATGCTCTCCGCCATCCGGGACTTCCTCTCCGACGAGCTGGCCGGGGCCAGGACCTTCAAGGTGGAGTGCAAGCGCTCGGACAAGACCTTTCCCCTCAACTCCATCCAGCTGGCCCAGTACCTGGGGGGCGAGCTGGACGACCTCTACCCCCACCTCACCGCCGACATGCACCACCCCGACCTCACCGTCTACGTGGAGGTCCGGGAGAAGGCGGCCTTCGTCCACGGCACCCCCGTCCCCGGGGCCGGGGGCCTTCCCGTGGGCATGGCCGGCCGGGCGGTGAGCCTGCTCTCCGGGGGCATCGACTCCCCGGTGGCCTCCTGGATGATGGCCAAGCGGGGGCTCTCCCTGGAGATGGTCCACTTCTTCTCCTACCCCTACACCTCGGAGGAGGCCAAGCAGAAGGTGCTGCACCTGGCCAAGCTCCTCACCCCCTGGACCGGGCGGCTGGTGGTCCACGTGGTGCCCTTCACCGCCATCCAGGAGGAGCTGCGCCGGTCCTGCCCCGAGGAGCTGTTCACCATCCTCATGCGGCGGTTCATGATGCGCATCTCCGCCGAGGTGGCCCACCGCTGCGGCGCGGGGTGCCTGGTCACCGGGGAGAGCCTGGGCCAGGTGGCCTCCCAGACCATGGAGGCCATGCGCTGCACTGGGGCGGTCACCGACCTGCCCATCTTCCGCCCGGCGGTGGGTCTGGACAAGGAGGAGATCGTCCGCATCTCCCGGCGCATCGGCACCTTCGAGACCTCCATCCTCCCCTATGAGGACTGCTGCACTGTCTTCACTCCCCGGCACCCCCGGCTGAAGCCCACCCTGGCCGAGTGCCGGCGCGCCGAGGAAAAGCTGGACGTGGAGGGCCTGGTGAAGGCCGCCGTGGACGGCATCGAGCGGGTGCTCATCGAGCTGTAAAGGGGGGCTGACCCATGTACGAACTGATCCAGGCCGCCGAGCACACCTACTATATCCAAAGCCCCGCCAAGATCGGGCTGGTGCGGCTGAATGACACCGACGTGTGTCTCATCGACAGCGGCAGCGACAAGGACGCGGGGCGGAAGGTCCGCCAGCACCTGGACGCCCAGGGCTGGCGCCTGACCGCCATCTACAACACCCACTCCAACGCCGACCACATCGGCGGCAACGCCTACCTCCAGAAGCAGACCGGGTGCCAAATCTATGCCCCCGGCATCGAGGGGGACTTCACCCGGCACCCCATCCTGGAGCCCGCCTTCCTCTACGGCGGCTTTCCCCCCGGGGACCTGCGGCACAAGTTCCTCCTGGCCCAGCCCAGCGATGCCCGGGACCTGACCCCGGAGGTCCTGCCCCAGGGTTTCGGGCTCATCCCCCTGCCGGGGCACTTCTTCGATATGGTGGGCTTCCGCACCCCGGACGACGTGGTCTTTCTGGCCGACTGTCTCTCCAGCCGGGAGACCCTGGACAAGTATCAGATCGGCTTCATCTACGACGTGGCGGCCTATCTGCGCACCCTGGAGCAGGTGATGGACATGAAGGCCCGGCTCTTCATTCCCGCCCACGCCGACGCCGCCGAGGACATCGCCCCCCTGGCCCGGTACAACATGGACAAGGTCCACCAGATCGCCGACAGGATCGTGGCGCTGTGCCGGGAGCCCCGGACCTTTGAGGAGGTCCTGCAATCCCTCTTTGCCGCCTACGGCCTGACCATGAATTTCGAGCAGTACGCCCTGGTGGGCAGCACCGTGCGCTCCTACCTCTCCTGGCTCAAGGACGCCGAGCGCCTCACCGCCCGCTTCGAAGACGACCGCCTCCTCTGGCAGGCGGTGTGAAAATGATCACAAAGACCGCCCCGGCCTGTTGCGTCAGGCCGGGGCGGTCATTTCTCGCATCCAACAAGCCCCTCACCGCCGGCGAGGATAGGGCCGGGGGTCGTCGGTCAATCCGGCAAGATAGTCCATGCTGGTGTCCAGGGCTTCTGCGATGCGTTTGCACTGTTCAAAGGTATAGAACCGTTTTCCGCTCTCCAGCTTGGAATAATCGCTCTGGTCAATACCGGTAAGCATCTGCATCTTCACTTGGGTATAGCCCCTCTCCCGGCGCAGCTCCCGCAGTCTGCTCATTGTCATCACCCAACGAAATTATGTCATGATGACCTATTGATTATAGGGTGAAATTGACCTATAATAGGCAAGGGTGATATGAATGGAACTATATCAAGAGATCCTGCCCCACGCCATCTGGCAGCATGGGGTGAAGGTGGAGATCCCGGGGCTGGACCTGTCCGCCCAGGAGATCGTGGATGGGACCTGTTACCGGGCTCTGAACGCCATCCGGGCCATCCTGGACAACGACAGCCTGGACGACCCCACCTGCTTCCGGAAGATCGAGGCCGTGGTGACCCTGTTGGAGGAGTACGGCATCCCCACCTCCCGCCATGATTTCGGGTGAGGGCAGCCCACGGTCTCTTTTATTTTCCCCGTTTTGTGTTATAATGGCCTTATCCATCATCAGGAGGAGGCCCTTTCCATGCCCCACACCGCCGAACTTATCGCCGTCGGCACCGAGCTGCTGCTGGGCGAGATCGCCAACACCGACGCCCAGACCCTCTCCCGGGAGCTCTCCGCCCTGGGCATCAACGTCTTTTACCACACGGTGGTGGGGGACAACCCCCAGCGCCTGAGGGCCGCCGTGGAGATCGCCCGGTCCCGGGCCGACCTGATCCTCACCACCGGCGGCCTGGGCCCCACCTGCGACGACCTGACCAAGACCGTGCTGGCCGAGTGTTTTGGGAAAAAGCTGGTCTTCAACCAGGAGGCCGCGGACCGGATGGAGGCCTACTTCCGCCGTCTCCACCCGGACAGCGGCAGAATGACCGAAAATAACTACCAGCAGGCCTACCTCCCCGAGGGCTGCGTCCCCTTCCAGAACGACTGGGGCACCGCCCCCGGCTGCGGCTTTGAGACCGATGGCGTCCGGGTGGTGATGCTCCCCGGTCCCCCCAGCGAATGCGGCCCCATGTTCCGGGCCCGGGCCATCCCCTACCTCCGGGACTGGGCGGACGGGGTCATCGTCAGCCGCTCCCTGCGGCTGTTCGGCATCGGGGAGTCCACCCTGGAGCAGCAGCTCCGGGCGCAGATGAATTCCATGACCAACCCCACCCTGGCCCCCTACGCCAAGGAAGGGGAGTGCGAGCTTCGCATCACCGCCAAGGCCGATAACGAGACCGCCGCCCGGGCCATGCTCGCCCCGGTGGAAAAAGAATTGCGGGAGCGCTTCGGAGACCTGATCTACGGCGCCGACGTGGATTCCCTGGAGGCGGTCTGCCTGCCCCTCTTGAAGGAAAAGGGCCTCACCCTGGGCACCGCCGAGAGCTGCACCGGCGGCCTGGCGGCCAAGCGGTTCACCGACCTGCCCGGGGCCTCGGCGGCCTTCAAGGGGGCCGTGGTGAGCTACACCAACGAGGTCAAAAACGCCGTCCTTGGCGTCCCCCAAGAGCTGCTGGACCAGTACGGCGCGGTGTCCGCCCCGGTGGCCCGGGCCATGGCCCAGGGGGCCCGGCGGGTCCTGGGCTGCGACCTGGCCCTGGCCTTCACCGGCCTGGCCGGCCCCGACGGGGACGGCCGGGGCAACCCGGTGGGCCTGGTCTACGTGGCCCTGGCCCGGGAGGGAGACTGTCACGTCCGGGAGATCCACGCCGCCGGCTCCCGCAGCCGCATCCGCACCGTGGCCGCCAGCCACGGTTTTGACCTGCTCCGCCGCCATCTCACCGGACAAACGCTGTAACTTTGTGCCAAAAGCAAAACCCGTCGTATTTTCTTCCTTGGAAAATACGACGGGTTTTGTTTTTCCCGCAGAAAACCGTTGCTTTTCTCTTTTTGGTCGGTTATAATATATGTTCGTGTGTAAAACCGTCATTTTTCTATCTAAAAAACGAGGTGCGAGCATCTATGCAGGATCAACATTTGAGAAACGTCGCCATCATCGCCCACGTGGACCACGGCAAGACCACCCTGGTGGACGAGATGCTCAAGCAGGGCGGCATCTACCGGGAGAACCAGGCCACCGTGGACCGGGTCATGGACTCCGGCGACCTGGAGCGGGAGCGGGGCATCACCATCCTGGCCAAGAACACTGCCGTCCACTATAAGGACACCAAGATCAACATCGTGGACACCCCGGGCCACGCCGACTTCGGCGGCGAGGTGGAGCGCATCCTGAAGATGGTCAACG
>CANRFC010000043.1 GCA_947629795.1 uncultured Oscillospiraceae bacterium
CCGCGTCACTACGAGCTTCAGGTCCGCCACTACATGAGTGTGATGAACATCAACCGGGCCTACATCGCCTGCCTGTTCAGCAACTCGGAAAACGACTTTGTATGGCAGGTCATTGAGCGGGATCTGGATGAGGAGGAAAGCACGATCCTCCAGCTTCAGGACTTCTGGAGCCGGTATGTGTGCAATCGTGTGCAGCCGCCTCTGAGCGAGAAGCCGGATATGGTGCTGGATGCACTGCGCCGTTACTACGGCCCGGCTGACAAACAGGCCCCCGTTGTGACCTTGGGCAAGGAGTTCCTACCCGCTCTGGAGCGTGTCCTGCTCATGAAGCAGGAGAAGGCCGCCCTCGATGCTCAGGCCCGGAAGCTGGACAGCCAGATCAAAGCTGCCTACGCCCCGATCATCGAGCAGATGGGCGCAGCCTGCACCGCACAGTGCGACGGCACCGGTGTCCAGTACAAAGTCACCTACAACCCGTCCTATCGTGAGGGCATCTCCAAGGACAACCTCTCCAAGCTGAAGGCTCAATATCCCGCGGCTTACGATGACCTGGTGGAGACTACGGAAAGCCGGATCTTCAAGGTCACGAAGGCAAGCGCCTGAGTCAGGAGGAATGGGAATGCCAATGACGTATGTTTGCTCGCCTCTCTCCGCCCCCACAAGGGCGGAGAGGCTGGCGAATGCAGCAAAGGCCTGCACCTACATGGCGCTGGCTGAGAATGAATTCGGCGGTCGGGCTGTTGCTCCTCATGCGTTTCTCCCGTATTTACTTGATGATACAGTGCCTGCGGAAAGGGCGCTGGCCTTGGAATTCGGCCAGAAGCTCCTCGGGATGTGTACGCAGATGGTAGTCTTCGGCTCCTACATCTCTGATGGCATGAAGGGCGAGATTGCTACGGCGGAGAAGATGGGGATTCCCATCCACTACCGGCCGGCACTGTTCCATCAGGCAGTCGGAGGTGAACGCCATGCGGTGTAAATTCGAGCGATCCATATTCGAGTCGGTGAATGGCTTCTGTGTCTTCATCTACACGACAAAGGACAAGACCGTACCCCAGGAGGCCCGGAAGGACTTCTACTCTGATCGCAAGATCCACTTTACTGCTGTGGGCAACGATTTGCCCTCAAATACGGCGGTGGAGGTCGATCTGGAGGGGGTGTGGCAGCCGTCCAAGTACGGACTCCAGCTCGCTGTAAAGCAGTTCGCAGAGGTCCGTCCGCAGACCGCGGCAGGCATCACAGCATACCTGAGTTCAGGGTGCATCAAAGGTGTCGGGCCCAAAACGGCAAAGGCGATTGTGGCGCGGTTCGGGACTTCCACTTTGGATGTCCTGGACAACGATCCGCAGCAGCTTCTCACGGTCAGGGGCGTGTCAAAGGCGAAACTGGACCGCATTATCACCAGCTACCAGGAGACCCGCAAGCTGCGGGACCTGACCACCTACCTGGGCCCCTTCGGAGTGACCAGGAAGAAGATCGAGAAGATCTACGCTGAGTTCGGTGAGCAGAGCATGGACGTGCTGAGGCGAGACCCCTTCCAGCTTTGCAAAATCAAAGGTTTCGGATTCCTCACCGTCGATGCGATTGCCCGGAAAACAAACGCCGCGCTCAGGAACCCCTTACGCTATGCCGGCGCCATTGAGTACTGCCTGGAAGAGGCACAGAATGCAGGCCACCTCTTCTTACCGGAGGAGGATCTGATTTCGAGGTGCTACGACCTTCTGAACAAGGACTTTGATGTTGAGGTCGTACCCAGACATGATATCGCCGGCGCCATCCTGAAGTCCCACGCGGATAAACGGATCTATAACGAACACGGGCGGGTCTACCTGACCTTCACACGATACTGCGAGGTCACGGTGGCCAAACGGGTCGTGAAGCTTCTGCTGACGCCCGAGCCCCCGGAAGTGCCCCGCATCGTCCAGGAGATCGCCGAGACAGAGAAGGCGCTCAATCAGTCGCTCTCTCCCTCCCAGCGGGCAGCTGTCGAGATCTGCCTGACCCATCCTGTGTCCATCATGACCGGCGGTCCGGGCGTGGGAAAGACCACGACCCTGCGGGCCATCCTGGACATTTACCATCGGGTCAATCCGAGGAAAACGGTGCTGCTCATGGCACCCACGGGAAAGGCGAGCAGGCGGATGAACGAGCAGACGGGCTACCCCGCAGCTACCCTGCATTCCGCAATGGGGCTCATCACAGACGACGATATAGAGGCCGACTGTCCGGACTATCTGGACGCGGACCTCATCGTGGTAGATGAGTGTTCCATGGTGGATATGCGCCTGGCCTACGCGCTCTTCGAGCGTATGAAGCCGGGCGTGCAGCTGATTATGGTGGGTGACCCCGACCAGTTGCCCTCCGTGGGTCCGGGAAATGTGCTGCGGGAAATGATCCGCAGCTGCATGGTCCCGACCGCAGTTCTGGACACCGTATTCCGACAGGCCAGCAACAGCCGGATCGCACTGAATGCCCAGGCAGTAAACCACAACGACACGAATCTCCTCCTGGGGGATGACTTCGTAATGATGGATGTCAGGGACAGTGAACAGGCGGCTCAGCTGGTCACCAAGTACTTCCTGGATGAGGTCGGGAAACGCGGTGTGGAGCATGTGCAGATCCTCTCCCCATTCCGAAAGAAAGGGGCAGTCTGCGCGGACAGCCTGAATACGCAGATCCGCGAGCTGATCAATCCCCACCAGGACGGGAAGGGCGAGATGAAATGCATGGGCAGGACCTACCGCGAGGGCGACCGCATAATCCAAACCCGCAACAATGAGGTCGTCTCAAACGGTGAGGTCGGTATCATCGACTGCATCTCCGCCGATGAAGACGGCGAGCCCACAGTAAAGATAAAGCTGCTGGACGGCCGGGAGGTCGTCTACGGCAGCGAGGATATGGAGAATGTGGATCTGGCGTATTGTATCTCAATCCACAAGAGCCAAGGCGGAGAGTTCGACACGGTGATCATCCCTCTGTTGAAGGAACACTACGTCATGCTGCGCAGGAACCTGCTATATACGGCTATCTCAAGGGCCAAAGTGCGGGTCATCCTCATCTGCCAGAGGCAGGCTGTCTACATGGCCATTCACAGGAATGACGTGGACAAGCGCAACACCATCCTCGCTGACAGGATCTCGGCCTACTACGACCGGGAAACGAAGAAGTATGCATCGTGATTACTGCCGTTGGCAGGGCTGCCGGAATGGTAGCCCTGCCCGGCAAAAATAAGGAGGAAAATTACAATGACGGAAAACACAACAGCCACGACAAGGACCATTCCTGAGATCAATGCGGTGGATGGCTTTGCCCCGGCGGAATTCACGCGGTCCCTGCCCAATGACGATGGCTCGACTTCACTCTACATGGATGTGAAGTACCGCCTCCTTTGGTTCCGGCTTCACTGCCCGAACGGGAAGGCCGACCCTGAGATCATTCACATCGATGACAAATGTGCCGTGGTGTGCTGCAAGATCTACCGTGACAGGACTGACCCCGCCGACCAGTATATCGGGAAGGGGTATGCCCAGCGGTTCAGGTCGGATGAGAAGTACGGAGACCGATTCCTGGAGATCGCTGAGACCGCAGCCCTGGGCAGAGCCCTGGCAGCGGCCGGTTATGGCACCCAGTTCTGCGGCGCTTCGGACCTGCTGACCAATGTGATGGCCGATTCTCCCGTTGACCTCGGTGTCAAGCCCGACGGGAAACAGTCTCAGCCGACGGAGGCACCTAAGGGTGCGCAGGCACCGCAGCCGACCCCCAAGCCGGAAAAGCAGCAGCGGGTGACGACGATTGAGAAGACCAAGGCATCTCCCAAGCCGTCCACCGTTGAGGACTACCTGAACAGCATGACCATTGAGGAAGCTGAGAAGGTGGTGATCGACGTGGGCTACAACTCCGGCAGGACGTTGGGCGAAGTCGCGATCCAGAAGCCTCGTGATCTGGAGTGGTATGTGAACCATTACAACGGGAGGAACTTCGCACTCAAGGCAGCAGCTATCCTGCTCCTTTCGCGGGCTACCTCCAAAGCCAGCTGATATTGGATGATTGATGTAGGGAGGTGATGTTCGATGGACAGCAGCTTTGATAATCTCCCCTGCGGTATTGCGGATGTCGTTGATTTGCTCGATATTCAGATCATTCGGAATACGGGCACACAGCTGCATTGCAGATGCCCATTCTGCGGGGATAAAAAGGCTCACTTGAACGTCAACATCAAAAAGAACATCTTCCGATGCAACAGATGCGGCAAAGGCGGGGGTGTGCTCCACCTCTACGCTGACTTCCACGATGTTACCCTTAACACCGCGTATGAGGAGCTGTGCCGCATATTCCAGAGCGCCGGAAGCCCTGATGCTGTCATAAGGCGCACTGCTCCCCGCAAGCCGGTTGTTGTGAAGCCTGAACTGCCTCTCGCATCCAGTGAGGTGAGACACAACACCTACAGCAATTTACTGTCGCTTCTGTCTCTCGGCGCGAATCACAGAGAGTCCCTGCTTCGGCGGGGACTCTCCGGTGATGAGATTGTCCGGCTTGGGTATAAAACCACGCCGGCTGTACGGGCGCCGAAGATAGTGACTGAGCTGCTGGAGCGTGGCTGCGACCTGAGAGGAGTCCCCGGCTTCTACTGCGATAAAGATACCGGCCGATGGAAGCTGGATATCCGTGGGTCCGGGATCATGATTCCTGACCGCAACTGCAAGGGCGAGATTGAGGCAATCCAGGTCCGTTTGGATTTCTGAATTGACTATGGTATCGCAAAATGCTAAAATAGAACAAGCAACGGCGCTCCGATACAGGGGCGCCGTTTTTTGAGGTGAGAGTATGGAAAGAAGACCGACGATAGGAGTTGTCCCCTTGTGGGATGAGGAAAAGAGCAGCCTTTGGATGCTGCCAGGCTACATGGATGGCATTACACGGGCAGGTGGGCTTCCCATCATTCTGCCGCTGACCGACGATGCCGAGGAAATCATTCAGCTGGCAACGATTTGTGATGGGTTCCTGCTGACAGGTGGCCATGATGTGTCGCCGGGAATATATCACGAAGAGCCGCTGCCTGTGTGTGGGTCCATCTGCGAAGCTCGCGACAGGATGGAGTCTATTCTTCTCCGGAAAGTCCTTGAAATAGACAAGCCGGTCCTGGGTATCTGCCGAGGCATACAATTCCTGAATGCTGTCCTGGGCGGTTCCTTGTATCAGGATCTGCCCTACCAGCATCCTTCTGATGTGATCCATCATCAGGCGCCGCCGTACAGCGTTCCTGCCCACACTGTCGAGCTGATTCAGGAAACGCCGCTGGCGAAACTGCTTCAGAAGGAAAGCCTGGCTGTCAACAGCTATCATCATCAGGGAATTAAAGAGTTGGCACCCGCGCTCAGGGCAATGGCAAGGGCAGAAGACGGATTGATTGAGGCAGTTTGGCTGCCGGAAGTCCGATTCGTATGGGCGGTGCAGTGGCACCCTGAGTTCTACCCGGCGGGGGACTGGGCGAGTGATTTAATTTTCAAAGCTTTCGTATGTGCGGCAGAGTGAAGAGATAATCAGATGCTGCCTATTTCTGAATACTCGAATTTTTATTACTTAACAGCAGCTATTTTTCGAGGAGAAAAAAACGGCGATAAGCATCGCAGGCCCCGAGCGAACACCTTCATTTTATTGTGACTAATCGGGGTTAAATTAAAAATCGAGCCCGCAAACCCTTGTGGCACAAGGGTTTCAGACTTTTGGGGCGAAAAAGTACGGCTTGAAGGCCGCACGTCGCGCGCCTCAGTTCTCTAAGCGTTAAAAAAGTTGCAAATTGTCCCGGAAAACTACGGTTTTCCGGGACTTTTTTATTATTTTTGTTTTTGAAACTTTTGGGACCCTTCATAATTTTTGGCCAAAAATACCACAATATATTGTGGCCTGGCAAAATTAAACACACAATTTTTGGGGTGACTTTTAACCCCGGAACCGAAAAAATGGCCTTTTGGGGTGACCTCCGGGGTTAAAATGTGTCCAATATACGGGACAGAAAACGGGGGTGCAAAACCGCCCCCCGCCTTGCCTGTGTAATGGATAACCATTCAAAAATACCTGCATAGTCCATGGCAGCATTTGTTCCGCTGAGATACCCCTCTTAATGGTCGTTGTTGCTATTTCTTCCTTACGTTCACGGACATCATACTCAACCCTCTTGAGGTATTGGTCGATATGATCCTGGGTAAATTGGACCTTACATCCCGGCCGCTTCTGATAATACCCGATCTTCCTCTCGGCGCGAAGAGTATCCAAGGTGGTGAGCGATATCCCGAGGATATCAGCCGCCTGTTTTCGTTAAAAGAGTGTCATTTTCCTTGTGTCTCCTTTTCCTGAAGTAGGAGAGCAATCTTGTCCCCTCATAATAAATGTAGATTTCGGGGCAAAATCTTACCCATCAGGAGACGTAAAATGCACCAATATAGCAAAGCAGCCCCCTACCAAAAGGTGAGAGGCTGCTTGGTTAAATTCTTATTCGTCCGTGGAAGCGTCTGACAGGGAGAACGCTTTCTTCCCGTTGAATCGCCCCTTCAGGAGTACGATCTGCTGTTGCAACTCATTGATGATTATCTCTACTTCGTCCTCCGAGTATTCGTATCCTGAGCTGACAAGCGAAGCAGGCAAGCATGTCTAGAGTTGTCATCACGTTTTATTATTCCGATGGCCGGCGAGAGCTGTCCTTTGAGGAAATGGAACAGTTGTTTGCGAACAGCAAGACGATAGAATCTATGCTCGGAGAATATCGGGAAGCGCCGACAGAAGCCACCGCAAAAATGCGCAACAGCCTGCCCGATGAAGCGGCCATTAGCGAAACGGAGGAATTCCCCGATTTTTTCCCGTGAGGTGTTCGTATACTTGTGGGTCGTTTCGACCACGTCGCCGCACGCTCATTTATTCCGCCGCTCCCTTTCTCCCCGCGGCTAGCCCTTCCCCACCTCCGCCGGCGGCATAAGCAAAAGGCCCCCGCACCGACCCGGGAGCCTTTTGCTTATGCCGTTTTTAAACTGTAAAAATAACCGGCGCCTATTTCCCCAGCGCGTAGAAATGCGGCTTGCCCTTCCGGAAAGCGGCTATGTAGGGGATGCCCGCTGCCCGGGCCAGGTTCAGCGCCTCGCCGATGCGGGCGCCCACCCGCTCGGAGCCGTGGGTATCTGAACCTACGGTGACGAACTCGCCGCCCAATTCCCGGTACCGGCGCAGGATATCCAGCCCCCAGGGCCTGTCCTGCTGCCAGGACGCGGTGTTGATCTCCAGCCCCTTTCCGCTGTCCAAGAGATAACGGAAGATGAGGTCAAAGGCATCCGGCGCGCTGTCCAGCGTGACGGAGCGGTCGGGGTAGGGGGCGTATTTCGCCACGAAATCGTAGTGGGCCAGCACATGGAACTCGGGAAAGGTGGGCAGCTCCTGGGCGACAGCCTCCAGGTACCGCCGGTAGGCTGTTTTTTTATCCAGCCCATTGTAGTAGCGGTCGGACCACACGTCCACCCCGTCTACGGTGTGGACGGAGCCAAGGATGAAGTCTGCCTCCGCCACGCGCAGGGTCTCCCGGGCGCGGGCCGCGCAGGTCTCGTCACGCAGGCTGACTTCCGCCCCCAGACTGATGGTCAGCCCGGGATAAAGGGGCCGCAGCCGCTCCGCTTCAGCCCTGCGGGCCGTGTAATCGGGGATATGATGGACCGGGGAATCGAAGTCCAGGTGGTCGGTGAAACACAGCTCAGAGAGCCCGCGGGCCGCGGCGGCGGCGACCATTTCTTCCATTGGCCGCTCCCCGTCGAAGGAAAACTGGCTGTGGGCGTGAAGGTCCAGGTTCATTTCCAGCGCCTCCTGTGGAACAAATTGGGACATTTACAGGACTTCCTTGTGGACGTAGTTTTCGCTTTTTCCAGTGACCGTCCCCTCCAGCACCCTGCACAGGGGGTGCTTGTGCCAGAGGTGCATATCCTCCGTGACCTGGTAGGCCAGGATCTGGAACAGGGGCAGGAAGGCCAGGGGAGCCAGCTCCTGGGGGAGCGCTCCGAAGGGGCCCAGGACGCGGCTGTCCCCCTCGGGGGCCGGACCGCAGGTGAGCAGATAGGCCCGGCGCGTGACCTGGCAGGTGGCCCGCCACAGCGCCTGGGTGCGGGGAGAGGTCTCGTCCCCGCTGTCCAGAAAGAACACCGTATGGCCGGGGGTGAGCTGAAGCTCCGGCCCGTGGAGATATTCCTCGCTCTCGTAGGCGAAAGCGGGGACCTGTACCGTCTCGCACAGCTTCAGGGCGCCCTCCAGGGCCGCGCCGTAGCACGCTCCGCTGCCGCAGAGGAACACGGGCCCCATAGAAGTGAGATCCATGTAGTACTCCGCAAGGAAAGCCGGAGCGGCCTGGGCGCAGCGGCGGTTGGCCGCGATGGAGGCGGCCAGGCCGGCCCGCAGGCTGTCCTCCAGTTCCGGGGACACCCGCCCCAGCGCGAGACCACCCTCCAGAGCCAGGAGCTGAAAAAAGAACACCAGGGAGGAGACCCCTTTGGTCACGTAACCCACGCTCTCCTCCCCCGCGCCATAGTCCACCAGCAGGTCGCTGTGGCGGCGCATATCGCTGTTCACATCGCCGGTGATCCCCACCGCAGGGCTGCCGGCGGCCCGGATGGCGTCCAGCGCCGCCAGGGCGTTGGTGCTGTATCCGCTCTGGGAGACCACCAGGGTCAGCTCGTCGGAGGGCAGCTCGTGCTCATAGTAGGCGAAGGTGTGGGGCGGCGTCACCAGGACCTCCAGGCCCAGGAGCCGGCGCAGAAGGGGGCGGGCGCACCAGGCCGCGTTGCAGGAGGAGCCGGAGGCGACGATGCGCAGCAGGCGGTACTTCCCCCGGGTCAGGAGCCGGACCAGCGGGGCGGTCAGCTGCGCCGAGCGGGCCAGATTCTCCTCCAGCACCTGGGGCGTCTGGGCCACATAGTCCAGCATCGTTTTCCGCATATCCGCTCCCCCTACATGGTGATCTCCCCGTTTTTGCTGAACCGGTTGAAGACCAGCAGGGAGATAACGGTGATGACGGTCAGTACGCTGGCCATGGCGGCGGCGATGCCGTAGTTGCCCCGGATGATCTGGGTGTAGATCGCCACTGTAAGGGTCTGGGTCCGGCCGGTGTACAGGATCATGGCGGTGGACAGTTCGCTGATCATGGTGACCCAGCTGAGGATGGCGCCGGAGATGATGCCGGAGGACATCATGGGTACGGTGATCTGGAAAAAGGTCTTCATCTTCGGACTGCCCAGGGAGAGGGCGGCCTCCTCAATGGTGATGGGGATTTGCTGCAAAATAGCCACCGAGGAGCGGATGGTATAGGGCAGGCGGCGGATGACCAGGGCCATGGCCATGATGAACATGGTGCCGGTGAACGCCAGGGGCTTGTGGTTGAAGCTGGTGACCAGGGCGATGCCCACCACCGTGCCGGGGATGATATAGGGGACCATGCTCAGCACGTCCACCGTGCTGGTCAGGGCATTGCGGCGGCGGACCGAGAGGTAGGCGATGAGCACAGCCAGCAGGACCACCGCCACCAGGGCGACCACAGGGATGATAAGGGTGTTTTGGATGCTGCTGCCCAGCCGGGTGAACATATTGATATAGCTGTCCAGGGAGTAGCCATCCACATAGATGGTGCCGCTGGTCTTTTTGAAGGAGGTGTAGAGCACGTACACCTGGGGAAGGATGGCGATGCCCACCACAACGTAGCAGAAGACATAGACGAGGATGCCCTTCACGCCTCGCAGAGGCTTGGGCTCGATGGGGTGCAGGGAGTTCATGGAGAAGCTCTTTCGCTTGCTGACGAAGTTCTGGGCGTAAAACACCACAGTGGTGATGATAATGGCGATGACCGCGATGGCCGAGGCGAAGCCCTTGTTCTGGGACACCTCGCCCACGAACTCGGTATAGAGGATGACAGGGAAGGTGCGGTACCCCTCGCCGATGAGCATGGGGGTGCCGAAATCGGACAGGGCGCGGATGAACACCAGCAGCGCCCCCGCCAGGACGGTGGGGGTAATGAGGGGGAGCACCACCGTGAAGAAGCGGCGCACACCCACACAGCCCATGTTTTCGCTGGCCTCCAGCAGGGAGTTGTCCACCTTGCTCAGAGCGCCGGCCACATAGAGGAAAATAAGGGAGAACAGCTGGGTGGTGAACACCAGCAGCATCCCATTGAAGCCGTAGATGTCAGGCACCGAGATCCCCAGCAGGTTTTGGAGGAAATTGGTGACGACGCCGTTGCGGCCCAGCAGCAGAATCCAGGCGTAGGCGCCCACAAAGGGGGCGGACATGGAGGATATGATGATGAGGATGCGCAGCAGGCCCTTCCCCCGGATGCGGTACATGGCGAAGAAGTAGGCCATGGGGACGCCCACCAGCAGGGAGGTGATCGTGGCGGCCAGGGAGACCTTGAAGCTGTTGCCCAGGGTGGAGGAGTAATACTGCTTGCTGAAAAACTTGACGAAGTTGTCCAGGGTGAACCCGTTGTCCCCATAGAAGGCCATCTTGATCAGGTTGCCCAGGGGATAGACCATGAACAGCAGGTAGAGGCCCAGGACGGCCAGGGTAATGGCGCCCCAGGTATCCAGACGGAAGCGGTTGTTGTCTTTCAAGGTCCGATCACCCCCTCAGTAGATTGTGCTCTCCCTGCTGGTCAAACAGGTTGATCTTCTCCCGCTTCACCGTCAGGCTGATTTGGGAGCCGGGGACCACCTCGTCGTCGATGGTCGATTCCCGGATGAGTTCTGCCTTCTGTTCCAGGCCGATGTCCACAATGTAGTGGGTGTTCAGGCCCAGGTAGACGCTGTCCACTACCGTGCCGGGGATGCCGGCCGCTCCGGCGGGGCCGATCACAAATTCCTCCGGCCGGACGGAGACCTGAACTTTCTGGTCGGGGATGTCCTGCCAGTCGGGGGCCTCAACTGCATAGCCGGAGGGGAGGACCAGGGCGCCGCCCCGGAGCTCTCCGGGCAGGATATTGGTCCGCCCGATGAAGGTGGCGACGAACAGGTTCCCGGGCCGCTGGTACAGGTCCCGAGGGGTGCCCAGGTGCTGGATGGCCCCGTCCCGCATCACCGCGATGGTGTCGCTGATGGACATGGCCTCCTCCTGGTCGTGGGTGACATAGACGGTGGTGATGCCCACTTCCTTCTGGATGTCGCGGATGGCCTGGCGCATCTCCAGGCGCAGCTTGGCGTCCAGGTTGGAAAGCGGCTCGTCCATCAGCAGCACGTCGGGCCGGATGACCAGGGCGCGGGCCAGGGCGACGCGCTGCTGCTGGCCGCCGGACAGGTTTTCCGGCAGCCGGTCAGCGTACTGCCTGATCTGCATCATATCCAAGAAGCGGTCGGTCTCCCGGGCAATGGTCGCCCGATCCAGCTTTCGATTTTTCAGACCGAAGGCCACGTTTTCCCGCACGGTCAGGTGGGGGAAAATGGCGTAATTCTGGAACACCATGCCGATGTTCCGCTTGTTGGGCTCTTTGTCGTTGATCCGCTCTCCGTTGAAGTAGAAGTCACCGCCCTCAATGGAGTTGAATCCGGCGATCATGCGCAGCAGGGTGGTCTTGCCGCAGCCGGAGGGACCCAGCAGGGTGAAAAGCTCTCCGTCCCGGATATCCAGGGACAGGCCGGAAATGACGGTGGTGCTGCCGTATCTCTTTACGGCGTTTTTGATGGTGATCTGGCTCATGGCGTGAAATTCCCATCCTTTCGAGAAGTCCGCGCAAGGCGGGGACGCGGGGAAAAGGGGTCCCGGCGCAGGTCGGCCGGGACCCCTGCTGGCTGTTATTTAGCCGGGGTAGACATCCATATAGATGTCCATGTACTTGTCGGCGATCTCCTCCTTGTGGTCATTGACGTACGCCTGATCCAGGTACACGGTCTTGACATCGGAGGCGGGGCGGAAATAGTCGGGGTAGCTGACATCGTCGCGCACCGGGCGCACATCCAGGTCGTTGCAGAAGATGTTCTGGACCTCCTGGCCGAGGATGAAGTCGATGAACAGCTTGGCGTTGTCGAGGTTCTTGCAGTTCTTCACGATGCCGGAGGTGCTGGGGGTAAAGACTGTGCCCTCCTCGGGGTAGACCACGCGGACAGGGGCGCCGTCGCGGGCCAGGACGATGCCGGCCTCCTCATAGGAGAGGGCCACCACCATCTCGCCGTCGGCCACGGCCTTCCAGGCGGCGCTGGAGCCGGAGGCCAGCTTGCCGTCCAGGTTGGCCACGATCTGGCCTACAACGTCCCAGCCCTCCTCATTCTCCAGCGTCAGGCCGCCGAAGTCGCTGAGGATGGTCTCGATGTGCATCATGGCGGAGGAGGAGGCGGTGGGGTCAGGCATGGAGATCTTGCCCTTCAGCTCGGGGTTGAGCAGATCCATATAGCCGTTGATCTCCACGTCGCCCACCAGGTCGGTGTTGATGATCAGGATGGCGGAGTCGATGCAGTAGTTGGTGCAGTAGCCCAGGGTGTTGCGGAACTCGGGCAGGAGGTTGGAGTCCTCAGTGCTGACGTAATCCTGGAAAATGTGCTTGTACTCAGCGTAAGAGGATTCGCCGCCGCCGAAGATCACATCGGCGTAGGGATTGTCGCCCTCGGCGTCCACACGGGCCAGGAGCTCGCCGGTGCCGCCTGTGATGACCTCCACATCAATGCCGTATTTCTCCTCGAACAGGGGGATAACGGCGTTGATCTGGCCCTCGGTAGCGGGGGAGTAGACGACCAGCTGGCCGCCGGTGGTCCCGGCGTCCTCGGAAGGCGCGCTGCTCTGGGAGGCGGCGGCCTGTCCGGCGGAACTGGCGCCGCCGGAGCTGCCGGCGGGGCTGGGCTCACTGTTCCCTCCGCAGGCGGCCAGGCCCAGGACCATGGCGCCGGCCAGAAGGAGTGCGATCAGGTTTTTGTGTTTCATTGTGAGATCCTCCTTTTTTTATATGACATGCAGCCGGTCCTGCGGTGTGCAGGCCGGTCTGTGCATATCCGCTGCACTAAAGGACTTTTCGCCGAGCCCGAACGGCGCTCCGCCGCGCCCCGTCTCCCGCCAAGGAGGATCGGGACGCTTCAGGCAGCCGGACCGTGGGATTTAATAGTCGAACTGGCGATAGTACCTGCGGATGGACAGGGGGTGGCGGAGAAACAGCTCCATGTAGGCGTCCACCCGGTTGTTCACTCCGTGCATGACCAGGTGGGAGATGGTGCCCCGGAATTCGGGGCTGATCCCCTTGAGCTCATGCTCCTTGGTGTCGATGATGGTGTAGTTGGCGCACACCCTGGGCAGGAAGCGGGCCACCCGCTCGGCCAGGGGCCGCTGCTCGTCCTCCCCCATGAACAGGGTGACGGGGGTGTCGGCCACGATGATCTCCTGCATCCCGTGGAAGAACTCCTGGCAGCTGATGGATTTGGTGCGAATCCACATCTGCTCCTCCCAGTAGCACATGGCGTAGGAGTAGGTGGCGCCGTACTGGTTGCCTGAGCCGATAAAGTAGTGGGGCAGGTCGGGGTGCTCCCGCAGGAAGGCGACCTTTTTCTGGGCGTAGTCATAGGCCCAGGCGTCCGAAGCCTTCTCCACATCCGCCAGGGCCTGGGCCAGATGGGCCTCCATCTCCTGATTGTAGCGGTCGTACTCCGGGAACTCGCCGTTCTTATACATCAGGTAGTTGGCCACCATGTAGAACTTCAGCTGCTCGTTCATGGGATATACGATCAGATAGTCCTGCTTGTCGGGCTGGGTCAGAACGGAGCCCGGCGTGTCGATGAAGGCGAAGACCCGGGCGCCGATCTCGTGGACACGGTCCACCAGCTGGACCATCTCCTTGGTGTTGCCGGAAACGGAGGAGTAGATGACCACTGATTTGTCTGTGAACTTTTTATCGCCGGTGGTCAAAAATTCAGCGGCGTTCTCCACAAAGACGGGCAGCTTGGAATGGCCGCGCATATAGACCTCGACCTGCATCCCAGAGGCGTAGGTGCCGCCGATGCCGATAAAATAGATGCCGTCGAAACCGTCCGCCCAGATTTGGTCCAGGACCTTTTCAATCTGCGGACGCAGCGCCAGAGCGCCGTTTACGCTGTCGATCTGTTTCTGCTCGTCAAAATTCCGCAGGCAGGGACCAGGGGTCTCTTTCCACGCGGTAGCTGCGTATGTCATAGCCAAAAACTCCTTTCAGTAAATTGGTGTGGTATCGCTGTCCAGCCCACAGAAAAAGTGGAATGCGTACTGGATCGCCTTGTCCCAGTAGGGCCACTCATGGTCCCCTGGGCCCTCGCGGTAGGTGAGGCCGTAGCCGGCCCGCTCCGCCGCCCGGCGGAAGACCTGGTTGCTCTCATAGAGGAAGTCCTCGGTGCCGCAGAGCTGGATGAGGCGGGGGCGGTCCGGGTCCTTGGCGGCCCGCTCCACCGCGGTCAGCAGGTCGTCGGACTCGGCGGGGACCCCGGAGGGGCCGTGGAGGGCGTAGAACTCCTCAGGACACATATCCGTCCACTGGCCGGAAAGCACCATTCGGGCGAGGGACCGGTAGTCCAGCGCGCCGGAGAGACTGGCTGCGGCGGCGAACTGCCCGGGGCGGAGGAGGGCGGCCTTGAACGCCCCATAGCCCCCCATGCTCTCCCCGGCGATGTAGGTGTTCTCCCGGCGGCTGTCCAGCTGGAACCACTTTCGGCACAGCTGGGGCAGCTCGTCGGCCACATAAGTAA
Source organism: uncultured Oscillospiraceae bacterium (assembly GCA_947629795.1). Classification (GTDB taxonomy): domain Bacteria; phylum Bacillota; class Clostridia; order Oscillospirales; family Oscillospiraceae; genus Vermiculatibacterium. Next base: position 14,703 of record CANRFC010000043.1, read on the forward strand.
AATATCTGGGGCCGGAGGGGTAGTCGCAGTAAAAGCTGCGCTGTACCTCGGGCATGACGATAATGAAATTGTACTTTTTCGCGTAGTATTCGATCTTGGAAAAGCGGGTCCACTCGGCGCTGTTCCCGGACAGGCCGTGCAGCAGGTAGAGCAGACGGGGAGTGCCGGAGATCACCGGGGTCACGTCATTGGACGGATCTGGGAAAATTACGTTGAGATGTGTGGTCATCCGCAGGCTGTCGGCGTAAAAATCTCCGCTGAACATCCCCATGATCGGTTCCTCCTCCCAGGTACATTTATTTTTTAAAATGCACGCTGAAATTGCACTTGTCGCCCCGGGCGTAATTCCGATTGAATTCGATCACCCGGCCCCGGTCGTCATAGGTGACGCACTGAAAGAGCATCACCGGCAGCTCCGGGTCGATCCCCAGCGTCCGGATATCATTTTGCTCCAGGTGGACCAGGTCCAGCGTCTGGCGGGCCCGCTCCAGCTTTATGCCGTACATATCGTAGACTTCATATACGGAGAAGATGGACAGGTCGATCCCGATCAACTTGGGGACCACATAGTAGGGGATGAAGATCTCCTCCAGGGACACCGGCTCGTTGTCCGCTTTGCACAGGCGCTTGATGTAATAGATCTCGTCGTCCGGCTCGATGCCGAACATCAGAGCGTATTTCTCGCCCGCCCGCCGCAGGGTTTTGGTCAGGATCTTGAAGGATGGCTTGACGTGTTTCTCCAGCATTGTCTGGGTGAAGCCCTGGAGCTCGTCCAAATTCCGCTCCATCTTCCGCCCCAGCACATAGACGCCCTTGCCGGCGACCCTTTTCAGTAGGCCCTCGTGGACCAGGGCGTCGATGGCGCTGCGGACCGTCTGCCGGTGGATGCCGTAGCGCTCCGCCAGCTCGTTTTCGGACGGGATAGCCGTCCCGGGGGCGTACTCCCCCTCCTCAATCTTGGTGCGCACGACCTCGCGGACCTGCAGATAGATTGGAGATTGGTATGTCACGTCTCCCATAAATGGCACACTCCAAACTGTATTAGGACCCTTGGATTACCAGCCGCCGAAATATTTCAGGGTCTCGGTGGCGTTGGCCGCCCCCTTCTCCATGGCCTGCTCAATGGGCAGGCCCTCCACGATGCCAAAGAGGAACCCGGCGATATAGCTGTCGCCCGCGCCCAGGCTATCCACCACGTTGTCACAGGGGACGATGCCGAACTTGTGGTAGGTCTCGCCGTCGTAGCACAGGCTGCCCTGCTCGCCCAGCATGGCCACCACCAGCTTGGGTCCCCGGCTGTGGTACTCCTTCATCATGGCCCGGACAGCGGGGGTGTCCCCGTCATCGGTGGAGAAGAACAGGTAGTCGGCGTAAGGCATGGCGGTCTGACTCTCCGGGTCCTCGGGGCGGTTCGCGCAGTCGAACGCGGTTTTGACGCCCCGGGCCTTCAGGTCCTTGAACTGCCCCTCTACCTTGCCCCACAGGTCGCAGACCACCACGTTGTGGGAGCAGATAAAGTCCATATCTGCCTCGCTGAGCGTATAGTCGGCCAGAACGCCCTCGTCATAGTCGCCGAAGACCCGCTCGCCGTCGATAAGCTGCACCTGGGTCACGGCAGTCCTGCCGGGCTTGACGTGGAGATGGGAGATGTCCACGCCCTTGGCCTCAATGGCCTTGCGCATGATCTCCCCATAGACATCGTCGCCCACCGGGCCGATATAGGATGCCTGGCCGCCCAGCCGGACGGTGTAGACCGCCATGTTCACCGGGCCGCCGCCCGGATATGCCTTGCCGTTTTCAATATTGCTGTAGTAATCGACGCAGTTGCTTCCCACTGCAGCCAATTTCATGTGGTATCACTCCTTATTCTCTTTGGGCGGGTAGCGCCGAAGGATGCTGGTGAACCGCGCGATGTCCGGCCGGACCACCGAGGAGAAGTATTCTACCGGCTGGCCGTTGGGACTGCAGCTGATGCCGGACAGATGGAACATCGCGCTGCCCTCATCCACCCCCAGCAGCTTGGCCTCATCTTCGGAGGCGTAGGTGACGCCGATGGTCTCCTGCCCCTGAGTCAGATAGACGCCGTAGTAGCTCAGCACGCGGTAGAGCGACTCGTCAATAAAATCGTAGTCCTCGATGCCGCGGCAGATCGTGTAATCCACATAGGTGCTCTCCAGGGTATAGGGCACGCTGTCCATGATGCGAAGGCGCTTTAAATAGAACACTTTGCTCCCAATGGGGATCTGCAGCTCCCGGGAGATATGCTTCCCGCACTCGATGACCTGGACGTCCAGGACCTTGTTTTGGAGAAGGTGCCCCGCCCCCCGGACGTGCTCCGTGATGGAGCGGGTGTCCTGAAGGTTGCGCTCCAGCTTGGGCGGGGCCACAAAGGTACCGGAGCCCTTCACGCTGTACAGCTTTCCCTCCTCCGTCAGGCGGCGGATTGCGGTGCGCAGCGTGACGCGGTTCACATTCCACATCTCGCACAGGTTCCGTTCGCTGGGCAGCTGCTGGTGGGGCTTCATCGCCTCGCGCTGGATGTAGCACTCGATCAGCTCCACCGCCTCATCCCGGGGACGTATCTCCTGTCGTTCCTTCATGGCGGGCGTTCCTTTCTTCGGATAGCCGGCCCGGACGGGCCCGGCTGTATCCGGCAGTGTGATCGCTTATGATTATACTATAAAAGGTGCCGGAAAGCAGCCGGACCGCCGGCTTTTTTTGCTGTGCGAAGGCATAGCAAACGGCCGTGTGCCGTCTCTGCCGGGGCGGCAGAGGATCTGTCAGGCCTGGGCCTTCTTGTTCTTGTGATCCCAGTAGTAGAAGGCGGGCAGGCCGGTGCCGATGGCGATGACGGCGCAGAGGATGG
>CANRFC010000044.1 GCA_947629795.1 uncultured Oscillospiraceae bacterium
GTTTTCCTCCCGCATCCCCCGTTGCTGGCAAAAAGGGAGCGTTGCAAAATTTCTCATTCTGCAACGCTCCCTTTTTCGTCTGTCTGCGCTCAGCTGTCCAGCTGCTTGCGGCGGGAGAGGTTGATGGTACCGTCCTGCATGGAGTCCAGGGAATCCAGGCTCTTGCCGGTGCCGAAGGCCACGCAGGAGATGGCGTCCTCGGCCACGTGGGTCTCGATGCCGGTGTGGGACTCGATGAGCTTGTCGAAGCCCTGGACCAGGGAACCGCCGCCGGTCATGACGATGCCGTTGTTGGACACGTCGGCCACCAGTTCGGGGGGGGTGCGCTCCAGCACCCCGTGGATGGCCTCCAGGATACGGGTGGAGGGCTCCTCGAAGGCCTCGATCATCTCGGAGGAAGTGACGGTGAAGAGCTGGGGCAGGCCGGTCATCAGGCTGCGGCCCTTGATCTCCATGCTCTGCTCCTCCTCCGGGGGGAAGACGCAGCCGATCTGCATCTTCAGCTCCTCGGCGGTGCGCTCGCCGATGAGCACATTGTGCTTGCGGCGGATATACTTGATGATGGCCTCGTCAAACTTGTCGCCGGCGATCTTGATGGAGGCCGACTCCACCACGCCACCCAGGGAGATGACGGCGATGTCGGCAGTGCCGCCGCCGATGTCCACCACCATGTGGCCGTCGGGCTTGGTGATGTCGATGCCCGCGCCGATGGCGGCAGCCACAGGCTCCTCGATGAGGTAGGCCCGGCGGGCGCCGGCCTGGATGCCCGCGTCCACCACGGCCCGCTCCTCTACCTCCGTGATGCCCGAGGGCACGCAGATGAGCAGGCGGGGCTTGAAGAGGGTGAAGGAGGTCACCTTGCGGACGAACTCCTTGAGCATCTTCTCAGTCATGTCATAGTCCGAGATGACCCCCTCCCGCAGGGGACGGATGGCCACGATGTTGCCGGGGGTACGGCCCAGCATCTGCTGGGCGTCGGTGCCCACCTTCAGGAGCTTGCCGGTATTCTTGTCGATGGCCACCACCGAGGGCTCCCGGAGCACCACGCCCTTGCCCTTGACATAGACCAGGATGGAGGCGGTACCCAGGTCGATCCCGATATCTTTACTGAACATATAAGCACCTCGTTATATCTTTCCGCTTTGGCCGGGCCAAAGTCCATATTTGAAATCTCATCTATTATACCGACTTTTTCCCGGCTTTTCAACGTCAATTTGAAAAATTTTATGATTTGTTTATACATACAAAAAAGGGTGCAAAAACTCACCGGGCCTTGGCGATGGTCCCGCAGACCACCTCCGCCGCCCCGGCCAGCTTCAGCACCTTGGCACACTCGGTGAGGGTGGCCCCGGTGGTGACCACGTCGTCGATGAGCAGCAGCCGCTTGCCGGCAAAGCCCTCCGGCCTGTAAGCCTCATAGGCCCCCAGAACGTTAGCCCGGCGGGCCGCTTCCTCCTCCAGGCCGGACTGGGCGGGGATATCCCGGACCTTGGTCAGGGTCTCCGCCACCGGAAGGCACAGCTCCTCCCCCACGCTCTCGGCCAGGAGCCGGGCCTGGTCGTAGCCCCGCTCTCTCCGCCGCTTTTTGGACAGGGGCGCCCAGGTGACCAGGTCGGTCTCCAGGTCCAGTCCCTGGTCCCGGACGCACTGGGCAATGAGGACGCCCAGGGTCTTGCCCCGGGCCTCCTTGCCGTGGAACTTGTAGTCGTGGATGCCATCCCGGACCTTCCCCTGATAGCGCAGGGGCGAGACGCAGCCCCGGGTCAGCTCCACCGCCGTCCAGGCGGCCTTCCCCGAAAGCCAGGGCAGCTCTCCCTGGCAATCCGGGCACAACAAATCCCCCTTCTTCAGCCATTGGCCGCAGAAGGGGCATTTGGCGGGAAAGAGCAGGTCCCAGACCAGATCAAAGGCCGGCATTCTTCTTCAGGTCCTCGTCGGTGATGGGGCCGTGCTTTTCCTCGAATTCGCGAACACAAGCAGAGATGAGCTGAAGCATCTGCTTGCTCATGGACCTTCCATCGAATGCGGCTACATACTGAAACTTGTTGTGGAGCTCCACATTCATTTTGATGGTCAATCCAATCGAGTCCTTCATATGCTCTATCCCTTCCCATAAGATTGATAGATAAAGCATATGTCTTTTATTGTATTATCATATATGAAATCTATAAATGTTATAGAGTAAAATTTGCACCGGGATTTGCGCATCCTGTTGCCTGCCCATTCTTTGGATCGTTCCAATTGTGGTCCACTTGATATCCCGATGTCGGTGCGCAGACGCACCAAGGGCCTGGGGGCCCGATCGGTCCTGCGTAGGGGCGGATGGTCTCGCTTGCCGGCTCGGTCGTGCGGTACCGCTCGCCACTGGCGAGCACCGCCCTCATCCGCCCCTACAAGGCCAACCTGGCCCGCAGACCGGAATATCTTCTGGTCTGTTTGTCGTTGGCGGTCATCCGGGCAATGACCCCCTCCTCCCCCACGATGACCAGCAGCTCCCGGGCCCGGGTGATGGCGGTGTAGAGCACCCCTCGGGTGAGGAGCCGGGGGGCGGTGTCCACCGCGGCGAGGACCACCGCCCGGTACTCGCTGCCCTGACTTTTGTGGACGGTGACGGCATAGGCCATCTCCAGCTCTCCCAGCAGGTCGGGGGGATACTCCACCAAGTGGCCGCCGAAGTCCACCGTCACCAGCTCCCGGCGGTTGTCGATCGCCGCGATGCGGCCGATGTCCCCGTTGAAGACCCCCATGCCCATGGAAAGGCCGTCGGCGGTCTTCCAGAGGATATCGTAGTTGTTCTTGATCTGCATCACCCGGTCCCCCTCCCGGAAGACCGTGGAGCCCAGCTTCCGCTCCCCCTTCCCCTCCTGGGCCGGGTTCACCGCCGCCTGGATCAGGCGGTTGAGGCTCCCGGTGCCCCCGGCGAACTTCCGGGTGGGCGAGAGGACCTGGATCTGGTCGATGGGGATGCCCATATTCTCGGGCAGGCGCTTACTCACCAGCTCCACCACGGTCTCCTCCACGCTCTCGGGGCTTGTCCGGCGCAGGAAGAAGAAGTCGCTCTTGCTGTCGTTGCGCAAGGGGGGCGTCTGGCCCTGGTTCACCAGATGGGCCGAGCGGATGATGGCGCTCTGGGCCGCCTGGCGGAAGACCTCGGTGAGGCGCACGGTGGGCACCCGTCCGCTGCGGAGCAGGTCGGAGAGAAGGTTCCCCGCCCCCACCGAGGGGAGCTGGTCCGGGTCCCCCACCAGCACCAGGCGGCAGTCCTCCTTCAGGGCCGAGAGGAGGGCGGCCATGAGCTGGATATCCACCATGGAGGTCTCGTCGGCGATGACCGCGTCGGCCTTCAGGGGGTCTTTTTCGTTGTGGGCAAAGACCAGCTCCCCGGTCTTGGGGTCAAAGCGGGTCTCCAGCAGGCGGTGGATGGTCTGTCCCTCGGCCTGGCACAGTTCCCCCAACCGCTTGGCGGCCCGGCCTGTGGGGGCGGCCAGGGCGGTCTCCAGCCCCAGTTCCTCAAAGAGGGAGAGCACCCCCCGTAGGGAGGTGGTCTTGCCGGTGCCCGGTCCGCCGGTGAGGAGCATGATCTGCCGGGAGGCCGCCAGCTCCACCGCCCTGCGCTGCTGGGGGGCGTACTTGATACCCTGGGCGCGCTCAATGCGGTCGATGCGGCTCTCCATGTCGTCGGGACAGTAGAGCTCATTGTCGCACATGGCGGCGATGCGCTGGGCCACCGTCACCTCGGCCTCGTAGTAGGGGGTGAGGTAGCAGGCGTCCTCCCCCGCCACCCGGTCGGCGGTGACCTTTCCCGACGCCTCCAGCATATCCAGCCCCGTGAGAAGGGCCTCGCCGTCCCGCACCCCGATGAGGGCCTGGGTGGCAGCCAGGAGCTTCTCCCGGGGCAGGAAGGTGTGCCCGTTGTCCAGATTGTGCCGCAGCTCGAAGGCCAGGCCTGCCATGACCCGCTGGGGGTGGTCCTCGGCGAAGCCCAGCTCCTGGGCCAGCAGGTCGGCCTGGCCGAAGGACACCGACAGCTCCCCGTCGGTGAGGAGGTAGGGGTCCTCCCGCACCGCCTCCAGGGCCCTGTCCCCGAACCGGCGGTAGAGGGGCATCCCCAACTGGGGGGGCAGGCTGTGGGCGGTGAGAAAATCCAGCAGCCGGCGCATCCCCATCTGGAGCCGGAAGGCGTCGCTGAGGGCCAGGGCCCGCTTTTTGGTGACGCCCTTGATGGCCGTGAGCTTTTCCGGGTGGTCCTCCAGGATCTCCAGGGCATTCTCCCCGAACTCATCCACCATCTTCCGGGCGGTGGACACGCCGATGCCCTTCACCGCCCCGGAGGCCAGGTAGTCGAAGATGGCCTTCTCCCCTTTCGGCAGGCCCCGGCGGGCCACCTCGGCCTTGAACTGCTCGCCGTAGGAGGGATGGAAGGTCCAGCTCCCCTCCAGCTCCAAAGTTTCGCCGGGGGCGGCGCCGGGCATGCAGCCCACCACCGTCACCGGCTCGTCGTCCTCGCTGACCGAGAGGCGGAGCACGGTATAGCCGTTTTCCGCATTCTGGTAGATCACCGTGTCCACGGTGCCCTCCAAAAACCGTCCGCCCTCGTCCACGCTCTCAACCTCCTATGTAGCTTTCCAGCTCCTCCGGCGGGCACAGCACCACGCCGCTCTCCCGCTCTGCCAGGGCCCGGGCCGCAGCCCGGCCCGCCGGGGTGAGCCCGCAGTCGGCCAGGAGCACCCCGCCTTGCCAAAGTCCTCCGGCCCGGAGCCAGAGCAGGCTCTTCACCGCCTGCTCCAGGTCCTCCCCGTCTCCCCGGGCGGGGACCACCGCCCAGGCTCTGACCCCGCCCTCAGGGAGCAGCGCCCGCCCGAAGAGGAGCCATCCCAGGCCCAGCAGGCCGATACAGGATAAAAACGCCAAAATGATCTCCAACGCCGCCATCCGCCATCACCTCGCCCCAGCCTATGCCGGAGCGCCCGGGACGGTTCAGGCCGCCACGGTGGAGAAGACGTTGACCCCCACCGAGGTCAGGGCCGTCATGATGCACCCGGCCAGCAGCACCCCCAGGATGATGCTGGGCAGGGCCTTGCGCAGAGGCATGTCCAGAAAGGCCGCCGCCAGGGACCCGGTCCACGCCCCGGTCCCCGGCAGGGGGATGCCCACGAAGAGGGTCAGGCCCAGGTACTTGTACTTGCTGACCTTCTTCCCCTTGAGATGGGCCTTCCGCTCCAGCTTGTCCACCAGGCTGTTGAGCCGGGGCAGCCGCTGGCGCATCCACTGGAAGATCCGCCGGATATAGACCACGATGAAGGGCGCGGGCAGCACGTTCCCGATGACCGCGGCGGCAAAGGCCGCCGGGTAGGGCAGCCCCACCGCCACCCCGAAGGGAATGCCCCCCCGCAGCTCGATGATGGGGATCATGGAGACCAGCATGGTCAGCACGAACTCCCCGGAGATGGTATCGTTGAGCCAGTTCAGGATTTCCAAGGAAATTTCACTCCAACAATTCAGATGCTCTTATCCTATCATATCGCGGGCTGACGAACCTTGCGTTTTTCTTAATTATTTCAGCATCCGCTTCAGATACTGGCCGGTGTAGCTTCTCTCGCACTTCGCCACTTCCTCCGGTGTGCCGGTGCACACCACGCTGCCGCCGCCGTCGCCCCCCTCGGGGCCCAGGTCGATGAGGTAGTCCGCCGTCTTCACCACGTCCAGGTTGTGCTCGATGACCACCACGGTGTTCCCCAGCTCCACCAGCTTCTGGAGCACCTCGATGAGCTTGTGGACGTCGTAGCTGTGGAGCCCGGTGGTGGGCTCGTCCAGGATATAGATAGTCTTGCCGGTGGAGACCTTGGCCAGCTCGGTGGCCAGCTTCACCCGCTGGGCCTCGCCGCCGGAGAGCTCGGTGGAGGGCTGGCCCAGCTTCACGTAGGAAAGCCCCACCTCGCTGAGGGTCTGGAGCTTCCGGTAGATCTTGGGCAGATTCTCAAAGAAGGGCAGGGCCTCATCCACCGTCATCTCCAAAACCTCGTAGATATTCTTGCCCTTGTAGCGCACCTCCAGGGTCTCCCGGTTGTACCGCTTGCCCTTGCACACCTCACAGGGGACATAGATGTCGGGCAGAAAGTGCATCTCGATCTTCAGCAGGCCGTCCCCCTGGCAGGCCTCGCACCGTCCGCCCCGGACGTTGAAGGAGAACCGCCCCGCCCCATAGCCCCGGGTCTTGGCGTCGTTGGTGGAGGCGAAGAGCTCCCGGATATCGTTGAACAGCCCGGTGTAGGTGGCCGGGTTGCTCCGGGGGGTGCGCCCGATGGGAGACTGGTCGATGTTGATGACCTTGTCCAGGTACTTCTCCCCCTCGATGGCCCGGTGCTTCCCCGGCCGGGTCTTGGCCCGGTTCAGGTCGGCGGCCAGGGACTTGTACAGGATCTCGTTGACAAAGGAGGACTTCCCCGAGCCGGACACGCCAGTGACGCAGGTAAAGGTCCCCAGGGGGATGGAGATATCCACATCCCGCAGGTTGTTCTCCGCCGCCCCCCGGACGGTGAGGACCTTGCCGTTCCCCTTCCGCCGCTGCTTGGGCACCGGGATGGTGAGCCGGCCGGAGAGGTAGGCCCCGGTGATGGACTCAGGGGCGTTCTCAATGTCCTCCACGCTGCCCTGGGCCACGATACGGCCCCCGTGGACCCCGGCGCCAGGACCCACGTCCACGATGTAGTCGGCGGCCCGCATGGTGTCCTCGTCGTGCTCCACCACCAGAAGGGTGTTGCCCAGATCCCGCAGGTGCTTCAGGGTGTCCAGCAGCTTGTCGTTGTCCCGCTGGTGCAGGCCGATGGAGGGCTCGTCCAGGATATAGAGCACTCCCATGAGGGAGGAGCCGATCTGGGTGGCCAGGCGGATGCGCTGGCTCTCACCACCGGAGAGGGTGGCGGCAGCCCGGGATAAGGTGAGGTACTCCAGACCCACCGACTGGAGGAATTGCAGCCGGGTCTTGATCTCCTTGACGATCTGCCCGGCGATGAGGGTCTTCTGCTCGGAGAGCTTCAGATTCTCGGTAAAGGCCAGGGCCTCGTTCACCGAATAGTGGCAGTAGCCGTCAATGTCCATATCCCCCACGGTCACCGCCAGGGATTCCCGGCGCAGCCGCTTGCCGTGGCAGTCGGGACAGGGCTTCTCGCTCATGCACTCCTCCAGCTCCCGGCGCATCCCGTCGGACTGGGTCTCCCGGTAGCGGCGCTCCAGGTTGTTGCAGATGCCCTCGAAGGGCTGCATCAGGGTGCCTTGGCCGTTGGCCCGGTCGTAGGTGAGCTTCAGCTTCTCCCCCTTGGTGCCGTAGAGGATGATGTCGATGACCTCCTCAGGCAGGTCCTTCACCGGGGTGGTAAGCTTGAAGTGGTACTTCTTCGCCAGGGCCTCAAAGTACATCCGGGAGATGGAGTCGGTCTTGATGTTGCTCCACCCCGTGGCCACGATGGCCCCCTCCAGGAGGGACTTGTTCTTGTCCGGGATGATGAGGTCGGGGTCCACCTTGAGCTGGACCCCCAACCCGGTGCAGGTGGGGCAGGCGCCGAAGGGGTTGTTGAAGGAGAACATCCGGGGCTCCAGGCTCTCGATGGAGATCCCGCAGTCCTCGCAGGCGTAGTTCTGGGAGAAGGAGATGTCCCGGTCCTCCCCCACCACATTGACCACGATCAGCCCTCCGGCCAGGTTGGAGGCCACCTCCACGCTGTCGGTGAGCCGCTGGACGATGTCCTCCCGGATGACCAGCCGGTCCACCACGACCTCGATGTTGTGCTTCTTGTTCTTGTCCAGGGGAATGTCCTCGCTGAGGTCGTAGAGGGAGCCGTCCACCCGGACCCGGACATAGCCGGACTTCCGGGCGTCCTCAAAGATCTTCTGGTGCTCCCCCTTCTTTCCCCGGACCACCGGGGCCATGACCTGGATGCGGGTGGCCTCGGGGAGCTTCATCACCTGGTCGATGATCTGATCCACCGTCTGCTGCTGGATCTCCTTGCCGCAGTTGGGGCAGTGGGGCACCCCCACCCGGGCCCAGAGCAGCCGGAGGTAGTCATAGATCTCGGTGACGGTGCCCACGGTGGAGCGGGGGTTCTTGGAGGTGGTCTTCTGGTCGATGGAGATGGCGGGGGATAGCCCGTCGATGGAGTCCACGTCGGGCTTCTCCATCTGGCCCAGGAACATCCGGGCGTAGGAGCTCAGGCTCTCCACATACCGCCGCTGGCCCTCGGCATAGATGGTGTCAAAGGCCAGGGAGGACTTCCCCGAGCCGGACACGCCGGTGAGCACCACCAGCTTGTCCCGGGGAATGTCCACCGTGATATTTTTCAGATTGTTGGCGCGGGCCCCCCGCACCGTGATACGGTCCTGCATGGCTTTTTCCTCGTTTTCTTTGTTTTGCTGTTTTTTCCAGTTTCGCCCTTAGAATATGATGACGGCCAACTGGATGGCCATGGCGGCGAAGATGATCCCCGCCCCGAGCCCGGCGGCGAGCCGCCCCGCCCGGGGCAGCTCCTCCCGGAAGGCCAGACCCAGCAGTCCCAAGCCCCCCAGGCCCACGGCGATGCGCACGACGGTGGGGATCCTCCAGAGGAACCAGGCGACGAATGGCTCCAGCGGAGAAAACGCTCCTTCCTTCATGCCCATCACCCCTTCTCGGCAAAATCCAGATGCCCTTCAAAGATAGCGATATCCCTCATAAAATCCGCAAGATCCGGCAAAGAAGTTCCTTATAAGTTCGCTTTTTATGGCCCTTCCTTTATTCCCCAAAAGCACCTTTTACGCCTTTCAACATCTCCCGGATGGGCAGCTCGTAGGGGCAGCGGCCCTCGCACAGGCCGCACTCCACGCACTCGCCGGCCTTGTGGGCCATGGCGGCGTAGCGCTGGGCGGCCCAGTCCTTCAGGCCCTCGTAGTGCTCGTAATAGTTGCGGAAGAGGAAGGCCGAGGGGATGTCGATGCCCACGGTGCAGGGGGCGCAGTAGCCGCACCGGCGGCAGAAGGTGGTGCCCAGCTCCTTGCGGATGGCGGCGCACCGCTCCAGCTCCTCCGGAGTCAGGGGGCCGAAAGCCCCGGCGGCCGCGGCGTTGCGCGCCACCTCCTCGGGAGAGCCCATGCCGGGGATGGCGATGTCGATGACGCCGCTGGCAAAGATGTATTTCAGGGCCAGGGCCCAGTCCTGGAGGTTGCCGCCGGCCATGGGCTTCATGGCGATGGTGCCCATGCCCCGGTCCTTGGCCATTTTCAGGACCTCCAGGCCCTGATCCTCCACGATATTGAAGGGGAACATGACGGTCTCGATCTTGTCGGAGTACTCCTCCACCGCTTTTTTCAGGGCGTCCAGACCGTGGAACGAGGCGCCGATGTGGCCGATCTTGCCCTCCTGTCGGGCCTCCACCAGGGCCCGGTAGGCGCCGTCGGGGCCGAAGACCTGGTCAAAGGCGGTGAGGGGCAGATTGTGGAACTGGTAGACGTCGATATAGTCGGTCTGGAAGTTCTTCAGACTGGTCTCCACGTCCCTCTTCATGCCCTCGTAGTCCCGGACCATGGACTTGGTGGCCAGGATGAACTTATCCCGGCGGCCCTTCAGGGCGGCGCCCAGGTAGCCCTCGGAGACCGTGTAGCCCCGGGCCGAGTCCATGTAGTTTATGCCGTGCTCCTCCAGGGCGTCCACCACCGCCAGGGCGTTGGCGGCGTCGGAGCGCTGGATGGGGATGCCCCCGAAGGAGACCTGGGCGCATTGCAGGCCGGTCCTGCCCAATTCCACATACTTCATGGTGTTTTCCTCCGTTTTTTCTGTTTTATCCCCTCCGGGGACGGAAGGTCAGGTCAAAATACAGGGTCAGTGGACGAAAAAGCCGGCGCCCCAGAGGAACAAGGCCGCCAGGGTCAGCACCGCGCCCCCGATGGTCCGGCTGAGCAGCTCCCAGTCGCTGGGCTCGGCCCCGTAGGGGTCCTTCACCCGCCACCACAGATCCCAGCGGAAGAGCTCGTCGGCAAAGAAGAGGTAGAGAGTCCCCAGGAGGGCCATGAGCAGGCCCAGGAAGTAGTAGAGCCCGTCCACCCTGGGGGAGAGCTCGGGGCCCTGCCAGAGGGAGAGCACCGTCCCCACCGCCGGCTCCCGCTTGGGCGGGTCGATGCTGGTGCGGACCGTGAACAGGCCGCTGTCGATCTCTCCGTCCTCGCTGTAGCATACTTCATAGTGGGCATCCCAGCCCCCCCGGAAGAGGACCTTGTCGCCCTCCCGGACCTCCACCCCTTCCATCTCAAAGGGCACCATGTCCTGGTCTTTTGGGACGGCGGCGGGGTCCTTTTTTACGGTATAGACATGGGTCTCGCCGCCCCACCAGGAGGTGACGGTGTCCCCGTTGGCGGTGAAGGTGACCTCCGCCCCCTCGCTGCGGCCGGTGTAGGTCCGCTCCTGGCCGCTCTGGGTGCAGAACAGGAAGTCATCGCCGTAAAACATCCCCTCTTTGGGGGCGTTGACGAGGTAGACCACGGCAAAGATGACGGCCAGGACGGCCAGGGTCAGAACGGTCCCCTTCTGGACCTTGGTCAGCTGCTGCCAGCGCTCTTTCATGTCGGGTCCTCCCTTCTTTGGTGGCGGATGGGACGGGGCGGGCCTCACCGGCCCTGGAGCTCGATGATGCGGTCCCGGAGGACGGCGGCGTACTCGAATTCCAGGCGTCTGGACGCCTCCCGCATCTCCTTTTCCAGCTTCTCCACGGCGGCCTCCCGCTCCTTTTTGGTGAGCTTGGTCTTCTGCCGCATCATCCGCTCGTCCTCTTCCTCCTGGGCCGAGAGCTCGATGACGTCCCGCACCGACTTGATGATGGTCTTGGGGACGATGCCATGGGCCTTGTTATAGGCGTCCTGTTTGGCCCTCCTCCGCTCGGTCTCGTCGATGGCGGCGCGCATGGAGGGGGTCACCGAGTCGGCGTACATGATGACCAGGCCGTCGGCGTTCCGGGCGGCCCGGCCGATGGTCTGGATGAGACTGGTCTCGGAGCGCAGGAAGCCCTCCTTGTCGGCGTCCAGGATGGCCACCAGGGACACCTCGGGCAGGTCCAGGCCCTCCCGCAGGAGGTTGATGCCCACCAGCACGTCGAAGGTGCCCAGGCGCAGGTCCCGGATGATCTCCTGACGCTGGATGGTGTCCACGTCGTGGTGCATGTACTGCACCTTGATGCCCACGTTCTTCAGGTAGCTGGTCAGGTCCTCGGCCATCTTTTTGGTGAGGGTGGTGACCAGCACCCGCTCCCCCTTCTCGGTGCGGGCGTTGATCTCCCCGATGAGGTCGTCGATCTGGCCCTCCACCGGGCGGACCTCCACCTTGGGGTCCAGCAGCCCGGTAGGCCGGATGACCTGCTCGGCGATCTGCCCCGAGCGGCTGCGCTCGTACTCCCCGGGGGTGGCCGAGACGTAGATGACCTGGTTCAGGCGCTCCTCGAACTCCTCGAACTTCAGGGGCCGGTTGTCGAAGGCACAGGGCAGGCGGAAGCCGTAGTCCACCAGGGTGGTCTTCCGGGCCCGGTCCCCGTTGTACATGGCGCGGACCTGGGGGAGGGTGACGTGGCTCTCGTCGATGAACATGAGGAAATCCTTGGGAAAGTAGTCCATGAGGGTATAGGGGGGACTCCCGGCAGGGCGGCCCGAAATGGGCCGGGAGTAGTTCTCAATGCCCGAGCAGAAACCCAGTTCCTGGAGCATCTCAATGTCGTACATGGTGCGCTGCTTGATGCGCTGGGCCTCCACCAGCATGTTGTTGGCCTCAAAGAAGGCCACCCGCTCCTCCAGCTCCTTGTAGATCTCCTGGATGGCGGCGGCCATCTTCTCCCTGGGGGTGATATAGTGGCTGGCGGGGTAGATGGGGATGTGCTCCAGCCGGCGGATGGGGGCGCCGGTGACCACATTGACCTCGCTGATGCGGTCCACCTCATCCCCGAAGAACTCCACCCGGATGGCGGTGTCCTTCCAGTAGGCGGGCCAGACCTCGATGGTGTCCCCCCGGACCCGGAACATATTCCGCTCCCAGGCGATGTCGTTGCGCTCATAGCGGTCCTCCACCAGCCGGCGCATGAGTTCCTCCCGCTTCAGGGTCTCTCCCACCCGGACGGTGATCATCATGTGGGCGTAGTCGTCGGGCTCGCCCAGGCCGTAGATGCAGGAGACCGAGGAGACCACGATGACGTCCCGCCGCTCGATGAGGGAGGCGGTGGCGGACAGGCGCAGGCGGTCGATCTCGTCGTTCACCGCGGAGTCCTTCTCGATGAAGGTATCGGTGTGGGGGATGTAGGCCTCGGGCTGGTAGTAGTCGTAGTAGCTGACGAAATATTCCACGGCGTTGTCCGGGAAAAACTCCTTGAACTCGGCGCAGAGCTGGGCGGCCAGGGTCTTGTTGTGGGCCAGGACCAGGGTGGGCCGCTGGACCTTCTCGATGACCTTGGCCATGGTGAAGGTCTTGCCCGAACCGGTGACACCCAGAAGGGTCTGCTCGGTCAGGCCGTTGGCCACTCCGGCGGCCAGGGCCTCGATGGCCTCGGGCTGATCCCCGGAGGGCTCATAGGGGCTTACCACATGAAATTCCGGCATCGGTCCACCTCCTGCGGTCCACAGCCGCGCTAAAATATCCGTTCGATGATACGCTGGTATTGTATCAAAACATCAGTTCGATTGCAAGAGAAAGTTTTGGTCTCTCTCCTATCTCTCCGGAACCGGCTGTTTTCCGGAGGCGGGAGCGGCTCCCTTGTCGTACTTGCCGGTGCGGAAATTGAAGCCGCTGTCCCGAAGGGAGACGGCGTCGTCATCCGCCAGGATCATGTGGTCCCACAGCTCGATGCCCATGGCACCCAGGACGTGGGCCAGGTAGGTGGAGGTCTGCCAGTCCTCCTGGGAGGGAAAGGCCAGGCCGGAGACGTGGTTGTGGGCCAGGATGACCCGGCTGGCGTTGAGGCTCAGGGCGGCCTCGGCCACGCCCCGGGTGGCGATCTCGGCGGCGTTGACGCTGCCGTCGGAGATATGCCGCACCCCCAGGAGCTTGTTCTTCCCATCCATGCACAGCAGGAAGACCTTCTCCTGGGTGGCGCCGTAGAAGTAGGGCCGGAGGGCGGCGCAGGCGTCGGTGGAGCTGTTGATGATGTTGCTCCAGTCGCTCCTGGCCTTGACATACCGGCCGGAGAGCTCCTTGACCACCTTCAGCAGGGAGGCGGTCTGCTCCCCTACGCCGGGGACCTTCACCAGCTCCTTGGGGGAGGCGTCCAGCACTCCCGCCAGGGAGCCGAAGCGGTCCATGAGGTTGTGGGCCACAGGGTTGGTGTCCCCGCGGGGGATCACGTAATAGAGCAGGACCTCCAGGGCCCTGTGGTCAGGAAAGGAGTCGGGGCGGGCAAAGAACTCCTCCCTGGTCCTGGCCCGATGACCGTCGTGGATAGACATGGCGCTCTCCCCTTTCGGTTTTACACATAGCGTAATATTATACCACAGGCCCGTAAGGACGCACAAGAGGGAATTGGCAGGAAAGATTTCTTTGACGGGCAAAAAGAGACGCCCCCTGGTCTCCAGGGGGCGTCAGGCAGGTCAGTTTTCGTCCTCGTAGGGTTTGTCGGTCTCGATGCAGACCTGGCGCTTGGCGTCCCAGCTCACATTGAAGCCCAGGGCCCTACCCAGGTCACGGAGCTTGTAGTAGGTATAGCCGCCGCCGTTGTCGTCATAGAGGATGATGGCGTCCAGCTCCACGGGGGCGCCGTTGATCCAGGTCTTGCCCCAAGGGCGCTGCCAGTCCCGGTCGCCTTGGAAGGGAGTGAACATCTCCGAGCCGTTGGGGAGATAGCTCTGCCCGGTCCGGATCCGGACCTGTCCGTCCCAATCCACGCTGAACTGGGCCCGGGTGCCGTTGAGGATGTAAGCCACATCCCGGAGCTTCACGTAGTTGGTGTTGTTGCCGTTGGAGTCCCGGAGGGCGTACATCTGGAAGCTCACCGGCTCACCGTCCACCTCCACCTTGTTGGTGGAGACGTAGGCCGTGGGGCTCACGTAGCCCGGGATGGGCGTGGGAGTGGGCGCCGGGGTAGGCGTGGGGGTGACCGTAGGCGCAGGGGTGGGGGTCGATGTGCCGCTCTCGCCGATCCAGCCGCCCCCAGAGGGGCTGTTTGTGGGCCTGGGGGTGACGGTGGGCCTGGCGCTGGGCGTGGCCGTAGGGACCGCCGAGGGGCTCACAGAGGGAGTAGGCGTGGGGGTGGGGGTGGGAGTAGGTGTAGGAGTGGGGGTGGGCTCGGGGTCGCCGTAGATGGTCTGGAGGGTGGTGCAGCCCTCAAAGGCGCTGGCGGCCACCGACTCCACCGAGGTGGGAATGGTGACCTCCTTCATCTTGGCGCACCAGCCGAAGGCCTCCTCATCCACCCGCTTCACCCCGGGCTGGAGGGTCACCCGTTCCAGACTGGCGCAGTTGTAGAAGGCATAGGGGCTGATGGTCTCCACCCCGCCGGGGATGGTGACCTGGGGGACCTTCACGCAGTCGCTGAAGGCGTAGGAGCCGATGGAGCGCACACCGGCAGGCAGGTCGATGCTCTCCAGGTGCATACAGCCGGTGAAGGCGTAGTTCCCGATGTCCAGCAGGGAGTCGGGAAAGCGCACCGAGCGCAGGTTCCAGGTAAAGGCGAAGGCCTCATCGGCGATGGAGGTCACCCCATCGGGAATGACCACGTCTCCCCCGGAACCCAGGTACCGGACCAGGATACCCTCGGAGAGGATGAATTCCTCCTGGGCGGCGGTGGCGGGAGCCCCCAGGGCCAGCAGCAGAGCGCAGGCTGCCAGGATGGCACTCAGGCGGCGCTTCATCGCGCTCCCCCCTGCTTGCCCAGGCGGCAGTAAAGGGCGGTCTCATGGCGGAGCCTTTGGGCCAGCTCCGGGGTAAAGGCCCCGGGCAGGGAGCGCCACTTCCAGTTCTTGCCCAGGGTGGAGGGCTCGTTCATCCGGGCCTCGCCCCCCAGCTCCAGCAGGTCCTGGGCGGTGACGATGGCCGTATCGGCCACCGAGGCCCAGGCCCCCCGCATCAGGCCCCAGGCGGGACCCTCGGCGTCGGTGATCTTCAGATAGTCCAGGCACAGCGCCCGGTCCTCGGGGATGGCGGCGGCATACCAGCCCATGGCGGTGTCGTTGTCGTGGGTGCCCACGTAGCACACGCAGTGGCGGTCATAGTTGTGGGGCAGGAAGTCGCTCTCCTCTCCCCTGCTGTCGAAGGCAAACTGGAGGACCTTCATGCCGGGGAAGCCGGAGTCGGCCAGGAGCTGGCGGACGGTCTCGGTCATGTAACCCAGGTCCTCGGCGATGATCTCCTGGCGGCCCAGGGCGGCCTCGATGGCCCGGAAAAGCCGCATGCCGGGGCCCTGGCGCCACCGGCCGTTGCGGGCGGTGGTCTCCCCGTAGGGCACGGCGTAGTACTCGTCGATGCCCCGGAAGTGGTCGATGCGCAGCACGTCGTAGAATCCCTTCTGCCGACGGACCCGCTCCACCCACCAGGAGAAGCCGTCGCTCTCCATGCGCTCCCAGTCAAAGAGGGGGTTGCCCCAGAGCTGACCGTCGTCGGTAAAGGCGTCGGGGGGCACGCCGGAGACCTCGGTGGGCACCAGGTCATCGTCCAGC
>CANRFC010000045.1 GCA_947629795.1 uncultured Oscillospiraceae bacterium
CATTTCCCTCCCCATCACCCCCAAGGCGGTGCTGGTGGTGACCCACACCGGCGACACCAAAAGTACCAGCGGCACTTACGGTGGACTGGCTTTGGTGGGCGCGCCAGTAAAGGCCCAGTATCAGTCCCATTATCTCCCTGCCGTGGAGATCGTGGAGGGGGGCTTTCAGGTGGGCAGGATCACCGAGGGCAACGTCCGGGTGGATTCCAACGTGATCTCCCTGGAGTACCATTACCTGGCCTTCGTCTGAGCGAGGCAAAGGGACCCCGGCCAACTGGCCGGGGTCCCTCTTTGAGAAAATTTTGCGATAAATCAGGCGGTGGGGATGGAGCTATCCAGGCTGATCTCGCCAGTGGTTTCAAGGATGACCACGTCCACCACGCCGCTGTCCACATGGATCATGGCGTTGGCGAAGCCCTTGGCATCGTTGAAGCCGGTGATACCGGTATCGTCGCCGGCCTTCACGTCCTTGCCGTTGACATACACGATGACCACATCATCGTCCAGGGTGACGGAGTTGGCATCGCCCGTGCCGGTGAAGACGTCATCGTTGTCATTTTTATCGGTGGCGGTGTAATACACCAGGGTGTTGTCGCTCTGGAGCTCCTTCACGGCCACGGTGGACCAACCCGTCACAGTCTCGGGAGTAAAGGTCTTGGGAGTCTTGGCATAGACGTTGAGCTGAGTGAAGTCGGCCTCATTGTAGATCTGGTCCACAGACTCGTCGAACTTCACGATGTTGCCCTTCACCAGGACATCGGCGGTGCCGTCCACGCCGTCCACATAGACCACGGTGTTCGCGCCGGTCCAGACGGTGTACTTGGTGTACACATCGCCATCCTTGCTCTCCTTGCCGTCCTCACTGATCACCATGCCGTACAGGGTATCGCTGGTGTTCCCGCGGGGATTGGCAGCCATGGTGACGTAGGCAGCCACCAGGCGGCCGTTGTCCAGGAAGTAGTGGATCTCGCCGGCGGTAGCGGTGAAGGCACCAGTATCGATGGTCCGCAGCTCCCGGAGGCTGTAAGCCTTCTCCTTGTCAGTGGTGGAGTTCGTCACGAACAGAGTCGCCTTGCTGGCGGCCACGGCGGTCTTGTCGGTGCTGCTGGCGTTGTCATAGGCAAAGGTCTTGGCGTCCTTGTCCCACAGCTTGCCGGCAACCGCGCCGGTGCTGTCGGTGGCAGAATCCTTGATCTTGATGGCCTCGCCGGACATGCCATACTTCACCAGGATGGGCAGGTTGGCCCCGGCAGAGCCGAAGAAGGTGGTTTCGTTGCCCTTGATCTTGGTGGTGCCGTCATAGGTGGAATCCTTGTGGACAGGCATCTTTTGCTTGGTGCCATCGGGCAGCAGGACCTGCACCACGGCGCTGTCCCAGTCGCCGTCCACGTCCTCCTCGTTCCAGCTCAGGATCAGGGCGTACTCGGTAGCAGCGTCAGTCTCGGGGGCCACAGCAGCCACCAGGCCGTTGACCAGATAAAGGGTGACCTTCTCGTCCACAAAGGTGTCGCCTACGGAGCTCTCGCTGTTCTCAGGCAGAGTGCTCAGCGACTCGTTGTGGATCTTATAGGTGGTGCCGCCCACGGTCACAGACTCGGTGCCCTTATAGCCGGTGAGGGTGCCGTCCACGGTCTCAGCCTTGGTCACGGTGAAGAAAGCCTTGTCCAGGTCGGTGGCATGGTAGATGCGGGTGTACACCACGATGTCGTCCTTGGCGACCCCGTCGTAAATGTCGTTGTCCTCGATGCTGACGGCACCGATGCCGGACAGGGTGATCTTGGAAGAGGTCACGTTGGTGACCTTGCTCAGGTTGTAATTCACCACGTAAGCGGTGGTGATCTCGCCCTTGGCGTTGGTGACGAACTTCACGGTGTCACCGGACTGGACCTTCAGGGCAGTCTCGATGTCGTTCTTGCTGGCCTTAGACGTCCCGGCATCGTCATAGTTGTCCACCACGGTGATGGTGTTGGCCTTGGCCAGAGGACGATCGGTGCCGTCGATCTTGATCTTCTTGCCGTCGCTGGACACGGCGCCCACCTTGGTCATGGGCACGTTGTAGACGGTGGTAGCGCCGGTGGGGAACACGCCGTAGATGGTGTCATTCTCATCGGGCTGCTTATCGGTACCCTTGGAGCCGTCCTTGTACATGACCTTGACTTCCTCGCCAATGTAGCTGATGTCCAGGTCGGCGGGGAACTTGTAGCTGCCCACCTCGATCTGCCCCTCGGGAATACCGGAGTTAGTCTTGTCGTTGCCGTTGAAGGTCCCAGTGTACTCCTTGCCGCCGTACTTGACCTCAAACAGGGTCTTGGCGCTGAGGACATAGCTATCGGTGACGTTGCCGGTAGCCACTTCCTTGTCGGGGTTGCTGACCATCACCTTGTTCTGCACGCCGTTCCAGATGAGCTGGGCGGCGGTGTCGCGGGTGATGGGCTGATACATGTTGATGCCGTTGAGCTCGTCATAGAGGGAGGGGTCGCAGCGCCAGGTGGCCTCGTAGTTGACGTTGCTGTCCCAGTCAGCGCCCACCAGCTTGAAGGCGGTGGCGTCGTAGCCCAGGGCAGTCAGGACCATCTTGGCGGCCTCCACGCCGGTCACCTTGCCGTAGGGATCGAAGGTGCCGTCGCCGCGGCCGGCGATGATCTTCATGTTGTTGCAGTACTCAATGTACTGCTCGGCCCAGCAGCCCTTGATGTCGGTGAAGCTGGGGGTGGGCTTGGTGCCGTACTCGGGAGTGACGCCGCCGTTCATGGCGGTGGCGATCATCTTGGCCATTTCGGCACGGGTGACCAGACCCTGGGGGTCGAAGGTACCGTCGTCACGGCCATTGATGATGTTCAGGGCAACGCTGGCATCGACGGCTTCCTGATTCACGATCTCTTCGCTGTCAGAGAAGTCGGCGGCGGACGCGCCCATGACCATCATGCCGCTCAGCATGACGCCGGTGAGGGCCAGGCTGAACACGCGCTTGAGGTTGTTCATGGATCATTCCTCCTATTTATTTTTGACTTGGAAGGTTCTCCGCCCTGCCTGGGGTCGTTTGGACTTTGGTTTGGAAGCCCGGCTTTGGAGCTCCGGGGTCCCGTTCCGCGGTCCTCGCGGCTCTGGGCAGGGGAGGACAACACCCCTTGCTGGTCAAAAATCAGGAGGTAAAGGGCCGAAAACAGGGGTAAACGGCCCGGTTTTTGTACCATGAGCTGTACTTGGTAGACATCTGGTAGACAAGCAAAATCTGGAAATTCCGCAAGCCATACTCTCCCATGGCTTTCAGACCGATTTTTGGTAGACTTTTGGTAGACATTCTCTACCCAAGCTCAAAACTGGGGGTCGTGGGGAGTTTTTGAAAAGAAAATTTCCTCAAAATTTTTGGTATTTGTACGGTGGCATGCAACAAAGGGAGGGCAAACGGGAGGAGTGAAGGGAGGGAGCGGATATGCTCACCATTATTGAAATCGAGGCCCGGCCTGACGGCGGACACGGACTCCAGAGCCAGAGCGGCCGGAAGGAGTGCTGGCTGGAGGGGTGGATCGCTGTGCCCAAGGAGCTGGAGGCCCAGGTGTGGGCCACCGGGGGCTGGTGTGACCTGACGGTGGAGAACGGGGTGCTCACCGGCATCACCCCCACTGAGAGGCCGGCTGAGCCCGAGCCGGAGCCCACCGAGGAGGAAAAGCTCCGGGCCGATGTGGATTTTCTGGCCGCCATGAGCGGCGTGACGCTGTAAGGAGGGCGGAAAGATGACGGTATTGGAAATGGCCAGGAAGTACTATCCCAGGCTGTGGTCCCGGGAGCGGGTGGAGGCCTTGGTACAGGCCGGACGGCTGAGCCAGGACGAGGCCCGGGAGGTCCTGGGCGAAAAGGCGTAAAGATCGGAACTGGGGCGCGGGACGCGCCTCTCCGCAAGGGCCGGGAGCCGCTCGCTCCCGGCCTTTTTTTCTGGTAGCGCGATGAAGAAAAGTGTGCTATAATTACGATATCTATGTGTACAGGATGTGATGGCCGATGAAGCTCTTTGAAGAGACGGTGGATTCCAAGGTGCTGTTCCGGGGGAGGATCATCACGCTGCATGAGGACACGGCGCGGTTGGAGAACGGCGCGCTGGTCTCCCGGGAGGTGGTGGAACATCCCGGCGGAGTGTGCGTGCTGGCCCTGGAGGACGACGGGAGCGTCTACACCGTGCGGCAGTGGCGGTATCCCTTCGCCCAGGTCACCGAGGAGCTGCCCGCCGGGAAGCTGGACGGCCCGGAGGATCACCGGCTGGCGGGGCTCCGGGAGCTCCACGAGGAGATCGGCGCCAAGCCCGGGGAGTTTATCTATCTGGGGAAGCTGCTGTCCTCGCCGGGGTTCTCCAGTGAGGTCATCCATATGTATCTGGCCCGGGGGCTCACCTTCACCGGGCAGGAGCTGGATGAGGACGAGTTTTTGGACGTGGTCCGGCAGCCCTTCTCCACGCTGGTGGAGCGGGTGATGGCGGGGGAGATCACCGACGCCAAGACGGTGGCCTGCGTGCTCAAGGGAGCAGAATTTCTCCGAAGGGAGAGAGGACAATGAGCAAGAAGATCCTGATCGTGGAGGACGAGAAGAATATCGTGGACATCCTGGCCTTCAACCTGGGCCGGGAGGGGTACGAGACCCTGGAGGCCTACGATGGCGAGGCGGGGCTCAAGCTGGCCCTGGAGGCCGACCCGGATCTGATCCTGCTGGATCTGATGCTGCCCAAGATGGATGGCTTTGACGTGTGCCGCTCGGTGCGGCAGCGCAACCGCTCCACCCCCATCATCATGCTCACCGCCCGGGAGGAAGAGAGCGACAAGGTACTGGGGCTGGAGCTGGGGGCCGACGACTATATCACCAAGCCCTTCTCCATGCGGGAGCTGCTGGCCCGGGTGAAGGCAAACATCCGCCGCACCGATATGCTCACCGCCCAGCCCCAGGCGCCGGTGAACGCCGACCCGGGCCGGCTGGACCGGGGGCGCATCCTTGTGGACTCGGCCCTGCTTATGGCCTTTAAGGACGGAAAGGCTCTGGACCTGACCCAGAGGGAGTTCGAGCTGTTGAAGTTCCTGGCCGCCCAGCCGGAGAAGGTCTTCTCCCGGGAGGCGCTGATGGAGCACGTGTGGAACTACGAGGGATACGTGGGCGACGTGCGGGCGGTGGACGTGGCCGTCCGGCGCCTGCGGGAGAAGGTGGAGGACGACCCCGCCTCTCCCACCTTTATCCTCACCCGGCGGGGGCTGGGGTATCTGTTCCACATGGGGTAAGCTCGGCACGATTCTGACAGGAAAGGGGGTCCCCGGATGTTCCGCTCGCTGCATATGAAGCTGATGCTCATCATGACGCTGCTCATCGTGTCGCTGATGACGGTGGTGGGGGCCTTTCTGGTCAACTCCGTGTCGGGATTCTACCTGGACCAATTTTACTCCCAGATGCAGGAGGTCTTTCAGAACGACGCCGAATTCGTCCACGACCTGCGCACCGCCGGGGCGGATGAGGAGGACGGGGCCGAGCAGCTCCGGCTGATGCTGGACACCTACGCCGGCAACCTGGGCGTGGACGGCACCACCCGGAACTACTATGTGCTGGACGGAGCCACCGCCGCCGTGCTGGCCTCCTCGGCCATAGACGCCGCCACGGTGCCCATGACCGACAACCTCTCCGCCGCCCTCACCGGGGAGGTGGGGGACCGCTCCGACGCGGCGGCGTCCTTCATGGACGTGGCCATTCCCATCACCCGGGGCGGGCAGGACTACGTGCTCTACATCAAGGACAGCAAGCAGACCGTCCAGAACCTGAACAACGAGATGATCACCCTCATCCTGGAGTCTCTCGCCTTCGGCCTGGCCATCTCGGTGCTGCTGTCCTTCCTGCTGTCCAAGACCCTCATCACCCCCATCGAGCGGCTGACCGAGGGAGCCGAGGAGGTGGCCGCCGGGGACTTCTCCCACAAGCTCCACGTGGAGTCCCGGGACGAGATCGGCGTGCTCACCGCCACCTTCAACGGCATGGCGGGGCAGCTTCAGAACACCATCCAGGAGGTGGAGAACGAGCGCAACAAGCTGGACACCCTCTTCCTCCACATGACCGACGGGGTGGTGGCCTTCGACTCCGCCGGGGCCATCATCCAGTCCAACCCCGCCGCCGAGGAGATGCTGGGCCGGAGCCTGCCCATCGGCGGCGGTGTGGGCTATGACGCCCTCTTCGGCGACATCGCCGGCATCGAGGAGGTGCTGGAGCCGGGGCAGAAGGGATACGTGGAGGGCTCCCGGGAGCTGAACGGCCGCAGCCTGGAGCTGCTGCTGGCCCCCTTCGACAAGGACCATCAGGCCGGTGTGCTGGTGGTCATCCACGACGTCACCGAGCAGCACAAGACCGAGGAGATGCGCAAGGAGTTCGTGGCCAACGTCTCCCACGAGCTGCGCACCCCTCTGACCAACATCCACTCCTACGCCGAGACCCTGGTGGACAGCGCCGGGGAGCTCCCCCCCGCCACCGAGAAGAATTTCCTCAACGTGATCCTGAGCGAGTCCGACCGCATGGCCCACATCGTCCAGGACCTGCTCACCCTGTCCCGGTTCGACTCGGGCCGCAGCGAGCTCAACCTCACCCGCTTCTCCTTTGCCGAGGCCATCGAGGCCATGGTCAGCGCCAACCTCATGGAGGCCCAGCGTCACGGCCACACCCTGACCCTGGAGCTGGAGCCCAGCCTGCCCGAGATCACCGCCGACCGGGAGCGCATCGTCCAGGTGATGATGAACGTGGTCTCCAACGCCATCAAATACACCCCCGACGGGGGAAAGATCCAGGTCACCGCCGGGAGGACCGGGGATGACCGGGTGTGGCTGGAGGTCAGCGACAACGGCATCGGCATCCCGGAGAAGGACCGGGGCCGGATCTTCGAGCGGTTCTACCGGGTGGACAAGGCCCGCTCCCGGGAGTCCGGGGGCACCGGCCTGGGCCTGAGCATTGCCAAGGAGATCATCGACCAGCACCGGGGGCAGCTGTCCATCGTGGACAAGCCCACCCCCGGCCTGACCATTCGCATGGAGCTCTGGACGGAGGGACCCGACCATGGCAGAGCGTAAGGCCCGGCCCCAGGTGGCAAAGCCCTCCGCCCGCCGGCGGCTCATCGAGCTGGGAAAGGATCTGCTCATCGTGGCCCTGTCCTGCTCGGCCCTCTTCCTGGTCACCAGGACCTCCCTGTTTGAGGGGCTGACCTGGATGGCCCCGCCGGCGGCCACCGCGCCGCCCCAGACCGCCCAGCCCCAGGCGGCGGTGGAGCCCTGCCTGCTGGCGGTGCGCACCGACCGGGGCCTTTACGGCGCGGCCTACGACGCCGGGGTGAGCCGGGATTTCCAGCGGCTCTCCCCTCTGCTGGGGGAGGGACTGTCCACCGCCGGAGCGCCTACCGAGCTCAGCCGCCGCCGGTGGGAGGCCCTGCTGGAGAAGCCCGGGCTCTACTGCGCCTTCCGGGGGGAGCTGCCCCTGTCCCTTTTGTCGGCATGGCTGGGCTCGGGGGGCTTTCCCGAGGAGGCCGCCGCCGAGGAGCTCCTTCTGGCCCGGGACGGCGACGGGGTGTGGCTGTGCTGGCGTACCCAGACCGGCTTCCGGGGGGCCCTGACCCAGGTGGCATGGACAGGGCATCTGGAGAGCGCCCTGGAGGAGTTCAACCCCAACGGCGCCGCCTTTGCCTACGCCCTGGCGGAGAACGACGACGCCTACGACACCCTGGACCCCTACGTCCTGGTCCTGGCCAATCAGCCTGAGCGCGCCCTGTGCCGGGTCACCCGGCCCGACCTGGTCTCCGACCAGGCCGCCCTGGAGACCGTGCTGGCCGCCCTGGACTTCCAGAATTCCTCCTCGGCCTACCAGACCCCCGACGGCTGGCTCTCCATCAGCGAGGGCACCGACCGGCTCCGGGTCAGCCGGACCGGGGACGTGGTCTACCACGCCCGGGAGGAGAGCCGCTACGCCCTGCCCACCGACCAGCCCACCGCCGCCCAGGCCGCCGAGGTGGCCTGGCAGCTCCTGGACCGGGTCACCGCCCCCTGGCGGGGGGAGGGCTCCCTGGTCCTCACCGGCTGTGAAAAGGCCGGGGAGAGCTGGACAGTCACCTTCCAGTACCGCTTCGCCGGCACTCCCCTGTTGGTGGGGGAGGAGGGCTGGGGCGGGCAATTCTCGGTCCAGAACGGGCAGCTCACCGACTTCACCCTCCGCCTGCGCGCCTGTGCCGCCACCGGGGAGACCTCCGTTCTCCCGCCGGAGCGGCTCTCGGCCGCCGCCCTGAATTCCCTGGACGGGGCCGGGGACCGGCTGACCCTGTGCTACACCGACGCCGGCGGCGAGGTCCTTACCGCCGGGTGGGTGGTCTGAGAGGAGGGGGAGCATGCGCTGGTCCAAGATCAAGAACATCATCATCCTCCTGCTGGCGGCGGTGAACCTGTGCCTGCTGGCCATGGTGGGCCTGCGTGCCTGGAACACCCACCGCTCCGACAGGGAGCTCCGGGAGCGGATGGTCCAGGTGCTGGCCCAAAGCGGCATCCAATACCTCCCCGAGGAGGTCCCCGGGGAGATGACCCTGGTCCCCCTTCAGCTCACCCTGGCGGTGCCTGACGCCGAGGGGGCCGCCGGACTCATCGGAGCGGCCGCCCAGGCCCAGTCCGCCTGGGGAGAGACCACCTACACCGGCCCCGGCGGCAGCGTCACCTTCTCCGACGACGGCGGCGTGGAGGCGGAATTCACCCCCGCCCAGGTCCCCGACCCGGACCACCCTGAGGGGTGGGCCCTGGCCCTGCTGGAGGGCCTGGGGGTCTCGGCCCAATGGGACGGGACGGAGCGGACCGACGACGGCTTCACCGTGACCTGCACCCAGCTCTGGGAGGGCGCTCCGGTGCCTGACGCCGGGGTGGAGCTCACCTGGGACGGGAGCCGGGCCACCCTCTCCGGGCATCTCCTCTTCGGCACGGCCCAGGCTGTGGACCAGGGGGCGGCCCTGTCGGCCTCCACCGCCCTGACCCGGTTCCTGGAGGCCCTGCGCCAGGGGGGCTACGGTTGCTCCCAGGTGGTGGAGCTCACAGCGGGCTACGATCTGGACGGCACCGCCCTGACCCCCGCCTGGTTCCTCACCACCGACGTGTGGCCCTGGCGCTTCGCCATCAACGCCCAGACCGGCGTGGTCACCGCCCTGGAATGAGCCATCTGCCCGCCATCCTCCGATGGCGGGCTTTTTTTGCAAAAAAGGTCCCTCAAGAAGGCCGCGCCTGCGACCCTCTTGAGGGACCTTTTTCCATTTCTGCTATTTTCCCACGCAGAACCGCTCAAAAATGCGGGCGGTCACGTCCTCCCGGACGGTCTTTCCGGTGAGCTCCCCCAGGGCGGACAGGGCCTCCTCCACATCGGTGAGGAGGGCATCGGGAGTGACTCCGGCCTCCAAGGCCTTCCAGGCCCGCTCCACCGCTGTGAGGGCCCTCTGGGCGGCCTCGGCCTGGCGGGCGTTGGTGAGCACGTCCCCGGCGCTCTGGGTCCCCTGGGGGAAGAGGGCGGCCACTTTCTTCCCCAGTTTGTACACCATGCGCTCCGGGTTCCTCTTCACGCTGCCGGTGACGGTGGGGGGCAGCTTGAAGTTGACTACCGGGATGGCCGCCGGGGGCAGGTCGCACTTGTTCACCACCAGGATGGTGGGGGCCAGGTCCATGGCGGTTTTCAGCAGGGTAAGGTCCTCCCCGGTCGTGGGCTGGGACTGGTCAGTGACCACGAAAATGAGCCCCGCCCCCTCCATGGCTTTGCGGGAGCGCTCCACCCCCAGCTTTTCCACCGTGTCCTCCGTATCTCGGATGCCGGCGGTGTCCATGAGCCGCAGCAGCACCCCGCCCAGGACGCATGTTTCCTCCACCGTGTCCCTTGTGGTGCCGGGGATGTCGGTGACGATGGCCCTGTCGTAGCCCACCAGGGCGTTAAGAAGGGTGGACTTGCCCACGTTGGGCACCCCCACGATGGCGGTGGGCACCCCCTCCCGGGTAATGCGGCCCCGCTGGTAGGTGGCCAGCAGGTCGGTGAGACCCTTCCAGGCCCCCTTCAGAGCCTCTCGGACGGTTTTTTGGGTGAAGGGGTCCAGGTCCTCGTCGGGGTAGTCCAAAACGGCGTTGAAGTGGGCCAGAACGTCTACCAGGCCGTCATAGACTTCCTCCACCCGGCGGGAGAGGGCCCCCGAGAGCTGCCCCGCCGCCTGGCGGGCGGCCTGGGGGGTGGGGGCGTCGATGAGGTCCATCACCGCCTCGGCCTGGGTCAGGTCCAGCCGGCCGTTGAGGAAGGCCCGCTTGGTGAACTCCCCCGGCCCCGCCTGCCGGGCCCCGTGGGCGAAGAGGGCCTCCAGGGCCAGGGTGAGGACCTGGGGGGAGCCGTGGCACTGGAGCTCGGCGGTCTCCTCCCCGGTGTAGCTGCTCCCCTCCGGGGACCAGGTACACAGGACGCGGTCGATGTCTCTGCCCTCCCGGTCCCGGAGGGTGCCGTAGACCAGCTTCCGGGGCGGGTGGTCGGTCAGAGGGGTGCCGTCGGCGGGGGAAAACACCGCCCCGGCACAGGCCGCCGCCCCCGGCCCGGACAGGCGCACCACCCCGATGGCGGCGCGCTGGTCGCCGGTGGCTACGGCGGCAATGAGTTCGGTGGGCATGGCGGAGCCTCCTTGAAAAATTTGGCGGATTTGACCGGAAAATTATGCTTGACAGAAAATTATGTCAACCATTTTGCATAGGAATTGGTTCCATCGTTGACATAACCCTTTGTGGAAAACCCTGTGGAAAAGGTGGAAAACCTTGGGGCAGTTTAGTTTGTTACTTTTTGTAACCCTTTGGGGGAAATGCATGGGTCGATGCATATCGGGTGCCAAAGGGTACAAATTTGTCAACCGCCGTTTTTCAGCCGCTGGGTGATGACCCGGGCCACCTTCACCCCCGAGGCCCCGGCCTGGGCCAGGCCCCGGGTGACCCCGGCGCCGTCGCCGATGGCGAAGAAGCCGGGCAGGGCGGTCTCCAGCTCCCCCGAGAGCTGGAGGCGGGAGGAGTAGAACTTCACCTCGGCGCCGTAGAGGAGGGTGTCGTAGTTGGCGGTACCGGGGGCCAGCTTGTCCAGCTGGTAGATCATCTCGATGATGTCGTCCAGCTGCCGCTTGGGCAGGGCCAGGGAGAGGTCCCCGGGCACTGCCGCGGTCAGGGTGGGCCGGGTGAAGGACTTGCTCATGCGGTGCTCGTTGGTGCGGATGCCGGCCACCAGATCGCCGAAGCGCTGGACCAGCACCCCGCCGGAGAGCATATTGCTCAGGGAGGCGATGTGCTTGCCGTAGCGGTAGGGCTCGTCAAAGGGCTCGGTGAAGCGGTTGGAGACCAGCAGAGCGAAGTTGGTGTTCTCGCTGCGCAGGGCGGGGTCGGCGTAGGAGTGGCCGTTGACGGTGTTGATGCCCTCCACGTTCTCGGCCACCACGTGGCCGTAGGGGTTCATACAGAAGGTGCGCACCTGGTCGTTGTACTGCTTGGTGCGGTAGACCAGCTTGGACTCGTAGACCACGTCGGTGATGTGCTGGAAGACGGTGGCGGGCAGCTCCACCCGCACGCCGATGTCCACCTGGTTGTTGATGAGGTGGATGCCCAGGTCCTTGCACTGGTTGGCGAACCACTCGGCCCCCGACCGGCCGGGGCCGGCGATGAGCCAGGTGCAGTCCACCTCGTCCCCCTGGGCGGTGATGAGGCGGTAGCCCTTCCCCTGACCCAGGTTCTCGATGCGCTCCACGGCGGTGTGGAAGCGGAAGTCCACCCGCTCCTTCATATCCTCATAGATGGCGGTGAGGATCTTCAGGTTGTTCTCGGTGCCCAGGTGCTTGCACTTGGCCTGGAGCAGGTGCAGGTCGAACTCCAGGGCCTTCCGCTCCAGGGCCCGGGCCTCGGGGGTGTCGGTGGAGTAGAGCTCCTTGGTGGCCCCGTGGTCAACGTTGATCTCATCCACATAGCCGATGAGCTCCATGACCTCCTTGGCGCCCATGAAGTCGGTGAGCCAGCCGCCAAAGGCGGTGGTGAAATTGAACTTTCCGTCGGAAAAGGCTCCGGCGCCGCCGAAGCCGCACATGGTCCCGCACACCGGGCACTGGATGCAGGACTTCACCTTTCCCGCCACGATGGGGCAGTTCCGGGAGTAGATGTCGGCCCCCTTCTCCAGGACCAGGACCTTCAGGCCGGGGTTGAGACGGGTAAGCTCGTAGGCGGCGTAGATGCCCGCCTCGCCGCAGCCGATGACGGCGGCGTCCACAGTTTCGCGCATGGTCATTCTCCTTTGTCTCTCTTGGTGGGACTTGCATTCTGGATTATAACATACAAACGAAGTCTTGGCAATCAGTTTACATAATCTTTACAGGGCCTCATAGCTCCCCACGGTGATCCCGGTGTAGTACCAGCTCAGGATCTCCGCAAACCCCTTGCCCTGGCCCGCCAGGGCGTTGGCGCCGTACTGGCTCATGCCCACGGCGTGGCCGTAGCCCAGCACATGGAAGGAGAAGCTCCCCTCCTCCCGCTCCACGGTGAACCGGGCCGAGCGCAGGCCGAAGAGGGCCCGGGCCTCCCGCCCGGTGAGCTCCGTGTCCCCCACGGTGAGCCGGAGGACCATCCCGGTGTCGTCGGCCTCAGGCTCGCCCAGCCAGGTCTCCGGGTCTCCCGAGAGCTTGATGTCGGCCCGGAGGGTGGTCACCTGCTGCCGGAGCTCGTCGTCGGTGAAGGTCACCACCGTGTTCCACCCCGGCACCTCCTCCCCCTCGGGGGAGTCCACCGAGGTCAGGTAGGGCACGTCGGTGCCCCACACTGTCACGGCGTCCGCCGTCTTCCCTGCGGTGGAGGAGAAGAAGACGGCGTTGATGGGCTCCCCGCCGTAGAGGCAGACCAGCCCGTCGGTCTCGGCCACCGCCTGGGTGAGCTTATCGGAATACCGCTGGGTCTCGTCCCCCCAGATCACCGCCGTCTCCTGGGGGCTGAGGTAGGCCTGGCAGCAGGAGGAGTCGTCGCAGATGGGGACCTCCGGGTGCCTGTCCACCGGATGGGCCTGACGGTAGAGGCAGAAGGTCCGGGCGGCCACCGCCTGGGCCTTCAGGGCCTCAGAGCGGAAGGCGGCGGGCATCTCGGCGGCGGTGACCCCCCACAGGTAGTCCTCCAGGGTCAGCTCCTCCACCGTGCCGTCCCCCCGCAAAAGCCGGATGCTCCGGCTCTCATCCCAGCCATCCACCGCCGGCGCGGCGCTCCCGGCGCTCTCCCCCAGAGCAGGGAGGGTGGCGGCGGGCGGCTCCTCCTCCGGCTCCCGGGCGCTCTCCGGGACCAAGGCCCAGAGCGCAAGGAAGAGCAGCAGCAACAGCCCCGCCCCGGTCATAGCTGCCCGGCGGGACCAGGGCTCCCCCCGGCGCACGTCCATTTTCAGCATCACGTCCAACCCCTTTCCCGCCGCTTTTTTCCGGTTTTTCGTTGACCCAAGCGGCAAAAGAGTGTACAATATCAAAAATCATCTCAAAAACCACAGCAAAGGAGCGCTGCCCATGGACACCGACCGCTTCCTGGAAGACCTGCGCCAGGTCTATCAGGCCAACAACCACATCGACCTCTCCTCCTACGAGGAGTGGCAGGTCAAGCGCGGCCTGCGCAACGCCGACGGCACCGGCGTGGTGGCCGGCGTCACCGAGATCGCCAACGTCCGGGGCTACTACATCCAGGACGGCGAGCGGGTGCCCATGCCCGGCCAGCTCACCTACCGGGGCATTGACCTGGAGGAGCTGGTGGACGGCTTTTTGTCGGAGGACCGCTTCGGCTATCCCGAGACCGCCTTCCTCCTCCTCTTCGGCGCCCTGCCCACGGCGGAGCAGCTCAAGGGCTTCGAGGACTTCCTGGCCCAGAACCACGCCCTGCCCCCCATGTTCACCGAGGACATGATCCTCAAGGCCCCCAGCGCCGACGTGATGAACAAGATCTCCCGGGCGGTGCTCACCCTCTACTCCTACGATGATAACCCCGAGGACATGGCGCTTTCCAGCGAACTGCGGCGAGCCATGATCCTCATCGCCCGCCTGCCCCAGATCATCGCCCACGGCTATGCCGCCAAACGCCACTACTTTGACGGCGAGAGCCTCTACCTCCACTCCCCTCAGCCGGACCTCTCTCCGGCGGAGAATTTTCTCTGGGCGGTGCGCCACGACAACCATTATACCACACAAGAGGCAAAATTGCTCGACCTTTGTATGGTCCTCCACGCCGAACACGGCGGCGGCAACAACTCCGCCTTCGCCTGCCGGGTCCTGACCTCCACCGGCACCGACCTCTACTCCGCCATCGGCGCGGCGGTGGGCTCTCTCAAGGGCCCCAAGCACGGCGGCGCCAACAAAAAGGTGGTGGAGATGTTCCGCGCCATCGAGGACGACGTCCGGGACTGGACCGACGACGACGCCGTCTCCGCCGCCATCGAAAAAGTCCTGGACAAAAAGCTGGGGGACGGCTCCGGCCTGGTCTACGGCATCGGCCACGCCATCTACACCCTCTCCGACCCCCGCGCCGTCATCCTCAAGCGTCTGGCCGGCGACCTGGCCCGCACCAAGGGCATGGCCGACGAGTTTGCCCTCTACGAGGCGGTGGAGCGCCTCACCCCCCAGGTCATGGCCCGCCGGGGCCAGCGCAAGGTGGTCTGCGCCAACGTGGACTTTTTCTCCGGCTTTGTCTACCAGATGCTGGGCATCCCCCAGGAGCTCTTCACCCCGCTCTTCGCCATGGCCCGGGTCACCGGCTGGTGCGCCCACCGCATGGAGGAGCTCTACACCCCCGGCGCCCGCATCATCCGGCCGGCCTACAAGGTGGTCTCGCCCCCCCGGCCCTTCGTCCCCCTGTCCCAGCGGTAAAGATCTCCAAAATCGAATACATCCCATCCTGCGGCGGCCCGGCGGAGTTCTCCTCCCCCGGGCCGCTTTTTCATGCCCGCAGGAGCCGCTTCCCCCATCTGCCCGCCGCCCCCTTCCGTTGCACTTCCGGGTACAAATATCAAAGTTGCCATGATTTTCCAATTTTGAGTTTGGGTAGAGAATGTCTACCAAAAGTCTACCAAAAATCGGGCTGAAAGCCTTGGGAGAGTACGGCTCGCGGAATTTCCAGATTTTGCTTGTCTACCAGATGTCTACCAAGTACAGCTCATGGTGCGAAAAACGGGCCGTTTGCCTCCGCTTTCGGCCCTTTACCTCCTGATTTTTGACCAGCAAGGGGTGTTGTCCTCCCCTGCCCAGAGCCGCGAGGACCGCGGA
>CANRFC010000046.1 GCA_947629795.1 uncultured Oscillospiraceae bacterium
CGGCCTCCTGGGTCATGTTGATCCAGGCCAGGGTCCCGGTCAAGGCAATGGCTCCCGCCAGGGTGCCGGCAACCAGCGCCGCACGGGCTTTTTTTCCGTTTCGTTTGACTTCCACAACAGTCTCTCCTTTTCTTTGGGGTGGATTCCCTTTTTACACCATAATTTGTAATATGTTGTAAGCTGTCCCACGAAAAGGAAATCGCTGGCAGAAAATCAGCCTGGATGGATGCTTTTTTGCGTCCAGGCTCTGGTCAGCGCGCGCAAAAACAAGCTCCCTCCCGCTTTTTTTGCAAAAATTTGGATTTCCTCTTGACATTTTTGCGGAATGGGCGCATTATATGTATGATTCAACAGGGTCGATTTGTTGCAAAAGTACAACATACTACAAAGTATGTTGTACTTTTTTATCCCTTTCGGCCGCCGCTATGCCGCCTCGCTGAGAAGCCCCAGACGGCTCAGGGTCCGCTCCTGCTCCCGGCCGGTCCCGGCGGTGTAGATGCGGGTGGTGTCGATGGAGCTGTGGCCCAGCAGGTCCGCCAGGCGGGTGATGTCCTTGGTCTGGTGGTAGTAGGTCCGGGCGAAGAGGTGGCGGAGATTGTGGGGGAAGACCTTCCCGGGGGCCACTCCGGCCACCGCGCAGAGGGCCTTCATCTCCCGCCAGATGTTGCTCCGGTCCACGCTCTTGCCGCTGCGGGTGACGAAGATCTTCCCCGCGGTGATGCCCCGCTCCTTGCAGTAGTTCAGCAGCAGCTTCTGCAGGGGCTTGGGGATGGGCACGAAGCGGATCTTGCCCTTGCAGTCCACCCGGACCAATCCGGTGCGGACCTGTTCCACCGTGAAGTACTCCAGCTCGCTGACCCGGATGCCGGTGGCGCAGAGGCACTGCATGATGACCCACAGCCGGCGCTTCTTTTGGCGGCGGGCGGCCTCGATGAGGCGGAAATACTCGCCCTTGGTGAGCTCGCTGGCCGCCGGGAGGAAGAGTTTTCGCTGGATCCTGAGCTGCTTCACCCGGCAGTCGCTCCAGCCCAGGAACTTCAGCAGGCCGTTCACCGCCGAGAGCTTGGCGTTGACGCTGCTGTCCCGGTAGCGTGTGCGGAGAGCGTCCCGGTAGGCCAGCACCCGGGCTTTGGTCACCCGGGGGTCGGCGCCCAGGTACCGCAGGAAGCCCCGGCAGGCGGCGGTGTATTGCTCCACGGTCCGCCGGCTTCGCTCCTCCTTGATCAGGTGCTGTTCATATCGGGTCAAATCCTCCCAGGTCAGATGGTGGTCTGTTTCCATACTTGTTCTCCCTTCAAGTTTCGTTCTGCCTAAGGCTGTCCCTTTCTATGCTACAATATTTTTTGCAGAATGAGGAGAGGATTTTCCGGCGAGGCCCCAAGTTCAAAAGATGAAACCGCCCCCACGACGTCCTTGAGCGGGATGTCGCGGGGGCGGAAACTATGCCGGAAATTTTCAATTTTATCTGCCTTTTCAGGAAGTCGGAAGGGCCTTACTTCCCCTCCTCGCCTTTGATCTTGTCCCAATACGCCTTGGCGGCCTGCTCGTTTTTGTTGTCGCCGAAGTGGTAATAATGGGTCCCGGCCAGGAGGTCGGGCAGGTACTGCTGGCGCACCCAGTGGCCGGGGAAATTGTGGGGGTAGAGATAGCCCTGGTCCCGCTCCTGGCCGGCAGAGTCGGCGTGGACGTTCTGCAGGTGGCGGGGGTAATCTCCCAACTTGCCGGCCTTCACGTCGGCCCAGGCCGCACCGATGGCCTCTACCACGGAGTTGGACTTGGGCGCGGTGGCCAGCAGGATGGCCGCCTGGGCCAGAGGGAGCTGGGCCTCGGGCAGGCCCAGCTGGAGGGCGTTGTCACAGCAGGCCTTCACAATGGCCACAGCCTGGGGGTAGGCCATGCCCACGTCCTCGCTGGCCGAGCACAAAAGGCGGCGGATGGCGGTGATGAGGTCGCCGGCCTCCAGGAGCCGGGCCAGGTAGTGGAGGGCGGCGTCGGGGTCGGAGCCCCGGAGGGACTTCATCAGAGCCGAGGCGATGTCGTAGTGGTCGTCCCCCTCCCTGTCGTAGCGCATGGCGGACTTCTGGGCCACGGCCTGGGCGCCGGCAAGGGTGATGGTCAGGGTCTTGCCCTTCCGGGGGGCGGCGTTCATCAGCAGCTCCACGGCGTTCATGGCCTTGCGGCAGTCGCCGCCGCAGGCGGTGGCGATGTGCTCGGTCACGCCGCTCTCCAGCTTGGCCTTGGCCCCCAGGCGCTGGCCCATTTTCTCAAACCCACGCTCCACGGCGGGGACCAGGTCGGCGGCCTCCAGGGGCTTGAACTCAAAGACCGAGGAACGGGAGAGGACGGCGTTGTAGACGTAGAAGAAGGGATTTTCGGTGGTGGAGGCGATGAGGGTCACGTCCCCCCGCTCGATGACCTCCAGAAGAGATTGCTGCTGCTTTTTGTTGAAATACTGGATCTCGTCCAGGTAGAGCAGCACTCCCTCGGGAGCCAGGAGGGTCCCCACCTGGGAGATGACCTCCTTCACGTCGGAGAGGGAGGCCGTGGTGGCATTGAGCCGCCGCAGGGTGCGGTTGGTCCGCTTGGCGATGATGTTGGCCACGGTGGTCTTCCCGGTGCCCGAGGGGCCGTAGAAGATGAGATTGGGGATCTCTCCGGTCTCAATAATGCGCCGGAGGAGCTTTCCCTCCCCCAGGATGTGTCTTTGGCCCACCACCTCGTCCAGGGTCTCGGGCCGGATCTCATCGGCCAGAGGACGGTATGTCATGGGGCTCTCCCTCCCTTTTCATCGGTCCAGTTCCACCATTTCAGCTTCTCCGGGGCATCACACCGGCCCTCGGCGTAGGCCACCGCCAGGCGGTAGACATAGAGACAGCACCGGTCCAGCCTCTTTCCGGGGAACCGGGCGCAGTCCCGGAGGTAGAGCTCCTCCGGGTCCTTCCCCCGCAGGTCCTCCACGCAGGAGACACCGATAGCCTCCAGGTGGCCCTTCATATTCTCCCCCACGCCGGGGATAGTCCGCAAATCGGTCTTCATGGCCCTCACCCCTCGTAGAGGGGGAAGCGCCCGGTGAGCTCTGCCACCGCGGCCCGGATGGACGCCTCGTTGGCGTCAAAGTCGGTGACCGCCAGGGCGATGAGCCGGGCGATCTCCTCCATCTCCCCCTCCCGGAAGCCCCGGGTGGTGACGGCGGGAGTGCCCAGTCGCACGCCGCTGGTCACCGTGGGCTTTTGGGGGTCGTTGGGGACAGTATTCTTGTTGGCGGTGATGTGGACCCGGTCCAGCCGCCCCTCCAGCTCCTTGCCGGTAAGGCCCTGCCGGCGCAGGTCCAGGAGCATCAGGTGATTGTCGGTGCCTCCCGAGACCAGGTCCAGGCCCCGGCTGAGCAGGCCCTTGGCCAGGGCCTGGGCGTTGCTGACGATCTGCTGCTGATAGAGCTTGAACTCCGGCGTCAGCGCCTCCCCCAGAGCCACCGCCTTGGCGGCGATGACGTGCTCCAGAGGGCCGCCCTGGCTGCCGGGGAAAATGGCCGAGTCGATCTTCTTTGCGTACTCCTCCCGGCAGAGGATCATGCCCCCCCGGGGACCCCGGAGGGTCTTGTGGGTGGTGGTTGTCACCACGTCGGCAAAGGGCACCGGTGAGGGATGGAGCCCCGCCGCCACCAGGCCGGCGATGTGGGCCATGTCCACAAAGAGATAAGCTCCCACCTCATGGGCGATATCGGCGAAGGTCTCAAAGTCAATGATCCGGGGGTAGGCGGAGGCCCCGGCGATGATCATCCTGGGCCTTTCCCGCCGGGCGATCTCCCGGACCCGGTCGTAGTCGATGCGCCCGTCCTCCCCCACGCCGTAGAAGACCATACGGTAATTCTTGCCGGAGTAGTTCACGGGGGAGCCGTGGGTCAGGTGGCCGCCGTTGGAGAGGTCCATGCCCAGCACGGTGTCCCCCGGCTGGCACAGGGCGGCGTAGACCGCGTAATTGGCCTGGGCCCCCGAGTGGGGCTGGACATTGGCGTGCTCCGCGCCGAAGAGCCGGCAGGCCCGCTGCCGGGCCAGCTCCTCTGCCACGTCCACCCACTGGCACCCGCCGTAGTAGCGATGGCCGGGATACCCCTCGGCGTACTTGTTGGTGAGCACGCTGCCCTGGGCGGCCATCACCGCCGGGCTGGTGAAGTTTTCCGAGGCAATGAGCTCGATGTTCTGCTGCTGACGGTCATATTCCGCCCGGATGGCGGCAGCCACTTCCGGATCCTGAAGGGCGATGAGGTCCATAGCTTCTTTCAACATGGGACGTCCCTCCTGATGCGCTGAGATTTTGTTGTCGCTTTTTCCACAACAATATGATATTATAAGTTTACAGGAATTCTGTCAAGAGGTGAGCGCCATGAGAAAGAGAGAAAAAGCGGCCGCCATTGTGGAGGAGCTCAAGCAGGTCTATCCGGAGGGCATCTGTTCCCTCAACTACCCCAAACCTTACGAGCTCCTCATCTCGGTGCGCCTGTCCGCCCAATGTACCGACGAGCGGGTCAATCAGGTGACCCCCGCCCTCTTTCAGCGCTTTCCCACTCTGGAGGCCTTTGCCCAGGCCACGCCGGAGGAGGTAGAGCCCTACATCCACTCCTGCGGCTTCTTCCGGGGCAAGGCCCGGGACATCGTGGGCGCCGCCCGGATGCTTCTGGAGGAATACGGCGGGGTGGTCCCCAATACCATGGAAGAGCTGCTGAAGCTCCCCGGGGTGGGGCGGAAGACCGCCAACCTCATTTTGGGGGACGTCTACAAAACCCCGGGGGTGGTCATCGCAGACACCCACTGCATCCGCATCTCGGGCCGCCTGGGGCTCACCGACGGCACCAAGGACCCGGGCAAGGTGGAGGAGCAGCTCCGCAAGGTCCTCCCCCCGGAGGAGTCCAACGACTTCTGCCACCGGCTGGTGCTCCACGGCCGGGCGGTGTGCCAGGCCCGGAAGCCCCTGTGCGAGAACTGCACCCTCCGCCCCTGGTGCGACCTGTTCAACAAAGGAGGCTCATGACCTCCGCCGGACATTCTTGAGGTGAATCTTCGTGAAAACCATGTCCTTTGTCCTCCACGGCGATCTCTGTGACAGCCGGGACCCCCAGCACCTGCGCACCATCCGGGATGGATTCCTGGTCTGCGAGGAGGGGGTGTGCGCCGGGGCCTTCCCCGTCCTGCCTGAGCAGTACGCCCACCTGCCCCTTCTGAACTGCGCCGGGCGGCTCATCATCCCCGGCCTTACCGACCTCCACGTCCACGCCCCCCAGTACACCTACCGGGCCCTGGGCATGGACCTGGAGCTGCTGGAATGGCTGAAGGTCAACACCTTCCCCGAGGAGGCCCGATACGCCGACCCGGACTACGCCCGGCGGGCCTACGGCCTCTTCGTGGAGGATCTGAAGCGCTCAGCCACCACCCGGGCGGTGATCTTCGCCACCGTCCACCGGGAGAGCACCGAGCTGCTCATGGACCTGCTGGACCGCAGCGGCCTGGCGGCCTTTGTGGGCAAGGTGAACATGGACCGGGACTGCCCTGACGGCCTGCGGGAGGACACTGCCTCCTCCATCGCCGAGACCAAGTGGTGGCTGGCCGAGACCGTGGGAAAATACGACCGGGTCTTCCCCATCCTCACCCCCCGGTTCATCCCCACCTGTACCGACGGCCTTCTCGCCGCCCTGGGTGAGCTGGCAGCCGAGACCGGCGTACCTGTCCAGTCCCACCTCTCGGAGAACCAGGGAGAGGTGGAGCTGGTCCGCTCCCTCTGCCCCGACGCCGCCTTCTACGGCGACGCCTATGACCGCTTCGGGCTCTTCGGCTCCCACGGGAGCTGCGTCATGGCCCACTGTGTGCACTCCACCCAGGCCGAGCTGGAGCGGATGAAGGAGCGCGGGGTCTTTGTGGCCCACTGCCCCCAGTCCAACGTGAACATCGCCTCGGGGGCCGCCCCGGCGCGGCGGTATCTGGACGAGGGGCTGAACATGGGCCTGGGCACCGATGTGGCCGGAGGCTTCTCCCTGTCCATCCTCCGGGCCATGGCCGACGCCGTCCAGTGCTCCAAGCTCCGCTGGCGGCTCCAGGACCAGGCCCTGAAGCCCCTCACTGCCGCCGAGGCCTTCTGGCTGGGCACCGCCGGGGGCGGGGCCTTCTTCGGCAAGGTGGGCCGCTTCCTGCCCGGCTACGACTTCGACGCGGTGGTCCTTGACGACCGGCGGCTGGCCGCCGCACGGCCCTTCACCCTGGAAGAGCGGCTGGAGCGGGCCATCTACCTCTCCGACGAGAGGGATATTGAGAAGAAGTTCGTGATGGGGACCGAGCTGTTCTGACCTCCGCCCCTTTGTAAAAAGCGCCTGACAGGATCCCCCTGTCAGGCGCTTTTCCTTGTCATTCCTTTTCAACAAGCCCTTTGGCCCCCATTATGTGCCGAGCTACTTTGTCAAGTGTTTTTGCCTTACAAATTCAGCACATATTGCTCCACCATCTGTCCCACGCCGGCCTGGGAGTTGGCCGGGGCGATGAACCGCGCCGCCCCCTTGGCCTCCCGGGTGCCGCTGTCCATGGCAAAGGACCAATGGGCCCACTGAAGCATCTCCAGATCGTTCCCGGCGTCCCCGAAGGCCATGACCTCCTCGGCGGTGAGCCCCAGATGGGCGCACAGGGCCTGAAGGGCGGTGCCCT
Organism: uncultured Oscillospiraceae bacterium; assembly: GCA_947629795.1. GTDB lineage: Bacteria > Bacillota > Clostridia > Oscillospirales > Oscillospiraceae > Vermiculatibacterium. Next base: position 6,687 of record CANRFC010000046.1, read on the forward strand.
TGTTCACCCCCACGGCGTTGAACTCCATGTTGTCCTCCAGGGCCTGGGAGATGGCCAGGGGCCCGGTCCCGGCGGCCTGGGCCGTCAGGGCCTCCCGCCTGTCCGCGGGGACATAGAAGAGGTTGAACTTCTCCGCGGCCCGGCCCGCCAGGGCCTCTTTCACGTCGTCGGGAAAGAGGCACACGCTGTCAAAAAAGTCGGCGAACTCCGGAGTCAGGTTGATGGCGTGGACCCGCTCCTTGTCCTGAGCCTGGACGTAGTTCTGTCCCCCGGCGTAGACCTCAAAGGGGATATCCTCCCGCCGGAGCAGGTCGATGAGCTCCAACGCCTGGGGATTGGGGATTCCCCGCTCATAGATGCGGCGGCGGTGGTGGATGTCCCGGACGGCGGCGCCGTTGCCCACCAGGGCGTAGTCCATCAGCCCCAGCTGTTCGGTGGCCCCGGCCAGGAGGCTCCAGGTCCGGCCGCTGGCGATGGCCAGTTTGACCCCTCGCTGAGAGGCCGCCCGAAGGGCCCGGATGTTCCTCTCGGGGACGGTGACGTGGTCATCGTCCAGCAGGGTGCCGTCCAGGTCCATGACGATGAGCTTGATGGCCATGGTCACTTGGTCCCGAAAATGCGGTCGCCGGCGTCGCCCAGGCCGGGGACGATGTAGCCCCGCTCGTTGAGCTTCTCATCCACCGCGCCGGCGTAGATCTCCACGTCGGGATGGGCCTTCTGCACGGCGTCGATGCCCTGGGGGGCGGCCACCAGGATCATCAGCTTGATGTTCTTGCAGCCCCGCTTCTTCATCTCGTCGATGGCGGCGCAGGCCGAGCCGCCGGTGGCCAGCATGGGGTCCACGATCATGATATCCCGCTCGGCGATATCCTTGGGCATCTTGCAGAAATAGACGTGGGGCTCCAGGGTCTCCTCGTCCCGGTACATGCCGATATGGCCCACGCGGGCGGAGGGGATCATGCGCAGAACGCCGTCCACCAGGCCCAGGCCGGCCCGGAGAATGGGCACCACGGCGATCTTCTTGCCCGCCAGGGTGGGCTGCACGGTCTTACAGATGGGGGTCTCAATCTCCTTGGTAGTCAGGGGCAGGTCCCGGGTGGCCTCGTAAGTAATGAGCATCCCGATCTCGCTGACCAGGTCCCGGAAGTCCTTGGTGCTGGTGTCCTTTTTGCGCATGATGGTCAGCTTGTGGGCCACCAGGGGGTGGTCCATCACGTGGACCTTGGCATTGTTCTCGTACATTTCTGTGATCCCCTTCCGTTATTCCGTTTTTTCTGCTATTCTGTTTTTTCTGCCTGTAACTTGGCCAGCCTTTCCCGTTCCGCCTGGGAGAGCCGATGGTAGTCGGGGGTCAGCGCCCCGGCGGTGGTCAGCGCCCCCGCTCTAGCCTGCTCCAGGGCGGCCCGAGCCACCCCCCAGGCCCTCTGCCAGCGGAGATTGGGCGGGGTCAGACGCAGAGACAGGCCGGCCCCCAAGAGGGTATTATAACACAGCTCGGCTCCGTCTCCAACCAAAATATGCTCTTTCCCCCGATTTTTTAGCTCTGAGGACAGCTCCTCCAGAGAGATGGCCCTGTCCGGGGTCTGACGGATGGGCCGCTGCCCGTCGGAGCTGAAGAGGGCGTTGTAGACCTGGCTGCGGCGGGCGTCCATCACCGGGCAGAGTTCGCCCCCCAGGGCGCAGACATTCCAGGCCATGGCCTCCAGGGTCGAGACCTTGGCACAGGGCTTGTCCAGGGCCCAGCCCAGCCCCTTGGCCGCCGAGACACCGATGCGCAGGCCGGTGAAGGACCCCGGCCCCGCCGCCACGGCGATGACGTCCACGTCCTGAAGGGTCACCCCCACCCGCCCCAGCAGCTCCTCCGCCATGGGCAGAAGGGTCACCGAGTGGGTCATGCCGCTGTTCTCATAGCTCTCGGCGATGAGAAAATCATCCTCGGTGAGGCAGGCCGAGCAGGCCAGGGCCGAGGACTCCAGAGCCAAGATCTTCATGTGCTCTCCCCCTCCTGGGTGATGGTAATGACCCGGTCGCTGTCTCCCTCTCCCCGGCGGATGTCGATGCGCACAGCCGCGGGAAGGGCTTCCGCCACGTTCTCGCTCCACTCCACGGCGCACACGCCCCCCCGGCGGAGGTAGTCCTCCCAGCCGATGTCAAAGAGCTCGTCGGCGCCGCCCAGGCGGTACATGTCAAAGTGGAACAGGGGCAGACGGCCCCCCTCGTACTCATTGACCACGGTAAAGGTGGGACTGGTGACCCGGCCGGGATAGCCCAATCCCCGGGCCAAGCCCCGGGTGAAGGCGGTCTTCCCCGCCCCCAGGTCTCCGGTGAAGGCGATGACCGTCCCGGCGGGGACGGTCCTGCCCAGCTCCTCCCCCAGGGCCTCGGTCTCAGCCTCGCTGCCGGTGTGATATTCCATCCTCCTATCCCCCTCAACCGTTACGATTTCATAAAAATCATCGGTATAGTATAGCATAAACGGAAAAGAAATGGTATACTGTTTTCGCTGATTTTTGAAAAAGGAGGTGGCGCCGTGTCCTGGCTTTCCGATTCCTGGCGGGAGTTCAAGGCCCGGGGGGACAAGCTGCTGCTGGCCCTGTGCGTGATCCTGAGCCTGTGCGGCGTGGTGCTGGTCTATTCCGCCTCCCGCTATACCGGGTCCACCCGCAGCGTGCTGGTCCAGCTCATCGGCCTGGCCATGGGCGTCTTCGCCTACGTGCTCCTCTCCTCGGTGGACTTTGAGCTCTTCATCCAGAAGTCCTGGAAATGGCTCTTCCCCTTCTGCGTGGTCTTTATCCTCACCACCCTGAGCCCCTGGGGGGTGGAGGTGGGCGGCAACCGGAGCTGGCTCCAGATCCCCCACTTCCCCACCACCATCCAGCCCGCCGAGGTGGTGAAGGTCTTCTTCATCCTCCTGCTGGCCCTCCAGTTCAGCCGCCTGCGGGAGCGGGGCATCTCCCGCATCACCTCCGTGGTCTTCACCGCGGGACACACCCTGTTTCTGTGCGCCGTCATCGCCGTGGCCTCCTCCGACTTCGGCATGGCCCTCATCTACTGCCTGATCTATGTGGTGGTGGCCTGGGCCGCCGGGGTCAAGCTGCGCTGGTTTGTCCTGGCCTTTGCCATCATCGGCATCGCGGCCTGGCTCCTGTGGCCCTACCTGTCCAGCGACGTCCATTTCCAGCGGGTGACGGTGGTCATCGACCACATCACCGGCAATCCCGACACCATCTACGAGCAGACCCAGGGCCGGGGCTGGCAGCAGAGCCGGAGCATCCTGGCCATCGGCTCGGGAGGTCTCACCGGCATGGGCTACCTGAACGGGACCCAGACCCAGAGCCCCTATAAGACCTCTCTCCCCGCCCGGATGGACGATGAGATCTTTGCCGTGTGCGGCGAGGAATTCGGCCTGGTCGGCTGTGTGGTCCTGCTGGTGCTGGAGTTCGCCATCATCGCCCGGTGCGTTTGGGTGGCCCGCCGGGCCAGCAGCTACTACTCCGCCCTGGTGGCCATGGGCATGGCGGGGATGCTCTCCGCCCAGGTGTGCGTCAACGTAGGCATGTGCCTCTACGTCTTCCCGGTGGTGGGCATCACCCTCCCCTTCGTCAGCGCCGGCGGCACCTCCCTCATCACCATGTTTGCCGCCATGGGGGCGGTCTCCTCGGTGAAGACCCGGACCCTGCCCAGCTGGCTGCGGGACCGCAGTCAGCTTTGAGACAACGACCTGCGTGAGTTTCTGCATAACCTCCCTGTCATCGGTGAAAACTATCCTCAGTTTCCACCCGATTACAAGGAGGTTTTTCCATGAAACGTCTTCAGCTTCGCCTCACCGCACTGGCGGCGGCCTGCTCCCTGGCCTTCACCCTGCCCGTCTGGGCCGGGCTCTGGAGCAGCGGCGACGCCGCCGCTCCCGCCGTGGCCGCCTTCTCCAAAAACGGCCCGGCCACCGGCGCCATCTCCTTCTCCCCCCAGGACTTCCGGGTGGAGGGAGACGCCGCCCTCAGCTCCATCGTCCTCACCTCCCTGCCCGACCCCCAGGCCGGGATGCTGACCATGGCCGGCCAGGCCATCCCCGAGGGCAGTGAGATCGCCATGTCCGCCATGGACGGTCTGGCCTTCACCCCCCTGGTCACCCCCATGCTCTCCTCCACCAGCTTCACCTTTGCCCCGGTCTTCGCCGGCGGTGAAGTGGGCGAGGACGTGACGGTGGGGCTCTTCCTGCTCTCCGGCCCCAACGCCGCTCCCGTGGCCCAGGACCTGGAGCTGACCACCTACAAGAACGTGGAGACCACCGGGACCCTCACCGCCGTGGACCCCGAGGGCGACCTGCTCACCTTCCAGCTCCTCACCAAGCCCGCCCGGGGGGCGGTGACCCTGGCCGAGGACGGCTCGGGCAAATTCACCTACACTCCCTATGAGAACAAGACCGGCAAGGACGCCTTCACCTACGTGGCGGTGGATGCCGTGGGCAACACCTCAGCTCCCGCCACCGTCTCGGTGAAGATCGAGAAGCAGAAGACCAAGGTCACCTACGCCGACATGGCCGGCGTGGAGGGCCACCGGGAGGCGGTCCACCTGGCCGAGGCCGGGCTCCTGGTGGGCGAGGAGATGGACGGGAGCTACTTCTTCCATCCCCAGCAGGCCATGTCCCGGGCCCAGTTCACCGCCCTGGTCATGTCCGCCGTGGGGGTGGAGCCCCTGAACTCGGTGACGCGCACCGGCTTTGCCGATGACGAGGTCATGGACGTGTGGGCCAAGCCCTACGTCTCCTCCGCCTTGCGCTCCGGGCTCATCCAGGGCTCTCTGGATGAAAACGGGCAGGCGGTATTCCAGGCCGACCAGGCCATCACCGCCGCCGAGGCCGCCGTCCTGCTGGACCGGGCCCTGAAGGTCACCGACGTCAGCGACGCCGACGCCTCCGCTCCCGCCTGGGCCAGCCAGTCTGTGGCCAACCTGTCAAGCTGCGGCGTCATTCCCGCTGGGGCCGTCCTGGCCGAGCCCCTCACCCGGGCCGAGGCCGCCGTTCTCCTCTCCGGCGCGCTGGATATCATCGACAGCCGGGACACCGGCTGGTTCCCCTGGTAATTCTCCCTCACAAAGGGTCCCTGCTCCGGCGGGGACCCTTTCCGTTTTTGGGTATTGCCTCCATTTTCCGGTTGAAAATCGGCCGGCGCCGAATTATAATGAAAGCAGTCGAAACTTGGAGGAACTACCATGCGAACCTCTTTTCTCAAGCGTCTTTCCGCCCTGGTCTGCGCCGGAGCCCTGCTCCTGAGCGCCGTGCCCGGGGCCGGCGCGGTCCGATATTCCGACCTCTCCCCTTCCCACTGGGCCTATGCCGACATGATGGAGGCAGTGGACCGGGGCATCCTCAAGGGCATGGGGGACGGCACCATGGCCCCCGAGGGAAAGCTCACCTGGGGCCAGTATCTGGTCATGCTCTCCCGGGCCTTCGCCCCGGACTACTACGCCGCCCTCATGGCCGATGGCGACCCGTGGGACGTGGCGGGGCTCTACACCGCTCTGGACGGCGGCATCCTCCCCGACGAGGACTTCATCGTGGTCACCGAGGACACCCTGGACCTGCCCATCACCCGGCAGGATGTGGCGGTGCTCCTGGACCGGGCCATCCCCCAGATCTCCAACCCCATCAGCTGGAGCGAGACCGCTGCCGACACCCAGGCCCGCTCCGCCCTCAGCGACTACGCCAGGATGAACCAGAACTACCGGGAACCCCTGGCCCGGCTTTACAGTCTGGGCGTGGTAAAGGGCAAGACCGACGGCACTTTCGGCGGCGGGGATACCCTCCGCCGGGCCGACGGCACCGTCCTGCTCATCCGGGCCCTGGACCTGCCCCGGGAGCCTCAGCCCACACCGACGCCCAAGCCCACGCCCACTCCAACGCCTACTCCGACCCCCACACCCACGCCGACCCCCACGGCCACGCCCACTCCCACAGGCTCACCGGCCCCCACCGAGACCGCCCAGCCCTCGCCGCCCCCCGCCTATACCGGGGACCCGGCTCTCCGGGAGCCGGGGGACAACGCCGCCAAGCGGACCCTCCTCTACGGCAACGCCCTGACCAAGTCCTTCTCCAGCCGGAGCGAGTCTGAGGCACACATGACCACCATCACCGTGCCGGTGTGGAAGCTGAACAAGGCCACCGGGGAGAAGACCCCCAGCGAGCTCACCTTCCGCATCCACCAGGCCCTGGCCCAGGACGTGATCGAGATCTTCACCGAGATCTACAATGACCCCGAACAGTTCCCGGTGCGCAGCGCAGGGGGCTACTCCTGGCGGGGCGGCGGCTCCAGCGAGCACAACTGGGGCACCGCCATCGACATCAGCGCCACCGAAAACTATCAGGTCCGGGACGGCCGGGCCATGACCGGCACCCACTGGACCCCCGGGGAGGACCCCTTCTCCATCCCGGAGGACGGCTCCGTGGTGCGCATCTTCCACGAGCACGGCTGGACCTGGGGCGGCGCCGACTGGGCAGGCCACTCCGACCCCAATGTGGGCTACCACGACTACATGCACTTCTCCTACCTGGGCCGGTAGGGCCTTTCCCCCGAAGTGCCCGTTTCTTCACCCGGGAAAATTAGGTGTTGACAAATCCTCTCCCATTTGGTAGAATACCTATGCTCCACCGAACAGCATCGGGAAAGCATGGGGGTATAGCTCAGCTGGGAGCCTGCTACATTGTAAGTATGCCAGCGAAATTCCCCAAAGACCGACAACTTAATAGCATAAACGACCATTTGCCCTCTTATATGGGGGTATAGCTCAGCTGGGAGCCCAGCACAAGCGTGTAACAGCCCCCGTCCAAAAATCGAATAAATCCACTTTTCCCATCTGGGGGTATAGCTCAGCTGGGAGCCCAAATCACCAGTAAAACTACCCCCGCATCCTCAAAAAACTTCAAAATTTTCGCCGCCTCGATTGCACTCCGTGCAATCTCGGCGGTTCGGTTGGGAAGGTTCCCAACCTCCCGAAATTGCACCCCTTTCCCGCACTTTCCATCCAAAATAGTCTCAATTCCCAATCATTTTTTAATCCATCATCAAAACAAAAAATAGCAAAAATTTCATATGGGGGTATAGCTCAGCTGGGAGAGCGCTTGAATGGCATTCAAGAGGTCAGCGGTTCGATCCCGCTTATCTCCACCAAAACAAACCACAAGGCCAACACCTTGTGGTTTGTTTCATATCAGGCAGAGGGTTGGATATCTGGTCTCCCCCTCCCCCGCCACATAATGAGACGGCTGTTTCCAAACGGAAGCAGCCGTCTTTTTTGTGCCCAAAATTATACATATAGGAGTCCTGCAAATAAAAGTCAAGCCCTAAAATGAAAAAAGGCCACAAAAATCGTGGTCTAGGAAAAAGAGCAGAACAAAATGGCCGGAGACGAGATCCCCAGCCTGAATTGCGGGATGTGGAAGGAGGTTATACCTGAGCCGCGTTTTGAGCGTCGAATGCCTCAAGGCATTCCTTTACACGGGCGTAGTAGATGCGCAGGAACTTGTTCTGGGCTGCGGTCATGTAGACGAAGTGCGGTTTTCCCTCGGCGCGTTTCCTGTCGAGGAACTGGTAAACAGGCTCATCTGCGGGGGCTTTCTTTAGATAAGTAC
>CANRFC010000047.1 GCA_947629795.1 uncultured Oscillospiraceae bacterium
CAATCCACCCTTGCAAAAGGGCGGGAAAAAGGGTATACTGTTCCCGTGGCGCGGACGAAGTCCGCTGTGTAGGTGGTGCTGTCACCTGCGCAGGTGGAAGAGGGTTGCAGCCCTCTTCCACTGCCGCTTTTTTGTTTCCTGTATGTATTATAGCACCAAGCAAGAACCATGTCAATATCAAATTTATCAAAAACGATATTTCTATTTTTGCTTCCCGAGAAATGATGAGTGATTTATTGACTTCTGCTTGAGATGATGATATATTCTCTACATTAGATGCTAAGTGAGGGATATATATGGCATGGTCCTATAACCGGCTCTGGAAGCTTTTGATAGACAAAAAAATGAAAAAGACAGAATTGCTCTCCTTGGCAAGATTGACCCCCAACACTCTTGCAAATATGGGAAAAGACTTGCCGGTGTCCATGGACACGCTGAACAAACTCTGCACAGTTCTGGAGTGCCGTATAGAAGATATTGTGGAACATGTTCCCGATAAAGTATAGACCAAAACCCGGAGTGATGAGCTCCGGGTTTTATTTTTTGTCCAAGGCCTGCATCCCCCTACGGGGGATGCAGGCCCGTTTGTTTTATTCCGATGGTCCGGTTTCTCATATACTATATACGTACTTTTTGTTTGACGAAAGGGAGTGAGTGAAAACTTGTGCTGATGGTGGCTCGCTGTATGCGGTCCCATTCCCGGCAACTGGTTTCCAAAATGAGAAGCCATGCTGAGGATTGCGATGACCCCGGCGTTCAACACCAAAGTCTGCGCCCAAAGTTCTCTCCCAATGCGGAGTTTTTGCGGGCGGTCACACATGGCTGTGATGACTATTTCACGCAGCTGTGTATGCAGCACCAGACACGGGCCAAAGTTTGCCCGGCAAAACGTCTGAAGCTGCAAGGGCGATGCACCATCTATGATGGAGGCATCGACCCGTACTGTGCGCCGGACAATGGCGGCTGCAGGCCGCCCTCTACGGTTACTTTTCCTATCGATAAAAGATAGGAAAGTAAACGGAGAGCACGGATGAAAAACGGCTAAATCGCCAAAAGCCGCGCACAGCAGGGTTTGGGCACCTGAACCAACGCTCGTTGACTATTTTTTCCTTAACGCCCGTTCTCGTTTTCGTGATTCCCATATAGGGGATATTCTGCCCTTTTTTGATTGGAGGTTATTTTCATGTCCAAGCATAGATCGATTACACAGCAGGCAATGGATGAATTGCGGGGCCAGCTCCGTATCGGCAAATCCAAGCATCAGGCCAAAATAGACGAGGGCACTCACAGCCCGGAGGGTATCTTTTCCTGGAGCACATATCACAGTTATCAAAAACATGCGGCCGGGTTCTGCAGTTGGTGCAAGGCACAGCATCCGGAGTGCCGAAAGCTGGAAGATGCCCGCAGGTACGTAAGAGACTATCTGAAAATGCGTATAGACAGCGGACTGTCGGCCTGGACGGTCCATTTGGACGCCAGTGCACTGGCCAAAGTATTCCACTGCCATACAGGAAACTTCGGTGTGAAGCTGCCTTCCCGCATGAGGGAGAACATTGTCCGTTCCCGGGCTGCAAGAGCCCACGACAAGGAGGTCTCTGAGCCACGCAACCGGGCGGTGGCAGATTTCTGCCGGGGGACCGGCCTGCGCCGCAAGGAGCTGGGGATGCTGGAAGTGGATGATGTAGAGCCAGACGGCAGCCGGGTCCACGTTCGCAACGGGAAGGGCGGAAAGGAGCGCTGGGTCAACGTGCTTCCCCGCTATCAGGCCCATGTGGCGGCGTGTGCGGCCAATGCCAAGGGGCGGCTGGTCTTTCAGAAAACAGACCTGAAGCACCGCCTGGATATCCATGGGTTTCGCCGGGAATATGCCCAGGCCGTCTATGCACAGCATGCGAGGGACCTGAAGACCCTTCCCAAGGAAGAACTCTATTTCTGCCGTAAGGACAAAGCAGGTACGGTCTATGACAGGCAGGCCATGCTCATCGTATCCAGGAATCTGGGGCATAACCGGATTTCGGTGGTCGCAGGAAATTACTTGTAAGGGTTTGCTTTTCATCCGTTTTCCGGCCCCATATTTCCCAAAAGCACACCCACACCATGTAGGTTTTTACCCACACAGCGTGGGTAGATTTGACCCACATCGTGTGGGTGTTTTTCGCCCTCAAATCCCATTGCAGGCATGTCCGGGGGAAGGAAAACCGACCGTGATGAAAAGGCAGAAAAAAGTAAATTTTAAAAATTGAAGGATACCCTTTTATCGCCAATTAAAGTTCTGAAGTTCTAACTTTTATTGAAAATATGAGAACTGTTATTGGCAAATAACATATAGGGAAATTTGGATTTCATTTCCTTCCAGTGTTTGTTTTAGAACTCGGCGTAATTAAGGGCAAAGTCGATATATACGGACTGCCCGGTTGCGAGAGATGTGATTTTTACCGTATTTACCTCATTCTCGGCAGAGGAAGTTAAAATCTCGCCTGCGATAACGGTACCAGCATGGCCAACGGACAGTACGCTTCTATTTCCGTTCATGTTTTCAAATTTATAATAGTTGTAAGCGACATCAACTTTTACATGCCCGTCAGAATCTAAGTCGTGTTTTGGGACATTGTCATTAGCAGATGGAGTAATGAGGATGGAAACAACCGCATCGCGTTCAGCTTTCGTGGCATCAAAGCCAGTGGACCCCTTCGGCATCGACCAAGAATTCCAGTTCGGTAGTACTCCTTCGAGATTATTCCCAGTCGAATAGATGGTACGGTCATAGTCGGTATCGACTTTGAAGCCGACCTTATCGAAAGAGGAGGGGCGTTTGCCGTACACATCCACATAACACGAATAGACTTCTGTGAGTTCACCGGTTGTACGACCATCTATGACATACGTATGACCAGGAGATAGCGCCGAGATAGTCGCAGTCCCGTCACCGTTATTTTTGCCCACTGCGATGCTGCTGGTATCATACGCGAACCATTTATCGTAGGGGATAAGGTCCCCGAAGCAGGAGAGGTCAATATCCATAGTTTCTCCCACATACATGGTAACGGTTAGGTCAATGCTCCGGAAATAGCCATTGGTGTACTCTTCATCTCGATTGTATTTCGAGACCAATACGCCAACCGTACCATTGGGAAGTTCGATATACTTTTCATATTCGATGGTCCGGTTAAAGGAGCCATAATCGATTACCTTTCCAGGCTGCAGCAATCCCTCGCTGCTTTCTCCTGGCTGATACTCCTTGCCGTTCTTAATCAGTTCAGGCATCTCCTCGATAGGGGTAGCAGGAACATCCCCATTGGGGTGCTGGGGGTCGATGCCGGTGGGGTCCCCGTTATAAATGATTTCTGTCTGCTTGCTGGGCTTGGGGGTAGGAGTAGGCGTGGGGTCAGGCTTAGGGTCATAACCAGGGACCTTGATGCCGGCCTTATCTGCCTGCTCGGGAGTGCAGACGCCGGCGTCGATAAGATGCTCGATAAGAGTCTTGCCGTCCTTGCACTTGGCCGTCATGGCCTTAAAGCACGTCTTGGCGATATCAGCGCGATTGAACTTGCTCTCAGGACCCACAGTGCCATCGGTGATTCCCAACTCATCGGTCAGAGTCCAGGGAGAGGTCCACAGGAAGTCCTCACCGTCCTTATAGCCCATGGCCCGGAGGACCAAAGTCAAGAACTGGGCGGCATTGATGGAGGCCTCGCCGCTGAAGGTGGTGTCAGAGGTCCCCTTGGTAAAGCCATTGACATAGGCGCAGCCCACATAGGGACGGGCCCAGGGGACCACATCGGTGAATGGAGTGGTCCACTCCTTAGAGGTGGCTTCGGCGTCCTTGCCCATGAGCCGGACCAGCATGGTCACACCTTCCGCACGGGTAGGTACGCGGTCCAGGTCAAAGTTGGGGGTACCATCGGCGTTGTTGCCTACGCCCTGGAACAGTCCCAGGTCATGGAGAGCGTTGGCGGCAGAGGAGGCATCAGATTCTGCTGCGGAGACGGGGACAACCAAGGAAAATGCCAGGGAAAGGGTTAGGAACACTGCAAAGAACCTCTTTTTCATCTTATTTCCTTCTTTCTTCCAATTTGAAAATTTATTAGTAGCATTATACGGCATAGGAAAAAACTTGTCAATTCAAAAGGCAAATGGCAAAGAATAGGCTACCGTGTTTTGGGGGCCCGGGCAAGGGAAAAGGTTGTCAAATAGTAGTAAATTCCGCAATGCTGAAGGGGAAAAATGCAGCAATATCAGCGCTTTCGCCAAAAGCAAGTAGACTTTTGGTAGACATTCTCAACCCAAGCTCAAATTTGGATGCTTGTGGAAGCTGCGGCGGGTTTTTCTTCCGCTTGGGATCGGGGCAGCTGCACGCTATTTTGTCTCTCCCATGGACATTCTCCGCAAGATGTGGTATGATAGCCCCATGGCGGCGGCTGTGCCGCGCGCATGGATACAAGGGGCTCTCGGGCCCGCGGTATCACAAAAAAACAGCGGGGAGGCCCCAAAATGAGCTATGCCGACCAAGTTTTCCTCCAGAACTGCCGGGATATTTTGAACCACGGCGTCTGGGACACCGACTACCCCGTCCGTCCCCACTGGGCCGACGGCGCTCCCGCCCACACCGTCAAGCTCTTCGGGGTGGTCAACCGCTACGATTTGCGCAAGGAGTTTCCCATTCTCACCGTCCGGCGGCAGTTTTTGAAGTCGGCCATCGACGAGCTGCTGTGGATCTGGCAGAAGAAGTCCAACGACATCCACGACCTGGGCTCCCACGTCTGGGACGCCTGGGCGGATGAAAAGGGGACCATCGGGAAAGCCTATGGCTATCAGCTGGGGGTGAAGCACCACTACCCCGAGGGGGACATGGACCAGGTGGACCGGGTGCTCTTCCAGCTCAAAAACGACCCCCATTCCCGGCGGATCCTCACGTCCCTGTACAATCACCACGACCTCAGCGAGATGGCCCTTTACCCCTGCGCCTGGTCCATGACCTTCAATGTGTCGGGGAACACCCTCAACGGTATCCTCAACCAGCGCAGCCAGGACATGCTCACCGCCAACGGCTGGAACGTCATGCAGTACGCGGCTTTGCTCATGATGCTGGCCCAGGTCAGTGGCCTGGAGGCCGGGGAGCTGGTCCACGTCATCGCCGACTGCCACATCTACGACAGGCACGTGCCCGTCGTGGAGGAACTGCTGAAGCGGGAGCCCTATCCCGCGCCCAAGGTGACCCTGAACCCGGAGATCACCGACTTTTACGCCTTCTCCAAGAAGGACTTTACCTTGGAGAACTACCGCTATCACGAGCTGGAGGGGAAGATCGAGGTGGCGGTGTAAAAACCGCCCCGCCGGAAGGAGGAGAACCATGGAATTCCGAGCCATGAGAAGAAGCGGCCAGGCCCTCTCCCGGGAGGAGAGCCTGGCGGTGCTGGACCGGGGGACCTCCGGGGTACTGGCCGTCCTGGGAGACGGGGACTACCCCTACGCCGTTCCCCTGAGCTACGCCCGCCGGGGGGATACGCTGCTGTTCCACTGCGCCAGGAGCGGCCATAAGCTGGACGCCGTCCGGCGGCACAGCAAGGCGTCCTTCTGCGTGGTGGATCAGGACCAGGTGACCCCGGAGGAGTACACCACCTATTTCCGGAGCGTCGTCGCATTCGGGACTGTGCGGGTCCTGGAGGACGAGGGGGAAAAGCGCGCCGCCATTGAGGCCCTGGCCCTGCGGTACGCCCCGGAGGACACCGCCGAGCATCGGGAGCGGTATATCGAAAAGGATTACGCCCCCCTGTGCATGCTGGAGATGACCATCCAGCACCTGTCGGGCAAGGAGGCCAAGGAGCTGGTCCGGGCCAAAAAGCCCAAGGGAGACGGGCAATGAAGGCCATCGTGGCAGTGGACCGGGCCTGGGGCATCGGCAGGGACGGGCGGCTTTTGCAGCCCATCCGGGCTGACCTGCGGCGGTTCAAGGAGCTGACCTGGGGGCACCCGGTGATTTTGGGGCGGAAGACCCTGGCCACCTTTCCCGGGGGACGGCCCCTGAAGGGCAGGCGGAACCTGGTGCTGTCCCGAAGCGCGGATTTCCGGGCGGAGGGGGCGGAGGTCTTCTCCAATGTGGAGGCCCTTTTGGCCGCCGCGCCTGATGACAGCATTGTGATCGGAGGGGCCTCTGTTTACGCACAGTTGTTGGATTTTTGTAATTTGGTTTACGTAACAAAAATTATGTCAACTTATGACGCCGATACTTTCTTTCCGGATCTGGACGCCCACCCGGCCTGGGAAGCGGTGGAGACCGGGCCGGTGCTGGAGGAGGACGGGGTCCGATTCCGGTATGTGACCTATCGAAGAGCATGACCCGGCGGGGGCCTGTGCCCCCGCCAAATTCTTTTCCCCGGAGGTGCTCCCATGGACTATAAGGCGCAAATCATCGCCTATGTCCCCCAAAGTGAGGCCGAGGCGGCGGACAAGGCGCAGATCTTGCATTATGTAAACCTGTTCCCCGACACCGTCCTCACCCGGGCAAACCGGATGGCCCACATCACCGCCTCGGGGTTCATCCTCAGCCCCGACGGACAGTGGGTGCTCATGGCCCGGCACAACATCTACAAGGTGTGGGCCTGGACCGGGGGCCACGCCGACGGGGAGGGCGACCTGCTCCGGGTGGCTCTCCGGGAGGCCCGGGAGGAGACCGGGGCAGGGCACATCCGCCCCCTGTCCACCGAGATCGCCTCTTTGGAGATCCTGCCGGTGTGGGGGCATGTGAAGCGGGGGGAGTATGTGCCCTCCCACCTCCACCTCAACGTGTCCTATCTGCTCACGGCGGACCGGGAGGGGCCCCTCACCGTCCGGGAGGGGGAGAATACCGCCGTGGACTGGCTCCCGGCGGAGCGTCTGCTGGAGCTGACCAACGAGTGGCAGATGGATGAAGTTTACAGCAAACTCCTGGTGCGGGGCAGAGCCCTGCTGGGGAAATAGGAGCGCCTGAGGGCGAAAAAAGCGGGCCCGCCGGAGATCCCGGCGGGCCCGTTTGCGGTTTCTGGGCTCAGTTGAACTTGTAGATCTTCTGGGCGATGCGGTAGCTGTTGATGGAGAAGCGGCGGCCGAAGTCGCCGGGGAGGGCTCCCGCGGCGGAGAGGGAGCGGTACTTCAGCTTGCCGTAGAGCTTGGGGTCCACCGAGCGCAGGTACTCCCACAGCTCGGTCTTGGCCCCCAGTTTGGCGGGGGAGCCGTCCAGATTGAGGAAGACCGAGGAGATGAGCATCATCATGGACAGGTAGCTGGTCATGTAGCCCCCCAGCTTTTTGGACTGGGCGCGGACCTTTTTCAGGTCGTGGGCATCGATCATGATCCTGGTGATGCGCACCTGCTGGTCCACCCGGCCCACCATCACCGACTCGTTGACGCTCTGGTCGGCCCGGCCGATGAAGTAGCGGTAGAGGTCCACGTCCATGTAGTAGATGCTCTTCACAAAGGGCAAGGGCTGGTAGACGAAAATGTTGTCCACGTAGAAGGTGTGCTTGGGCAGCTCAATGCCGCTCTCCCGGAGCATCTCGGTGCGGTAGATCACCGAGTGCATCAGCAGGTACTGGGAGGGCTTGAAATGGCCGATATCGTCCCAGGTGAAGACCTTCTCCCGGGGGAAGACGTTGGCGTACCCCATGACCTTCTGGGTGTTGTCCTCCACGTGCTCGTAGACGTAGTTGGCGATGAGCAGGTCCAGGGGCACCGGCCAGCGCGCGCACTCCCGGAGCTTGGCCATGACCTTCTCCAGGGCGTCGGTGTCCAGCCAGTCGTCGGAGTCCACCACCTTGTAGTACATGCCTTGGGCGTGGCGCAGGCCCTGGTTGACCCCCTCGCCGTGGCCGCCGTTTTCCTGGTGGATGGCGCGGATGATGCCGGGGTACTTCTCGGCCCAGTCGTCGCACTTCTGGGGGGTGTCGTCCTTGGTGGAGCCGTCGTCCACCAGGATGATCTCGGCGTCGGGACCGGCGGTGAGCAGGGTCTCGATGCAGTGGTCCATGTAGGCCGCGGAGTTGTAGCAGGGGACGGCAAAGGTGATGAGCTTTTCCATGGGCTTCACGCTCCTGTCAGTTGGTCCGCCAGGGCCAGGGCGCGGCCCACGATGGCGTCCATGTTGTAGTATTTGTACTCGGCCAGCCGGCCCAGCAGGTGGAGGGCGGGGTACTTGTCCGCCTCGGCTTTGTACTTGGCGTAGAGGACGTTGTTCTCCCCGTTGATGATCGCGTAGTAGGGCACCTCGCCGCTTGCGCCGGTGTAGGGCTTGGAGTATTCCTTCACGATGGTGGTCACCCTGTCCTCCAGGCGCTGGCCCGTGAGGTGCTTGAACTCGGTGATCCGGGTGAACTCCTCGTCCACGGTGTAGTTCACCGTGGCGTGGGTCTGGAAGAACTGCTTGTCATAGGTCTCGAACCGGAAGTCCAACGTGCGGTAGGGCAGCCGGCCGAAGCGCAGGCCGAAGAACTCGTCCAGGGCCCCGGTGAAGATCACCGGGCCGTCGAAGCCCGCCCCGTCCAGCAGGATCTTGCCGTCCCGGAGCTCCAGCCGGTCCCTGGCGTCGGTCTCCAGCGCCACGGTGATGTTAGGATGGTCCAGGATCTTCTCGAAGATGGGCGTGTAGCCCTCCAGGGGCATCCCCTGGTAGGCGTCCTGGAAGTACCGGTCGTCCCGGGACAGGCGCACCGGCACCCGGGCGGTGGTGGCGGGGTCGATCTCCTCGGGCCTCTGCCCCCACTGCTTCATGGTGTAGTGGACGAACACGTGCTCGTAGACGTACTCGGCGATGGCGGCGATCTCCGGGTCCTCGTTCTGCCGCAGCTCCAGGATGGTGACCTGGCTCTGGGCGGGGTAGGCCGCCAGGAGCTTCTCCCCCAGCCGCTTCCCCTCCTTGGCTCCGAAGGCGTTCTCCAGGGACCCCAGGTTGAAGGGGACCGGGAAGCAAAAGCGCCCGTCCGTGTGCTTGTGGGCGGGGACTGCCTCTGTGTTGTCCCGGGGCAGGTCGGCGATCACCCGGTGCTGGTAGCGCCGCCACTTGGTATACTGGGAGAGATAGTCGAACACCCGCCGGTCATTGGTGTGGAAGATGTGGGGGCCGTACTGGTGGATCAGCACCCCGTGCTCGTCCAGGCAGTCGTAGGCGTTGCCGCCGATGTGCCCCCGCTTTTCCAGCACCAGGACCCTCTTGCCGGCCCGTCTCGCCAGCTCCCCCGCGGTCACCGCCCCGGCGAAGCCGGCGCCGATGACCAAAACGTCGTAGTGTTCCATGGGGACCTCCTCGCGGTTTTGTGATATCTCATTGTACCATAAATTTGGCCCGAGGAAAGAAATATTTCCTTAAATTTCGCAAAAAAACGCCGGGGAGTGTGTCCCCGGCGTTTTTTCCTGTTTCAGCACACCTTCACGGTCCAGCCGTGCTCATCGGGGAGCAGGCCCCACTGGATGCCGGTGAGGGTGTCGTAGAGCTTCTGGGTCAGCGCGCCGATCTTGCCACCGCAAACGGTGACGTCTCTGCCCTCCCAGCTCATCCAGCCAATGGGCGAGACCACGGCGGCGGTGCCGGTGCCCCAGGCCTCGTCCAGCCTGCCGCTCTCGGCGGCGTCAAAGAGCTCCTGGGCGGTGAGCAGCCGCTCTTCCACCGGGATGCCCCAGCTCTTGACCAGGTCGATGCAGCTCTTCCGGGTGACTCCCGGCAGCACCGAGCCGGTGAGCTTGGGGGTGACCACCGTGCCGTCGATCTGGAACATGACGTTCATGGAGCCCACTTCTTCAATATACTTGCGCTCCACGCCGTCCAGCCACAGCACCTGGGAGAAACCCTTCTCCTCGGCCCGCTCTCCGGCCCGGATGGACGCGGCGTAGTTGCCGCCGCACTTGGTATAGCCCGTGCCGCCCCGGACGGCCCGGACATCCTCGTCCTCCACGTAGATCTTCACCGGGTTGATGCCCTCGGCGTAGTAGGCGCCCACGGGGCACACGATCACGGCGAAGAGGTAGGTCTTGGAGGCGTGGACGCCCAGAGTGGGGTCGGTGGCGAAGACGAAGGGCCGGATGTACAGGCTGGTCCCCGGCTCCGAGGGCACCCAGTCCTTCTCCAGGGCCACAAGCTGCTTCACCGCGGCGACGAACAGCTCCTCGTCCATGGTGGGGATGCACAGCCGCTCGCAGGAGTTCTGGAACCGCCGGGCGTTCTCATAGGGCCGGAAGAGCTGCACCCCGCCGTCGGGGGTGCGGTAGGCCTTCATCCCCTCGAAGACCTCCTGGGCGTAGTGGAGCACCATGGCGGAGGGGTCCAGCGCCAGGGGGCCGTAGGGCACGATGCGGCCGTTATGCCAGCCCTTACCCTCGGCGTAGTCCATCAAGAGCATATGGTCGGTAAAGCTCCGGCCGAAGACCAGGGTCTTGGGGTCGGGCTTGGGCTTCAGGGTGGTGGCACGGGTTACGGGAAATTCCTGCATAGTAGTCAACTCCTCATGGATCCGATTTCTCCCCGATTATACTCCCCTTTCGCCTCCTTCGCAAGCCCTCCGGCCAAAAATCGCCTGGGGAACAGACAAATTGGCAAACTTTTCCCCCCACGGCAGAGGAGGACCTTTCGCCGGGAAAAAAGGGAATGGCCTTGCGCCTGCGTGCCCCGGGCGTACGCCGCGGCCTGCCCGGTGCAGTTGCATGATCTCCATGATTTGGTGATTTTGAGTTTGGGGGGAGAAAGTCAACCAAAAGTCTACCAAAAATCGGTCTGAAAGCCATGGGAGAGTATGGCTTGCGGAATTTCCAGAATTTTCTTGTCTACCAGATGTCTACCAAGTGCTGCTCATGGTGCGAAAAACGGGCCGTTTGCCCCCGTTTTTGGCCCTTTACCTCCTGATTTTTGACCAGCAAGGGGTGTTGTCCTCCCCTGCCCAGAGCCGCAAGGACCGCGGTGCGGGGGTCCGGAGCCCCAAAGTCGGGCTTCCACCCCAAAGTCCAAACGACCCCAGGCAGGGCGGAGAACCTTCCAAGTCAAAAATAAATAGGAGGAATGATCCATGAACAATCTGAAGCGCGTTCTCAGTCTGGTCATGTCCGGTGCCATGCTGGTCGGCATGCTCACCATCGGCGCCAGCGCTGCGAACACCACGTTCTCGGACAAGGATGAGATCACTCATACCGAAGCCGTGAACACCATGGCCGCCCTCGGCGTCATCAAGGGCCGCGACAACGGCCAGTATGACCCCGCTGGCAACGTCTCCCGTGCCGAGATGGCCAAGATCATCTGCGTCATGCTCAACGGCGGCGAGGAGCCCGCCTGGGGCACCGGCGTGCAGACCACCTTTACCGACACCCAGAACCACTGGGCCAAGAACTACATCGCCTACTGCGCCAACAAGGGCATCATCGCCGGCCTGGGTGATGGCACCTTCAGCCCCGACGGGCTGGTCACCGGCGCTCAGGCCGCCAAGATGATGCTGGTGGCGCTGGACTACGATCCTGATATCTTCAAGCTGGTGGGCCTCAAGTGGGAGGACAACACCAACGATATCGCCGCCTCCAAGGGCCTGTACAAGGATATCAAGGGCCTGAACACTTCCGCCCCCCTGAGCCGTGACGACGCCGCCCAGATGGCTTACAACTGCCTGGACGCTAAGCCCATGGTGAAGAGCTTCGAGTCTGTGGCCGCCAACGGCGAGATCACCTACAAGTACAACGAGGGCGAGCAGAAGTTCCTTGCCAAGTACTTTGAGGCCACCACCTTCGTGGGCACCTTCAAGGGCAACAAGGAGACCGGCGCTGACGGCTGCAACAAGGACGGTATGATCCTTGTGGTGGGCGGCATCGAGGGTACCGATGAGACCAGCGTGAAGGCCACCTTCTATTCCGACATGGATATCAGCCTGATCGGTGAGGAAGTCAAGGTCATTTACAGCGAGGTCAAGGGCGGCAACGCCAAGGGCCCCGACACCGGCGATGACATCTACGGCGCCTATCCCACCGGCGAGACCGAGGTCCTGAACGTGCTGAAGGCCGACGTGGACGAGGTCGAGGACAAGGCCGGCAAGGTCGAGATCGACGGCACCAAGTATGACCTGGCTACCGTCGTCACCGTGAACCACAACTACACCGATGATGATCCCATCGGCACCGCTGCTGAGGGCGATACGCCTGCTACCCCTGCCAAGTACTCTGACCTCAAGGCCAAGCTCGACACCGACAAATCCAGCGACACCATCAAGTTCGTGCTGAACTCCGATGGCGAGGTAGAGAGCGCCTATGTTGTCAACTACTCTATGGGCAAGGTCACCGGCGTCAACTCCACCAAGGTTACTGTTTCCGGCCTGGGCGCTGTGGAGTTCAAGGACAACGATGTGGAAGAGGGCCTGAAGGTGGACGACCTGGTGGTGTGGAACGCCATCTATGCCGCCGCCAGCAAGAAGGATGACGCCTTCATCACCATCGCCAAGGCCGAGTCCGTGAACGGCAAGGTCGAGGGCTATAAGACCGACAAGGATGACGCCACCAAGGTCACCCAGGTGACCCTGGATGGCACTACCTATAAGACTGTGGATGGCCTGTCTGAGGACAGCAACCTGGCTGACGAGCCTGCCACCACTACCAAGATCGGTGATGAGTACACCCTGTACCTCATCAACGGCAAGGCTTTCCTGGCCGTGAGCGAGGAGGAGGACGACAGCACCTATGCCCTGGTGGTGGGCAAGAGTGTCACTGATACCAACGAGGCTGAATTCACCGAGGGCAAGGTCAAGATCATGACCACCGACGGCACCAAGACCACCTATGTGGTTCACGAGGACTCCAAGGTGCAGCCCACTGATATCTCTGCTGTGGGCGCTCTGGTGAAGTACTCCATCTCCAACAACCAAATCAAGATCAAGGAAGTTATTTCTGACAAGAGCAAGAGCGCCGCTCTGTGGGATTCCGACACCAAGCAGGTGGCCGGTGTGGGCACTGCCTCCAGCGACTGCGTGCTGTTTACCACCACCGCAAAGGTGGGTGGCGACGGCGATGATGCCGAAGACGGTACCGATTGGAAGGTCTACAAGATCCGCGACCTGGACGATTTGTCTACCGAGGCTACCTACACCTACGTTGCCAACGGCTCCGGCCGTGTCACCATTGTTGTGGCCGACCTGAAGGATGAGCCCAACGGCGCTTCCAGCGACACTGTGTACGGCATGATCACCGGGTATACCAATACCGTGAAGCTGGGCGACGACGAGTACCGTCAGTACAAGGTCTGGACTGCCGATGGCGAGAAGACTATCAATATTGAGGTCACTGATGACGAGGGCAACAGTGTTCTGAAGAACGGCACCTATGTCACCTATGACGAGACCAACAACGACCGCTATGCCTTCGGCAAGGTGAATGCGGTGGAAGGCACCAATGTGGCTGTGAAGGATTACAGCACCTCCGACAAGGTCCTCAGCTACTACTCCAAGCTGACCGCGAATGAGTCCGGCGAGGGCGAGAACAAGGTCACGACCTACTCCGGCGAGAAGGAGAACCTGACCAGCGTGGCCATGGACAAAGACGGCGTCATCGTGTACGTTGATGCTAAGGACAGCGATGGCGTTGATGACATGGGTATCTCCAGCTTCGACACCTCCACCGGTTTCGCCAACGCCAAGATCGTGCTCAAGGACAGCAAGATCATTGCTCTGTTCGTGAACACCAACACTGACGTGGACGTGGACGGCAAGACTGACGCTCCTCTGACTGGCGAATAAGATTTATTTCTTCCGTAAGTCACAACAAGCTCGCAAAAGGGACCGGTCCGTAAGGGCCGGTCCTCTTTTGCTCGTTTTGTAGGGGCGGGTGTCCTCGCCCGCCTGGACCTCGTTCAGGCGAAAGCGATGTAGTAGAAGGTGCGATTGTTCCAGTTGGTGAAGGAATAGGCGTCATTGAAGGTAACAATGATCCCGTTCTCCACGACCTTGGCGGCCATGGAATTTCCCTCGTTTGAGGTCAGCTGGTGCTCGGCGGTAAAGATGCCGCCGGCGGTGCGGGGGTGGTGATACATCTCGGCATAATTGGTGGCGAGGATGACCGCCTGGGGCGTGAAGGGCAGGGAGATCAGGCGGTCCTTGGTGCCGTCGCCCACGTAGGACCCGGTGACGATGCGTTCTCCCAGGGCTGTGTCCAGCCTTGAAAAGTTCTGGTTGAACTCCTCCCGGAGGACCTCATCGGACGGCTGCCACTGGTGGAGCTGGTAGTGCTCGGTTTTTTGTGAACTCATAATAAAACACCTCCAAACCCGGGGGAAAAGGGCTGGAAA
>CANRFC010000048.1 GCA_947629795.1 uncultured Oscillospiraceae bacterium
GGTACAGCGGGCGGAGAGGACAAAGAGCAGGAGCGAAGCGGCCAGGGCGGGAACCAGGTTCATGGAAAGGGCCTCCTTATGTCTCTTTGGGGAGTATGATCGGGGCGCTCAGGGGCTTACAGGATCCGCAGGGCCTTCCCCTGCCGGGCCGCGGCCCGGCCGATGACGGCACAGGGGATGCGGCGGGTGAGCTCCTCCGCCTCCCGCTCGGGCAAGGCGATGAGCAGCCCGCCGGAGGTCTGGGGGTCGAAGAACAGGTCCCGCCTGGCCAGGGGCACCTGTTCGCTCTCCTCCACCTCCCCGGCCAGGTCGGCGCGGTTGCGGTGACAGCCCGAGGGCAGCACCCCCATGGCCGCCAGCTCCTCGGCTCTGGGCTGAAGGGGGACCTTATCGGCCCACAGCTCCAGGGTCAGGCCGCTGCCCCGGGCCATCTCCAGGGCGTGGCCCACCAGGCCGAAGCCGGTGACATCGGTGCAGGCGTGGGGCTTCAGGGGCATCATGGCCTCCCAGGCCCCCTTGTTGAGGGTGGTCATCACCGAGATGACCCCGGCGGTCTCGCTCTCGCTGAGCAGCCCGCCCCGGGCGGCGGTGGTGAGAGCGCCGGTGCCCAGGGGCTTGGTGAGCACCAGCAGGTCCCCCTCCCGGGCCCCGTCGTTGCGCAGGATGTCCTCCTCCCGGGCCAGGCCCATGACGCACAGGCCGTACTTGGGCTCATGGTCCTGGATGGAGTGCCCGCCGGCCAGGACGGCTCCGGCCTGACGGACCTTGTCCGCGCCGCCGGCCAGGATGGCCCGCACCGCCTCCTGGGGCAGGTGGCAGCCGGGGACGCACAGCAGGTTCAGGCAGAGCTTGGGCGCGCCCCCCATGGCCCACACGTCGCTGAGGGCGTTGGCGGCGGCCACCTGACCGAAGGAATAGGGGTCGTCCACCACCGGGGGGAAAAAGTCCACGGTGGCGATGAGAGCCTGACCGTGGCCCAGGCGGTAGACCGCCGCGTCGTCGCTGCCGCCGCAGCCCACCAGCAGGTCCTCGCTCTCCCCCAGGGACAGGTCCCGGAGCAGTTCCCCCAGGGCCAGAGGCCCCAGCTTGGCGGCGCAGCCCCCGGCCTCGGCCAGCTGGGTGAGCTTGATGGTCGCATCCATGGTATCGCCCCTCTCTTGGTATCTTTTGTCTATTGTACCCCCTTCGGCGGCATTTCGCAACCGGGAACGCACCCTTTTTTGTCCCCCGGCATAGGGTGAGGTGGACCGATTTTGATTTGGAGGGACGTTTTTATGGATGGAAAAGTCTCTTTCTTCCTGGGGGCCAACACCCCCGGGGGATTTTATTCGCTCTACGACGGGATGCTGCCCCCCGGCAAGGCCCGACGGGTCTTTCTCCTCAAGGGGGGCGCGGGCTGCGGCAAGTCCTCCCTCATGCGCCGGGTGGCCGCCGCCCTGGAGGAGGCGGGACACGAGGTGGAGTACATTTTCTGCTCCGGGGACCCGGACAGCCTGGACGCCATCGTCTGTGAGGACCTGGGCGCCGCCGTGGCAGACGCCACCGCGCCCCACGTGATGGAGCCTCAGCTGCCTGGGGTGGTGGAGAGCTACATCGACCTGGGGCGGTTCTACGACCACGCCGCCCTGGCGCCCCTTCGGGAGGAGATCGCCGCCGCCACCGAGGGCTACCAGAGCTGCTACAAGCGGGTCTACCGCTGCCTCACCGCCGCCGGACAGCTCATGGAGGACGACCGGGCCCTGGTGAGCTCCCCCGCCCTGGAGGCCAAGGCCCTCAAGCGGGCCAAGGGCATCCTCAGCCGGGAGGTCAAGCGCACCGGCCGGGCGCCGGGCCAGGTCAAGCGCCGCTTTTTGGGGGCGGTGACCTGCAAGGGGATGCTGTGCGGCTTCGACACCGTCCAGGCCCTCTGTCCCCGGGTATACGAGCTGGCCGACAGCTACGGCCTGGCCGCCGGGATGCTGGACTTCCTCGCCGGAGCCTTCCGGAGCGCGGGATACGACGTGACCCTGTGCCCCTCTCCCCTCTTCCCGGAGCGCACCGAGCACCTGCTGGTTCCCGAGCTGGGGGTGGCCTTCGTCACCTCCACCCCCGCCCTGCCCTATCCCGGCCGGGCCTACCGCCGGGTGCGGCTGGACGCCATGATCGACGGGGAGACCCTCCGGCGGTACAAGGCCCGCCTGAAATTCTCCCGGAAGGTCACCGCCGCCATCCTCTCCGAGGGCATCGACGCCCTGGCCCTCGCCAAGGCCCGGCACGACGAGCTGGAGCGGCTCTACAACCCCCATGTGGACTTCGACGGGGTCTACCAGCAGGCCCAGGCCGTGGCCGAAGAATTGCTGGCTTTGGGGTCGTCCCAGGGTTGACTTTTCTCCCGGCAGCGTGTATCCTTATGGAGAGGGATGGGAATTTTTCCCATCCCTCTTCGGCTGTCCCGGCCGAAACTATATTTTGGAGGTCACGTAATGAAAAGAAAAGCTCTCTCTGCGCTCCTGGTCCTGGCCCTTGCTCTGGGCTGTTGTGCCGGCCTTGCCGGCTGCGGCGGCGGGGACGAGGCCAAAAAGCTGGTGGGTTCCTGGCAGGCCGGCATAAACATGGCCGACGAGTTCAACGGAGAATTTGACGACGATCCCGCCATGGCTGAGCACCTGCACGTGGACGACTTCAACCTGAAGATGAACTTCGACTTCCGGGAAGACGGCACCTACACCCTGGCCATCGACTCTGACTCCATGACCGCTGCCCTGGCGGGCGTAAAGGAGACCCTCCGCACCGGCCTGGACGGGTACTTCAAGGAGGTCCTGGCTCAGGAGGGCCTGGGCGACCTGGAGGGAATGGATCTGGACCAGGTCCTGGGCTCTTTGGGCGTCAACATCGACGACATGCTGGATGAGCTCCTCAGCGAAGAGGACTTTGCCGCGCTGGCAGAGGACTCGGCCCAGGAGGGCAAGTACATGGTCAAGGGCGGCAAGATCTACCTCTCCGACGACGTCAATGAGGCCGCCGACGACAACTGCGGATACTATGCCTACACTCTCTCGGGCAGCGAGCTCCAGCTCACCGACTCCTCCATGGAATCCGACGAGGATCTGGCCGACTACTTCCCCCTGGTCTTCCAGAAGCAGTAAGGCGTCCGCATCCCAGCAGAAAAAAAGCACCGGGGCCCGGCATTTTGCCGGACCCCGGTATTTTTCGCTCTCTTCAGGAGCGGGACCCTGGGTCCCCGCTTCCCCGATCCTTTTGCTCCTGAGCTCACATCACCGTCACGGCCACATAGGCGGCGTAGAGCACCAGCAGCAGCGCCCCCTGCCACTTATAGGCCCGCTGCCTGACCAGCATGGGCACCAGGGCGATGAGGGTCACCCCCAGGCACACCGGCAGGTCCAGGCTGATGGCGGTCTGGCTCACAGCGAAGGATTCCTTGGAGGTGAGGGCGCACACCGGCAGGATGAGAGAGATGTCGATGAGGTTGGCCCCCACGATGTTGCCGATGGAGAGTTGGGACTCCCTCTTCCGGATGGCGGTGATGGTGGTGACCAGCTCGGGCAGCGAGGTGCCCACCGCCACCAGGGTCACGGCGATGACCCCCTCGGGCACCCCGAAGAAGAGGGCCAGCTCGAAGCCGCCGTCCACCAGCAGCCGGGAGCCCACCACGATGCAGATGGCGCCGATGACAAAGAAGAGGATGTTCTTCCCCGCCTCCTGGCTCTTCACCGTGGACTGCTCTCCCGAGCCCATCTCCTTCCGGGCCTCCTGGACGTTGATGACCATGAAGGCCACGAAAAGCAGCGCCAGGATGACGCTGGCCCAGGTCTGGAGATGGCCCGACAGGCACCCGATCCACAGCACCACGCAGGAGGCGATGAGGAGGGTGCACTGGCGGATGTACTTGGGCCGGGAGACCGCGATGTGCATGAACACCATGGACAGGGCCATGATAAGGGCGGTGTTGGCCGTGACCGAGCCCACGGCGTTGCCCACCGCCATGTCGTTCTTTCCCTCCACGGCGGCCATCACCGAGACCAGCATCTCGGGCATGGTGGTGGCGAAGGAGACGATGGTGGCGCCCACGATGAAGGAGGGGATGCCTGCGGCCCGGGCGATCCAGCCGGCCGAGTCCACAAACCAGTCTCCCCCCTTGATGATGAGGAGAAGGCCCGCGACGAACATGATGACGGCGACAAAGATGGACATATGCGACACTCCTTTGTTTTTTCCCGCGAAAGGACGGAAAAAAGACGAGACCTCTCCGCCGTTTCTGCGGATAAGTCTCGCCGTTTCAGACAGGGCCAGAGGGCGGACGCCCCCGCGATTGTTGAACCCCGCCGCGCCCCAGGGGCGCTGGCTACTCCCTTATGTGGGCAAAAGTATATCACAGGAAATTTTTGCTGTCAAGGGCATTTTTCGCCGGGCTCCGGGAAAGGCTTCGTACATATGTTCCACGTGGAACATCCCGGTTTTCGTACACC
Source organism: uncultured Oscillospiraceae bacterium (assembly GCA_947629795.1). GTDB lineage: Bacteria > Bacillota > Clostridia > Oscillospirales > Oscillospiraceae > Vermiculatibacterium. The sequence goes on from CANRFC010000048.1 coordinate 4,467, forward strand.
CAAGGCTGGCAAAAAAGGCCCGCCGGTTCCTTCCCGGCGGGCCTTGGGGTCTGCGCTTTTGGGCTTACTTGCTGGCCTTCACGGCCTTGATGGCCTCGGTGAGCATGGGGGTCACCTTGAAGATGTCGCCCACGATGCCGTAGCTGGCGCACTCAAAGATGGGGGCGTCGGCGTTCTTGTTCACGGCGATGATGCACTCGGAGTCCTGCATGCCGGCCTTGTGCTGGATGGCGCCGGAGATGCCCAGGGCCACGTAGATCCGGGGATGGACGGTCTTGCCGGTCTGGCCCACCTGATGGTCGGCCTCCAGCCAGCCCGCATCCACCACGGCGCGGGAGCAGCCCAGCACGCCGCCGAGAGCGTTGGCCAGGTCCTGGGCCATAGCCAGGCCCTTCTCCGGGTCCTTGCTGATGCCGCGGCCCACAGAGACCACCACGTCGGCGCCGATGAGGTCCACCATCTTCTTGGCGGCCTTCTTGATCTCCAGGATCTCCACGCCGATGTCGCTCTTGTCCAGCTTCACGGCCACCTTCTCCACCACGGTCTTGGCAGCCCCCGCCTCGTCATAGGGCTGGGTCTGCATCACGCCGGGACGGACGGTGGACATCTGGGGACGGAACCGGGGGCAGATGATGGTGGCCATCAGGTGCCCGCCGAAGGCGGGACGGGTCATCTTCAGGTTGGTGTTCTCCTCGAAGGCGGTGTTGTCCACGTCGATGGTAGAGGTGGTCTTCAGGAACTCCTTGTACTTGGCCACATCCACATCCAAGTGGGTACAGTCGGCGGTCAAGCCGGTGTGGAGCCGGGCCGCGCAGCGGGGGCCCAGGTCACGGCCCAGGTTGGTGGCGCCGATGAGGAAGATCTCGGGTTTCTTGTCCTCGATGAGGTCGCACAGGACCTTGGTATAGCCGTCGGTGGTATAGTCCTTCAGCAAGGGGGAGTCGCAGTAGTAGACCTTGTCGGCGCCGTAGCCGCCCAAGGCCTTGAGGTAGTCCTCCTTGACCTGGGAGCCCAGCACCACGCCGCACAGCTCCACGCCCAGATCGTTGGCCAGCTTGCGGCCCTCGCTCAGGAGCTGATAGCTGATGGACATGATGACGCCCTCGCGCTGCTCGCAGAATACCCACACGCCCTTGAAGGCGGCGGTGTCTTTGCTATTGAATTCAGCCATTGTTTCCATCTCCTCTCAAATCAAATGAGGTGCTTTCCGTCCAGGATGCCCACGAGCTGGTCCACGGTGGCCTTGTCGGCCCCCTCCAGCATCATGCCGGCGCCCTTGACCGGGGGGGAGAAGGACTTGTAAACGTTGGTGGGAGAGCCCTTCAGGCCGATGGTATCCGGGTCGATGAGGGGCTCATCCTTCAGAGCCTCATAGTCGAAGATCTCCAGGGGCTTCTGGTAGCACTCGAAGATGCCGGGGACCGACATGTACCGGGGCTGGTTGAGCTCCTTGACGCAGGTGATGAGACAGGGTGTGTTCACCTTGAGCATCATGTAGCCGTCCTCCAGCAGGCGCTTGACGGTGACGGAATTGCCCTCCACCTTGATCTCGGCGGCGTAGCTCACCTGGGGCAGGTGGAGCTTCTCGGCGATCTGGGGGCCCACCTGGGCGGTGTCGCCGTCGATGGCCTGCCGGCCGCACAGCACGATGTCGTCGGGCTCCACGCCGATCTTGTGGATGGCACCGGCGATGATCTGGGAGGTGGCGTAGGTATCGGAACCGCCGAACTCCCGGCCGGAGATGAGCACGGCCCGGTCGGCGCCCATGGCCAGCAGCTCCCGGAGCATCCCCTCGGCGGGGGGCGGACCCATGGAGACCACCACGACCTCGCAGCCGGTGGCGTCCTTGAGCTCCAGAGCGGCCTCCACGGCGGCCAGGTCATCGTGGTTGGTGATGGTGGGCATCTTGCTGCGGTCCATGGTGCCGTCTTCCTTCACGGCCACCACGCCGGAGGTGTCGGGCACCTGCTTGACACAAACAATGCATTTCATAGTTTCGTTACCTCCTTACTTCACGCCGATGGCGCCGGAAATGACCATCCGCTGGACCTCGGCGGTGCCCTCGTAGATCTCGGTGATCTTGGCGTCGCGCATCATGCGCTCCACGGGGTACTCCCGGGTGTAGCCGTAACCGCCGAAGAGCTGCACGCAGCGGCGGGTGACGTCGGAGGCGTTCTCGGCCGCCACCAGTTTGGCCATGGCGGCGTCCGCGGAGAAGGGCTCGTGGGCGTTCTTCTTCATGGCGGCGGAGTAGACCAGCCACTTGGCCGCCTCGGTGTGGGCGTACATGTTGGCCAGCTCGAACTGGGTGTTCTGGAACTGGGAGATGCGCCGGCCGAACTGGACCCGCTCCTTGGTGTAGGCGATGGTCTCGGCAATGGCGCCCTCGGCGATGCCCAGAGCCTGGGCGGCCACGCCGATCCGGCCGCCGTCCAGGGTGGCCATAGCGATGTTGAAGCCCTTGCCCTGCTTGCCCAGCAGACGGTCGCCGGGGATGACGCAGTCCTCAAAGACCAGCTCGCAGGTGGAGGAGCCCTTGATGCCCATCTTCTTCTCGTGCTTGCCCACCGAGAAGCCCTTGTCGGTGCGCTCCACGATGAAGGCGGAGATCTCCTTCATCTTGCGGCCCCGCTTCTCCACCACGCCGGTGACGGCGATGATGATGAACACGTTGGCGTAGCCGGCGTTGGTGATGAAGATCTTGGAGCCGTTGAGGACCCAGTTGCCGTTTTCGTCCTTCACGGCCACGGTCTGCTGGCCCTGGGCGTCGGTGCCGGCGCCGGGCTCGGTCAGGCCGAAGGCGCCCAGCCACTCGCCGGAGCACAGCTTGGGCAGATACGCCTTTTTCTGCTCCTCGGTGCCGTACTCAAAGATGGGGTTGCAGCACAGGGAGGTGTGGGCGGACAGGACCACGCCGGTGGTGCCGCAGACCTTGGAGAGCTCCTCCACGGCCATGATGTAGGAGAGCACGTCGCCGCCGGCGCCGCCGTACTCCTTGGGGAAGTAAATGCCCATCATGCCCAGCTTGGCCATCTTCTTCACCGTGGCCTCGGGGAACATCTCCTCCTCGTCCACCTGCTGGGCCAGGGGCTTGACCTCGTTTTCCGCGAAGTCCCGGTACATCTTGCGGAGCATTTCCTGCTCACGGGTCAGATGAAAGTCCATACAGATACCTTCTTCCTTCGATATAGTTTGAACGCCGCCGTCTTACAGCTCGTCCACGGGGGTCTTGGTGCGGTCGGGATTGTAGACGTAGAAGCCCTTGCCGGACTTGACGCCCAGGTTGCCGCCCCGGACCAGCTTGCGCATCAGGGGGCAGGCGCGGTACTTGCTGTCGCCGGTCTCCTTGTACAGCACGTCCATGATGGCCAGGCAGATGTCCAGGCCGATGAAGTCGCCCAGCTCCAGGGGACCCATGGGGTGGTTGGCGCCCAGCTTCATGGCAGCGTCGATGCCGGCGATGCTGGCCACACCCTCCATCTTGATGAAGGCGGCCTCGTTGATCATGGGGATGAGGATGCGGTTGACCACAAAGCCGGCGGCCTCGTTGACCTGGACGGGGGTCTTGCCCAGCTCCAGGGAGATGGCCTTGATCTTCTCCACCGTCTCGGCGGGGGTGTTCACGCCGGCGATGACCTCCACCAGCTTCATGCGGTCGGCGGGGTTGAAGAAGTGCATGCCGATGAGGGGACGGGACAGGCCCTTGCCGATCTCGGTGATGGACAGGCTGGAGGTGTTGGAGGCGAAGACGCACTCCGGCTTGCACAGCTTATCCAGCTCCTGGAAGGTGGTCTGCTTCACGCCCATGTCCTCAAAGGCGGCCTCCACGATGAGATCGCAGTCGGCGCACAGGTCCTCCTTCAGGCCGGGGGTGATGGCGGCGCAGATGGCGTCGGCCTTGGCCTGGTCCATCTTGCCCTTCTCCACCAGCTTGGCGTAGCCCTTCTTGATCTTGGCCAGGCCGCCCTCGGCCCACTCCTGCTTGATGTCGCACAGGGCCACGGTGTAGCCCTCGGTCTGAGCGAAGGCCTTGGCGATGCCCTGGCCCATGGTGCCGGCGCCGATAATTCCAACTTTCATGCTATGTAACCTCCTGTAATGATATGATTTTTTGGAACTTACTCAGTTGTTGGTGAAGACCGCCTTGGGCTTGGGCTTCTCCCGGGAGAGGAAACAGGCCATGCCCTCCACCTGGTCGTGGGTCTCAAAGCAGTCGCCGAAGAGCTTCTCCTCCACCTCCACGGCCTTGTCGATGGGAAGGGAGATGCCCTCATTGGCGGCCTTCTTGCAGGCCCGGACGGCGATGGGGGCGTTCCTGGCGATGGTGGAGGCCATCTTCAGGGCGGCATCCATCAGCTCGGCCTGGGGATAGACGGCGTTGACCAGGCCGATGCGCAGGGCCTCGGCGGCGTCGATGTTCCGGGCGGTGTAAAGGAGCTGCTTGGCCATACCCATGCCCACCAGGCGGGCAAGCCGCTGGGTGCCGCCGAAGCCGGGGGTGATGCCCAGGCCCACCTCGGGCTGGCCGAACATGGCGTTGTCCGAGCAGATGCGGATGTCGCAGGACATGCACAGCTCGTTGCCGCCGCCCAGGGCAAAGCCGTTCACCGCGGCGATGACGGGCAGGGGGAAATTCTCGATCATCAGGAAGATGTCGTTGCCCAGCTTACCGAAGGCCTCGCCCTCAGCCTTGGTCATGGTGGACATGGAGCCGATGTCCGCCCCGGCCACAAAGCTCTTCTCCCCCGCGCCGGTGAGGACCACGCAGCGGACCTCATTCTGGTCGATGGCCTCGAAGGCGGCCTTCAGGTCGGCGAGCACCTCGGGGTTCAGGGCGTTGAGGGCCTGGGGCCGGTCGATGGTGACCACCGCCACCTTGTCCTTCCGTTCGGTCGTTACAAATCCCATACACTTGACCTCCATTTCGTTATTTTTTTAACAATACCTTGCCCAGAAAAAACGCAGCCCTGCAAGGCCATAGGCGCAAGCTGCGTAATATATGGATGCGGTCCTATGGCCGCTTGTCTTAATCAGTATACAGCGTTTTTTCCGGCAACGCAAGAGGAAAATGCCACAATGAAAAAAATTCATCGTTTTATAACAAATACAGGGGGAGGACCCTCGGTCCTTCCCCCATTTTTGCGCATTTTTCAGGTTTTCTTCCCCGTCACCCCAAAAGGCCGGAGAGCCAATTGGACAGGGGGATATAAGCGATGGGCAGGAAGACTGCCGGGAGCATATTGCCCTCCCCCCCCCCCCCCGGCTTCCGCCGGGCGGGGTCCCCTTTAGACTTTAAATGCTCGGGGCGAAGTGAATTCGCCCCTGCGCAAATCCTCCGCTCCGCTTCGGATTTACGGCGCACCCGCGCCGTCCCCATCTAAGATGGGGCCCCGTGGGCAATATGCCCAGCTCACCCCAAAAGGCCGGAGAGCCAATTGGACAGGGGGATGTAAGCAATGGGCAGGAAGACTGCCGGGAGCATATTGCCCACTTTGATCTTCTCCTGACGCAGCTCCAGCAGGTTGAAGGCGATGCCCACGATGATGGCGCCGCCCACGGCGCTCATCTCGTTGATGACCGCCGGATCCAGATAAGGCCCCACCCATCCGGCCAGAAGGGTCAGGCCGCCCTGATAGAGCAGGATGGGGATGACCGAGAAGGCCACGCCGATGCCCATGGCGGCGGCGAAGGTGATGGCCGTGACCCCGTCCATCACCGACTTGGAGATAATGATGGAGTAGTTGTGGTTGATGCCGGCCTCGATGGAACCGTTGATGGACATGGCCCCCACGCAGTAGAGGATGGTGGCGGTGACGAAGCCCTCCACGAACCGGCTCTGGCTGCCCGGCTTCTCCAGCCTGGACTTCAGGAACTCCCCGGCGGCGTCCATCCGCCGCTCAATGTTGATCCACTCCCCCAGCACGATGCCCAGCACCATGCAGATGATGACGCACAGGGTGTCGTCGGTGGCCAGCAGGGAGCTCAGGCCGATCCCTATGGTGCTGAGACCCAGGCCGGTGCGGATGGCCCCGCCCAGCGCCTCGGGGAAACGGTTTTTCAGAATGAGGCCCAGGACGCTGCCCAGGAGCACCAGGGCCATGTTGATAAAGACGGCGATCATTTCTCTGTCTCTCCCCTTTTTGCCAAGAGTTCCGCCAGAGTGGGCCGGGGACGGCCGTCCATCTCCTCCTGCCAGTGGTCCAGCCACGCCGGGATGGCCGTCAGGCCCTCCTGGGTGAGGGGGAAGTCCTTGGTCTCCTCCACGGAGGAGAACTCATAGGAGAAGGGGACCTGCCACACCTCCACCCGGAGGACGGGAGGCTCCTCCTCCAGCTGGGGGATGATGCGCCAGCGCAGGGCGCCGGCGCTGGCCGACCAGGGGTTGCTGTTTTCAAAGTGGGAGAGTACCGGCATAAAGGTCTCCATGTGGCTTCCTCCTTCGTTAAAAGCTGCTTAGGGGGATCTCCCCGCTGTCCTGTCCCTTTTCGATCCGCCGGATCACCATGTCATAGCCCGGACCACCGCCGGCCTGGATGTGGATGGTATCCCCCTCGCGGGCGCCCAACAGGGCCCGGCCCACCGGGGACTCCCGGCTGATCAGGCCGTGGAGGGCGTCCTGACGCATGGTGGTGACGATCTGGTAGGTCTCCTCGGCGTCGTCCTCGGGGAGGTATACGGTGACCTTGTCGTAGAGCCCCACGCCGCCGTTCTGGCCGCCCTCGCCGACGATGCGGGCGGTGCGGATCATGTTCTCCAGGTAGCGGATGCGGCTCTCATTGCGGTTTTTCTCCTGCTTGGCCGCCTTGTACTCGTAGTTCTCTGACAGATCGCCGAAGGCCCGGGCCTCCTTCACCGCTTCCAGGAGCTTGGGCCGGAGGACGATGCGCCGCTCGTCCAGCTCCTTCTTCATCAGTTCGATATCCTTCCGGGTCAGTTCGTTGTGCATGGCTTTCCTGGCTCCTTTTCCTGTCTTTCTGCGGCGGCAAAAAGAAGGCAGCCCATGGGCCGCCTCCCTATCAGTGTGGGACAGTTCGGACCCCTCAGCGGTTCCATTTGTCCTATCATAGCATATTTACGGCAAAATGCAAGGGATCTCCAAATTTTCTCTCAAAATGTGTCAGATGTCATCTATCTTCGGATCTTTGGCATTTCCATACCTTATTCAGCGCGTCACGATTTGGCTTTTACCAAGACAAAGTACAGTTTACAAGGGACTACACAGGGTAACGGTCTGACGGGAGGATTACCGCCCGTCAGATTTTCCATGTAAT
>CANRFC010000049.1 GCA_947629795.1 uncultured Oscillospiraceae bacterium
TGCTGGACGAAGGGGGGCACCACGTCGCACATGCCCACCACCCAGGGGTTGTCGATGCGGCGGAACAGCTCCGCAAGGTCGTTGGCCCGGGTGAAGAAGTTGGACTCGTAGGGGGTCAGGGCCTCCACCGTCAGCTTGACCCCCACCTTGGCGGCGTGGTCGCCCAGCTCCCGGATGGTCTTCTCCAGGCGGCCCCACAGCTGGTCATAGGTGGCCAGGTAGCCGCCGTTGGCGGGGCTGGTGAGCATGAACTGGGCGCCCATCTCGGCGGCCATGTCCAGACACAGCTTCAGGTAGTCCACCGCGTCCTCCCGCTGGGCCTCGGAGCCGATCATGTAGTTGTAGGGATAGGCGTTGTGCTCCGGGGTGTACCCCACAACGGGCATCTCGTATTGGTCGATAAGGCGCTTGACCGCGTTGATATCCCCGGCCTTCAGATCGGGGGCATAGGCGTGGGGCCGGCCGCCCCACAGCTCGATGTAGTCGTAGCCGTACTCCTTGGCGTCCTGGAAGCAGTGCTCCAGGGGGTTGCGCTGATAGCCGGAAGTAAACATGCCGATTTTCATTCGCTGTCCCTCCTGATCGTTTTCTGGTCCGCAGATGGCGGATTTCACTTCTTGACCCAGGGTTCGAAGACCTGGACCACCTGGGCGGAGACCTCCGCCCCCTTCTCCATGCACGCCTTGATGGGCAGGCCGTGAAGCACGCCCCAGAGGAAGCCGGAGATATAGCTGTCTCCCGCGCCCACGGTATTCACTACCTTGGGGGCGGGGCAGATGCCGCAGGGGATGTACTCTTTTCCGTCGTAGGCCAGGCTGCCCTTCTCCCCGAAGGTGGCCACCACAACTTTCAGCCCGCGGGCCACCTTGTCCTTCAGGAAGGACTCGATCTCGCCGTCCCGCTCCCCGTGGTAGGAGAAAAATCCGTAATCCACACAGGGGAGGGTCTTCTCAATGATGGGGTCGTCCAGCCGGTCACAGTAGTCAAAGCTGATGAGGACAGCGGGGTTGGCCGCTTTTATGGCGGCCAGCACGTTCTCCGCCTTGCCCCAGAGGGCGGTGTGGACCAGATCGTGGGCGGCGGCGAAGGCCACGTCCTCCTCGTCAAAGACAATGTGCTCCAGCACGCCCTCCACATACTCGCCGTGGACCCGGTCGGTGCCGTTCATATCCATGTAGGTGATGGCGGTGGCCCCGTCCCCCACTTTCAGGTGGGAGACGTCCAGCCCCTCCTCCTTCAAGGTCCGAACCATCCAGCGGCCCGCCTCGTCGCTGCCGGTGGTGCTGATCAGGGCGGTGGGGACCCCCAGCTTCTGCAGGTTCACTCCGGTATCCACCGCGTTGCCTGTGGGATATTGGCGGTTTACCTCCACACCGTCGATAAAGCGGTAAAGGTCGATGCAGTTGTCACCGATCATAGCAGCGTTCATAGCGGTCTTCCTTCCCTCCATTTTTTCAGTGTGCCCTCCCAAGCCAAATAGGCGGGATGCGGATTTTTTCATACCGTGTTTTTCTTGAGTATAAACTCACCACTTTTTCACGTCAATTTACAAAGAATACGAACCTTTTATCACTTTTTTTGCCACTTCGACCGAATAGGTATAACGGCTGGAGACAATTTCATACCAGTTTGGAAGATTTATTATTCTTATAAGTTTTTCTAGGATATCCCGCGGGGGCTGAGAGGGAAAAATTGGTTATTTTTTGCCGGCTGAACTGTACCAGCCCCTATTTTTCCCCTGTTTGAAAGTGGTCTGGACAAAAGCGCGGAAAATAGACCACTTCTGTGGAATTTCATAATTTATCCCGCAAAAAATGTGCCTATATACAAAAATAGCCCTGGGATATTGCATTTTATTCGGCAAAATGTTATATTGCGATCAGTCCGGGAGGGAGCAGTGTGCAGTGTTCCCCGCCGGTCTGACCTCTTTTTCCTCTCTCTTGGTGGGATCATAAAAAAGCAGAGCCGTGCCGCCTTCTCAAGCGGTACGGCTCTTGCCCCAAAGAAGCGCAAAACCCAGGTTCTTCCATTTGCTGGTCCAACAAGCTGCGTACCCTGTGTGGTATAGCACAGGGATGCGGCGGGACAAATGATAAGGAGTGAGCGCTATGGCATCCACCGCCGATATCCTGTTGAAATCCAACTGCATTTTTACCGCCGCCGGGGAGCCGCCCTTTTCCGGGTATGTGGCTGTCCAGGGGGGCCGCGTCCTTTCCGTTGGCCCGGGACAGCCTCCGGAGTCTCTGACAGGAGTGGAGACCCGAATCTATGACCTGGGGGACCGCACTGTCGCCCCCGGTTTCTCTGACGTCCACTGTTTCTTCACCGGCTACTCCGTGGGCTTTGCGGGGGTGGACCTGTCCGCCGCCGGGAGCTGTGAGGAGCTGGTGGAGCTAGCCCGATCCTATGCCGCCGGCCTGCCGGAGGGGAAGCCCGTCCTGGGCCACGGCTGGGACCCGGAGGCCATCCATCCCCAGGGGACCCAGGCCCTGGACGAGGCGTTCGGCAGCCGCCCCGTGGTGCTCTTTGCCGCCGGGTGCGAGACCTGCTGGATGAACAGGGCCGCCGAAAAGGAATACCAATTTACCCCCGAGACCTGCTGGCCTGAGTCCTACGTCCGCCTGCTGCCCGTCCTGCTCCAGGACCGGGACTTCATCATCCCCGAGTTCAAGCGCTACATGGCCATGATGAACAGCCGGGGCGTCACCTCGGTGAAGGAGATGGGCTTCGACCAGTTTTACGGTTTTACCGACATCCTGGCTGAGCTGGAGAAGAAGGGGGAGCTGACCCTCCGGGTCAGCTTTATGAGCCAGCCCGTGGCCGCCCCCGCCAGTCTGGAGTACGGCCGGGCCATGCGGGAGAAATTCCAGGGCGAGTTCGTCCGGTTTTCCGGCTACAACCAGATGACCGACGGCTCCATCAGCCAGCTGTGCGGCGATTTGAAGGTGCCCTACCTGTGTGCCGATACCACCTGCGTCCAGGACATCGACTGGGACAAGATCGCCGCCGAGACCCGGGCGGTGGATGCGGAGGGCTTCCGCTTCTCCCTCCACGCCCAGGGGGACGCCGCCATCTCCAAGGTGCTGGATATCTATGAGACCTGCCGCCGGGATGAAAACGGCAGGCTGGTCAACCGCCACAGCATCACTGACTTGGAGTTCAGCGACCCGGCTGATCTGGAGCGGATGGGCAGGCTGGGCGCTGTCGCCGAGATCTACCCCCAGATCCAGTCCATCGCCGACCGGGCGGGCAAACTGGCCATGATCGAGGAGAAGATCGGCATGGAGCGTGGGAGGTACTACTGGAACCGGCGGAAGATGGCCGACAGCGGGGTCACGCTCTCCTGCGGGACCGACCTTCCCCTGCTGATCGACGATATCCCCCAGTCGGTTTACCACGCCGTGGGCGGGTATTTCCCCGAGGGGGGCGAGCCCTTCAACAAGCGGAATATGCTCACCGTGACTGAGCTGCTCACCGCCTGGACCCTGGGCGGGGCCTATGATCTGTACCAGGAGGACCAGCTGGGCACTCTGGAGGCCGGGAAAAAGGCGGACATCGCTGTTCTGTCCGGAGATATCTTCACCGTCCCCGTGGAGGACGCCCGGGAGCTGAAGGTCGACCTGACCCTGGTGGGCGGCAAAGTGGTCCACAGCGCACTGTAAGGAACGGAGGGAGCCTGATGTCGCGTATCACCATGCAGGACGTGGCCGTGATGAGCGTGCAGTATGTCCAATATACCTTTCCCTACTATCTGGATTCCATGGAGAAATGCGGTCTGACCAAGGTGGACATGTGGGGCGGCGCGCCCCACTACTGCCGGCTGGACTACGCCTCCTCCCTGGAGGCCGGCCGGCGTGCGGCCCAGCTGCGGCGGGAGATCGAGGACCGGGGGATGCAGGTGGTCATCTACACGCCGGAGACCCTGGGCTACCCGTTCAGCTACTCGTCCCCCGACTTCGCCCTGCGGGCCAGGACCATCGACTATATGAAGTCCGCCATGGAGGACGCCCTGGCCTTCGGCACGGACCGGGTGTTTCTCAACACCGGCTGCCACCCCCGGGATCTGGACCGGGAGGAGGGCTGGAAGCGGACAGCGGAGAGCTATCGGGTCCTCTGCGACCGGGCGGAGCAGCTGGGGATCAAGCTGGTCCTGGAGCAGCTCCAGCCCTATGAGAGCAACCTCGTCCTGGATTTGGCGGACATCCGTCGTATGCTCTCGGAGGTGGGCTCTCCCGCCCTGTGCTGCTGTGTGGACCTGGTGGCCATGGAGGTGGCGGGAGACACTCTGGAGGATTTCTGCCAGGCCCTTGGGGACAGGCTGGAGTGGGTCCACTACTCAGACAGCCACCACCTGATCCTGGGCGACGGCGACTTCGGCCGGGAGAAGCTGGAGGGCTATGTCCGGACCCTGGAGCGGCACGGCTATGCCAACTGCCTGGATCTGGAGTTCAATGACTCCATCTATTGGGAGGACCCCCACACCTCCATCTGTCGAAGCGCCGAATATCTGCGCGGTTTCCTTCCGGCGCAGTAAAAGAAGGTAAATTCCGCAAAGGAGGATACCATGCAAGCCCCATTTTTGCGTTGCCTGCGCTCTCCGGAGAGCAGGCGGCACATTTTCCACCTGGCGTGGCCCACAGTGACGGAGATGGCGCTGCAGACGGTGGTCCAGTATGTTGATACGGCCCAGGTGGGCCGGCTCGGGGCCAACGCCTCAGCGGCGGTGGGCCTTACGGGCACCACCACATGGCTGGTCAACGCCCCCATCTGGGCCCTGTCCATGGGGGTGCTCTCCTGCATCTCCCAGGCCCTGGGCTCAGGGGACGAGGAGCGCGCCAGACGCGCTGCCAACCAGTCCGTTCTCATCACCCTGTACCTGGGCGTGGGGATGACGATCCTGACCCTGGCGATCAGCCCGTTCCTGCCGGTCTGGCTGGGGGCCGACCCGGAGATCCGGCGGGACGCCGGGCTCTACTTCGGCATCATCTGTATCCCGATGCTTTTCCGGGTGTCCAGTATTATTTTCGCATCGGTCCTCCGGGCGGCGGGCAACACAAAAACCCCCATGCAGATCAATGTCCTGATGAACCTGATCAACATCCTGCTCAATTTCCTGTTCATCAACCCCTCCCAGGTCTGGAAGATAGGCGCTCTGCGCGTCCCTATGTGGGGCGCGGGCCTGGGGGTGGCCGGCGCGGCCATCGCCACGGCGGCCGCCTATGCCGCCGGCGGGACCTTGATGTTCCTGTCCGCGCTGCGGCGGCCCGAGCTCCACGGCCTGCGGCCGGTCCTCGATGTCCCCGTCATGTCCCAGTGCCTGCGCATCAGCGCGCCCATCGCCGTGGAGCGCGTGGTCACCATGCTGGGTCAGGTGGTCTTTACCGCCCTGATAGCCCGCCTGGGGACGGTGGCCGTGGCCGCCCACTCCATCGCCATCACGGCGGAGCAGATCTTTTACGTGCCGGGCTACGGGATGCAGGCGGCAGCCGCCACCCTGGCCGGGTTCCACATCGGCGCCCGGGATGAAAAACGGCTGATGGAGTATTCTTCCGCCATCATTGCCATCGCCGTGGTTCTGATGACCTTCCTCAGCCTGTTTTTATTTCTCTTCCCCGGGTTTTTCATGTCCCTGTTCACCCCCGACCGGGAGGTCATCACTCTGGGGGCCAAGGTGCTGCGCATCGTCTCCCTTTCGGAGCCGTTTTACGCGGTGCTTATCATTCTGGAGGGTACCTTCAACGGGGCTGGAGATACCCGCGCTCCGCTGTTTTTCTCCCTGTTTTCCATGTGGGGCGTTCGTATCACGTGTACCTGGATCTGCGTCGATCTTCTCCAGCTGGATCTGACCGCTGTCTGGTGGTGCATGGTCGCTGACAACATGGTCCGGTTCGCTCTGCTGCTCCACCGCTACCGGGGGCAGGCGTGGAAACGGTCCATGCGGGAGCCTTCGCAGCCCTGATTTTATCGAAAAGGAGCTTCTATATGCTGTGGACTGAGGCCATGTTCGGAGTTCAAAAACCCATTATCGCCATGCTGCACCTGGACGCCCTGCCCGGCGACCCCCGTTTCCGCCGGGGGACGTCCATGGATGAGATCGCCGCGCACGCCAGAGCTGACCTCCGGGCGCTTCAGGAGGGGGGAGTGGACGGGATCCTCTTTTCCAATGAGTTCAGTCTGCCCTACCAGCGGAAGATGGACGCTGTCACCCCGGCGGCCATGGCCTATGTCATCGGCGCGGTGCGGGATGAACTGCGCCTCCCCTTCGGGGTGGACGCCATCTCCGACGGCGCCGCCTGCCTTGAGCTGGCAGCCGCCGTGGGGGCCCGGTTCGTCCGGGGGACCTTCTCCGGCGTCTATGTGGGGGACGGCGGGCTGTACAACAACGACTTCTCCGCCCTTATGCGCCGGAAGGCCGCCCTGCCCCTGGACAGCCTGAAAATGCTCTACTTTATCAACCCCGAGTCCGACCGGAACCTGGATACCCGGCCCCTGGCCGATATCGCCGCCTCCACCATTTTCAAGGTCCACCCGGACGGTCTGTGCGTCTCGGCAAACGCCGCCGGGCAGGACGTGAGCGAAACGCTCATTGCCGACGTCAAAGCGCGGAATCCCGAGGTCGTGGTGCTGTGCAACACGGGTTGCCGCCCGGACACCATCGCGGCGAAGCTGACTGTGGCGGACGCCGCCGTGGTGGGCACCTGGTTCAAGGAGGGCGGCCGGCTTGAGGACGGGGACGGGAGCAACGTCCGGGTGGACGCGGCCCGGGTGCGGGCATTTATGGACGTGGTCCGGGATTTCCGGGCCTCCCTGTGATGGAGCGGCTTGATGCGGACCGCCGCTGGCTGCTGGCCCTGGACCTGGACGGTACCGCCTGCAACAACCAGAGCCGACTGGGGGAGCGGACGAAGCTGGCCCTGACCCGGGCCCGGGAGCTGGGCCATGTGGTCTGCTTTGCCACCGGGCGCCGGGAGGTGGATATGCTCTCCTTTGGCGACGACCACAAATACGCCGACTATCTGCTGATGAACAATGGCGGGAAGCTGGTCCGGACCGGCGACGGGGCCGTGCTGTTTCACGAGCGGGTGGACCCGGAGACCGCCCGGGCCCTGATCGAGCGCTGCCTGGCCAACGACTATCAGCTCCATGTGCTGGACGGGTTCTATTGGGCCCTCAATCGCTGGAACGAGAGCCTCAAGGGCTATACAGACCAGCTGGGGACCCGCCCGGTCCCCTATCACACCCTGGAGGAGGTCCCGTGGCAGCACCTGGACGGCTTTATGGCCACTGTGGATTTGGAGCCGGTGTGCAAAATCATCAAGGAGATGGGCCTGCCCCTGCTCTGTGTCCTCTCTGAGCCGGGGTGCGTGGATATCACGCCGGCCCGGATCTCGAAGCGGGGCGGACTGGAGAGGCTGGCGGCCCTGCTGGACATCCCCCGGGAGCGGACCATTGCCGCCGGGGACTACGACAACGACATTGATATGATCCAGTGGGCCGGGGTTGGTGCGGCCGTTCAGAATGCTCTGCCCAGAGTGAAGGCGGCGGCGGATTACGTCACCCCTCACGACAATGACCACGATGGAGTGGCCGATCTTGTGGAGCATTTTTTCTTCCGCGGGGGATACGCTGAAATAATAAAAAAATGAGGTCATACTATGGGAAAAGCCTGTTTTATGGGGATCGACACGGGAACCAACTCCAGCAAGGGCGTCCTGGTGGACGAGACGGGAACGGTGCTCGCCCTCCATATCACCCAGCATGCCATGGAGAACCCGCGCCCCAACTACTATGAGCACGACGCGGAGCGGGACTGGTGGGGGGACTTCTGTACCATCAGCCGGGCGCTTCTGGCCCAGTCTGGCATCCCGCCAAAGGACATCAAGGGGGTTGGGATCAGCGCCCTGGGCGCCGACTGCCTGCCGGTGGACAAGGACTGCCGCCCTCTGCGGAAGGCCATCCTGTACGGGATCGACGCCCGCGCCGTTGAGGAGATGCGCCAGCTCACTGAACTGTACGGCGAGGAGAAGATCCGGGCGTGGTACGGCCGGCCCCTATGCTCCAGCGATGTGATGCCCAAGATCCTGTGGATCAAAAACAATGAGCCGGAGGTGTACGCGAATACCTATAAGTTCCTCACCGGCTCCAGCTACATTACCGCCAAACTCACCGGGAACTATGTGGTGGACCGCTTCCTGGGGCTGGCGAGCTTCAACCCGCTCTACGACCCCAAGACCTGGAAGCCGGTCCCTGAGCTGTGCGCCCCTGTCTGCCGGCCCGATCAGCTGGCGGAGGTCCGGGAGGCCGCCGATATCGCGGGCTATGTCACCGCCTCAGCCGCGGCGGAGACCGGCCTTGCGGAGGGCACCCCCGTCATCACGGGCACGGACGACTCGGGCGCCGAGGCCATTAGCTGCGGGGTGGTGGAACCGGGGAAGATGATGCTCCAGCTGGGCTCCTCGGTGTACATGATCCTGGGGACCGGGACCCTGGTGGACGACGAGCGGCTGTGGCGGGAGGAGTTCATTGTCCCCGGCCTGTGTGATATCTCCGCCGGGACAAACGCCGCCGGAAGTCTGACCAAGTGGTACCGGGACAACCTGTTCCCCGACGCGTTGGAGAAGGAGCGCGCCGGCGGGCCTGACGCCTATCAGACTATGCTGGAGGGGGTGGAGGCTGTGCCCCCGGGGTGCGACGGCCTTATCACCCTGCCATATTTCGCCGGGGAACGCACCCCGGTCAACGACCCGGACGCCAGGGGCATCCTCTTTGGCCTTACCCTGGGACATACGCGCTCCCACCTGTACCGGAGCGCCCTGGAGTCAGTGGGCTTCTCCATCCAGCAGCAGATCCGCCTGATGGAGTCCCACCCGGAGGTCCGGCTGGATCAAATCATCGCCGTAGGCGGGGGGACCCAGAACCATATCTGGATGCAGATCATTGCCGATATCCTGGGCCGGCGCGTATGCACGCCTACCGAGACGGTGGGCGCCTGCTACGGCGACGCGTTGATGGCAGCCCTGGGAGTGGGCTGGAAGGGGTTTGAGAACTATGCCAGCCTGACGAACTATATCCGCGCGGGCAAAACCTATATACCGGACCCCGCCGTTCACGCCCAGTATCAGAAGTTCCAGGAGATCTATGACTCCCTGTACGAAGCCACCAGAGAGCAGTCGCACCGCCTGTCCGCCCTGGTCAATCGATAGGGGAGATAAAGAGTTTGGCCAGACCATCTGCGGCCGGCAGGATGGATTTGACAAGAAAAGGACCGCCTTTAGGGCGGCACTCATAAAACAGCATAAGATTGTTTTCGGGAAACGGCGTAGCTTGCGGGTTATGCCGTTTCTCTGTTTTGCAGGCTTTCCAGTAAAGACATGGGGAATATTCCCACAAGGTCATAGGAAATGTCAATCTGCTGCTCCCTATGCCCGCTTGACTTGTCCGGCGTATGGACATATACCGCCTTTACCATACCACAATGCAGACAAGATTCTCACGAAGGTCAACAGAGCTTTCCCTGAAGCAACGAAGCGGAAGTGATGCCCGGAACACCGGAGGCATCACCTTGCAGGGTAGTAAAACAGGAGGTTGCGCCTACATTTTTGGGTGCAACCTCCCAGTCTTGTAGGGTGAAATATGACCTTAGCTATGTGAGTCTGACCGGGCCCTATCGAACCGCAGCGCTGTATGCTCCTACAAAACCGAGAAAACAAACAAGAGTTGCTCACCGAGTATTGACATTTCAAGTAGATGGCGTTATATTATCAATAGTGCAAGATTAAATCTTGCAGAATTAACGGAGGCGACGATATGTCCATCTACGATTTCAAAATCAAAGCACAGGACGGAAGCGGCGTGGCACTTTCCGATTACGAAGGGAAAGTCCTGCTCATTGTCAACACGGCGACTGGGTGCGGATTTACACCGCAGTATGACGAGCTTCAAGACCTGTACGAGCTTCATCAAAAGGATGGGTTGGAGATCCTCGATTTCCCCTGCAATCAGTTTGGGGAGCAGGCTCCGGGCAGCGACGAGGAGATCCACAGCTTCTGCACCGGACGGTATGGCATCACTTTTCCGCAGTTCGCGAAGATCGATGTCAACGGTGAGAATGCGATTCCGCTCTACAAATATCTGACGGAGAACACCACCTTTGCCGGGTTCTCCGGCCCCATGGGGTTGATCCTCAAGCCCATCGTGAAGAAGATGGACAGCGACTATAAAAACAACGGCAAAATCAAATGGAACTTCACAAAGTTTCTGATCGACCGCAGTGGGGAGATCGTCGCTCGCTTTGAGCCGACGGAATCGCTTGACAAGGTAAAGGCAAAGGTTGAGGAGGTGCTGTAATGTTCCATTATGACTATAAGACCGAGAATACCTGCTCACAGCTTATCAGTCTGGATTTGGACGGGGATGTGGTACATAATGTCAGTTTCATGGGCGGCTGCAACGGAAATCTAAAAGCCATTCCTCTGCTTATCGAGGGCTGGACTGTAGAACAGATCGCGGAAAAGTTATCCGGCGTCCTCTGCGGACGCAGACCGACTTCCTGTGCTGACCAGTTGGCCCGTGCAGTCCGGGCAGCCTACGAAGCCGAACAGCAGGCATCTTAAAAAAACTATTTGGAGGTAAAAGAAATGAGTAAAGCATTAGTAGCCTATTTCAGTGCCAGCGGTGTGACCGCTGATGCGGCAAAGAAGCTGTCAGAGGCCGAGGGAGCCGACCTTTACGAGATCGTTCCCGAAACGCCTTACACGTCAGCGGATCTGGACTACACCAACAAGCAGTCACGTTCCACGCTGGAGATGACCGACCCATCCAGCCGACCCGCTCTGGCGGATCGGGATGCGCCCATCGCCGGGCATGACACCATCTTCCTTGGCTTCCCCATCTGGTGGGGCACCGCTCCCAGGATCGTCAACACCTTCCTGGACAGTTACGATCTCTCTGGCAAGACCGTCATCCTGTTCGCCACATCCGGCGGCAGCGGGTTTGGGAAGACCGCAGAAGACCTGAAAAAGAGTGTGATTGGGGCCGATATCCGTGAAGGCGTCATCGTCCACAGTAAAAAAGACGAGGC
>CANRFC010000050.1 GCA_947629795.1 uncultured Oscillospiraceae bacterium
GTGGCCCCATTGTCGATATAGGTGTCGTAGACGAACATTTCCGGCTGCCCCTCAACATAGTGATTGAGAAACATCTTTTGCGTTTCAATAGAGATGCTGCCGCTTTTACTGTCCTCAACGGACAGACGGATATAGAGAGCGGCGCGGATAGCCGGTTCCTGCACAGCGGCTGCGGCCTGCGCCTGATTCTTTCTGCTCTTTCTTGCCATACGTTATCCCGCCTTTCTCATTTTCACCTGCTGGGCCATCGCAGCAGTCTTGTTGTATTCATCCTGATAGTTGAATGTAACGTCCAACTCGTCTTTGCCGTAAACCGTGATCGTCTGTATCAGCTGCACCACCGCTCTGCGGTCGAGTTCCTCCATCGTTGAAAACCTCGTAAAGTGGCGAATCCAGCGGTTTCGCTCGCTGCGGTTTTCCATGACATCGCGGATTTTACCCTGCAAATCACGGTTCGCATCCCGCAGCTGTTCAGCCTGACGGGTGTATTTGCTTTTGTAGGAAACAAATTCTTCTTTCGTAATCATGCCCTGTATCATGCTCTCATACAGTCGTGACTTAAATTCCAGGGCAAGGGCGATCTGCTTTTCGTTTTCCGTGATCTGGGCGGTGTACTCATCGGCAAGCTGTTGGTTGATCTTCATCTGGTCCACACCGGAGAGGACTTTTTCAAGGGAAGCAACATTGTCGATTTGGCCTTTCAATGCCTCCCGGATGCTCTCGGTCAGCCGGTCTTCCTCCAGCATGACAGGGTGAGCACAACCGTTTTTCTTTCCCGTGGGGCAGTAATAGTAGTGGTACTCTTTTCCTCTCGCACGGTTGGTCTTGCGTGTCATACGGGCCCCGCAACAGCCACAAATCAGGATGCCGGAGAACAGATAGACGGCTTTGTGGTCGGGGGCTGCCCTTGTGTCCAAATGGCGGATACGCTGGACGAGATCAAAGTCCTGCCGTTCAATGATTGCCTCATGTGCGTCGGGAATCCGAATCCAGTCGGAGGACGGGCGAAGCTCCATCGTTTTTAACTTATAATGTGGAGTCCCGCGTTTTCCCTGTACCAAGACGCCGGTATAGGTTTCATCCCCCAGAATACGGAGTACCGTGGTGGCGGACCACTTGCAATCCTCTTTATCCGTATAGCCGCCCTTGGCAAAGGGCAGGCCATGGTTTTTCTTGTAAGCCAGCGGAGAGAGGATGCACAGCCGGTTCAGTTCATCCGCGATATGGTTTGCGCTGCTGCCCTCTAAACGCATACGGAAGATAGTGCGAACAATGTTTGCCGCGTAAGGGTCAACAATGAGCTGGTTCCGGTTATCCTCAGCCTTCAGGTAGCCGTAGACTGTAAAGGCTCCAACAAAATCGCCATTCCTGCGCTTAATATCCAGGGCGCTGCGGGTTTTGATGGATATATCCCGGCAGTAGGCTTCGTTCATAATATTCTTGACGGATACGGTCAGGTCATCGCCGCTCCCGTCGTTAGCAGTATCCAAATTATCATTGATGGCAATGAAACGGACGCCGTAAGCCGGAAATACGCGGCGCAGATACCGTCCGGTTTCGATGTACTCTCGGCCCAGGCGGGAGAGGTCTTTTACAATGACGCAGTTGATCCTGCCCTCAGTAACATCCTGCATCATTTCCTTAAAAGCTGGACGGTCAAAAATGATACCGCTATAACCGTCGTCGATCTTCTCTGATACAAGTTCGATGTCGGGGTTGTGGGAAATAAAGTTTTCGATGAGCCTGCGCTGGTTGCCAACGCTGTCGCTCTCACTGAGCCGGTCATCCGTATAGGAGAGCCGGATGTATGCTGCTGCTTGATATTTAGACATCAAAAATCACTCCTTTTTTGCTTCATCAGAAAACAGCTTTCATAAAGGAGTGGGCGTGTGGGTGTGTCGGGCCAATGCTTCAAATCCTTTTCCGACACTCAGTATATGGTGTTCTTTTGAAAAAAGCGAGGATGTCGCGGCTACCGGATCAGGGCTTGCAGACGCTCCTCCAGGCTCACACCGTCAGAGGAAAACCTGGCGTTGATGATGATGCCCCCACATTTGAACCGGTAGGGATTCTTGATCTGGCGCACAAACTCGGCGATCCGCTGTTCCCTCGGCAGCGTTTTATCAACTGATACATCACGGATGTCCACCAGCCCGTCCTTTTCATGTTCTGTAAGCAATAAGATTCCCCCTCTCAGTGTATTTGTGTCCATAGGCACAACAATAGGCTGACGGGGATCAGCCTGCCGCGGCCTTTGTGCCGCAGTGTGTCCCGTCAGCCCATGACTTCTGCCTATGAGCAGGCAAGGCGAGAAATGTTCCTCGTGTGCTTGTTCTGTGTGCGCCGCATTTTACGGCGGTATCCCGGCTTGTGCATCCGCGCCTCCCGTTCCTCGCGCTCGATGTTGCGGAGAGCGAGATAGGCGGTCATATCCCGGCAGCCGGACTGGTTGAACATATCGGCTTTTTCCATTGGGTGTCCTCCTTCAAAATTTCAGGGGCAGGGCGTTTGCCTTGCTGGTGCCGTTGTAGATTTTCCAAACCTCAAAGATGTACCGCTGCGGCGCGGGGAGGGAATCGCCGGAGGCTTTGGAGCTGCGGTAGATGTGCATGGGGTCGCAGCGATGGCAGCGGCTGACCAGACGCCTGGGGTCATATTCGTCGTGGTAGACCCTTACGAACTCTGTCACGCCCAAAATGGCCTCGGCCCGGAGGGAATCCTTGTGGCCGTCCCATGCTTTGGCAATCACGCGGAGTGCCTCCGTATAAATGTCAGCGCCTACGGACAGGAACTCGGAATACGCGGCGGCAACACAACCGATACGGTTCAGCCCTCTGGTCTGGTTAAAGGAAAGGGTCAGGCCGGCACTTTTCGTGGCGTTCAGGAATGCGATGGCTTGGGGGTCCCCCGCAAAGACCATGGCGCGGAGCTTCGCGCCGGGATAGACTTTGGCGGCAAAGCCGGTCTGCTGGGCAAAGAGGACGGCTTCCTCTTTCGGGGACAGGCCGTAATAGACTTTGCAGAGAATGGGCAGGTCCTTCCCGCCATTGAGCATCTTTCGGGCGGCGATGGTATGCTGACCGTCAAACACGAAGTATTTGTCGTCACGGGCGCTGACCTTCGGTTCATTGGCGACGCACTCGTCAAAGTTCTCAGCGATCTCCCGTACCCGGCGGCTGTTCAGCCCACGCTGATAGAGGTCGCGGGGGATGATCAGCTCGGAGCTGTCGATATTCATTTTCTTATAGCGCGATCTTTCGAGATTCGTAATCCCATTCATATCTGGTTCCTCCTTCGATGTGTGAAATGTATTTTTTCAGATCTTGCAGGGTAGCAATGACCTGAGTGCGGTACTGTTCCTCGTCGATGAGCTGCGGCCATTGGTCAAAGGTGAGGCAAATGTCAATAGTAAATCCCGAAAAAACCTGAAAAAATTTTTTCCAAACTTTTCGAGTATTATATCCTTGCAAGAAATTCACCAAACACATCGGCAGAGGTACGCCAGCCCAGGATGCGGCGCGGGTAATTGTTTATCCAGTCCTGGACTTGGCGTATCTCATTTTCCGGGACCTGCCGGAAGTCTGTGCCCTTGGGAAAGAACCACCGAATAAGCTGGTTCTGCTTCTCGTTGGAGCCGCGCTCGCCGGGAAATCTCGGGTGGCAGTAGTACAGGTGGGTCCTGGCCGTCCCGTCCTTGCAAGACCGCTCCAGGCCCGCACAGTCGGAAAACTCGCTCCCGTTGTCCACGGTGATGGTCCGGAAGATTTGGCGGAACCGCTCGGTGCCGCACTTTTCCTCCAGCTGGTCCAGCGCCTGGACAACGCTCGCCGTCGTCTGGTCCTTCATGGGGATGATAAGCTCGTAGCGGGCGGCCCGCTCCGTCAGCACCAGCATGGTGGGCTTGGTGCCCTTTTTCCCTTTCAGGCTGTCCATCTCCCAGTGGCCCGGCTCCTTCCGGAGGCCGATGCTCTCCGGCCTCCGCTCGATGCTGTCCCCGCGCGGCGCTTTGGCCGCCCGGACCCGGCGGTACTTCTGCTTTTTCTTCCCCTTGTACCGCAGCTTCTCGTTGGTCAGCGGCCACAGATACCCCTTCTCGATGTAGTGATACACCGTCTGCCGGCACAGGGTGACGGAGAAGGTGGTCTCCGGCGTTTTCCCCAGCATGGCGCAGGCAGCGGAGGGGGAGTACCGCTTCTTCCCGATGGTCTTTACCAGCCAGTCCGCCAGGGCGTGGTCCTTCCCGATTTTCAACGGTTTTGCCATGTTCTTTTTCTTCTCCAGGTGATAGTCCCGGCCAACATCTGCGGAGTAGACCTTCCGGGTGGTCAGGTCGCTGTTCAGCACCTCGGTTTCTCCCCGCCGGCACTCGTCGTAGATCGTGCTGTGATGCACCCCCAGATACCGGGCGATTTGCGGTTTTGAGTACCCCTCCCGGAGCATCTTTTCGATGGTCAGCCGGTCGTTCCAGTCCAGATGACAGCCCTTGCGCCTTGGCATAAAATCCTCTCCTTTTGCTATGCAAATGCAGTGCTTTTGTATATCTTTAGCACAAGGTTTCCCCGCCGTCAATAGCCCCGGAGGCCGTAAAAATCCCCCTACTTACCGTAGGGGGATTTCAAAATTTTTTTCATTCCTGCCCGGTCAGCCAGCTCATGGTCACTCCCAGGACCCTGGCAAAGTTCAGCAGCTCGTAGTCGGTGACGAACCGGTCCCCGGTCTCGATTTTGCTGATTGCCTCCCGCTCTATCATCACGCCCTCCACCTGCATCTTGGAGGCAAGATCGTATTGGGAGAGGCGCTTTGCCGTCCTGGCCTGGTGGATGCGGTCGCCGGAGATGTTCTTCTGCCCGCCGTAGTCGTATATTTTCACCGCACCACCCCCGCTCACGCCTTGACAATACCATATATTTTGGCGTATTCTGTAATAAAGATTTACGGGTTATATCGTTTTTTTACAAACGGCGGGAAAGGCACACAGCGCAGGGCAGAAAAAGGGGCGGGGACAGGTGCTCCCGTCCCCGCCCGGGCCCACGGTCAGTCCTCGTCCGGCATCTTGTCGGTGAGGCCCAGCTGGCCCAGCGTGTTGTAGATGATTTGTGCCACGGCCTCCCTGGTGATGGGCTGCTGCCACCCGAAGTTGCCCTTGCCGTCCCCGGCGAAGATGCCCTTGCGGATGCAGAACTCCGTGGCCTCCCGGGCCCATTCTGTCGGGTTGTTCCCGGTCCCGTCGCAGGAGGTCATCTTGGTCTGCGCTTCCTTGATGTCCATGTCGAAGTCATCCTTTCTGTTATCGGCGTTGCTGCCGTTGTTGTAGGCGCGGGCATCTATCCACCAGTAGTATTTGACCTGGCTCTTGAAGGTCCGCAGGTCCCCGTTCAGCCGCGCCTCCTTGGTGCTGGCCGGGTCGTTGATGCGGACCTTCCCATCCTCCCACCACACCACGACGAAGTGGCCGCCGGAGGTCCAGAGGCCCTTGCCCATCAGGGCGATCAGGTAGTAGCCCTGCTTGAGCATATCGAACGCCTTGGCGTGGTTCTCGCTGTCCGGCTTCCCGTAGGTGTTCGTCCAGTTGAGTTGGTCGCACGGGATACCAAACGCGGCAAACTGGGGCTTGAAGTAGGCGTAGTAGGTGCCCTGTTTCAGGGCCTTGTAGCCGTGGTCCACGGACCACTTGCAGGCGTCCTCCGGGGTAAAGGTTTTTCCGGTCAGCGTTTCAATGAGCATGGCCGCCGCCGTGGGCCCGCACCCGGCGCTGCCGATGGTGGAACTCTCCCCGGGCACCCGGTAGGGCTTGTCCTTCCAGCGTTTGTCCGTCTGGAGGTAGGATACAGGTTTTTTATTCATGGCGGAGCTCCTTTATCGTCTGCATCAGCTTGTCATATCCGAACATGGCCGCGTAGGCCACCATAAAGCCCACGACGACGGCGGCCACCACCAGATACCAGGTGATGGCGATGCCCTTGATTTGCGCGTAGGCCGCCCCCGCGCCCAGCGTCAGCACCATGGCAACGGCCAGGGCCACCAGGTTGCTGGGGAGCTTGTCCTTGGTCACCTGCTTGAGGACCTGCACGATGATATTGGTCAGCACGGTGATGGCCCCGATGATGGGGAGCAGGGTTGCGAAGTCGATGATTTCCATGTCGTTTCCTCCTAACAATCTCGTTTTACGGTTTTCTTCTTGTCGCTGGTCCCGAACACAAAACCGTCGTTGTGCTCGAAGATATTGCCCACCACCTTGAGCGTGGCGACACTCAGGATGGCGTCGATGGCCTTGGATGACAGGGATTCCACAGGGAAGGGCTGGCCCAGCCGGACCGTGGCGTATATGGCGATCAGGTAGGAGATGGTCACCCACCCCAGCGCCGCGAGCTGGGTCGTCACGAACAGGAAACGGGTCACGGCTTTCATTACGCCTCTCGCTCCTCTCTGCCCTCGATACGGTCCAGCCGCTTGTGGGCCTGCTTGGCGCTGGCCTCAACGGCGGAAAGTCTGGAGTAGAGCTCCAGGTTTCTCTCCTCCTGCCGGTCCAGTTTCTTGCTCAGCCCGTCAAGCTGGCCTCGGATATTCCCGAGCTCCGTCAGTATGACGCCGATTTGCTGTCCGGCGGCCTGGTCGTCCTTGCTCTTGTTCCGGGAGAACGCGATATAGGACAGTGCCATGCCCACAATGGCGCAGAACGCGCCGACGATGATGTTCCATTCCACGGTTACCACTCCTTTCTTCTTGAGCATAGCAGGCCCCGGAAAATAATGCGCCCCGAAAACAGAAAAAATTTTTGGAGGAATATTTATTGGAGGAATATTTATGGGAGAATACTTTGAAAGCTACCTGAAAAATGCCTTGGGCGGTTCGTATGAGGCATACAAGTCAGGGCGGTGCAGGGTGGAATGGAAGGAAAGCGCTTTGGATTTATTCGGTGCTATCAATCAGGCAGAAGAGTTCATAGACGAAAATACAAATATAGGGCCGGACGACAAGGAGATACTGCTTGGCTACTGGGTTGCTATGTACAAAGAGCGCTCCACCACCCTGCAAAACGAAGTTGAAAGGTATAAAAAGCAGGTCCTATCGGAGCAGGGAATTACAAAAAAGTACAGGCGGCACAGGAATATCCTTGCGGTGCTTTGCGCTGTTCTCCTCGTGGTCTGCATCGCTCTTGGCATCATGCTGGGTACGGCGCAGAGTGCCGGACCGGTTAAAGCGGAAACTCCCGAAGCCGACGCCGGCCTGTCCGTGCAGGAGCCGGAACCGGCGCACAACTATGTTGCCAGCGTGAACAGCGACAAATATCACGTCCCGTCCTGCGACTATGCCAAAAACATAGCAGAGAAAAATAGGGTATGGTATACCACGGAAGCGGACGCGAAACGGGACGGGAAGGCTCCCTGCTCCCGGTGCAGACCGTGATAATGGAGGTGTCAAAGTGAAGAACATCCGAAACATCATGCTGGTGGTGTCCGCCGTCCTCGGCCTCGCCGCCGCCCTGGCCCTCGTTTCCGTTGTGCATGAATGGAACCCCGCGTACCTTTTTGTGGTCCTGATAATCTGCATACCTGCGATCTACCACAAGTTCGTGATACCGGAGTACCCGCGTGTGAAGCACTACTTCCAGGTGGCTGCGTTCTACCTCGCGGCCTGGGGATTTCCGGTATTTTTGTGGTTGTATACGTCCGGCAGCCTGCCGGAGCCCGTCGGTTTCGCCTACTTGGCCGCGCTCCTTATCACCTTTGCGCTTGGTGCTTTTCTTCCCCGCCGATGGTAGAAGGAGGGCCGGATTTCTCCGGCCCTCTTTTTATTTCTGCTTCCAGTAGGCGCTCATAAGGTAGGACAGCTCCTCGTCCGTCAACCACGGCATCATCTCGTCCACGGCCTCCAGCACATTCTCCTTCTTGCTGCCGGCGATGGTCTTTCCGGTTTTCTCGTCCTTGTCCCCGCCGATGGTATCATAGGCGGCCTTGAACAGGAGGGCTTCCGCCTCGTCCACGCCGTACTGCGCCCCGCCGGCGGCCCAGCTCTTCCAGGCAGTCGTTTCCTCGTACTGCCCGCCGGAGTTCTCCTCCAGGGCGATGCTCTTTGCCAGGTCGTCCGCCGCTTTCATCAGCTTGTCCTTGGTCGCCGGCTCCAGCCCGGAGAAGGACCCGTACCCCTGGAGGGTGTCCGCGTATTCCCGGTAGAGCTTGGCCCGCTGGTCCTCATAGGCCCGGTACTGCGCCGCGTTCAGGTCCTTGTCGCTGAACCCTGCCGTGTCCTCCTTGGGGGCGGAGTAGGTTTCCCGGCTGTTGATAAGGTCCAGGGCCGCTTGTGGCAGGGTGTAGCTGGGGTCCGCCGCCTTGCGCTTGTCATACCGGGAGCGCATCCCGCTGGTGATGGCGGGCCCGGTCACGCCGTCGCCGCCCTCCGCCGTTTTCTCCTGGAGCTCCTGGGTAATGCGCCGGTACAGGTCCAGGTCCCCGGTCTCCAGCGCCCGGTAGGCGATGTCCAGATACCGGGCCTTGTTCCCGGAGTTGGTGATGTTGTAGATGGCCTTTTCCATCTCGTACTGGAGCGGGATGTTGTCGGTCTCCACGGCGATGCTCCGGGCCAGCCCCCAGGTGTCCCGGGCCAGGTTGGACACCGGGATACCAAACAGCTTTGCCCCGGCGGCGAACAGCTCCTTCATGCCGTAGGCGCGGGTCTTTTTCCCGCTGCCGCCCGCGCTGGTCATCACGGTCTGGGCCGCGCTGATCAGGTCGGAGAACACCTCCATGTCCGTGCGGCTCACATCGTAGCCCTCAATAAGGCTCTGGATGTCCTTCACAAAGGGGATTTGTCCGATGGGGTTCATGCCGCTGCCCAGGTTCCCGCCCATGACAATGGCCGTAGCCTTGTCCCAGGCGCTCTCCTCCTCCCCGGTCAGTCCGGTGAACGCGGAGCGGAACCGCTCCCAGTATTTCTTGTCCTCGTCGTCGTCCCGCATGGCGTCGATCAGGCTCTGTGCCAGGGCGTTCACCGCGTTGGTTACCACCAGGGCGGTGGCGGCGCGGCCCAGGGCCCTGATAGCCCGGCTCCGCTTTTTGGTGTCCTGCTCATAGCGCACTTGGTCATAGGCGCGCATCGCCAGGTTCAGGGACATGATGGGCTCGCCCATGAACGCCGTGGCCTGCTGAGCCAGGGCGTTGCTGGAGCGCATGATTTGGGACCGCTGGAGCACGCCGTCCACCACCTGGGTCTGGTCGATGGTCGCCGTGAACAGCCGGTTCACCTCCGCGTAGAATACCGCGCTCCCCCGTGGCAGGTCCTTGTGCTCCCGGGCCACGGCCCACTCGCAGGCGTTCCACAGCCGCCCCCAGGTGATGGCGTCTGCCATGCCGGCGGGAGCGGAGAGGGCGTCGTTCAGCTTCCGCACCCGTGTCCGGTTGTCGTACAGCATCTCGCTCATTTTCAGCGGGCTGCTGATGTCGAACCCGCCCGCGTCCTTCCGCTGGGCGATGGGGGAGTATTGCAGGGCCTTTTGCCAGCCGTTCCCCCGCGTAGCGCCCCTTGCGAGGCCCCGCGCCATGTCCTGGGGGGAGAGTACCGCCCCCGCCCGGAAAAAGGCCGTGGGCTGCTGGATGATGACCCGGATGTTGCCGCCCACAGCGGCCCCCTTGAAAGAGCCTATCCCCTTGGTGAAAATGTTTGTGAGGGTGGAATCGCTGGAGGCGCTGATGCCGTTCTGGATGTCCTCCATCAGCCGGGACCAATAGGCTTGCGCCCCCGGCCCGCCCACGCGGTCCAGCAGGCCCTTCACTGTCCGCCCGGTCTGGTTGCCGTCGGCGTCCAGGAACCGGAAATTGAACAGCCGGTTCACATCCTCCATGGGGCACAGCCACGCCGCGTAGTCCGTCATGTCGGCGGCGTGGGCGGCGAAGGTATCAAAGATACCGGCGATGTCCAGAGGATTGCTTGCATGGGGCACCACGGACTTTGCAAGGCCGATGTTCTTGATAGAGCGGGTATTATCCCCACCCGTTTCGATGTTGCTGTGAACACCCTCTCTGGCCGATTTGATGGGCCAGTAGTCCGTCCCGGTGAATTTCTTATAGCCGTAGGCGGCCATGCTGGCCCGGTTGCCCATGTCGGCCAGCATACCGGTGGTCAGCTTCTGGAGGTCGTCCGCTATCTTCACCTGCTCGGCGGTCAGAACCTTGGTGATCTCCAGCAGGTCCCCCTCGGTCAATAGGATGGCATCCGTTCCGCGCTGGATGTTGGCGCTCCCGATTTGGGGCTGCACGATGCCGCCCTTCATCAGGTGGTCGTGGGCCTGCTTCCGGCGGGTCAGCTCGTAGATTTCCATGACCTGGGCGGTGGTCAGCGTCAGCTTGTCCCCCCGCTCCGTGGTGAACTCGTGGGTCTTGCTGTTCAGGTCCTTCACCTGCTTGGGGGTGACGATTTTGCCCACTTCTTCCGCCACCTGGTTCACCATCACCTGCTGCTGGTCCTGGGCATCCCGGAGCATCCGGTACACGGCCAGTCCGGCATCCCCGTAGTGGGAGAAGTAGGTGTAGGGGGTCTCCAGGTCCAGGGTTGCCAGCTTCCGCTCCCCGCCGCTGCTGTTCCGCAGGGGCCTGGGCGTGGGCAGGGGCTTCCTGGCCCGCCGGGTCTCCGTGTCCTGCTGGAGGGAGGCGGCCCACTCCTGGGTCCTGGTGAATTTCGATGTTCAACCAGTCCGGCTGCCGGGATATGACCGCCTATCTTGCTCTCCGAAATATCGAGCGCGAGGAACGGGAGGCGCGGATGCACAAGCCGGGATACCGCCGTAAAATGCGGCGCACACAGAACAAGCA
>CANRFC010000051.1 GCA_947629795.1 uncultured Oscillospiraceae bacterium
GACACTCGGGTGTCAGGGCGGTTCAGCCTCGCAGAGCGCACGATACGAGGTTTACCCCGTATAGAAGTGCGCCATTCAAGAATGGATGGGAAAGTTACTTCACAGTCGCCTCACAGAAACGCATCAGAATTGTACCATTCAAGAATGGATGGGAAAGTTACTTCACAGTCGCCTCACAGAAACGCATCAGAATTGTAGCGACTTCTGCGCGGGTAGCATCGGCGGAAGGTGCGAGATGATTTGCGTCCACACCTTTGACAAGACCAATCTCTACGGCCCAGCCCATGGCCTCCGCCGCCCAGTCGCTCACGCTGTCGACGTCGGCATAGCCGTCCAGCGAACCGCTCTGCACGGTCAGGTAGCCGTTCTTCTTCTCATAGCGGTAAAGGATTGTCACGATCTGCTCTCGGCTCACATTGTCGTCCGGCCCGAACGTGTTCCCGCCGTAGCCGTTGACAACGCCGTTCTGCTCCGCCCAGGACACCGCGTTTGCGTAATATGCGTCGGGAGCAACATCGGTGAAGTCGTCCAAGACCGCCTCGGGCTCATAGGCCAGCCTGTACAAGACAGTTACCAGCATACTGCGGGTCATCTCACCGTCAGGCGTGAACTCGTGGCTCCCGGTGCCTCTGAACAGCTCGCGGGCCGCCACGAACTCCACCGCATCGGTCGCCCAGTGATGGACGGGCTCCACATCAGTAAAGGTCTCCGTGTTATCCACGATTTTCAGCGTTACGTCACCTTCTACGTTTAGCACCACGCCGTTTTCGCCGATGATGCAGTCGCGGACGATCTCCTCCGTCCCGTCGGGGTTGACCACGACCGCGACGGTGCCGGGACCGTACTCGGTGACGGGAATCTCCACCGTGACGGACTCACCGGACTCGTTCTTGACGGTGATCTCCGGGGCATCGGCGGCGTCCTTAGATGCGGGGACCTCCACGGGGGCGGTCACGATACCTTGCGCCTCGGTCTCCTCGGTCTTGGGGATGACCACCTCGGCGGATGTGACCTTGCCCTCGGCGTCGGTGTTGGTCTGGCCCACTACGCCCTCGGGGGTCGTGGTCTTCTCAGTGGCCGAGCCGTTCGCCTGGGTCACCTTTTCGGTGATGGTACCGTCGGTCTGCTCCGTGGTCTCTGTGACGGTCCCGTCGGGCTCTGTGGTGGTCGTGGTGGTGGAGCCGTCGGGGTTGGTGACGGTCTCAGTGGTGCCGGGATTGCTGGGCGTGCTGGGGATGCTGGGCGTAGAGGGTGCAGTATAGTCCGTAACGTTCACGCTGGCGCTGGCGCTGGCGAAGGCGTCGGCTGCGGCCTTTACCCGGACCTCATAGGCACCGGAGGCGAGACCGTCGATGGAGGCGCTGCCCGGCACCACAGTGGTCCACTCGCCGTTGGCGGTGCGGTACTCGTAGGCCACGGCTTCGTCAAGCCCCGTGATGGACCCGTCTGCCTTACCGGACCCGGTGGTTTGGTTGGCAGTCAGCCCCTGGGGCGCAGCGGGACGGGCGGGAATGGCAAGCTGCGCCGCTTCGCTGTCGGCGGTATTCTTGCCGTCGCCGGTCTTCACTACGTCGATCGTTTTGCCAAACCAATCATCTTGAATGACGGTCTTGCCGTCAGTGTCAGCGGTAATCTCTACACCGTCGATCTTGTACGTCTGGCCGGGAGTGAGGCCGGTGACGTTACCCGCGTACTCGAAGCTGACCCCTGTGGGCGTGTTCTCCTGCTTCGCGGCGATGCTCCAAGTGAGGCTCAATGTGTTAGAGCCTTCGATTGTGTAATTGCCCTTGGCGTCGCCCTCGATGCCAGTGACGGTGACTGTGTAGCTGCCACCGTCGGTTTCGGTGACGTCGCCGTCAAGCGTCACGGTGAGCACGTCGTCGCCGACGGCGTTCGTGACCTTTGCGGTGATGGTGTGTGCGTTCCCGTCGTAAGTGAAGCCGCTCTGCTCCAGCGCGAACTCAGCGACCTTCGGTGCGATGACGATGGAGCCGATATGCTGTACCAGCTTGTACCCATCCGTGCCGCCCTCCGCGTCCATGCGCACGGGGTATTCACCGGCGTTCGTCGGCGCGTTCTTCGTCCATGCGCCGCCGACGAGGTACTCGACGTCCTCGGTGCCGCTCCAAGTGACTGCCTGCCCGTTGTAAACGGCCTTCTGAGTCGTGCCCACACTCGTAAGTTCAATGACCAGCGTCCCGTCTTCGTAGTAGCAAGTGTAGGTCTGACCAGACTGTACCTGATACCCGCCAAGCGTAGCGGTGAAGGTGAGGTCTCTCATCGTCTGCCCGCCGTTCCTGGAGTCATTGTAGTAATAGTTGGCCTCCTTGGAGCTGACGGAGACGTCCTTGCCCTCCATGAACTTGATGACCGCGGGGTTTGCGGGGGTGGCGGCCGTGTCAACGATAATCTCGCCGCC
This sequence comes from uncultured Oscillospiraceae bacterium, assembly GCA_947629795.1. Lineage (GTDB taxonomy): Bacteria > Bacillota > Clostridia > Oscillospirales > Oscillospiraceae > Vermiculatibacterium. The sequence continues at coordinate 2,420 of CANRFC010000051.1, forward strand.
GAAGGCACAGTTGACGTTGGTGACGGTGCCGCCGTAAACGGTCAGCTGCGCATGGCCGCGGGTGCTCGGGTACTGGGTATTATCCGTATTCACCGGGTCTGTCGTCTGGAAGTCCGTATAGAAGACAATCTCGTTGTCCCTCGGTTCGCGGACAGTCTTCTCCTCCAGCGTCAGGGTGCCCTCCTCAAACTTCACCGTCACACCGGGCATGAACTTGAGCCGCTCCACCACGTTCCAGTCGCCCTTGACGATAAAGTCCATGTCGCCGTCGATGGGATAGAGGAAGGTGCCGGTGGAGAGGTCCATGCCCACGATGTTCAGGATACTGGAGCTGATCTCGCCCGTGCCGTCCAGGACCCACGTCTCGCGCTTGGAGGCGGTGTCATAGGTCCGGGTCACGGTGCCGCTCTCCTGCTGAATGAGGCCGTTGCTCTGGTCCACCTGGGGGAAGCGGGTGTAGTAGTAGCTGCCGGAGGCGTACATCTTCACGGTGCCAACGAAGCTGGCCCCGGCATGGATGACGGTCTTGACCTCGATGTTGTGCATGTCCACCTCGTTCATGGGGTAGACCGTGGGGAACATGGCGAACGCCTGGGAGCCGCCGCGCCAGTTGCGGACGATGTACAGGTCCCGGACCTCGCCGCCCGGCTCGGCGGTTATAGTCCCCGTATTGGACGCGGAGCCCTTAATGTAACCGCACACGTCCAGAACACCGCCGGACTTGACGAGGATGCTGCCTTCAAGGTCAATCTGGGCATAGCCGCCGTTTACGTCCATGTCCAGGTGGCCCGCCTGCGGGCGGCCGGTGACGGCGTTGACCAACACCGTGCCCTCAACCGTCAGGGTGACGCCGCTGGGAATGGTGAAGGTGAAATATTTATCGCCGCTCACGCCGGTCCTCGGGCTTGTCTTTGTCCCGTCGGGGTTGAAGCCGGTTGTGGGGTCATAGCCGGTGTCGCCGTTGGTGCAGGGTAACAGAAGGGTCTTGCCCGCGGGAACGGTGAAATCCTCCGTCAGGCTGTAAGCGGTGCCCAGAAGCCGGACGACGGTGTTGCCGTCCATCGACTTTGCGGTTTCAAACGCCTCATCAAGCGTGTCAAAGAATTGATCGCCGATCTGGGCTACATTATCCAGGACTTCGACAAATTTTGCCTTTAGCGTCACCGCTTCATTGAGCGTATAGGGCAGGACAGACTCGGTGCTGAGGAGCTGATCGCCCTGATACCAGCCGACGAAAGCATAGTTGTAGCCCGGAGTGGCCTCAAGCGTCACGGTCTGGCCCTTGTAGTGCTCGCCGTTGCCTGTGACCGTTCCTGTTCCCTCGGTTTCCACGGTCAGCATAACCTTGTCGGAGAGGAAGCTGATGTTGGAAAGGCCGAGCCAAGTGCCGACGTGAGCTTCGTCAAGAAACGAAATCGTTATCGTTGAGCCCGCTTCAACTTCAGCCTGAACATGCTGCCACCCAGAAATACCGGATGTAGTATTTACAACGTAACCGCCTTTACTATATAATGCATAAAATGAATACCTTGAATCGTCATACTGATTTTCCGTGTTCTTCTCGTTGGCTATGGCGTAATCAAAGGAAAAGAGCCCCGCCTTATCAAAGGTGAACACATTTTCAAAGTTATAATTGCCGCCATCTAGCGGAGCACACCTGCTCGAGAAGATGGTCTGATGGTTCTCGTCCTTCCCCATAGGCGGGTCGGGATCGTAAATTAAATTGTATTTACCGCCGCTGTTGCCGTTTTTTGCGTCCACGGCGGTGTTTTTCAACTTATCACTAGGTGTCGCGTTTGCCCAGAAGTCGTCCTGTAGTCCGTTGTTGTCGCCGAATGCGTCCTTGAAATCAAGGGTGTTCCAGAGAACGACATTCTTCGTGGTGTCGGTGCAGTCGGTCTGAGAATAGACGATCTTTATCTCATGAACTTCCCCATCCGTGGGCGGCACATAGTAGAAAACGTCACTCATGTCGTTTGTCAGAGAAACAGCAGAGCCGTTGTCTGTCACGGTCACGCTGTCATACGCCGCGTCACCTTTTGTGAGCTGTATCTTCCACTCGGTTTCATCGGTTTTCTGGACGTAGAGGTCGCCGTAGTCGGTCTTGCCCTTGGCAGTAAGCTCTGCCCCGTCCTTGCCGAGTACCTTCAATTCGGCAACGTCCGCCGATTTAGTGGTTAGAACTTCTATGGTGTAGTTGCCGTGTTCAGTGAAAGGATAGTATTTAATATCCGAGGTTTCCTGATTTTTGGGGTCTTTAATCTTAAATCCCTCAAAGCTAACACCATCCGTTGGGGTAAATGTGGCGCTATTTATAACAGAATCAATCGGGACGTCGAATGTCGTTTGCATCTCATTGTTAAAGTCAATTATTTTCCCGGCCAATGAATTGCCATTTCTGTATATATAACCACCGAGCGTCCCACGTTCTTTATTAAATGAGAAAGTCACATGGGCCTTGCACTCCTCCGGAAGGTTATTTTCACCATAGATCCTGATGTTGCTGATATATGCGGTCGCGGTATCGCTGTTTCTCACTTCAAATTGGGCAGCCTGATAAGAGGCGCTGGTACTTGTACAATCAACCACGCCGGTATGCCACACAGCGGAATTTATGTCGTTAGCGTCAACAGGGATAATTCTCAACGCCGTGTCAATAACGGTAATAGTTGTTGGCCCATAGACGAAAGTTTTCGCTGTGGCCGGAGTGCTGTCTATTAAGGTATAATCAAATACCACGTAACACTTCTGGCCTGTCTTGACATTTAACTTTGCGCCTTTTACGCCCATATAGACAGCATGACCATCATGGGTAACGTCATCGGCTTTTGCCCAAGTGTTTTTGTTATTCTTGCCATTCGTCGATGTTACGGTCATACCCTCCGGCACCAAAGTAATAAGGCCATCCTCTTGAAGAGTATCCTGCACGGCGGCCGCCGCGAATGTTTCAACAGGCAAAGCGGCCGTCAGCATAAAAACCACAAGGAGAATCGCTAAAAATCTTTTCAACTTGTTCATTGTTGTCTCCTTTTAAAAGCCGAGGTGATTCGGTTGTATTTCCAAATCACCTCGATATATTATGTTACACAGCCTCGGCTCTCGCGAAGTGAACGACCCAGTAATACTCCGCGCTGCTTCTCCCGATAATCACAGCCGTGAAGCCCTGTCCCACAAGATCTCCGATTGGGGTGTCAGGTGTAAAAGGCTCTCCGGCTTCATTCGTCAGGCCGAGGGCAAGAACAAAATCAACAATCTGTCCATTGCTTACAGGCGCGCCACTGAGCGTAATGGCCGCAGTCGGGTCATTTCTGGGTGCGATACTTTCAAGCTCATTGCTGTGCGAATTAAGTAGGTCAACCAAAATTTCGATAATGTCATAATAGACATCACGGCCAGCAACATTCGGATCCTTAATGATGACCGTAATATCCCATAATCCATTATTTCTATATGAAGGCGAAAGCGTTGCATACTCGCCTATCTCCTCACTTACTATATAGCTGCCCTCAGTGAGAATACTGTTAATCAGGTCAATCTCCTCATCAGGCCCCACAGCCGCAAACGCGGAAACGGATAGAGCCATGCTCAGCGCGAGGACAAGCGCGACTATGGGGATGATTTTCTTTTTCATATTCTTACCTCCTGTTACAAACGCACAAATTGCTTTCTATCCCCCGCCCCAGGCTTCCGCCCGGAGCGGGGGAGGAGTGACGATAGGTAAAGCTTAATCGGTGCCAGTTACGGTGAAGGAAATGGTGTACTTAACAGCCACTTCCTGGCCATTGGTAGTTACATTGATTTCGAAGTGATAACCACTGAGACCGCTGATTTTAAGGCCTTGGTCGTTCTTGAGAATATCCGTCAGGGCTTTTGCCTCTTCCTCCGTGCTGTTCTTGAGCTTAAGCCCCTTGACAAATTCCTTGAGCGCGGTGTCGGTCAGGGCGGTATCCAGTTTCAACTCAGAACCGTTTTCACTATTCAGCGCGTCCTTAACGGATTTCAGGGTATTGCGGGACTCGTTGAACGCGGTGCAGAGCATACCGGCGATGTCATTATAGACCGTGCCGACAGGCGTCTCACCGTTGGTAATGGTGACATTCAGGGTGTGCTGAGTGCCGTCCCACTCGCAGTACGCATAACCCTGCTCCTTCATCTTTGCGCTGATGTTGGGGATTTCCTTTGCGATTACATCATCCAGCGCGGGAGCGATGAACTTGATGGTGTATTTCTGCAAGGTGCTTGCACCCTCGGGAAGGCTGCTCTTGGGCGTAACCTGGATCTCAAACTGATAGCCCTTGAGCGCGGCGATGAGGGAGCCCCTACCGCTGCTCAGAACGGCGGTGAGATCCTTCTTTTCGGTGCTGTCAAGGCTGTTGACAAGCTGCAAAGCCTTGATGAACTCAAGAAGGTCGGTGTTTATGATAGCATCATTGATGTCAAGCGTTTTGCCGCTCTGGTCCTTTACCGCGTCCTGAACGGTTTGCAACTGACCGCGCACGAGGTTGAACGCGTCGCAAAGCGGAGTGGCGATAGCTTGGTAAACTGTGTTAATATCGGTAGTGCTGCTGTTAATATCGACATTCAGGGTGTGGCTGTCAGCATCCCAATCAAGCGTCGCATAGTCCATCTTGTCGTCGATGCCCTGAATCTTCTCAGCGATAACATCGTCCAGGCTGGCCATCTCGAAGGTGACCTTGTATTGGACGGTGGTTGGCACATCGTCCTTGCCGGAGTCAGAGACCTCAACGACAAAGTTCTTGCCCACAAGTCCTTTGATATCCGTGGCTTGGTGATATTCCTGCCCCACAAGAGCCTTGACGAACAGGATGACATCGTTGTTGGAAACATTGCTGTTGAGTTCAATGGTCTTCTTATAGTTCTGACCCTCAGTCTCGGCTGTAACCGTCTGTCCACCGATGTCAGTGACGGCGGTAATGGAGGTCACTCTGCTGGCATTATTCTTGAGCGCGTCGACCAGCGTTCCGACGATGTCATTGTAAATGGCACCGACCGTGGTGGTGCTGTCATAGATGGTGACAGTGACCTTACGCGGACTGCCGGACTTCTCAAACTCGGGGATAACGGCATAGGGGATGTTGTCCTTCACCATCTTGGTGTTGACCGCCTGACGGCCAGTCTCAATGATGCCGTCGATTGTTTCAGCTGTGGTGGTGTCGGTCGGGGTACTCGGGGTGCTGGGGTAGCTGGGGTAGCTCGGGGTGCTGGGTTCGGGCTCGGGGATGACCACATCCTTGTCGGCATCACCGGAGACATCAATGTCGTTGGCGGTGACGTTCTCCACGTCCTCGGCGGCCTTGATCTCGGTGCCGACAGGCGCGTTCTCGATGGCCACGTCGCTGACCTGGACCTGAACGGTGGTCTCGCCCTCGACGTCCTTCATGTCGACCGTACCGGCCTCGCCGGCCACGATGATGGGCAGGTCGGGGTCCGCGGTCCCGGTGACGGTCACGTCGTCGGCCACGATCAGGGTGATCTTGCCCTCCACGATCTCAACGGTCTGGCCCTCCTCGTAGGCGTAACCGCCGATGAGGTTGTCCAGGGCCTTCATGACGCTGGCGCGGTTGATGTCGTCCAGGGGGGCGATGTGGGTGCTGTCCACGCCGTTGATGACGCCCATGTTCACCAGAGCGTTGATGTAGCCCTGAGCCCAACTGTCGGTCTCAGCGCCGTCGGCGAAGGTCTTGTCGCAGGTGTCAGCAGGCTCCACGCCCAGGGCACGGCCCATCATAACGAACATCTGCTCACGGGTGAGGGTTTCTTCGGGGGCCATGGCGTTGCTGGCAACGCCGTTCATGATACCAGCCTTGACCACCTTGGCGATGGCATCGGCGTACCAGGCGTCAGGGTCCACATCAGCATAGGCGGTGATGTCGGCCTTGTCTTTGAGCTTCAGCAGATTTACGAAGACCTGGGCGGCCTCCGCACGGGTCATGTTGCCATCGGGGTTGAATTCGCCGTTGCCTTCGCCGTGAACGACGCCAGCCTCGGTCCAGCGGTCGATTTCGTTCTCCGCCCAGTGGCCGTCGGTGTCGTCATAGTCGGCAGCCAGCGCCGTCATTGGAAGCAGGGACAGCACCATGGCCAGGCAGAGAAGTAGGGCCATTACATGTTTTTTTGCGTTCTTCATTGGTAATCTTCCTTTCATAAAAGTATTTGTACAGGCCGTCTGGCTAAAAGGTGTACGTTCTTGTTTTCCAAAAACGGGGGATCTTGTTTTCGCTAAATAACGAAAAAATTTGTCTCAGGGGTATGGCAATCATCTCCTAACTGTGCTATAATACAAGCGTGTTTATGTGCAGACCGTTTTGCAGGATATTACACATTCCTGTAAAAACACCCCCTTTACAACAAAGCCGACTTCTCGTAAATCGCCGCCCGGTAGCGGAAGGTAGCCAGAGGCATCCCACACTCTTTCGCCGCAGCTGTGCCGGTGATTTTTTTCGCTTTCCAACGCTGGTAGGCGCTGTGAAAGTTCGCTGGCAAGGGTCGTGGCGGCCGGCCGAACCGCACCCCGCGGGCTTTTGCCGCCGCGATACCCTCCGCCTGTCGCTGGCGGATGTTGACGCGCTCGTTCTCCGCCACAAAGCTGAGGACCTGGAGCACGATGTCCGACAGAAACGTCCCCATCAGGTCTTTGCCCCGGCGGGTGTCCAGCAGCGGCATATCCAGCACCACAATATCAATGCCTTTCTCCTTTGTGAGAACGCGCCATTGTTCTAAGATTTCCCCATAGTTGCGCCCGAGGCGGTCGATGCTTTTGATATAAAGCAGATCGTCTTTTTTCATGCGGCGCACCAGGCGCTTGTACTGTGGGCGGTCGAAATCCTTACCGGACTGCTTGTCCATATAGACGCAGCTGTCCTGCACCCCTATCTCCCGCAGGGCGATGCGCTGCCGGTCCTCGTTCTGTTCCCGCGTGCTGACGCGGATGTAGCCGTAGATCGCTATACTATCAATCCTCCCTATTGTGATTATTCTTGTATTTGGGGTGGGTCAAATTGACCCACCCCACCTTTGACCATGGCTGTTCCAGGTGTTCAAAGTGATCACATGGGCAGCCAGTCATATTTGTGGTAGCCGCAACCGATAATCAGGTTCTAACACCGAGAAATCAGTGGACCAACGTGGCCCACTGATTTTCAAGGCATAGTGCGGAACTGGTCAGAAACTCTTTGAGACCAGCAGTGTGGCGGATAGCTTGCCACCATCAAAATCGACTGGCCAAAGTGACCAGTTGAAATATGCATCTGGTGTGGGCAATTTTTGCCCGCACCACCCTTGTAGAACATATGACCCACCGCAAGGTACCTTTGGCGCTGTTGACAAAGTGGCCCGGTGAAATATCCGTCTGGTAGTGGGCAAATATTGCCCACTACCACCCTTCCGGATCATATGACCCACCGCAAGTTACCAATTTGGGAACTTGCGATTCCCCGCCATCAGTCCCTTTTCCGCTTCCGCCAAACGATGTCGTACCCCAGCGCGTCGGCCAGTTCCACCGCCTCGCTGTACCGCAGGGAGCCGCGCCGCAGCTTGCCCGACAGGTTGGGTACGCTCTCGCTCCAGCCGTACTCATAGGCCAGCTTCTCCACCACCTCCGTCATGGTCACGCCCTCCCGGACGATGTAGGATTTGATCTCGTTTCTAATGTCCATAAATACCTCCAGTTTTTCGTTCACCCCGCGGCGCACACGCTTTGCCTCTCAGGGAAGGCGCATCGCCACGGGGCGTGTTTTACAGGACAGTCCCTTGCGGTTCTGCTGAGCGTCCCGCGATGTCCTGTCCGTAAGTCTGATTTTCGATTTCACTGTTTCATGTGACCTCATGCTGTTCCGCGAAAAGCCGCATTCCCCAGCGCTTCCGGTTCGCTCTCCGGCGTGACGCGGTTCCGTATGGATGACCGTATGGGGCCACGATGATTTTCGTTGTCCTGTGAATGCCCTGTTTCGCCGCTCTCCCTGAAAGCCGTTCCTGCCCGGGAATCTCACCCCGGCGTTTTGTTCCCCTTGGCGCGCTCTCGCTTTCGCGGTCATGGCGTCGCTTCGCCGGGGAGCATATCCCTTTCAGACGGTCATGTAGTTTTCAAGCTGCT
>CANRFC010000052.1 GCA_947629795.1 uncultured Oscillospiraceae bacterium
CAGGTCCTTCAGGGCGTCCTCGCCCACGTTGGGGATATCCCGGGTGATCTCCTCGGGGCCCAGCTTGGTGTCCCGGGCCTCGGTCTCGTACTCCTCGATATGGATGGAGGTGAACACGTCGTCCTTGACCATCCGCTCGTTGAGGAGCACGGCGTCCTCGTAGTTGTAGCCCTCCCAGGTCATGAAGCCCATGAGGATGTTCTTGCCCAGGGCGATCTCGCCGTTGGAGGTGGAGGGGCCGTCCACCAGCACGTCACCCTTCTCCACCCGGTCGCCCACGTTGACGATGGGGCGCTGGTTGATGCAGGTGGTGTGGTTGGAGCGCTGGAACTTGGTGAGCTTGTAGTCGGTGACCTCGCCGCTGTCATAGCGGATGGTGATATAGTCGGCGGACACCCGGGTGACCTCGCCGGGACCCTCGGCCAGGATGACCACCTCGGAGTCGATGCAGTTCTTGTACTCCTGGCCGGTGGCCACGATGGGGGCCTCGGTGGTGAGCAGAGGCACGGCCTGACGCTGCATGTTGGCGCCCATCAGGGCCCGGTTGGCGTCGTCGTTCTCCAGGAAGGGGATCATGGCCGTGGCGATGGAGACCATCATCTGGGGAGAAACGTCAATGTAGTCCACCTGGCTGCGGTCCACGCTGATGACCTCGTTGCGGTGACGGCAGGTGATGCGCTCGTTGAGGAAGCGGCCGTCCTCGTCCAGGGCCTCGGTGGCCTGGGCTACGTTGAAGGGGTCCTCGATGTCGGCGGTCATATACTGGATCTCGTCGGTGACCTTGCCGTCCACCACCTTGCGGTAGGGGGTCTCAATAAAGCCGTAGCGGTTGACCTTGGCGTAGGAGGCCAGGTAGGAGATCAGGCCGATGTTGGGGCCCTCGGGGGTCTCGATGGGGCACAGGCGGCCGTAGTGGGAATAGTGGATATCACGGACCTCGAAGGAGGCCCGGTCCCGGGACAGGCCGCCGGGGCCCAGGGCGGACACGCGGCGCTTGTGGGTCAGCTCGGCCAGAGGGTTGGTCTGGTCCATGAACTGGCTCAGGGGGCTGGACCCGAAGAACTCCTTGATGGCGGCGGTGACCGGCCGGATGTTGATGAGGGACTGGGGGGTGACGATGTCCAGGTCCTGGATGGTCATCCGCTCCCGGATGACCCGCTCCATCCGGCTGAAGCCGATGCGGAACTGGTTCTGGAGCAGCTCGCCCACGCAGCGCAGCCGGCGGTTGCCCAGGTGGTCGATGTCGTCGGGGGTGCCCACGCCGAAGGCCAGGCAATTAAGGTAGTTGATGGAGGCCATCATGTCGTCCACGATGATGTGCTTGGGCACCAGGTCGTCCACGTGCTCGGAGATGAGCTCCTTCAGCGCCTCCTCGTCCCCGTTGGCCTGGGAGATGAGGTCGTCCAGCACGGCCTTGCGCACCATCTCGGTGACGCCGCACTCCTCCGGGTCAAAGGAGACCAGGTCCTTCATGTCGATCATGTGGTTGGAGAACACCTTGACGGCGGCGCCCTCCACGTCCAGGACCACCTCGTTCACGCCCTTGGCCTGGATGAGGTCGGCCTTGTCCCGGGTCAGGGTCTCCCCCGCCTCGGCAATGATCTCGCCGGTGGCGGGGTCCGCCACGGGCTCCATGAGCACATGGCCCGAGATGCGGGGAGCCATGGCCAGCTTCTTGTTGAACTTATAGCGGCCCACGGCGGACAGGTCATACCGCCGGGCGTCGAAGAACAGGGCGTTGAGCAGGCTCTCGGCGGAGTCCACCGTGGGGGGCTCGCCGGGGCGGAGCTTGCGGTAGATCTCCAGCATGGCCTCCTCATAGGTCTTGCAGGTGTCCTTCTCCAGAGAGGAGAGGATGCGGGGATCCTCACCGAACATGTCCAGGATCTCGGCGTCGGTCCGGGGACCCACCGCCCGGATGAGGCAGGTGATAGGGATCTTCCGGTTCTTGTCGATACGCACCCAGAACACGTCGGACAGGTCGGTCTCATACTCCAGCCAGGCCCCCCGGTAGGGGATCACCGTGGCGGCGTAGGTGAGGTTCTCGGCCTTGTCGGCGTTTTTGGCGTAGTAGATGCCGGGGGAGCGGACGATCTGAGAGACGATGACGCGCTCGGCGCCGTTGATGACAAAGGTACCGGCCTTGGTCATCAGGGGGAAGTCGCCCATGAAGATCTCCTGCTCCTTGATCTCCTCGGTCTCCTTGTTGCGCAGGCGCACCTTCACCTTGATGGGCGCGGCGTAGGAGATGTCCCGGGCCTTGCACTCCTCCACGGTGTACTTGGGCTCCTCGTCCATCTTGTAGTCGATGAAGCTCAGCTCCAGGTTGCCGGCGTAGTCGGTAATGGCGGCCACGTCCTTGAAGACCTCCCGCAGTCCCTTATCCAGGAACCACTGGTAGGAGTCCTTCTGGATCTCCAGCAGATTGGGCATCTGCAGGGGGACCTCATGGCGCGCGAAGCTCTTTCGCAGGGTCTTGCCGTAGTAGACGTCCTTGACCATGTAGAATTCACACCTCGTTTTTTCCGTTTGAGCGGGATCATGCCCCCGTCAAAAGGCACTTTTCCGCCCGCAAAACCGCATTTTTCCCGTTATTTTGCACAAGAGAGCGCTTTTCCCACGGTTTTGATACGCCAGGCAACGTTGTCATTTTACCTGGATCCCCCTCTTGCGCTGTGCCGCAGTCTATGGTAAACTGTATTCGCAGGCTGGGGGAAAGGGAAAATTTCTCCCTGTGCACATAAGCGCTTGATTATATCATGCAATACAACAAATGTCAATAGAATTTGTGTGAAAATCTGGAGGATATCCAGATTTTTCTTTTATCTGAGGTGATGGAAATGCCCGCTTCCCACATGAAACGCTCTCCGCAGTTCCTGACCGGGATCCTGCTGGCCGGCCTGGCCGCTCTGCGGTGCTTCGTCCTGCCCGACAACACCCCCTTGGGCCGGATCCTGGTCCCTCTGGCCCTGTTGGGACTGGGGTGGCTGTGCCTGTGGCTCCTCCGGCGGGAGGGCTATGAAAGCGCCGCTGTGGAAAAGCTGTTCCTGCCTATTGCTCTGGCCCTCTTCCTCCGGGCCTTCCTCCTCCCCCACGCCACGCTGGACTACCAGGACTTTCTCTCCCAGTGGGTCCAGTATTTCCGGGACAACGGGGGCGTGCTGGCTCTGAAGGACCCGGTGGGCAACTACAACGTGCCCTACCTTTACCTCCTGGCCCTCCTCTCCTACCTGCCCATCCCCGACCTCTACGGCATCAAACTCTTCTCCATCCTCTTCGACGTGCTCCTGGCCTGGGGCGGATTGCGGCTGGCCAAATGCCTCACCGGCAGCAAGGAGACCCCCCTCCGGGCCTTCGCCCTCCTGCTGCTCCTGCCCACAGTGATCCTCAACGGCTCCTGCTGGGGCCAGTGCGACAGCGTGTGGGGCGCCCTGTGCGTCCTGGCTCTGGCCGACGCCCTGGGGGGGAAGTCCGCCCGGTCCTTCGTTTTGCTGGCCCTGGCCTTCGCCTTCAAGCTCCAGGCCATCTTCCTTATCCCCCTGTGGCTCCCTCTGCTGTTGGCAAAGCGGGTAAAGTGGAAACACTTGCCACTTTTCTTTGTCTCCTTCTTTGCCTGCATTCTCCCCGCCCTGCTCTTTGGCAAGCCCCTGGGGGAGATCCTGGGGGTCTATGTGGGCCAGGCCAGCGACAGCGTGGGCTGGCAGACCGTCAACTACAACTCCCCCTCGGTCTTCTCCCTCTTCCCCTACAACACGGAATTCGGCCCCGCCGCCCCCAAGGCGGCCATTGTTCTGGCCTTTCTCTTTATGTTGGCAGTTCTGGCATTGCTCCTTGTCCGCCGGGGTGCGGCGGACAACGCCGCCCTGGCCCTGGCCGGGGCGGCCCTGAGCCTGGGCATCCCCTTTTTCCTGCCCTATATGCACGAGCGGTACTTCTTCCTGGGCGGAGTTTTGCTGGCAGTCTGGGCCTGCGTCCAGCCCCGCCACGCCCCGGCTGCCATTGCCGCCGAGCTGGCCTCCCTGGGGGGCTACCACGCCTACCTGATGAAACGCTACATCATGACCATCCGGCTCTTCGGCATCTCCTGGGCCCAGTTGGGCGAGGGGCTGCTGATGACCTTCGCCCTGGTCTCCACCCTGGCTGCCCTGGTCAGCGCCCTCCGGGCGCCTGCATCTCCCCCCGCAGGCAGGAAAAGGTAATGCGCTTCTCCCTCCTTCCTGAAAAGGCTTCTTGCTTTACATGATATGTGCTTTCTGGAGAGAGAAGGGATCTCTTTCCCGCTTCCTTCTGCTTTTTCGAAAAGCGAGATCACTTTACAGCTTGTCCTGCAAAAAAGCTGGCCTCCCCCCATGGGGAAGCCAGCTTTCTTTGTTTTCAATAACTCGGGGTGCTCAGAAGATCCGGCGGCCGCCCACAAACACGTTGCTGTAATGGCCGGAGGCCAGAGAACTGATGCGCACCTGATAGCCGGTGGTGGAGGCGTGAATAAACTGCCCGCCGCCGATGTACATACCCACGTGGGAGGCGGGTTTGCTGGTCTTATAGCGGAAGAACACCAGGTCGCCGGGCTGGAGCTGGCTCTTGGACACCTTGGTGCCGTTGCTGAGCTGCCCGGTGGCGCTGCGGTTCAAGGTGTAGCCAAAGGCCTTATAGACGTACTTGGTAAAGCCGGAGCAGTCAAAGGCCTTGGGGCCGCTGGCGCCATAGACATAGGGCACGCCCAGGAACTGCTTGGCATAGTTCACTACCTGCTGGCCCCGGGAAGTGGCCGCGGCAGCCTTAGTGGGAGCAGAGGCATCCCCCCGGGAGCCGGCGGAATCCCGGCAGGTGACCATATAATCGCTGGAGACATAGCCCGTCTTGCCGTCGCCGAAGGAGATCTTGAACCAGCCGTTGTCGATGCCGGTGATGGTGACCACTTCGCCGTACTGGAGGGAGCCCACCTTTTCAGAAGAGGTGCTGGGGCCGGAGCGCACATTGAGACAGGCGCCGGTGGTCTTCACCAGGCCGTAGCCCAGCTTCACGTCAGCCTTGGTCTCGACCTTCAGGTAGTCGGCGGACATATAGCCCTCGATGGAGCTGAAATCCACCTTGTACCAACCCTCGGCGGCCTCCTCCTTCACCACCACGGTAGAGCCGTTGGGCGCGGTGGCCAAAGCGGTGGACTCGGTAGTGGGTTCGGAGCGGAGACGGAGCCCTCCGTCGGCATTGACCGTACCCACACCGATATCGGCAGCGGAAGCCCCCACCACGCACAGGGCGGTCAGGGCGGCGGAGATCACAGCGACGCGAAGCAGCTTGCCTGTTGAAAACATGGGGGTCCTTCCTTTCTGTCCTTCGGCTTTTTGTTTATTTCTTTTGGGTGCCCAGCGCCCGCTCCAGCCAGATGGAGCCCACATCCATGGCGGCGTAGAGGCTGTTCTTCTCGCTCTTCTTCACCACCCGGTCTCGGCTCTTCAGGTCGGGGTCGGTGAGCTGAAGCTGGACCGAGACTTTGTCGGCCACGTCCATGTCCTGCTCCTTCTTGGAGGAGAGGACCTGGAGCACGATAATGTATTTGTCGGCCATGGAGCCGTAGTAGATCATGTTATCCTTCCGGCGAAGGGGATGGCCCTTATACTCCAGAGGAATATCCTTCTTGTCTGCCATGGGGTACCTCCTTAGGGGTTCGTTACCATTTTGTTTCTTTTCTTGTTACCAAATTGTAACACATTGATACCAAAGTGTCAACCGCCAAATGGGTCGTTTTGACATGTTTGGTGTGAATTTTTTGTGAATGACGCCTGTTGATCCCCAAATTTTTCCTTGCCATCTCCATCCCCGTCAGTGTCCGTCCCTGGAAGCGTTCTCTTCTTGACATTCTCCCCCCTCTCGGCTATGCTTGTACCAGTCAGAAATCAAAGGAGGACGCGACATGCTCCGTCAGATCATACATATCGACCAGGAAAAATGCAGCGGCTGCGGCCTGTGCGCCGCCGCCTGCCACGAGGGAGCCATCGCCATGGTGGACGGCAAGGCCAGGCTCCTCCGGGAGGACTACTGTGACGGTCTGGGGGACTGCCTGCCCGCCTGCCCCGCCGAGGCCATCACCTTTGAGACCCGGGAGGCCCCGGCCTACGACGCCGCGGCGGTAGCCGCCGCCCGGATCAAGGCCGCCTCGGCGGGCCTGACCCCGGACCCCGCCGCCTCAAGCTGCCCCGGCAGCCGGGTCCAAATGATGGACTCCCACCCTGCCGACCTGCCCGCCGGGACCGTGCCCTCCCAGCTCCGCCAGTGGCCGGTCCAGCTCAAGCTGGCCCCGGTGACCGCCCCCTACTTCCAGGGCGCGGACCTGCTGGTGGCCGCCGACTGCACTGCCTACGCCTACGGAGGGTTCCACGGGGAATTCATCCGGGGGAGGGTGGTCGTGATCGGGTGCCCCAAGCTGGATGAGGGGGATCAGAGCGAAAAGCTGGCCGCCATTCTGAGCCGGAATGAGGTCAAAAGCGTCACGGTGGCCCGGATGGAGGTGCCCTGCTGCGGCGGGATCGAACGGGCCGCAAAGGCAGCGATTGAGCGGTCCGGCAAGGAGATCCCCCTTACGGTCAAGGTCATCTCCACCGACGGCCGGATCCTGAAATGAGGGTGTGGACAGTGGCCGCCACAGGGGTGTTTCTGGCGGCCTTTTTGACCCTGGCCATTGGGTGGCTGGGGGAGTGCGGAGCCCCTGTAAGGCCATTTTTTCGCCCTCTCTACCCCCCCAGAAAAGGCCTCGTCCCCCCTCAGAAAGACCTCGTCAAGGTCTTCCTGGCCGCTGTTATTTTCCGCGTCGTTTTCTCCCTGGGGGCACTGCTCCTCTATGACCTTCTCTCAGGGGAGGGCTTAGGTCTGAGTGACCTGCCCGGACTGTGGCTGCGCTGGGACGCTCCACATTACCAAAAATTGGTGGAGCTGGGCTATGACGGCTACCGGGAAAACGGCCAGCCTCTTTTTCTGGTGTTCTATCCCCTCTATGTGTGGCTGACAAGGGGTTTCACTTTCTTCATCCACAATACCGCCCTGGCCGGGCTGGCGGTGAGCGCTCTGTGCTTTGCCGGAGGGTGCGTCTACCTCTACGCCCTGGTGTGCCGGGAGTACGGTCAAAGCACCGCCCGGCGGACCCTCCTGCTGCTGGTGTGCTACCCCTTCTCCTTCTTCTTCGGGGGCATGATGACTGAGAGCCTGTTCCTGCTCACCACCGCCGCCGGGCTCTGGCACATCCGCTCCCACCACTGGGTCCGCTTCGCCCTGTGGGGGGCCCTGGCCGCCCTCACCCGGATGGTGGGGCTCATCCTTATCGGGGCCGCCATCGCCGAGCTGGTGCGCTCTGTAAAGCCTTTTTCCCTTCCGAAAAAGGAGCAAAAGGCCGCCTTCCTCTCCATTTTCCAACGTCTTCCCCTGCTCCTGTGTCCCCTGTTGGGCAGCGGGGCCTATCTGGCTTTGAACTACCACGTGACCGGCGATCCGTTCGCCTTTACCGTAATGCAGCAGCACTGGTCCCAGGGATTTCAGTGGTTCCCCTCGGTGCTGGCCTATCTGGCCCGCCACGCCCTGACCTGGGAGACCGTGATGACCCGGTGGGAGATGTGGATCCCCGAGCTGCTCCTCTTCCCCTTCTTCGCTCTGCTGCTGTGGCGGTGCCGGCGGAAGCACTCGGCCACCTTTACCCTCTACGCCTTTGTGTACCTCATCCTCAACTACTGCCTGTCCTGGCTGCTCAGCGCGGGGCGGTATCTCTCCTGCGCCCTCCCCTTCTTTTTCTTTGCCGCCGACGGGCTGGAGGGCAAGCCCCGGCGCACCGCCGCCCTGTGCGCCGCCATGGCCCTGGCCCAGGGATTTTTCCTCTATCGCTACTTCCGCTGGGGACAGGTGATGTAGGGCCCAAAATGGCACAAAAAGCCCGGCTCGTGTGAGCCGGGCTTTTCGTATGCAGCGATCCTCTTACTGCTCCTCGGGGGGGACGTCATCGGCGGGAGGGGCGGGCGGGGTCACGGGCTCCTCGGGGGGGACCTCGGTGATGACGGGCTCTTCCGCCTCGTCAGCCACGCCGCTCTCCTGCTTCAGGGCCTCGATCTTGGCCTTGTTCTCCTCGATGTTCACCTTGGCCGCGGTGACCTTCTCGCACAGGGCGGCAAAGGCGGCCTCGGGGGCCATACCGCGCTCGGCATAGTAGAGCTTGCCGATCTCGATGTAGGCCTTCTTCATCTCGTCCTCTTCGCTGAGGTTGGCAGCCTTGAGCTTGGCCAGCTCGGCCAGCTGCTTGGACTTGGCAACGCCGGTCTGGGCCAGGTCCATGGCCTTGTCCTTGAACGCATCAAAAAATGCCATTGATGATCCCTCCTGTTTTTTGGCTTCTGGGCCCATTCTACCCTTTTTTATCCCCGGCCGCAAGAGCATCATGAAAATTTTTATAGATAATTCATATTTTGAACCTCTGCACCCCTGTCGGGACCGGCGCATAGGATGTCTCAGACGGCCCAGACGGGCTGTCCAAATCAAAAGATGGAGTGATCTCATTGACCACAGAGAACTATATGAAGCGCTATCACGCCCCCTGCTGCGGTGAGGACGCCGCCGAGCTGTTTTCCATTCCCGCCGAGGAGGTCTATCCCTGTGCCTGCGCCCAGGCGCCCTCCTGCCCCTGGGAGCCCGACCGCTGCCCCTGTGAGGACGGCCGGCCCACTCCCGAGACCGGTGACGATTGCTGCTGCAAGGGCTCCATGGTGGAGGCTCTGCGGCTGCTGTGCGGCTCCGAGCTCAGCGAGCTGGTGGACTTCAACTCCTTTTTCTTCCTCACCGACGCTCTGACTGTGGGCGGCGCCCTCCAGCCCACCCTGTCCAACCAGGGCCCCGCCGACAACATCAGCGGCCTGGACGCCTCCCTCCAGCGGTTCTCCCCCTGCAACTGCGACCTGCTGGAGGTGGAGGGAGTCTCCTATTTCGCCATCCCCGCCGCTCCCGCCGTGGCCATTGAGGACGTGGACGCCCTCAGCCTGTGCGCTCTGAAGGCGGTGGCCTTCCAGCTCACCGACGACCGGTGTGAGGAGGGCGAGTGCGCCCAGGAGCGCCGGGCCATCCGGCTCATCCGCCGGGCCATTCGCCGGGAGGACGGCGACACCGGGGCCTGCGGCACCTGCCGGGCCCACTGTGACTGCGACGACTGCTGCTGTGTCGGCGGGCTCCTCACCGAGCTCTCCGGCCGGAACCTGAGCCGTCAGGTCACCCTGGCCGCCGGGCCCCTCCTGCTCCGGGACGTCACCGTGCTGGGCAGTGTGGGCAGCGCCCTTGTCCTGTGGAACGAGAACGACCGCCGGGTGTATTTCGTGTGCGTCAACGCCGTGGAGGCGCTGGGGTAAGCGGACCGGCCCGGAAATGAAGGGAGCGGGGACGAAAGTCCCCGCTCCTCCTTTTCTGTTTCCCGTTACTGCCTGACAAAGGTCAGGGGAAAGAGAGAGGTTCCCCCCGGCTTGTTCTCTCCGGTGATCCGCAGGGCGCTGCCCTGCCACTCATAGGTGAGGTAGTCCGAGCCGTCGGGCTCCACCGACGGGTCCATGGAGATGAGCAGCTTCCCCGGCTCAGCGGCCCGGTAGCGGCCGGAGAGGGTATATTCCGCCGAGGTGAGCTGGGTCTTCATCTCAGCGAAGATGGCGTCCAGCTCGGCGTCCAGGTCGATCCCCGCCATGGCCAGGGCCAGGTCCAGGCTGACCCCGCCCAGGCCCTCTTTCGCCAGAAGGGCGGTGAGGTAGGCGCGCAGGCTCTCCCGGAACTGGGGTTTCAACGCCTCGATGGAGGCGTTGGTGGAGGTCTCGTCGATGCGGAGGGTGTAGGTCCCGTCGGCGCGCAGGTCAAAGCCCACCCCCACGGGGAAGGTGTCCACATGGAAGTAGGCCCCCATCTCCGGGTCCTCGGCGAAGCCGGCGTTGATGGTGTCGGCCATCTCCACCGTGGCCAGCCAGGAGCCCACCAGGTCGTTGGCGGGAGCGGGTGTGGGAACGGAAGCGGAGCCGGTCTCGATGTAGACCCCCCGCTCCGGCGTCCAGTCCACGGTGAAGCCCAGGGCGGCGCCCAGGTCCCGGAGCTTGT
>CANRFC010000053.1 GCA_947629795.1 uncultured Oscillospiraceae bacterium
ACCCTGGCCGGGGAGGAGGGGATGGCCTTCCTGGACCGGGAGCTGCACCGGCTCTCCTCCGTCCTGCCCCTGACCGTCTTCTGCAAGCTGCTGCAGGACATGGTCCAGGCGGCGCCCCCCGGCGGCTCCCAGGCCATGGAAGCCCTGGCTGCGTACCGTCGATCTCTTCAGACCATGTTCGCCACTGCATTGAACGCATAGAGCTCCTTGATCCCGGCCTGAAACAGCCCCCTTTGGGCAAAAGCATCCCCCCGCGCCCGGATACGGAGCGCCGGGGGGATGCTCTTTTGCCGCAGAGTGGAACCTTTTTTCTGGCCCCTTCCCAAAAAAAGAGTACAGGCAGACGATCGACTGTGATGTCTGCCTGTACTTTTTTTGTTTCTATGCTGTGCTTTTCCCGGCGCTCACCGCAGGGTGTGCCGGGTCGTCTCTCACACCATCTGCTCGGGGTGGAAGACCTCGTCGAAGCGCTCGGCGGTCAGGAAGCCCAGGGCCACGCAGGCCTCCTTCAGGGAGATGTTCTCCTTGAAGGCCTTCTTGGCGGTCTTGGCCGCGTTTTCGTAGCCGATGTAGGGGTTCAGAGCGGTGACCAGCATCAGGCTGCGCTCCAGGTTCTCCTTCATCTTGTCCTCCTTGGCCCGGATGCCCACGGCGCAGCTCTGGTTGAAGCTGACCATGACCTCACTGAGGAGGCGGGCGGACTGGAGGAAGTTGTAGGCCAGCACGGGCATGAACACGTTGAGCTCAAAGTTGCCCTGGCTGGCGGCGAAGCCCACGGCGGTATCGTTGCCCATGACCTGGACGGCCACCATGGTCACCGCCTCGCACTGGGTGGGGTTGACCTTGCCGGGCATGATGGAGGAGCCGGGCTCGTTTTCGGGGATGGTGATCTCCCCCAGGCCGTCCCGGGGGCCGGAGGCGAGCCAGCGCACGTCGTTGGCGATCTTCATCAGGTCGGCGGCCAGGGCCTTCAGGGCCCCGTGGGCGAAGACCAGCTCGTCCTTGGAGGTCAGAGCGTGGAACTTGTTGGGAGCGGTGGTGAAGTCCTTGCCGGTGAGGGCGGCCACCTTCTGGGCCACCAGCTCGGCAAAGCCCTTGGGGGCGTTGAGCCCGGTACCCACGGCGGTGCCGCCCAGGGCCAGCTCCCGCAGGGGGCGCAGGGAGAGCTCGATGAGCTCCCGGTCCCGCTCCAGAGAGGCGCGCCAGCCGCTGATCTCCTGGGAGAAGGTGATGGGGGTGGCGTCCTGGAGGTGGGTGCGGCCGGTCTTCACGATGCCCTGATGCTCCTTCTCCAGGCGGAGGAAGGTGGCCACCAGGGTGTCGATGGCGGGAAGGACCTTGTCCTCCAGGGCCAGCACAGCGGCGATGTGCATGGCGGTGGGGAAGGTGTCGTTGGAGGACTGGGACATGTTCACGTCGTCGTTGGGGTGGAGGAGCTTCTTGCCGGCCAGCTCGTTGCCCCGGCCGGCGATGACCTCATTGGCGTTCATGTTGGACTGGGTGCCCGAGCCGGTCTGCCACACCACCAGGGGGAAGTGGTCGTTGAGCTTGCCGGCACGGACCTCGTCGGCGGCCTGGGAGATGGCAGCGAGCTTCTCGGCGGTCATCCGCTCCGGGACCAGCTCAAAGTTGGCCTGGGCGGCGGCCTTCTTCAGGATGCCGAAGGCGTAGGTGATCTCCCGGGGCATGGTCTCGATGCCCACACCGATGGGAAAGTTCTGGTGGGAGCGCTGGGTCTGGGCCCCCCAGTATTTGTCAGCGGGGACCTGCATCTCCCCCATGGAGTCGTGCTCGATACGATATTCCACTTATCTTTCACCTCATAAAAGGCCGGAAGGCCATTCTCACATTGCAGTGTACCCGCCGTCTACGGGCAGAATGACGCCGTTGACGTAGGTAGACGCGGGCGCGGACAGGAAGATGGCGGCAGAGTCCAGTTCGCCCTCCTTGCCGTAGCGGGCCATGGGGATCATGGTGCGGGCGTAGTTCTGGAAGAACTCGCTCTCCAGGGTCTCCTTGGTCAGCGGGGTCTCAAAATAGCCCGGGCAAATGGCGTTGACGGTGATGCCCTTCTCGCCCCACTCGGCGGCCAGGGCCCGGGTCATGTTGACCACGCCGCCCTTGGCGGCATGATAGGGGGAGGCGGGAGCGATCTTGTTGCCCACCAGCCCGTACATGGAGGCGATGTTGATGATCCGGCCGTACTTGGCAGGGATCATGGCCTGCTTGGCCACAGCGCGGGCCATCTTGAAGGAGCCGAACAGGTCAATGTTCATCTCGTTGGCGAACTGCTCGTCGGTGATGTCCTCGGCAGGGGCAACGGCGCCGGTACCGGCGTTGTTGATGAGGATGTCGATACGGCCCATCTTCTCCATCACTTCCGCCACGGCGGCGTCCACCCTGGCGGTGTCGGTCACGTCGCAGGCCACGCCGATGGCCTTCACGCCGTACTTCTCCGCGATCATAGCGGCGTTGGCGTCCACCAGCTCCTTGCGGCGGGCCAGGCACACGATATTGCAGCCCTGGCTGGCCAGGGCCTCGGCCATCTGCACGCCCAGGCCGGTGGACGCACCGGTGACAATGGCGACCTGACCGGTGAGATCAAAATAATTTTTCACAGATAAATCCCCTTTTCCTGTTTTGCTGATGGAGCGGCAGGTCTTCAGATCCTCGCCACGCCGTCCTTCCGGGCGGCCTCGGCCACGGCGGTGGCTACGGCGTCCTTCACCCGGGGGTCAAAGGCCTTGGGCAGGATGTACTCGGCGGAGAGCTCCTCGTCGCTGACCAGGCCGGCAATGGCGTAGGCGGCGGCGATCTTCATGCCCTCGGTGATGGCGCTGGCGCGCACGTCCAGGGCGCCCCGGAAGATGCCGGGGAAGCAGAGCACGTTGTTGACCTGGTTGGGGAAGTCGCTGCGGCCGGTGGAGACCACGGCGGCGCCGGCGGCCTTGGCCTCGTCGGGGAAGATCTCGGGAGTGGGGTTGGCGCAGGCGAAGATGATGGGATCCTTGGCCATGGTCTTGACCATGTCGGCAGTGAGGGTGCCGGGAGCGGACACGCCCACGAACACGTCGGCGCCCTTGATGACCTCGGCCAGAGTGCCCTTCTCGTGGTTCAGGTTGGTGACCTTGGCCATCTCCTCCTTGATGGGGTTCAGGCCCTCCCGGCCCTCATAGATGGCGCCCTTGCGGTCGGTCATGATCACGTTCTTCAGGCCCATGGACATCATCAGCTTGATGATGGCGATGCCGGCGGCGCCGGCGCCGGAGGTGACGATCTTCACGTCCTCCAGCTTCTTGCCCACCACCTTCAGGGCGTTGATCATGCCGGCCATGGTGATGACGGCGGTGCCGTGCTGGTCATCGTGGAAGATGGGGATATCGCAGGACTTCTTCAGCTTCTCCTCGATCTCGAAACACCGGGGAGCGGAGATGTCCTCCAGATTCACCCCGCCGAAGGAGCCGGCCAGGAGGGTGACGGTCTTGACGATGTCGTCCACGTCCTTGGAGCGCACGCACAGGGGGATGGCGTCCACGCCGCCGAACTCCTTGAAGAGGACGCACTTGCCCTCCATGACGGGCATGCCGGCCTCGGGGCCGATGTCGCCCAGGCCCAGCACGGCGGTGCCGTCGGTGACCACGGCCACGGTATTCCAGCGCCGGGTGAGCTCATAGCTCTTGTCCACGTCCTTCTGGATCTCCAGGCAGGGCTGGGCCACGCCGGGGGTGTAAGCCAGGGCCAGGGCCTCCTCGGTGTTCACGGGGGCGCGGGTGACCACTTCGATCTTGCCCTTGAGTTGATAGTGGAGCTTCAGGGACTCTTCTGCGTAATTCATGGGACATTCTCCTTTTTTTCCGTTTTTTTGTGGGGCAGCGGTGTTATCTGTTCTTATTGTATAAAGAAAAGGCGGCCTCGTCAAATATAATTTTTATTGATTATTATAAACTTATCTTATATAATAGAGAAAAAGCCCCGGGAGGTCCTTGCCCATGAAGCTGCAGCAGCTCCGCTATTTCTACGCCGCCTGCGAACACAACCACATCTCCTCGGCGGCCCAGGCCCTTCACGTCTCCCAGCCCTCGGTGTCCATGGCCATCCGGGATCTGGAGAGTGAGTTCGGCGTCAAGCTCATCCAGCGGCGGTATCAGGGCTTCGCCCTCACCGATGAGGGCCGCTCCCTCTACCACATGGCCGAGGGGATCCTCCGCCACGCCGATCAGGTGGAGCAGCGCATGGCCGACCTGGCCCGGCGGCAGACCCCGCTGCGCATCGGGGTACCCCCCATGGCGGGCGCCACCATCCTCCCCCGGGTATACGGTCAGTTCCTGCCCCGGCATCCGGACATCTTCCTCACCACCAGCGAGACGGGCACCAAGATGCTCCTCCACGGCCTGCTGGACAACACCCTGGACATGGCCTTCGTCACCCACTACGGCCCCCTTCCCCCCGCCTTCAAGTCGGTGCCGGTGTCCTATACCGAGACCGCCTGGTGCGTCGCTCCCGGCCACCCTCTGGCCGGATTGAAGCAGGTGCGCATCGAGCAGCTCAAGGACGAGCCTCTGGTCCTCTTCCAGAGCAGCTTTAACCTCTACGAGCTGGTGGATCGCCGCTTCCGGCAGGCGGGCCTGGTCCCCAACGTCCTCCATCAAAGCGGCCAGCTCTCCACCGTCTACGGTCTCATCCGGGACGGCATCGCCTCGGGCTTCCTCATGCGCTCGGTGGAACCTCTCTTCCCCGGCCTTGCCTGGGTGTCGATGGACCCGCCCTTCTCGGCCACCATCAGTCTGGTGTGGGAGCGGCACCGCGCCCCCACCCGCCACATGACCCAGCTCATCGACAGCTTCCGCCTGAGCGAATAGCCGGGCGGGGAACATTTCAGAAGGGAGAAATTTTTATGGACCTCACTATGCTGGGCACCGGCCACGCCGTGGTCACCCAGTGCTACAACACCTGCTTTGTGCTCCACGAGGGGGACAAGCGCTTTCTGGTGGACGGCGGCGGCGGAATGGGCCTGCTCCGCCAGCTCCGGGCGGCGGGGTTTGACTGGGCAGACATGACCGAGATCTTCGTCACCCACAAGCACCTGGACCACCTGCTGGGCATCCTGTGGCTGCTGCGCCTGTTCGGCCACGGCTTTGCCGCCGGAAAGTGCCCCCGGGAGGTCCACATCTACGGCCACGATGAGGTCATTGCCCTCCTCCGGGAGCTGGCGGAGCTCCTCCTCTCCCCCCGGGAGACAGCCTGCCTGGGCCACGGGGTGGAACTCATCCCGGTGTCCGCCGGAGAAAGACGGACCATCCTGGACCGGGAGGTCACCTTCTTCGACCTCCGGGCCCGGAAGGACAAGCAGTTCGGCTTCTCCTTGGACCTGCCCGGCGGGGCCCTGGTGTGCTGCGGGGACGAGTCCTACAAGCCCTGGGAGGAGCCCTATGTCCGGGGCTGCCAGTGGCTCCTCCACGAGGCCTTCTGCCTCCACTCCGAAGCCGATATCTTCCGCCCCTATGAGAAGGCCCACTCCACCGTCATGGATGCCTGCAAGACCGCGCAGGACCTGGGGGTGCGGAACCTGGTCCTCTACCACACCGAGGACACCCACCTCCCCCACCGCAAGGCCCTCTACCAGGCCGAGGGAGCGCAATATTTCACCGGGAACCTCTTCGTCCCCGACGATCTGGAGACCATCCGCCTCTGCTGACCGGCGGCCGGCCAAAGGGGGAGCGTGCCCATGGAGCCTGTACTGCCGAGTGCGGACAGCGAGCAAGGAGCGTCCCCCGTCCCAGACTGAGTGGTCCTTTCATGAGGTCGGCCGTTCTTCAGGCAAAAAGGGCTGCCACAAAACAGGATCTCAAAAGCAAGCACGAATAAGAAAGTGACGGAGAACCGCACAAGCAGCAGTTCTCCGCCGCTTTTTAAGGGCGGGCTGTTTGCGCGTTGAACTCAAAGCCACGCTTTGGGCGGGTCATTTGCAGGCATTTTTCTGCCCCTTTCTCAGTCCTGTTTGTCATTTCCCATCTCTTCCTCTGTGACAGCGCCTTACCTGATTGAGTGGAACGGCGTTTTGGGACGTGAAGATCGGGGCTTCGGTTTGTGTCTCAATTCCCTTCCGGCCGGCTCCGGGTCAATGGTCCCCTCGAACTGCTCGTAAAATTTGAGTTGGGCGATATGGTATACTTTGAATAGAAAAGCAGAAGGAGGAAGTCTGATGCCTGCACTGTATCATTGGAAACTCGGGATCTGCGAAGACAGCGTCCTGGCCTGGGGGCTGGTGACCGGGCATCCCAAGCTGCCCAACGGGCTCTTCTGCCACACCAGCCCCGTCCGGGAGGCCTGTCTGGAGAGCGACGCTCTGACACTGGTGACCTCCTCGGGCCACCGATATGCCCTGCAGCCAGAGGCCATGGCGCCAAACGGACTGGAGGAAACGGCGGAGGGGCTGGAAAAGCTGGGGCTCTCCCCCGCGCTGGCAGATGAGTGGGCCCAGGCCCGGCGGGAGGCGGATGAGCGCCGTCGGGCCCGGCTGACCGGGGATCTGGCCCCCGGGGAACTGCTTTTGGAGGTGGTGGGCGTCAACGCCTTTGCCGCCTTCTTCCGCACGGAGGAGGGCGAGCTGACAGAGGTGCGGCCTTATGTCCACACCGGCATGTTCCAGGACTCCGTCCTGATCACCGACTGGGATACGGGGACGGTGGATTTCCGCTTCTTCCCCAAGGGAGATCGGCTGGAGCCCTACCACATCTCAGACGGACTCACCGCCATTCGGCTGTGCAATCTGGGTGCTGCGGCGGTGACCTTCGGCGGCCCCGGCCGGGAGACTCTGTGTCCGGCGGGAGAGGTCACCCTTCTGCCCATGGCGGCACATGAGACGGAGGGGCTTTTCTCCCCCGACGCAGTGAACGGGAAGGGGCTGTACAGCCGGCTTCTGACAGACGAGCCGGGAGAGGACGGAGGGTCCTGAGTCGTCGAGATCCTTCGATACCGGGAAGTATTTCTTGTCATTCCAGCCTACTCACTGTATATGGGATAAAGGGTCGGATCCCATTGATTTGAAGCTGCCGCACTGCAGGAAGTCGCAAGACGGAAGCCATAAGACAGGCAGGGCAAAATACATCGGCAAAACCCATGACACAGTCCCGGTGCTTTTCAAAAGTTGTTACTTGCCGCAAAAAGTCGCTTGAAAAAGTTTATATTTCTTCCCCATTCTCGCTTGAAAAAGTTTTCACTTTTCTATGTAGTTGTTTTAGAAAAAACGGCGAACACCGCTCACGAATTGGCGAAAACTCTCAGATGTATTTCGCTCAATATCAATGTCCGGTTTTGCAGTTTCAATGTCCGGTTCTTCTGTCCCTTTGAACGTGCCGCTGATGTGCAATGTCCGGTTATGCAGCAGATGGTTTTCATTCAACAGGAGATTGCGAAGAAACACCTCAAGGAACTCCGTCGTCTCATGAATACCATTCTTCAGGTCATTGTAATTTGCCCTGACCAGTGCGTTCCGAAAATACCATGCGTTCTCAGCAAAAATGTCGTTCGTTACGTCAAAGCCCAGCGTGCGCAGGTACTTGATGAAGAATACCGCCGTCGTTCTGGTGTTACCTTCGCCAAATACGTGGATCTGCCACAGTCTGGATACGAATACCGCAAGGTGGTGAATGATCTCATCCATTGAAAGATTCTTATATGCCACGCATAGCCCTTGTCCCGTTTTGCCGGTTCGGATTCTTTGATATATTCCCTAAATGGATCATTCTTCATTCACATCACCTCACAGCTTTTTCTGCAGTCAGAGTCTTTTCCCTCATCAAATTTCATGGGTTTTATTCGTGGATTACCCAATGGCCATAACGCTTGCCGCCAACGCGCTCAATTTTGCCTTGTTCCCTTAATTTCTTAACAATACGTTCTACTGTTCGCTTTGTTACATTTAATTTTTCTGAAATAGCACCCATGGTTGCAGAGGGATCATTTTCCATAATGGCAAGAATTTTCTTTTCCAAACCGACATCTAAACCGACATTCATACCGTCATTATGTCGGTTTGGTGCTTTAGAATCTGAAACCTTTGCGCTTTGAAGAGCGTGGAATTTCACCATAATATCTTCTCCATGAACAATATATACCGGCTCATCAGTTCCAAGGTTCTTACAAGCATCACAAATTTTTTGAATTCCACGTCCCCAGCTTTCAATATAGCCGGCACGATAGAAGACTCTCGCAATATCTGGATTGAAGGGCTTTGATGAATGTGTTTCCAGCAGAGTCTGTGCCGTCCACCCGAAAGGAAGCAAACTGCTGTTGCTAATGTACATGGCATCATCCTCAATGCGAATTTGAATCGAATTATTGTCAGCCCAATTGCAATGGATCAGCGCATTATAGACCGCCTCGCGCACTGCATCACGGGCAAAAGGATATGTCTCCACCCTTGTTTCCTTATAATAGGAAACTGCCGCTTTCAAGTATTTCAGATAAATCAGGTCTATCACACGATTAGCCATAAGCAGCAGGGAACCATGCACCTCGTCTTGATACAGAAGCTCACTGCCTTCGAATTTTCCGATTTTTACATAACAGCCACTGATGACCTTCTCTGCATTTCGATAGAAGCAAAGTGCTCCAGCCCTTTTCAGCTTGCCATCAACCAGTAAATCGAGCTTGTCTAAAAGCTCAGCATTTGGAATATCCAAATCTTCCTTCGTCATACGGCCGCTGCGAAGTGCCTCACGACGGAAGATATCAAAGCTCTCTTTATCTAAGTCATCGACTGTGATATTGCTCACCACAGCAGCGTCCCACTTCATTCCAGTCTTTGACATCAGAAAATTTGTCAAAGCACTGCCGCGAAGCTGCTGTTTCGTACTACCGCTGCGATAGTGATACTCTCCATCATAATTGACAGGAAACGCCCATGGAGAAACTACAATTTCAATATATTCTACCCCGTTTTCAGTGAGAAGATTTACATCCGCAACGATGCCCAGCTTGTTTTGGATCTTGTTTGGAATATCCTCCATCAGCTTCTTGGCATCACTGACGCCAATGACAGTGCCATCGTCCTTTTTACCGATATAAATCTTACCACCCTGCGCATTGGCAAAACCGCATATCCATTTCAGATATTCGTCACGCCAAGATTCTTTCCATTCTATGTTCTGGCTTTCTGCCATCATGCGTTCACCTCCATATATTTAGCGTTTCCACGCTCAAAAATTGTCTACTTGAAAACACCTTCTGCAGTCATTCAGAACAATTTTCAGGAAAAGAATATCACGTTCTGGGCAGAATGACAATCTATTTCCATGAACTGTATTTCAGACTTTATAGGAGGAAGTAGGGAAATCTGCTAGATCCTATCGTCTGCCGGCCCTCTCCCTCCTGTTTGCCCACCCACTGTTGGGAGGTGGCGGCAGGTCCTTGCTCCTTATCCAAGGGCGTGCCCATCGTGGGGAGGTTGTCTCTTGCCCGCTTCCCAGCGGGGCCGCGGCGATCTTGCCGAACGCTTTCTGCGACAAGGGAGCGTTGCAGAATGAGAAATTTTGCAACGCTCCCTTTTTGCCTGCAACGGGGGATGCGGGAGGAAAACATGAGGAAAAACGGGGGCTGTTTTGCTGTTATTGGTATAGCAAAGCCGGCTCCGGAGAGAAACCCGGCGCCAAATGTGGAAAAGATTCAGTTCCCTTGATCTACGCGGTCATTTT
>CANRFC010000054.1 GCA_947629795.1 uncultured Oscillospiraceae bacterium
GCTGCTGGACATCCGCCGCACCGTGGGCATGGTCTTCCAGAACCCGGACAACCAGATCGTGGCCAACGTGGTGGAGGAGGACTGCGCCTTCGGCCCCGAGAACCTGGGGGTCCCTCCCGATGAAATTCGGAAACTGGTGGACGACTCCCTGAAGATCGTGGGGATGTACGACTTCCGGGAGCACGCCCCCCACCTCCTCTCCGGCGGGCAGAAGCAGCGCATCGCCATCGCCGGGGTGCTGGCCATGAAGCCCCGGTGCGTGGTGCTGGACGAGCCCACCGCCATGCTGGACCCCATCGGCCGCCGGGAGGTCATGGAGACCGTCAGGGCCCTCAACGAGGCCCAGGGGGTCACCGTGGTCCTCATCACCCACCACATGGACGAGGCCGCCCAGGCCGGCCGGCTCATCGTCATGGCCGACGGGAAGGTGGTGGCCGACGGCGCCCCCAAGGAGGTCTTCCGGCAGGTGGACGCCCTCAAGGCCGTGGGGCTCACCGTCCCCGAGACGGTGGAGCTCATGTACCAGCTGCGCAAAGAGGGCCTGGACCTCCCCCTGGACGCCCTCACCGACGAGGAATGTGCCCAGGCTCTCTACCAACTTTTTGCGTAAGGACTGAATCCATTGGAACCCATCATCCGGACTGAAAAACTGAATCATGTCTACTCCGCCGGGACCCCCTTTGAGCACGCGGCCCTGGTGGACGTGGATCTCTGCGCCTATCCCGGCGAGTACCTGGGTATCATCGGCCACACCGGCTCGGGCAAGTCCACCCTCATCCAGCACCTCAACGGCCTTCTGAAACCCACCTCGGGCCGGGTGATGGTGGAGGGAACGGATATCTGGTCCTCCAAGGAGGCCACCCGTCAGGCCCGCTTCCGGGTGGGCCTGGTGTTCCAGTACCCGGAGTACCAGCTTTTTGAGGAGACCGTCTACAAGGACATTTCCTTCGGCCCCAAGAACATGGGCCTGGACGAACATGAAATCGACCGCCGGGTGCGCTCGGCCGCCGCCTTCGTGGGCCTGTCCGACGCCGCCCTGGATGCCTCCCCCTTCGAGCTCTCC
Source organism: uncultured Oscillospiraceae bacterium (assembly GCA_947629795.1). Taxonomy (GTDB): domain Bacteria; phylum Bacillota; class Clostridia; order Oscillospirales; family Oscillospiraceae; genus Vermiculatibacterium. The sequence goes on from CANRFC010000054.1 coordinate 1,064, forward strand.
GGGGGCCAGAAGCGGCGGGTGGCCATCGCCGGGGTCATCGCCATGGAGCCCGCCGTCCTCATCCTGGACGAGCCCACCGCCGGCCTGGATCCGGTGGGGGTGGAGCAGATCCTGGGCAACATCCGGGACTACCACCGGGCCAAAAACGCCACCGTCATCATCGTGTCCCACTCCATGGAGGAGATGGCCCGCACCGCCCAGCGCCTGGTGGTGGTCAACGAGGGCCGTATCCCCCTCCAGGGCACCCCGACGGAGGTCTTCTCCCACGCCGACGAGCTGGAAAAAATGGGCCTGGGCGTCCCCCGGATGACCCGGGTCTTCCGCCGCCTGCGGGAGCTGGGGGCAGACGTGGACCCCTCGGTCTACACCGTGGACCAGGCCAAGCAGGCCGTTCTTAACGCCCTCAAGCGGAAAGGGGTGGTTTGATGGCCCTGAAGGACATTACCCTGGGTCAGTTTTTCCCCGGCAAGACCCTCCTCCACCGCCTGGACCCCCGGGCCAAGATCCTGCTGCTCATCTGCTACATTGTGGCCCTCTTCACCGCCAAAAACCTGGCGGCCTACGCCCTGGCCTTCGGCTTCCTGGCGGTGGCGGTGGTCATTTCCAGGGTGGGCCTGAAGGCCCTTCTCCGGGGCATGAAGCCGGTGGTCTTCATCGTCATCTTTACCGCCCTGCTCAACATCCTCTACACCACCGGTCAGGGAGAACCCCTGGTGGCCTTCTGGGTGGTGCGGATCTACTGGGAGGGCCTGCGCACCGCCTTCTTCATGGTCATCCGCATCCTCATGCTCATCTCCTGCACCTTCCTGCTGACCTACACCACCTCCCCCATCCTCCTCACCGACGCTCTGGAGAGCCTTCTGGGGCCCCTGAAGAAGCTCCGTGTGCCCGTCCACGAGCTGGCCATGATGATGTCCATCGCCCTGCGGTTCATCCCCACCCTCATCGAGGAGACCGACAAGATCATGTCCGCCCAGAAGGCCCGGGGGGCCGACTTTGAAAGCGGCAATCTGGTCCAGAAGGCCAAGGCTCTCATCCCCTTGCTGGTGCCCCTGTTCGTCTCGGCCTTCCGCCGGGCCGACGAGCTGGCCACCGCCATGGAGTGCCGCTGCTACCACGGCGGCGAGGGCCGTACCCGGATGCGCCAGCTCAGGTACCAGCTCCGGGACTACCTGGCCCTGGCCGTAGGCCTGGCCCTGTGCACGGCGGTGTGGCTTCTCAACTCCCTGGGGGTCTTTTAGCCCACTTCTTAATAAAAATTTTTGATTGGATTCACACATTATGAGGAATATCGCGTTAAAATTGATGTATGTGGGCACCGCCTACCACGGCTGGCAGATCCAGAAGAACGCCGTCACCGTGGAGGAGGTCCTGGAGAAGGCCCTGGGGAAGATCGTGGGCCACCCGGTGAAGTGCACCGGCGCCGGACGGACCGACGCCGGGGTCCACGCCCGGGTGTACCTGGCCAACTTCCGCACCACCTCCACCATCCCCTGTGACCGGCTGCCCCTGGCGGTGAACACCCGCCTGCCCGCCGATATCGTGGTCACCCAGGCCTTCGAGGTGTCCGAGAATTTCAACGCCATCTCCTCCTGTGTGAAAAAGGAGTACACCTACCAGATCTACAACTCCCGCATCCCCCACGCCTTCTACGTGGACCGGGTGTGGTTCTACCCCTACAAGGAGCTGGACCGGGCGGTGATGCAGGCCGCCGCCGACGGCTTTGTGGGGACTCACGACTTTGCCGCCGTGAAGAGCGTGGGCACCGACGTGAAGAGCACGGTGCGCACCGTCCACTACTTCGACATCACCCGGGAGGGCAGGATGCTCTTCTGCCGGGTGTGCGCCGACGGCTTTCTCTACAACATGGTCCGGGCCATGGTAGGCACGGTGGTCTACGCCGCCGAGGGGAAATTCCCCCCCGAGGCGGTGGGCGACATCCTGGCGGGAAAATGCCGCACCGACGCCGGTCCCACCGCCCCGCCAGGAGGGCTTTACATGACCGGCCTTTGGTATGACGAGCCTGGTCTTGGAGAGGGGGCGCTCACATAAGATGGAAGAGAAACGGGAAAAAAAGCGCCATCCCCTCCTCCGGGCCCTGGCCTTTCTGGTCACGGTGGCCCTGGTGCTGGGCGCGGTATATCTGGTGGCCAACTGGCAGAAGCTGAACTTTGACTCCATCAAGCGCTGGTACACCTACCGCTCCCTGGAGAAGGACGCCGCCGGGCAGGCGGCCTCCTTCACCTACGATGGAGGCCTGGACAGCTCCTTCGCCCTGGTGGGAGACGACCTGCTGGTATGCTCCTCCGCCGGTGTGCGGCTCTACTCCCCCACCGGCGGCGCCTATATCAGCGAGGCGGCCCGCCTGGAAAATCCCATCTGCCAGTCCCAGGGCTCTGCCGCCCTTCTCTACGACGCCGGGGGCGAAACCCTCTGGGTCTACCGGGACCGGGAGCAGATCTTCTCCCTCACCGCCCAGAGCAGCAGCGCCATCCTCTCGGCCTCCCTCTCGGCCCAGGGGCGGCTGACGGTGGTCACCCAGCACAGCGGCCTGAAGGCCAAGGTGACGGTGTACGACAGCCAGTTCCAGCCCGCCATGGACGTGAACTTCTCCTCCCGCTTCGTCACCGACGCCCTCCTCTCCCCCGACGGCGCCACCCTGGCGGTGGCCACCGCGGGGCAGACCGGCGGAGTCTTTGACAGCCAGATCGCCTTTTACAGCCTCTCCCGCGCCTCGGGGGCCAACGACCCCGACGCCGTGTACTCCCTGGGAGACAACACCGTGCTGGCCATGAGCTGGTCCGGCGAGGCCCTACGGGTGGTGGGCGAGAACGCCCTGGAGCTGGTCTCCGCCGACGGCTCCTCCGCCGGGAGCTACCCCTATGACGGCCGGTATCTCAAGGGCTTTTCCCTCCAGTCCGACGGCGCCGGCGTCCTCCTGCTGGGCCAGTACCGGGCGGGCTCCAACTCCCAGCTGGTGGTCCTGGACGAAAACGCCGGGGAAAAGGCCGTCCTGCCGGTGAAGGACCAGGTCCTCTCGGTCTCGGCCAGCGGGCGGTATGTGTCCCTCCTCACCGCCGATTCCCTCACCATCTACAACGACGCTTTGGAACTCTACAACACCCTTTCCGACCCCCAGGGGGCCCGAAAAGTCCTCCAGCGTGACGACGGCTCAGCCACCCTCATCGCCGGCGAGACCGCCCGGCTCTACCTCCCCCAGTAAAAAGGAGACCTGACCTATGCCTCTCTTCCTCGACATCCTCATCCTGGCCGCCCTGATCCTCTACATCGCTCTGGGAGCCCACCGGGGCTTTGTCCTCACCCTGTGCTCCCTGGTGGCGGTGGTGGTGGCCTTTGTGGGGGCCAGCTTCCTGGCCGACGCCGCCGCCCCCAAGGTGGCGGAGTTCCTCCAGCCCCACTTTGAGCAGACCATTCAGGAGGTCCTGGACGACCAACTCCAACAGGCCGCTGACAACCAGCGGGAACTCCTGGCCGAAGACCTGTTTGACGCGCTGGAGGAAAAGGGCGGCATATACGCCTGGGTCGTTAAGCAGGTGCGCGCGATTCCCGGCATGGGCGACCCTCATGTCCCTGATGCGGTTGCCGATGCCGCCGCCGCGGCTGCCGCGGCCGTGGCCCAGCAGGTGGCCCACGCCCTCATCTTCCTGGTGGCCTTCCTGGCGGTCCTCATCGCCTGGGCCGTCCTCTCCCACGCCCTGGACCTGGTGGCCAGGCTCCCCGTCCTCTCCGACCTCAACCGGGCTCTGGGCGGCGCCATGGGCCTTGTCAAGGGCCTGGTGGTGGTCTGGCTGGCGGTGTGGGTGCTGGTGGACCTCACCGGCTTTATCTCCCCTGAGACTGTCTCGGCCACCAAGATCCTGAAATTCCTCACCGAGCACTCCCCCCTGGATCTGCTCCTGCTTGTCTAAGTCGCCCACGAAAGAATGGTGAAACCATGAACCTTCCCAACGCCCTGTCCCTGTTCCGCCTGGCACTGGTGCCGGTGTTTGCCTGGAGCTACTTCTCCGGGCTCCCCAACGCCCATCTGTGGGCCGCTCTGGTCTACGCCGTGGCCTTCCTCACCGATATCCTGGACGGCTGGATCGCCCGGAAATTCGACCTCATCACCCGGCTGGGACGCATCCTGGACCCTCTGGCGGACAAGCTGATGACCTTCACCGTCATCCTGTGCGTGTGCCTGGACGGGGTGGTGCCCATGTGGGCGGCGGTGATCTTCTTCTGCAAGGAAGCCGCCATGGCTCTGGGCGGGGCCCTCATGCTCCACCGCACCAAGGACGTGATCGCCTCCAACTGGCTGGGCAAGGCGTCCACCGGCGTCTTCTTCGTGGTGCTGGCCGCCCTGGTGCTCTTCCCCCAGATGCCCCACACCCTGGCAGTGGGCCTCATCTCGGCGGCTCTGGCCCTGGCCTTCGCCGCTCTCGTCCGCTATATCGTGGCCTACCGGCAGATCATGGATGCAAACCCAAAAGAAAAATAGAGCGTCTTCATACGGAGTTCACAATTTCCCGCTACAATGACCGCTTGAACCAACAGATTTCTCTGCGAAGCGCAAAAGACAGCAGGGGTCCCAAAGGAGTGAAACGTTATGCAGCCCACCATGTGTTCCAGATGTAAGAAAAATGTTGCCGTGGTCTTTATCCAGAAGGTGGAAAACGGCGAAAATAAGACCGAGGGTCTGTGCCTGTCCTGCGCCAAGGAGCTGGGCATCAAGCCCGTGGACGATATGATCCAGAAGATGGGGCTCTCCGACGACGACGTCCAGAGCCTCACCGATGAGATGATGTCCGCCTTCGGCGGCGCCGAGGACGGCGTGGCCGGCTCGGAGGACGACGGCGAGGAGGAGGACGAGGGCCGCACCGCCACCTTCCCCTTCCTCAGCAAGCTCTTCGGCGGCGCCGGACCCACCCCCTCCTCCCCCGACAAGGACAAGGAGAAGGAAAAGGGCAAGGCCGCCGACGCCCCCAAGTCCACCCCCAAGGAGGACAAAAAGCGGGACGGAAAGCGGAAGTTCCTGGAGAATTATTGCATCTCCCTGACCCAGAAGGCCGCCGACGGCAAGCTGGACAACATCATCGGCCGGGACGAGGAGATCGCCCGGACCATCCAGATCCTCAACCGCCGCCAGAAGAACAACCCCTGTCTCATCGGCGAGCCCGGCGTGGGCAAGACCGCCATCGCCGAGGGCCTGGCTCTTCGCATCCACAACGGGGACGTGCCCTACAAGCTCCAGGACAAGGAGGTCTATCTGCTGGACCTCACCGCCCTGGTGGCGGGCACCCAGTTCCGGGGCCAGTTTGAGTCCCGGATGAAGGGCCTCATCGACGAGGTCAAGCGCCTGGGCAACATCATCCTGGTCATCGACGAGGTCCACAACATCGTGGGTGCCGGCGACGCCGAGGGGTCCATGAACGCCGCCAACATCCTCAAGCCCGCCCTCTCCCGGGGTGAGATCCAGGTCATCGGCGCCACCACCCTCACCGAGTACCGCAAGTACATCGAGAAGGACTCCGCCCTGGAGCGCCGCTTCCAGCCTGTCATGGTGGATGAACCCTCCATCGAGGACAGCGTGAAGATCATCGAGGGCATCGCCCCCTACTACGAGAAGTACCACTTCGTGTCCATCTCCCCCGTCATGTGCCGGGCGGCGGTGACCATGTCCGAGCGGTACATCACCGACCGCTATCTCCCCGACAAGGCCATCGACCTCATTGATGAGGCCTGCTCCGATGTGAACCTCCACAACAAGGCCCTGGCCCGGGAGAATCAGGTCCGCAAGCAGCTGGCCGACCTCTCCGCCCAGCGGGAGAAGCTGATGAGCGAGAACAGCGACCAGGACTACAAGCGGCAGAACGACCTGAAGGCCAACGAGGCCCGCCAGAGCGAGATCCGCCGCAAGCTCTCCACCCTGGCCGGAGAGCACGCCGCCCTGTCCATCGACCCCGGCCAGGCCGCCGGGCTCAAGGACAATGAGCGGGAGCAGGCCGGCCTCAACGCCGAGCTGGAAAAGCTCTCCGCCGAGCGCACCAGGCTCCTGAGCGCCGGCCACGTGGAGCAGGACTTCGAGCAGCTTGCCCAGCTCAAGAGCCAGGAGGCCCGCCTCCAGGCCGAGCTGGACGAGCTGGAGAAGATGTCCGCCCCGCCCCTGACCATGGAGCACCTGGCCCGGGTCATCGAGCTGTGGACCAAGATCCCCGCCTCCCAGATCCAGGAGCAGGAGTACGAGCGCCTGGCCCATCTGGAAGACCGGCTGAAGGAGCACATCGTGGGCCAGGACCAGGCCGTGAAGGAGGTTGCCGCCGCTGTCCGCCGGGGCCGGGTGGGCATCGCCTCCAAGCGCAAGCCGGTCTCCTTCATCTTCGTGGGCTCCACCGGTGTGGGCAAGACCGAGCTGGTCAAGCGCCTGGCCCAGGATATGTTCAACTCCCCTGAGTCCCTCATCCGTCTGGACATGAGCGAGTTCATGGAGAAGTTCAGCGTCTCCCGGATCATCGGCTCTCCCCCGGGCTATGTGGGCTATGACGAGGCCGGCCAGCTCACCGAGAAGGTCAGAAGGAAGCCCTACTGCGTCATCCTCTTCGATGAGATCGAGAAGGCCCATCCCGATGTGCTCAACATTCTCCTGCAGATCCTGGACGACGGCCACATCACCGACGCCCAGGGCCGCAACGTGAACTTTGAGAACACGGTCATCGTCATGACCTCCAACGCCGGCTCCACCACCGGCTCCACCGGGGCGGTGGGCTTCGGCCGCACCGAGGACGAACAGGGCAAGGCCAAGGCCATGAAGGCCCTGGAGGGCTTCCTCCGCCCCGAGTTCATCAACCGGGTGGACGAGATCGTCTACTTCAACAAGCTCACCGAGGACAACTTCAAGCACATCGCCCAGATCATGCTCAAGGAGCTCCAGGACAACCTCCGGGACAAGGGCATTGCCCTCACCTACGGCGAGGACCTGCTGGACTATCTGGTGAAGAAGTCCTACTCCATCACCTACGGCGCCCGGAACCTCCGCCGGCAGATCCAGAAGGACCTGGAGGACCCCATCGCCACCAAGATCATCGACAGCTACATGGAGCCCATCTCCAAGATCGCCGTCACCGCCCAGGGCGAGGAGCTGAACATCACCGCCGAGTAAGCCGCCTTCCCAGGGCGAGCGCCCCTTTTCCAAAAAAAGGGCCCGTTGCAAAATGAGTAAAAAAAGAGACGAGAGGTCAGCCCAAAGGGGTTGGCCTCTCGCCCTGTTTG
>CANRFC010000055.1 GCA_947629795.1 uncultured Oscillospiraceae bacterium
TAGGATACGGCCCCTCACTTCCTTGCTGATTCTGCACTTCACAAGGCCGAGTTTGGGAAGTTGAACCGCTTTATCCAGCGCTTTGATATTCGTGCCGACGCACTTGCTCTTGTAGCTCTTTCGGTGGTCGCGCTTGCTCTTGAACCGGGGATAGCCCGGCTTCCCACCCTGTTTCACCCGCCGGAAAAAGTTTTGGTAGGCGGTGTCCAGCGATTGAATTGAGGCTTGCAAGGCTGTTGCGTCTACCTCTTTCAGCCATTCCAATTCTTCTTTGAGAACTGTCAATTCCTTGTCCTGCTGGAACCGCGTAGGGGCTTTCCCGGTTTCTTTGTACATCTCCATCCGCTGCGCGAGGAAATGATTGAACACAAACCGGCAGCAACCGAAGGTCCGTTGGATCAAATTCTCTTGCCTTCGAGTTAGATATATCCGAGATTTGTAGCTGTATTCCATGTTTATCCTCACACATTTTTTTGGTCCTCAATATATTGCTTGATGACAGACAGAGGAGCGCCGCCGACTGTGGAGACAAAATATGCGTTTGTCCACAGAGAGGGGAGTCTGGAGCGCAGCCATCCAAATTCCTGGCGCAATATCCGAGATGTGCGGCCTTTTATTCGCTTGACGGCCTTGTGTACGCCAAACTGAGGGTCTACTTCCATCAGCAGATGCACATGGTCTGGCATGATTTCCATCTCAATGACTTCAATTCGATATTCGGCGCAAATTTCCTTTATCAATGCTTTCAGCCGAATATCTACGCCATTGTCCAAGACCTTTCGGCGGTATTTTGGGCACCAGACCACGTGATATTTGCAGGAGTACACCACATTATGATTGCTTTTGTATTCCGTGCAAAAGATTATACTACTCAACAAAAACTAATGCAACCCTGTAGTCCCTATACGGGAGATTAAGGCGTGGCTTATATCCCCATGCCTAAAGGTAGGGGCTTTATGCCACGTTTGGTAAGAAAGGGGCGGGATGAGATGCATATCACCTTTGACAGCAAATACCTTGTGTTTCCGGCCAGCGCGCATGCCCAGCAAAAGCGCCTTTTTTTCCGCAGGGAAGGCCGGCTGGTCTATGACTTTGTGATGCCCTTGGACTATCAGACGCCGGACTATGTGTTTTACCTGAATGTAGAGCGCTTCCGGGGACAGACCATGGAGATCACCTGCAGTGCGGACATGGACCTGGAGCTCCGAACGTCCGATACAGGGCTGCCCGCGCAGGACGCTTATGACGGCAAATACCGGCCCCTGGCCCACTTTACTGCCAAGCGGGGATGGCTCAACGATCCCAACGGCCTTGTTTATTACCGGGGCAAATACCTGATGTTCTACCAGCATAACCCTGTGGGCTGCACCTGGGAAAATATGCACTGGGGGCTGGCCGTCAGCGATGACCTGATGCACTGGGAGGAACGGGAGATCGCCCTCTACCCGGATGAAGAGGGCACCATGTTCTCCGGCTCCGCCATTGTGGACCACAGGAATGTTACGGGGCTGAAGCGCGGCGATCATGACCCGATCCTGCTCTTCTACACCTCGGCGGGCAGCACCTCGGAAACAACAAAGGGCAAACCCTTTACCCAATGCCTGGCCTACAGCACCGATGGCGGACAGACCTTTGTCAAATCCCAGCACGATCCCCTGATCGGTCAGATCGTGGGTGGGAACCGGGACCCCAAGGTCTTCTATCACGCCTCCACAGACAGCTACGTCATGGTTTTCTATTTGGAAGGCCAGGAATTTGCGCTGTACACCTCCAAAGATCTTCTGGACTGGCAGCCAATGCAAAGGCTGACCGTCCCCGGTGAGATGGAGTGCCCCGACCTCTATCCCCTTGCGGTGGACGGGAACGCGGAAAATGAGAAGTGGGTGTTCGCCGGCGCTTCTGACCGGTATCTGGTGGGCAGCTTTGACGGCAGGCATTTCGTGCCGGAGGGGACTGTCAAACGCCTGAACTTCGGCAATACCTCCTATGCGGCACAATCCTGGTCCGGTGTACCCGGCGGCCGAAGGATCCGCACCGCCTCCGCCACAGCGGTGATCCCCGGCATGCCCTTTGGCAGCTGCATGAACATCCCCCAGGAGATGGCGCTGAAGACCATTGACGGTGAGATCTGCCTGTGCGCCCGGCCCGTAGAGGAGATCCGGAACTTGTACTGCGGTACCCGGGAATTTCAAGCAGCAGAAATTACACAGGAGCATCCGTTTATCTGCAAAACCGACGGCAGGTGCCTGGATCTCTCCCTGCGGATAAGACCCCGGAGCGATTGGAGGCTGTCCCTGTTCGGCCTGACGCTGGAATACAGGCCGGAACGCGGTGAACTGGTGTGCCAGGATCAGACGGCCCCGGTAAAGCTGACAGAGGGCGTGCTGGAGCTGCGGATGGTGATCGATACGGTATATGCGGAGATCTTCGCCGGCCGGGGCAGCGTCTTTATGGGGATGCACTACATTCAGGACAGCAATTTGAACAGGCTGCGGATGGAAGCCCTTGACGCGCGGCTGGAACAGCTTTCCGTCTCCAGGGTGGGAGAATTCTGGCATTGAGGTCACTTGCAGAGCCCTTTGACCGCTCTTCCCTCTTCAAGCATTTGAGATGTCATCAAAAGATCCCGCTCTCAGCAAACGCTTTGAGCGGGATCCTTTGATCTTTCATCTCCTTTTGTTCTCAGAGAGTTGGGGCGATACGAACGGTGCTCTCTCCCGATGGGCGGGCTCTGGCGGGAGCTTGGGGGACGGCCCTCTGCGGGCCGTCCCCCAAGGTTTTGTCCCTCTATTTCTCCTCCGCGTAGGGGCGGCGGCGGTGCTCGATGGGCTCCCACTCGGGCAGCGGGAGGCGCTGCATGGAGCCGAAGACCCGCTCCTTCAGGCCGGGATACCGGTGGTCCAGGTCTATCACCAGCTCCTTCACCTCCTGGCGCTTGGTGAACCCGTCGGCGGGGCAGGGGTTCTTCACCACCGGCAGGCCGTTGCGCCGGGCCGCTCCCCGGACCATGCCCTCGCCGCAGTAGAGCAGCGGCCGGATCTGGGTGATGCCCGTCCGGGTCAGCTCGGTCACCGGCTGGAAGCAGGAGATGCGGCCCTCGTAGAAGAGGGAGAGGAAGAAGGTCTCCACCGCGTCGTCAACGTGGTGGCCCAGGGCGATCTTGTGGATGCCCTGCTCCAGAATGGCATTGTGGAGGGCGCCCCGGCGCATTTTCGCGCACATGGAGCAGGGATTTTTCTCCTTCCGGAGGTCAAAAATGATGTGGGAGATCTCGCTGGGGATGAGGTGAAAGGGCACATTTATGGTCCTGCAGTAGGCCTCCACCGGCCCGAAATCGGCTCCTACCCTCCCGTCTGCGGCCCCCATATCCAGGGTAAAAGCCTCCACGGTGAAGGGCTTGGGGTAGTACGCCCGGAGCTTGGCCAGGGCGGCCAGGGTGACCAGGGAGTCCTTTCCCCCGGAGACCCCCACGGCCACGCGGTCGCCGGGCTGGATCATATCGTAGTCCTCCACGCAGCGGCGGACCAGAGAGCAAATTTTTTCCATACAGATCACCTGCAAAAACGCAAATTGAAAGTCAGTATTCGGGAGCTATCAAAAGGAAAAACGAGAAAAAACGAGTTTTTCACTTTCTCAAGCAAAAATTTCGAAAAAGGTGTTGACACCCTTTGTCCTCCGTATTATAATACAAAACGCTCCGAACGTCCAGTTCCGGGGCGTTTTCCTTGTGAAATCGCGCGACTTCGCGTATCAAATTGGAGGTTTCGAAATGTCCACTTTTATGGCCAACAAGGGCAACATCGTCCGCAAGTGGTATATCCTCGATGCGGCTGACAAGCCCCTGGGCAAGACCGCCGTCATCGCCGCCGATCTGCTGCGGGGCAAGCGGAAGCCCGAGTACACTCCCCACGCCGACTGCGGCGACTACGTCGTCATCCTCAACGCCGAGAAGGCCGTCCTCACCGGCAAGAAGCTGGAGCAGAAGTATTACCGGCACCACACCGGCTGGGTGGGCCACCTCAAAGAGGTCCAGTACAAGACCCTGATGCAGAAGGACCCCGAGCTGGCCATGAAGCTGGCCGTGCGCGGCATGATGCCCCGCAACACCATTACCAAGGACTCCCTCACCCGGCTGCACATCTGCCGCGGCAGCGAGCACAAGTACGCCGCCCAGAAGCCCGAGCCCTGGACCATGGACTAAGCAGGAGGTAAACGAGAATGTATCAGAGCAAGAAGCCTTATCTGTACGGCACCGGCCGCCGGAAGTCCTCCGTGGCCCGGGTGCACCTGTTCCCCAACGGCACCGGCACCATCACCATCAACGGCCGTGATATCGACGATTACTTCGGCCTGGATACCCTGAAGCTCATCGTCCGTCAGCCCCTGGTCACCACCGATCTGGTGGGCAAGGTGGACGTGTCCGCCACCGTCACCGGCGGCGGCGTCACCGGCCAGGCCGGCGCCATCCGCCACGGCATCGCCCGGGCTCTGCTGGAGGTCAACCCCGAGTACCGCGCCGCCCTGAAGGCCGCCGGCTTCCTCACCCGCGACCCTCGTATGAAGGAGCGGAAGAAGTACGGACTCAAGGCCGCCCGTCGTGCGCCTCAGTTCTCTAAGCGTTAAAAAAGTTGCGAATTGTCCCGGAAAGCTACGGTTTTCCGGGACTTTTTTATTATTTTTGTTTTTGAAACTTTTGAGACCATTCAAAATTTTTGCACCAAAAGACCACAATATATTGTGGTCTGACATAATTAAACACACAATTTTTATTGTGACTTTTAACCCCGGAAGCGAAAAAAAGCCCTTTTATTGTGACCTCCGGGGTTAAAAGGTGTCCAATAAACGGGACAGAAAACGGGGGTGCAAAACCGCCCCCCGCCCTGCCTGTGCATTGGATAACCATTCAAAAATGCCTGCATAGTCCATGGCAGCATTTGTTCCGCTGAGATACCCCTCCTACAGCTCCTTCGGTGTGAAGCGAGGGAATAAAGCGCCAATACGGTAATCCCAGCTGAAAGAGATAGCTGTACTTTCGCGTCTGCTCCCGGATGATCCTCTCAGCCCTCAGCAGTATTTGTTCATCATACAATTCGTCAAGGCCGACTATAATCGGTTTGCGGCATGTAAGTTTCCCTCCTTCCGCCTCCTATTGTATGTAACCTTTTTAATTTAGTTACATTGTACCGCATGGCAGATTCGTGTCAACCCGGAACCTGCAAAAACTAAGTAAGCCGACCCTTCCATGGAAAGGTCGGCTTTCTGCTTTTGTACTGTGCATAGGAAGACAGTGCTGTCAGATGAGAGCATCTGACTTTGGAGCATGCATGGATTGCTTTATCTCCTTAACGATTTTGATTATAGATTCAATTTCAGAGGGGGTGCAATCTTCGAGGATTTCCGCAAACTCGCTTTTATATATGTTGTTGACCTCGGGGACATCCGAGCGAAGAAGGACATCGGCGGAAACTTGCAGGGCCTCTGTTATACGGATAAAAGTCGGGAGGAGTAAGGTGGACTTACCAGTCTCTATATTACTGATATGGGAAAGGGTGATATTCGCTTTCTCCGCCAGATCTGCCTGACTCATGTGCCGTTTCTGCCGGAATTCACGGATTCGGGCGCCGATGATTTTGTATTCGACCCGCTGCGCCTCATCCAAGGTGTCCACCTCCATTTCTTCCGGAGTATATATCTGCACACGATTATATAGGCTGCGGGCGAAGTATTATATAGGGAGAAAAACAACTTTTATCCTCCACTATATAATTGGACCGACAAAATTTAATTTTGGAGGTCCTAAACATGACATTCAATTTTATGCAGCTGGGCAAGCGAATCAAAGAGTATCGGAAGCATCGGGGAATTTCGCAGGAGAAACTGGCGGATTTAGTAGATCTGACCCAAACCTATATCAGCCTTCTGGAGGGCGGGTATAAATGCATGAGTCTGCCTACATTCGTATCCATTGCGAATGCTCTCCATGTTTCCGCCGATGAACTCCTACAGGACAGCCTTGAGAATACAGTGAGAGTATCCAATCATGAATTTGCCGTGTTGGTATCCGATTGCAGCGAATACGAAAAGCGCGTTCTCCTGGCCACTCTGAAATCGGCTAAGGAGGCCATGAGAGAAAACAAGTGCCTGTTGTAAAATCCGCACCTAAACCGTAATACATACTTCGAGGGGGCGCAATTGTCCAGCGGTCAACATTATGACCGTGGGTTAATGAACGGTTAATTTGGTATGAGATCAGCCCGGTTTATCGGTGCCTGATTTTGGCGGGAGGCGATGTGTGGCCAGGCAAGAATTACATTTTGTCCGAGACCTATTACATTTTTGAGATAGCTAAAGAAGAATCATAGCCGTAATATTACGGCTATGCGCGTATGTATAAGCCGGTAACGGTGTTTGATGTGAGCCAGACAGAGGGTAAGCCGCTGCCTACCCTGGCCGCCGACCTCAAAGGCGATGTGCGGCACTATGAGGTTTTCATGGAGGCGCTGCGCCGTTCCTCCCCCGTCCCTATGGCCTTTGAGCAGCTTGCGCCAAATCTGGACGGCTATTTCAGCCCGGATGAACAGCGTATCGCTATCCGGGAGGGTATGAGCGAGGTCCAGACCGTCAGCGCCGCCGTCCATGAGATCACCCATGCCAAGCTCCATAATCATAAAGAGAAGGACGCCATCGACAGCACGGAGCAATATGAGCAGGTGGAGATATTCGGACAGCCCGCCCTGTTTTCCAATGGGCGGGTAGATGTGAGTAAACTGCCGGAGGGCCTGTTCTGCTATGATCTGCGCGGTTCAGACGATGATCCCGGCAAGCCCGCTGACTTGGAGATTTTGGTTGTGGTCAATCACGCCGGGACCATCATCACAGCTGCGCCGATAGAGCTGCCGGAGAGCGGGCATCTGGAACTAAAGGATGGACTGAACTTTCTCGGTGAGCGATCATCTCTCCGTGCTTTCTATGAGAAGGCCCACCCGGATAAGGTGGAGAAAGACCGGCATACCGAGGAAGTGGAGGCCGAGAGCGTTTCCTATGCTGTATGTGCCTACTACGGAATCGAAACCGGGGAAAACAGCTTCGGCTATATCGCGTCCTGGTCCAAGGGCAAGGAACTGAAGGAGCTGCGCGCCAGTCTGGAGACCATCCGCATGACCGCGGACGGTCTTATCTCTGACATTGACCGCCACTTCAAGGAAATCTGCAAGGAACAGGGGCTTGACCTCTCCGGCGAGGAAGTCTGCCCGGATGAGCAGTTTTACCGGGTAAACGAGGGCCAATACCTGCACATCCAGCGCTGTGACAGCGGCTACGACTATACCTTTTACAATGCCGCCGACAAGACCGCTATGGACGGCGGGCAGTTGGACGATCCGGACCTGACGATCCGCGCCGCCGCAGAGAGGGTCTGTGAGATGAACAACATCCTTATGGACGGCATGAGCGTTGTGGCCTGTGAGTTGCCGGAGGAATTTGCGGGTGCGGTGGCCGCTGCCGCGCCCCGCACCGCACAGGAAAAACTGGCGGAGTATTTCGAGAAAGAGGATCAGGAACTGTGGGACACGAAGCTGGATGAGTACCCTGTACCGGATAAGGACTATGACGCATCGGATTTGGAGGCGCATGGTATCTATGACCCCAACCTTCTTCCTGTTTCACAAGAACTGGCTGCTGAGATGATCGACCGCGACATGACGGTTTACGCTGTTGCCTATGATGACATGATTATGGCTTTAGACCGCGATGAAGTGGTATCCTATCCGGCAGGCAGCCTCTTTGCCATCCCCAAAGAGGAATGGGAACAGAGCGACAGCTTCAAAGCCGCTGTAGAGGACCGAATGAACCACCAGCAGGAGCGGGAGGCCGCGTTCCTCGACCATTCCGGCGACTGCTTTGCCATCTACCAGATGAAGCTGGGCGATGAGGATTTGGCGGCCCTGCGGTATATGCCCATGGACTACTTCCAGAAGAAAGGCGTACAGCCCAGCCGCGAACAATATGAGCTGGCCTACACCGGGAAACTGCCGGAGGGCGGCGGTCTGGATACCCTGTGGGAGCAGTTCAACGTCAACCACCCCGCAGACTATATGCGCCCCTCCATGTC
>CANRFC010000056.1 GCA_947629795.1 uncultured Oscillospiraceae bacterium
GACTTGCATGTGTTAAGCACGCCGCCAGCGTTCATCCTGAGCCAGGATCAAACTCTCAATAAAATGGTATCCAAACAAGCCTTTCAGCCTGTCTAAATCAATTTCATTGATCGCTAATCTCTTAGCTTCAAAGAAATCAAGTTCTGGAGCCTTCTCAAACCTTACAGTTTTCAAAGACTTTCATGTCCTTGTCTGGTGCTTGTAAGCTTTCTTCACGTTGTTTAATTTACAAGGTGCACGCCGTCCGCGCAGCCGCTCCCGACTGGCGAGCCTGATTATGTTATCATAACCAAACCGCTTTGTCAAGAACTTTTTTCGCTCCAGCCAAACTTTTTCAGCCCAGCCTTCTTCACGCCTCAGCCCTTGCGCGAACTTTTGAAGGATACCACAACGCTGTCTGCTTGTCAACCCCTTTTTTCGATTTTCTTCAAAAGAATCTCAAGAAAAGAGCTGCCGCACTCGCGTGTGTTTGCTAATATACCAAACCTGCCGCCGATTGTCAACACCTTTTTTGCATTTTTTCGAATTTTTTCAGAGGAAATCCCGGGTTAAATTTACATAATTGCTACAAGTAGACATAATATTTCAAAATACCCCCATATATAGCATTACCCCCCGGCCATCCAACGTGACCGGGGGGTTAGTACTGGGTGGGTTCTACCAAATTCGGATACCTTCGCTTTCTACAGGATATTCGCTTCGCTGGGATGGGAACATGGGGTCAAATCTTTTGCCTGCGTCTGCCTCTGAACTCCTTTTGCTTCGGTGTTTTCTCGTCGACGATCTTTCGTGTCAGATACTTCCGAATGTCGTCTCACGCACGTGAGTGGGTCGGGTCTGCGCCGCTTCTGGATTTGCCTGGGTTCCATCTTGCTTAGCCGGGGAACTTCCGCTCCCCCTTCCGGAAAGGGTCTTTCTGGTCTGGACTTCTCAGCCCATCGGATTCACCTCTTTCTTTCTGGCTATACTATACAATAATCTTCCGATTTTGTCAATACCTTTTTGTGAAATTTTTCAAAAAACTCCTGGGCGCTGTCATGCCAGCCCCAGGAGCACCAGCAGGATACCGTAGAGCACACTGGTGGAGATGCCGAAGACCAACACCGGTCCGGCGATGACGAACATCTTGGCCGCCACGCCCATGACCAGCCCCTCGCTCTTGAACTCCAGCGCCGGGGACACCATGGCGTTGGCAAACCCGGTGATGGGCACCAGGGTCCCCGCCCCGGCGTGCTTAGCGATCTTGTCAAAGACGCCCAGTCCCGTCAGCAGAGCCGAGAGGAAGATCAGGGTCACCGACACTGCCGCCGCCGCGTCGTCCCTGGGCAGCTCAAACCAAAGGTAGAGCTCCATCAGAGCCTGGCCCAGAGTGCAGATGAGCCCGCCCACGCAGAAGGCCCACAGGCAGTTCTTCCAGCAGGGCGAGGGCTGGGACTTGGCGTTGACGTACTTCCCGTAATCCGTATTGGTCATATCCATGGCAAGCGCCTCCCTTTCCCCCATAGTTTGGCGCGCCTTGCCGCTTTTATTCGCCCTCGCAAAGGAGTCCCGGAGGGGCTCCTCCGGGGCGGCGTCCGGTCACTCCACCTCCCGCAGTAAGTCCTCGGCGGGGACGCCGAAGAGCTTGGCCAGGGCCAGGAGGTTAGAGGTGCTGGGGTCGGAGGCTCCGGACTCCCACTTGCTCACCGCCTGGCGGCTCACCCCCAGGCGCTCGGCCACGAACTCCTGAGTCATCTGGCAGCGCAGGCGGTGCTCCTTGATGGCCTCACCCAGGTTTTTCCGCACCGCGGCGGTCTCCGGGCGGTTGTCGCCGCCGCGGATATATTTCCGCAGCGCCTTGATGGCCAGGATGACCACATAGATCGTCAGTCCCCACACCGCCACATTGATCAGGATCACGGGCGCCATCGCCAAAAACGTTCTCATTATCCTATTCTCTCCTTTTCTGTATGGGATGGCCCCATTCTACCCCAAAAGCCCTCACCTCTCCACCAACTATGGCGCAAAAATGGGTTGCGACCCGGTTGCGGGACAGAGAAAGAGTCGGGACGTGATGAAACGTCCCGGCTCTTCTGAAAGGTCGTCACATGAGCTTCACAGTGTAGTAGACCGCCATGACCAGCAGCCAGGCCGCCGCCACACCGTAGAGGAAGATGGGGGGCACACCCAGCACGGCGGCCAGGATCACGGCGGCGTTCACCGCCGCGCCGGCATAGAGCAGGGCGAAATTGGTCTCCCGGGTAAAGAGACGGAAGGTCTTGCCCTTCCACTCCACCTTGCCCGCGTTCCCCTGGGCCTTGCGGAACACCCAAGCGCACAGGGCCAGCAGAACCACCGCCGCCGCGACGTAAAGCCAGACCACGACCGCCAGGGAGCTGCCCCGGCCCTTCCCGGCCAGGAAGGCCCCCAGCAAGCCCAGCACGGCGGCACAGGCCTGGAGGAAGAACTCCCGCTGATAGAGGTAGTAGACCAACACCAGCACTACGACCACGGGCACGGCGATATAGGCCAGGCGCAGGCCGGTATAGCCCAGGAACCAAGGGGCAAAGCCGCCCAAAGAGAGCCCGGCGGAGAAGAGGGCGCACACGGCGGGAGCGACGGTCCCAGCGCCCCTCTTCCGGGCACTGCAGTACCAGAGGATCCCGGCCACGCAGCCCACCAGGCCGACCACGGCCATGACCTTGATGACCACCCGCATGAGGGCCCAGGTATCGGCATAACTGTATCGGCGGTTGACCAGCAGCAGAATGAACTCCAGCACCGCGCCCCCGGCCAGCCAGGCCAGGATGCGGTTCAGGGCGGCCTCTTCCTGCTTGGCCCGCTCTGCCTTCATCCGCTTTGTGTTCTTATCCATTTGCACATCTCCCGTGGATGAAATCATACTTCACTGTATTTTAACAGAAAATCTCCCCGTTTGCAACTATAAAAACCACCACCGGCGGCAGTCTTGTTTTTTCCGGGGAAAGCAGATATAATAGAGAAGAAAAACCGCCGGACCCCGGCAGAAAGGTTGATATCCATGACTGACCGCGAATTGGCTGAGCTGGCCTACTCTATGCTCTCCCGCTCCTATGTTCCCTATTCCAAATTCCCCGTGGGAGCCGCCCTGCTGTGCGCCGACGGCACGGTATTCACCGGCTGCAACGTGGAAAACTCCGCCTTCGGCTCCACCATCTGCGCCGAGCGCACCGCCCTGGTGAAGGCGGTGAGCGAGGGCCACCGGGACGACTTTGTAAAGCTGGCGGTGGTGGGCAACTCCACCGACTTCTGCTGGCCCTGCGGCGCCTGCCGGCAGATGCTCTACGAGTTCGCCCCCGGCCTGGAGGTCATCGTGGGCAACAAGGACAAGGAGCTCACCGTCCTGCGGCTCACCGACCTGCTCCCCCACGGCTTCGGCCCCAAGGGGATGGACTGAGGGCCCGCTTTTGACTTAGACGGCGGCAGAGCCCTTTTGTTCCCGAAATTTTTCGGGCTTCCCTTCAAAATTTTGCTTTTCGGTATAAAACCCGCCGGAAGCGTCCATGCTATGCCATGAATCCATTTTGAGGAGGTTTCAACGGCATGATCATGGACAAGATCGCCCTCATCCTGACCATCGTGGGCGGGCTGAACTGGGGCAGCATCGGTCTGTTCGGCTTTGACCTGGTGGCCTTCCTGTTCGGCGGGCAGCAGAGCGCCATGAGCCGGGTGGTCTACACCCTGGTGGGCCTGTCGGCTATCTGGTGCATTTCCCTTCTTTTCCGGGACAGCGACCCCGTGGAGGGCAGAGCGTAACACGAAGCATGAAAAAGCGGCGGGCTTTGAAAAAAGTCCGCCGCTTTTTCCCGCGCTTTTTCAGGAGTGGCTGCTGAAATACTCCTTTGTGAGCTTGAAGACCACCGGGCTGAGCAGCAGCAGGCCCACCAGGTTGGGAATGGCCATCAGGCCGTTGAGGGTGTCGGCAATGTCCCACATCAGGGTGCCCGAGCCCACCGAGCCCACGATGCAGAACAGGACGAAGGCGATCTTATAGATCGTCACCACAGCCTTGTTCTCATGGGAGAGGTAGCCCCAGCACCGCTCGCCGTAGTAGCTCCAGCCCAGGATGGTGGACAGGGCGAAGAAGAGCATGCTGATCTGGATGATGGTGCCCCCCAGGGTGCCGGGGAGGATGGCGTTGAAGGCCGCCACCGCCGCCGCGCCCTTGCCGCCGAAGGCATCCACGCTCCCAGCCTCCAGCACCCCGGAGAGGATGACGGCCAGAGAGGTGATGGTGCAGATGATGATGGTGTCGATAAACACCTCGAACACGCCCCAGATGGCCTGCTCACAGGGCTCCTCGGTGGAGGAGGCGGCGTGGGCCATGGGGGCGGAGCCCAGGCCGGCCTCGTTGGAGAAAACGCCGCGGGCAAATCCGTTCTGCATGGCCTTCATAATAGCCACGCCAAAGATGGCGCCCTCCACGGCCTTAAAGCTGAAGGCCTCGGTAAAGATGGCGCCCAGGGCGGCGGGGATCTCTCCGATGCGCAGGATGAGCACCGCCAGGCCGGCCAGGATGTAGAAGATGGACATGAAGGGCACCAGGTAGGAGGTCACCTGGCCGATGCGCTTCACGCCGCCCAGGACCACCACGCCCACCACCACGGTGAGCAGGATGCCCGCCACCAGAGGCGACATGCCGAACAGGCCGTTCAGGGCGCTGGAGATCTCGCTGGACTGGGCGATGTTGCCGATACCGAAGGAGGCGATGCCCCCCAGCAGAGCGAAGATCACCGCCAGCCACTTCCAGTTTTTGCCCAGGCCGTTTTCGATGTAATACATGGGCCCGCCCTTGTGGACGCCCTTTTCATCGGTGACCCGGTACTTCATGGCCAGCAGGATCTCGGCGTACTTGGTGCACATGCCGAAGAAGGCGGACACCCACATCCAGAACACGGCCCCGGGCCCGCCCACGAAGATGGCCCCGGTGACGCCGGCGATGTTGCCGGTGCCCACGGTGCCTGCCAGGGCGGTGGTCACCGCCTGGAAGGGAGTCAGGTTGTTCCCCGAATCCCCGCCCTTCTTCTTGAAGAGGCTGCCCAGGGTGTTTTTCATAATAAAGCCAAACTTGCGCACCTGGAGGAACCCGGTGCCCGCGGTGAGGAAAATGCCGGTGCCCACCAGGAGGACCAGCATCACAGGCCCCCAGGCGAAACCGCCCACCACCTTGTTGACATCTGTAACGACCTTCAAAAATCCTTCCATCGCTCTCTCCCCTTCTCTTTGTTCGCAAAGGGCAAGGGATCACGCCCCTTTGCGTGTGCTTTGATGCTTCATCATATCAAAGTTGGAAAAGATTTGCAACTCCTTTTTCGCAGCTTGCAGCTCCCGTCAGATGACCTTGTGGTCCTTCCACTTGCCCCGGGCAAAGCGGACGGCGAAGGCGATGGACCGGGTGATCCAGTCGCAGAACATCCCTTGCCAAACGCCCAAAAGGCCCAGGTTCAGGCCCCAGGGAGCCCCCAGGAGGTAGCTCATGCCGATGCGGCACACCCACATGGAGACCATGGACACCAGCATGGTGAACCGGGCGTCCCCCGCCGCCCGCAGGGCGTTGGGCAGAGCGAAGGAGATGGGCCAGATGAGGGCGTTGAACACCGCGTTCCACCGCAGCACCTCCACCGTCAGCCGGGCGGTGGCGGGGGTCAGGTTGAACAGGGGCACCAGGTAGGGCACGGTGAAGAAGATGACCACGTCCAGAAAGCCCATGACGGCGTAGTTGAACAGGAGGAGCTTTTTGGTGTAGCCCACCGCCTGGACATGGTCGCCGGCCCCCATGCACCGGCCCACCACGGTGATCATGCACAGGCCCGCGGCCTGGCCGGGGACGTTGATGACGCTGGCGATGGAGTTGGCGATGGCGTTGGCCGCCACGGCGGAGCCCATCAGGGCCAGGTCCGCCCCCACGTCGAAGGAGGTCACCAGGCTGAGGACCAGCAGCTTGCCGATCTGAAACATGCCGTTTTCGATGCCGTTGGGCACCCCGATGCTCAGGATGGAGCGGACCATGGGCCACCGGAACTCGGGATGGAAGAGCTTTTCCACATACACCGCCTGGTCGGGCCGGACAATCATCACGCAGATGATGACGGCGGCGGCCATGCGGGAGACCAGGGTACCGATGCCGGCGCCGGCGGCCCCCATCTGGAAGCCGAAGATAAGCACGGCATTCACCGTGATGTTGATGACGTTGACGATGAGGGAGTTGACCATGGACACCCGGGAGTTGCCCATGGCCCGGAACAGGGCAGCTCCCGCGTTGTAAACGGCAATGAAGGGATAGGCCGCCGCAGTGAGCAGGAAGTAATCCAGGGCGGGGGCCATGATGTCGGCGGAGAGCTCTCCGAAGATGAGGCGGAGGATGCGTTCCCGCAGAAGGAGGGCGGCGGCCATGAGCACCAGGCCCACCAGCACTGAGGCGTAGAGGAGCTGTTTGGCGGCAGAGCGGGCCTTCTCCGGCTCCCGGCGGCCCAGGTATTGGGACACCACCACCGCCCCGCCGGTAGACAGGGCGGTGAAGATATTGATGATGAGGATGTTGATGTTGTCCACCAGGGACACGCCGGAGACCACCGACTCCCCGGCGGTGGTGACCATCATGGTGTCCGCCATGCCCACCGTCATCAGTAAGAGCTGCTCGATGATCAGGGGCACCATGAGCTGCCTGAGCTGCCGGCGGGTAAACAGGGGCTTGGGGCTCTCGTTTGTCTCCATGGGACACACCTCGGTCTTTCCGACTTCTTGACAATTGCCCATTGTAGCACGTTCCAAGGCGGTTTGAAAGCGTGGTTTTCCACAAACTTTTGCGTCAAAGGCGGAGGCTTTCTGCCACCGAATGGAGGGAGTTGGGAGCCATGGGGCAGCAAAAAGCGGGAAACGCTGAGCGCTCCCCGCTTTTGTTTTTTCCGTTTTTCTCACACCCGCTTCCAGGTGGTGCCCTCCTTGGTGTCGATGAGCTCGATGCCCTGGGCCTTCAGCTCGTCCCGGATGCGGTCGGCCTCGGCCCAGTTCTTGTCGGCCTTGGCCTGGGCCCGCGCCTGGATGAGGGCGTCGATGACGGGGTCGCTCTCCCCGCCGGCGGCGGGGGCGGCCTGGGCCTCCTTCTCCTTGAGGGCGGCGGCGTGCTCCATGAGCTTCAGCCCCAGGACCTCATCAAAGCTGACGATGAGGGCGCGCTTGGCGGCGCCGGACAGGTCGGCCTTGAGCACGTCATAGAGGGCGGTGACCGCCAGGGAGGTGTTCAGGTCGTTGTCCAGGGCGGCCTGAAACTTGGCCTTATAGGGCGCCATGGCCGTCTCCTCCGCCGTGCCCTCCTCGGGGAGGGCGGCGATGCGCTTGATGAGCTTGTCGTAGGTGGCCTGGGCGTTGTCCAGGTTCTCCCAGGAGAAGACCTGGGCCTTGCGGTAGTGGCTCTGGAGGCAGAACAGCCGGTAGGCCATGGGGTCATACCCCTTCTCCTCCAGCAGGGAGACGGTGAGGAACTCCCCCTTGGACTTGGACATCTTGCCGGTGGCGGTGTTCAGGTGATGGACATGGAACCAGTGGGTGCACCAGGGGTGGCCCAGGTAGGACTCGGACTGGGCGATCTCGTTGGTGTGGTGGGGGAAGGCGTTGTCGATGCCGCCGCAGTGGAGGTCCAGGTACTCGCCGCAGTACTTCATGGAGATGCAGGAGCACTCGATGTGCCAGCCGGGATAGCCCACCCCCCAGGGGGAGTCCCACTTCAGGGCCTGGTCCTCGAACTTGGACTTGGTGAACCAGAGGACGAAGTCGTTCTTGTT
>CANRFC010000057.1 GCA_947629795.1 uncultured Oscillospiraceae bacterium
ACGACCGCACCTATATCCCCGTGCGCTATGTCCTGGAGGGCCTGGGGCTGAATGTGGGCTATGAGCCCACCAAACAGCTGGTGGTGGTCTCCACCGCCAGCCTCAGCGGCAAGGACCTGCTGAGCCTTCCCGGCTCCCAGGCCCTGCTGGGAGCCCAAGGCGGGGGCGGCTCTGCCCCCCAGGGCAGAGTCTTGGTCTCCGCCGCTGCCCCGGTGGAGAGCAAGTCCATCACCAAGGACAGCGTCAGCGTCCAGGACCCCTACAACTATATGCCCAAGAGCATGACCTTTGAGAGGATCGAGAAGGCCGACGACGGGCATCAGTACCGCAAGTTCCGGGGCGGTGAGGACGCCTACGATCTGTTTCAGAACTATGTGGATGCCCTGTGCGACACCGGGAACTTCACCCAGACCGATGACTATTATTTCAGCTACAAGTCCTCCACCTTCTTCAGCTTTGCCCTCACCTACACCGGTGCCGGGCGGGTCAGCGATGACAAGATGACGATGAACTTCAAGGACGACGTGTATGGCGATGTGACCATTTACGGCACCATTGAGCGTTCCTCCTGCGAGGGCTACATCGACATTGTCAAGGGCCTGGAGTTTGACGACCTGGGGCTGCGCTCCACAGGGGAGAGCGTCTCCACCGCCCTGCCGGGGCAGTCCCTGAATACCGACCTCTACCGGCTGAGCGACGGCAGCTATCAGACGGGGGATAAGCGGTTCCACGTGGCCGTGGGCAAGGCCCAGGTCTACCGGGACGGCACGGCCTATACCGTCCCCGCCGCCCTGCTGCGGAACCAGGACAAGAACCGGGAGGAGCTGCACATCGACAATTTCTACCGGAATGACTCCATCCTCTTCACCGCCCCCTACAACAGCCTCCTCACCGGCGACGCCTTCGACACCCGGACCATCGGATTGAACGTGACCGTGGGCTATGAGGACTTCACCAACTCCATGGGTTCCTTCCTGGATTGGACGTTCAGCAACAAGATGGTGGGGGTGTGCCACGACGGGGACTACCTCTACTGCTACCGGGACGGCGGAAACGACTTCGACCAGGTGGCGGTACGGGTCATGTACTGGGATGCGGCTCGGGGAGAGGCGGTCATCTACCTCTGCGCCACCTTCGACTCCGCCCCCTACGAATATGAGGCTCTGGCCGCCGTCAGGATGGAGGCCGCCCAGGCGGATCCCTCCGGCGGGAGCGGTTCCTCCTCCGGCAGTTCCTCCTCCGGCTCCTCCTCTGGCGGCTCCACCGGCAGCAGGCCCAGGATCCGCTGTACCTTCATTGGCTGCGACAACGGCAAGGTGGAGTGCAGCGCCTGCGACGGCGATGGAGGCAAATGGGTCTACGATAACTCCACCCCCAATTATAGTGGTGGCCGCCCCAGCGGCGGCAGCAGGACCTGGCAGTCCTGCTCCAAATGCCACGGAACAGGAGAAACGGATTGCACCCGCTGCGGCGGAGACGGCTGGATCGAGTGAGACTGCGGGCCCCGGCGGCGGCGCCGGGGCCCCTTTTCCCCCAAAAACCCCTTGACAGAAGGGGATAAAACAGCTAAAATGCCAAGAGTGAATACCAAAAACGCAAGGAAGAGGACGAGTACCGTGTCTTGACCGCTCAGAGAGCCGCCGTTTGGTGCAAGGCGGAGGGAAAGGGCGCGGGAAGGATCACCTCAGAGCGGCGGAGCCGAAGGCAGTAGGCCCCGACGATTGGCCCCGTTACCGGCTGTCGAGTGGGAGCCCCCGGGCTCCAAGAAGAGTGGTACCGCAGAGGTTGAAGCCTTTGTCTCTTTGCAGGAGACAAAGGCTTTTTTCATGGGAAGGCGAGGGAGCTTATGTGAGTATCGTTGTGCATCTCTATTACACGGGAACGGGAGGAAGCGCCCGGCAGTTTGTGAAGGAGATGGAGGAAAGCGGGACGGCGGAGCGGATCCGCCGGGAAGAGGGCAATGAAGGCTACGCCTACTTCTTTCCCGCCGACGACCCGGAGACCGTGCTTCTCATTGACAAATGGCGGGACCAGGCGGCCATAGACGCCCACCACGCGTCCCCAATGATGGCAGTCATCGCCCGGCTTCGGGAAAAGTACGACCTGCATATGCGCGCGGAGCGCTGCCGCACAGACGAGGAAGGCGTTCCCCCCGCTGACCGGGACTTTATTCGGAAATAAAACAAACAGGAAATATAAGGAGGATCACCATGGACTACAACAAGACCATCCACCTGCCCAAGACCGACTTCCCCATGCGGGCGGGGCTGCCCAAGCGGGAGCCCGAGATGCTCAAGACCTTCTATGACCGCCATCTCTACGAGAAGATGGTCAAACGCAACGAGGGCAAGCCCTCCTTCATCCTTCACGACGGCCCGCCCTACGCCAACGGCAACATCCACATCGGCACCGCCATGAACAAGATCCTCAAGGACATGATCGTGAAGTACCGGAACATGACGGGCAATTGCGCCCCCTACGTCCCCGGCTGGGACACCCACGGCCTGCCCATCGAGTCCGCCGTCCTCAAGGACAAGAGCGTGAAGCGGGAGGAGATGACCACCGCCGAGTTCCGCACCAAGTGCCGCCAGTACGCCGAGGGCTACGTGGCCAAGATGACCGAACAGTTCCAGCGCCTGGGGGTCCTGGGCGAGTGGGACGATCCCTATATCACCCTCCTGCCCCAGTTCGAGGCCGAACAGATCGAGGTCTTCGGCAAAATGGCCGAGAAGGGCCTCATCTACAAGGGCATGAAGCCGGTCTACTGGTGCCCCCACGACCAGACCGCCCTGGCCGAGGCCGAGATCGAGTACCAGGACGACCCCTGTACCACCATCTTCGTGAAATTCCCCCTCCGGGACGACAAGGGCAAGCTGGGGCAGTTCTGCGACCTGAAGAAGCTCTTCTTCGTCATCTGGACCACCACCCCCTGGACCATCCCCGGCAACTTCGCCATCTGCGTCAACGCCGAGTTTGACTATGTGCTGCTCCAGGTCCCGGGCGGCGAGGTCTATATCCTGGCCAAGGACCTGGCTGAGAACGTGTGCAAACAGGCCGGCATCGACTTTGGCGCCTGCACCGTCCTGGCCACCCTCAAGGGCAGCGAATTCGAGCTCATGACCGCCACCCACCCCCTCTTCGATCGGGAGAGCGTCATCCTCTGCGGTGACCATGTCACCCTGGACGCCGGCTCGGGCTGCGTCCACACCGCCCCCGGCTTCGGCGCCGACGACTTCTTCATCTGCCAGCAGTACGACAAGGCCGGCCTGACCCACATCGGGGTCCCTGTCCCCGTCAACGCCAAGGGCGTCATGACTGACGAGCGCTACAACGGCCAGTACTACTCCAAGGGCAACGACATGGTGGTGGAGGACCTGGAGAAGGAGGGCTTCCTTCTGGCCAAGGAGAACATCACCCACTCCTACCCCCACTGCTGGCGGTGCAAGCACCCCATCATCTACCGGGCCACCGAGCAGTGGTTCTGCTCGGTGGACGCCATCAAGGACGCCGCCGTGAAGTCCTGCGACGATATCTGGTGGAAGCCCGACTGGGGCAAGGAGCGCATGGTGGCCATGATCTCCGAGCGCAACGACTGGTGCATCTCCCGCCAGCGGGTGTGGGGCGTGCCCATCCCCATCTTCTACTGCGATGACTGCGGCGCCGACATCGTCACCCCCGAGACCATCGCCAAGGTCTCCGCCCTGTTCCGGGAGCACGGGAGCAACATCTGGTTCGAGAAGGACGCCAAGGACCTGCTCCCCGACGGTTTTGTCTGCCCCAAGTGCGGCAAGGCCCACTTCTCCAAGGAGACCGACATCATGGACGTCTGGTTCGACTCGGGCTCCACCTGGGCGGCCTGCCTGGCCCAGCGGGACTACCTGAAGTATCCCGCCGACCTCTACCTGGAGGGCGGCGACCAGTACCGGGGCTGGTTCCAGTCCTCCATGCTCACCTCCATCGCCACCAACGGCGTGGCCCCCTACAAGCAGATCGTCACCCACGGCTGGACCGTGGACGGCGAGGGTAAGGCCATGCACAAGTCCCTGGGCAACGCCGTCTCCCCCGACGACGTCACCGGCCAGTACGGCGCGGACATCCTCCGGCTGTGGGTGGCCTCGGCGGACTACACCCAGGACATGCGCATCTCCAAGGAGATCCTCAAGCAGCTCTCCGACGCCTATCTGAAGATCCGCAACACTGCCCGGTATATGCTGGGCAACCTGGACGGCTTCGACCCCGACGCCGACCTGCTCCCCTTCGCCCGGCTCACCGGCCTGGACCAGTGGGCCGTCTCCCGCCTGGGGGAGGTGGCCAGGACCTGCCGGGAGTTCTACAATGTCTACGAGTTCCACGGCGTCTACCGCACCGTCTACAACTTCTGCGTGGTGGACCTGTCCAACTTCTACTTTGACGTCATCAAGGACCGCCTCTACTGCGGGGACGCCGCCGGCCGCGCCTCGGCCCAGTCCGCCCTCTACCTCCTTCTGGACGGCCTGACCCGGCTCATCGCCCCCATCCTGGCCTTTACCTCCGATGAGATCTGGCGCTCCATGCCCCACGCCAAAGACGCCGACGCCGAGAGCCCCATCCTCAACGACATGCCCGACTTTGACCCCGCCCAGGCCCTCAGCGAGGCCGACAAGGCCAAGTGGGCCGCTGTCATGGCCCTGCGCACCGACGTGAACAAGGCCCTGGAGCTGGCCCGGGCCGAGAAGCAGATCGGCAAGAGTCTGGAGGCCGGCGTCACCCTGTACTTTGACGGCGAGGCCCGGGAGACCTGGGAGACCGCCCTGAGCACCTTCGACGCCGGGACCCTGGCCGACCTGTGCATCGTCTCCCACGTGGACGTGGAGATGGGCTCCGGGGAGGGCTACCACGGCGAGGCTGTCCCCGGCCTTACCGTGAAGGTCGCCCCCGCCCAGGGGGACAAGTGCCAGCGCTGCTGGAAGTTCCTCCCCGGCGTGGGTGCCGACGGCCTGTGCCCCCGTTGTGCGGCGGTGCTGAAGGCCGAAGGGCTTTGCGGTGAATAAGACCGAGCTGCTGGACAAGATCGCCCAGTCCCCCGAGGAGCGGCTGCTTCTGTCCCGCCTGTGGGACAAGGTGGAGCAGGCCCGCCGGGGGACCCCCGCCCACACCGGCTTCCTCTCGATGGCCCAGCAGGACGCGGCGGAACGTTTCCTCAGCGCCGCCGGCCATCCCCGGCACCTCTTCTCCGGCGGCTTTCCCGACGCCGAGCGGAAGGTCTGCGCCCTCCTCCCCGACTGGCAGGAGGAAGCGGACTGGGAGCCCCCCTTCACCGCTCTGCACTGCCGCTGGCTCTCGGAGGAAAAGCTTACCCACCGGGACTTTCTGGGCGCCATCCTGGGCCAGGGCATCGACCGGGAGAAGGTGGGGGACATCCTGGTCTCCCAGGGCTCCTGCGACCTGCTGGTCTTCCGGGAGCTTGCCCCCTTCCTGCTGCAGAACCTCACCGGCGCGGGCCGGGCCAGGCTCCGGGTGGAGGAGCTCCCCCTGGACCGGCTGACCCCGCCCCCCAAGACGGTGAAGGTCATCCACGACACGGTCTCCACCCCCCGGCTGGATGCGGTGATGGCCGCCGGCTTTTCCCTCAGCCGGGGGAAGGCCGCTGAGCTCATCGCCGCCGGCAAGGTGGAGCTGGACCACCGCCCCTGTCTCAAAAGCGACCGGACCGTGGGCCAGGGGGCGGTGCTCACCTGCCGGGGCCTGGGCAAGTGCGTGGTCACCCAGGTGGGGGGCCTGTCCAAAAAGGGCCGCACCATTCTGACATTGGAGAGATATCTATGATCACCGACGAGAAGATCCAGCGCATCAACGCCCTGGCCCGGAAATCCCGGACGGCGGAGGGCCTTACCCCGGAGGAGAAGGCCGAGCAGGCCGCTCTGCGCCGGGAGTACGTGGACGCGGTGAAGCAGAGCCTCACCGCCCACCTGGATAACACCCTCATCCAGGAGCCCGACGGCACCCGCCACCACCTGCCCAAGAAGGACTGACCCGGAGCGGCGGAAAGCCTGCAGGAGGACCCGAAGAGGGTCCAAAGCGGGCGGATGGAGACGGGAAACCCCCTCCAAGAGACCGCCGAAATGCAAAAAAGCGGCAAAAAAGGGCCGGCAAAGGGCGGCACTTCATAAAGAAGTGCCGCCCTTGCGCTGCTTTTAAGTCGGGGGAATAGAGATGAAACCCCTCACGGCGCACAGCGCCGCCCGCTTTTGTGGCGCCAGCGGCAACACGAAAGCTATGCTCGCTGCACTATGAGACAGGGGGTTGGGGACTGCGGGTGAGGTAGGGGCTATCCCAAAAAAAGCGCAGAAGCAAGCCGGTACAGGAATATCCGGGAATTTTGATCGCCTTACATTCCCCGGACGGCATTTTCGTACAATCGCTCTGTAAAATCCGCCACTTGGTCAATGGGCGTTTCCATTCCTCCGCTGACCCATTGCGTCAAAATGCCGCTGCATCCATTGGCCAGAAAGTAGTAAAGGTATTCCTGCTCCTGCAAAGACAGATGTTCAAACCGCTGCTGCAAGGCAACCGCGGACCCCTGATAGCAGAGTATGATCAGCCGCTCCAAAAATTTCCGGTCGCCATTTTCGGAAAACAGGGCTTGGTATAAAGCGATGTTTTCCTTCATCTTCTCCATGATCACACGGAAATTCTCTTTGATCCCCTTGGTGGAGGACTGCTCTAATTTTTTCATCAGGTCGGTCAGGAATTCCTCCTCGATCTGATCCATCAAGTCGTAGGGGTCGTTATAATAGCGGTAAAAGGTGGCCCGGTTGATCTCGGCCCGGTCGCAGATCGCCTTCACCGTTACCCGCTTTAGCGGCATTTCCTTCAGCAGCCCCGCGAATTGCTGTTTAATGATCATCTTCGTGTATCGGACGCGTGCGTCAGACGCCATAAAAAAGTCCCCTTTTCAACACAAATGAAGAAAATGTTTTACAGCTAACGGAAATAAAAACATTGCTGATTGAACATTCCTGATGGCAATACTATACTACAACCAAGAAAGGAAAGCAACACAGTGTTGCAAAACTTTCGAGAAGAAACTAATGCCATATACTGTTTTGAAAGGAGACTTCTGTATGTTGAAATTCCTTCTGGTTCTCGCAATCATGGCTTGTGCCCTGGTAGGCACCGCCGGTATCCTCAAGTTGCTCCAAAAGATCTTTCCCAACGGCGTTCCCCACAACCCCATCACCAAGAAGATCGAAGCGTTTCTAAAGAAAGGAGATGCGTAATATGCTGAAGCTCCTTTTGGTCCCGGT
>CANRFC010000058.1 GCA_947629795.1 uncultured Oscillospiraceae bacterium
ACCCTGGCCGGGGAGGAGGGGATGGCCTTCCTGGACCGGGAGCTGCACCGGCTCTCCTCCGTCCTGCCCCTGACCGTTTTCTGCAAGCTGCTGCAGGACATGGTCCAGGCAGCGCCCCCCGGCGGCTCCCAGGCCACGGAAGCCCTAGCTGCGTACCGTCGATCTTTTCAGAACATGTTCGCCGCCTCTTGATTCTATTGATAAAAGGAGAAATTGATTATGTTGAAAACTGACTCTCTTTCTACTGCCCTTCTCGTCCACAGCCTGCTGCATACCCCGGATGGCCCGGCCTTTGAGGAGACCGTTCGCCATCTCCATACCTTCCTGCAAGAAAACGGGGCAGTTGGGCAAAAAGAACTGCGTGACCAGATTTATCCTGCCATTTTCGGAACACTCTGTGATGTTACCCAGGCCTTGGAGGGGGAAGAGGCCTTGCGCCTACCCCTCCATGCTCTGCAGCAGTATCAGGCCCGGCACGCCCAGTGGCTGAAGGAATTCTATGTTTTGGGCGAGGCAGATGTCAATACCTTCTTCCGTGTGCAGCAGGAGTTCACACTGATGACCTTAGCGGCAACGGAGGAAGAGGTCGACAGTTGTTTCCGTCGTTTGGATGCCTGCGTCCTCCAACAGGATGGCATCCTGCTTGGGGATTGTCTGCCTCTGATTGAACGCTGCCTGACCGACTGGCTGGCTGACAGCGTAGAAGCGCTCTGGAGCGAGGTAATCATTCCCACCAAGGGGAGGAGAGCCGTAGCCCTTTTCCGACTCTTGGAACAAGAGTCTCCCATTAAACAGCGACTGGCCCTCATTACCAGCTATAACGGTGAGCTCTTCTTCCTGACAGAGCAATCGGTCCATGCCCTGGGTGGCAAGGAGGGAAAGGCCTTCCTCAAGCGGGAATTGGACCGTCTGTCGTTGGCTCTGCCGCTGCTGGAGTTCTTTACGCTGATTTCCTCCATGAGCAATCAGGCCCCGGAGGGAAATCCTGTTTCCCAGGAAGTGCTGAACAGCTATTGCGGGGACCTGCAGGCCATGTTCACCCCCGTCCGCTGAAAGGAGACACTTCTATGGGAACCTTTACCGGCTACTACGGTGACATGACCATTCCAGAGGAGAAGCGGGAGGAGTTCACCCAACGGGCACTCACCGTCCTCACCCATGGGGGCATGATGGGGGATGAGGAGGTCAACCTGTTCGGGGATTCCCTGCTCCTGCTCTCCCCGCCCCCAGAATGCACATTAAGCGCTGCCTGGCCGTCATGGGTAACCCCCTCCTCCGCACCTTCTTTGGCTTTTAAATCTGAAATCGCGCGTGTGTGTATGCGGATTCTTCTATACTAAGTAATAGAGATTCATTTCTCTAAAATACACACAGCCAGATTCAAAAGTCAGTCACCCCATTTTTAATCCTTCTTTCTTAGCCATCACAGATATAACTCACAACGGGATTCTGGCGGAAAGAAGGTTATCATGTCCTACGCAAATCCCCTTGACCTCTCCGTCCCCATCCAGGAAAAGTACGCCCTCACGGTGCAGGAGACGGCGGTACTCACCAACATTGGTGAGAAACGCCTGCGCCGTCTCCTGGACCAGTGTCCGGATGCCAGCTTCGTCCTCCGCATCGGGTCAAAGACCCTGTTCAAGCGGGAACGATTCCTGGAGTTCCTGGACCAACGCTCCTCGGTATGAAGGGAGGCATGCCATGAGCAAAAAACGCCGAGACACCAAAGACCGGGTCCTCCGTACCGGAGAGAGCCAGCGCCCGGATGGGCGTTACGCTTTCAAGTATACAGACCGAACCAGAAAGGTCCGGTTCCTGTACTCCTGGCGCTTGGAACCAGGGGACCCCATCCCAAAGGGAAAACGGGAGAAACCGGCCCTCCGGGAACTGGAGCGGCAGATACGCCGGGACCTGGAGGACGGTATCATACCGCAGGGCGGTGACATGACAGTCGCCGCTCTGGTCCAAAATTACCTGGCTCAGAAAGGCAGTCTACGCCAAAGGACCCTGCGCAACTACCGGAATCTGCAGAAGCTTCTGGAGAATGACCCCTTTGGACAAATGCGCATTGACCGGGTAAAATCCTCCAACGCCAAGGCTTGGGTCAGTGCCCAACGGGAAAAGGGCAAAAAGTTCAACACCATCCACAATTATCAGACGGTCCTCCGCCCGGCCTTTCAGATGGCGGTGGACGATGACCTCATCCGTAAGAACCCCTTTGCCTTCCGCCTTTCCACAGTCCTTTCCAACAACAGCACGCCACGCTTTGCCCTCTCTCCGGAGCAGGAGAAAGCCTTTCTGGACTACATCTCAGAGACCGGCAAGTTCCGCAGGTACTACTACAACGGAATCTATATCCTCCTGCACACCGGTCTGCGCATCTCTGAGCTTGTGGGCCTTGTCCGGAAGGACCTGGACTTCAGCCACGACATCATCCACGTACGCCGTCAACTCCATTGTATCAAGGGAGGTGTCTGCTCCGTTGAAACCCCGAAGACTGACAACGGCGTCCGGGATATCCCCATGTCTCCTCAAGTCAAGTTGGCCTTTCAGCACATTCTTTCAGACCGCCCAAGGGGTATCGAGCCCGTGGTAGATGGGGTGGCAGGGTTCCTGTTTCTACGGAAGAGCGGAAAACCCATGGTAAGCAAGGATTGGCAAGTCGCGTTCAAGAGAATCATTCAGAGATATAATGCGACTCACCCAGAGCCCCTTCCCAACATCACGCCCCACATCTGCCGCCACACCTTTGCCACCAACATGGCAAGGGCAGGTATGTCCCCCAAGGCCCTTCAGCTCATCATGGGGCATTCCTCCATCAAGGTCACCCTGGACGTTTATACCCACTTGGAAGTAGCCGATATCGTGCATGAATTCCAGAAAGTCAGCGGCGCCGGGCAGTAATGCCCGGCGCTGTTTTCTACTACCCAGATTACTACTTTTGACTGCAAAAATATGCCGCAGGAAGCCAAAATATGCCAAACGGACAAGCACCAAAGCGCCCGGCGGGCAAAGGATGCCGGGATATGCCAAAATATACCAGGAAACGAGTTCGGGGGGAGAAAGTCTACCAAAAGTCTACCAAAAACGGGCCTGAAAGTCTTGGGAGAGTACGGCTCGCAGAATTTCCAGATTTTGCTTGTCTACCAGATGTCTACCAAGTGCTGCTCATGGTACGAAAAACGGGCCATTTGCCCCCTCTTTCGGCCCTTTTCTCCTCCGTTTTTGACCAGCAAGGGGTGTTGTCCTCCCCTGCCCAGAGCCGCGAGGAACGAGGCACGGGGGTCCGGAGCTCCAAAGCCGGGCTTCCACCCCAAAGTCCAAACGACCCCAGACAGGGCGGAGAACCTTCCAAGTCAAAAACAAAAAGGAGGAAAGATCCATGAACAATCTGAAGCGCGTTCTCAGTCTGGTCATGTCCGGTGCCATGCTGGTCGGCATGCTCACCATCGGCGCCAACGCTGCGAACACCACGTTCTCGGATGCGGATGAGATCACTCATACCGAAGCCGTGAACACCATGGCCGCCCTCGGCGTCATCAAGGGCCGTGACAACGGCCAGTATGACCCCGCCGGCAACATCTCCCGTGCCGAGATGGCCAAGATCATCTGCGTCATGCTCAACGGCGGCGAGGACCCCGCCTGGGGCTCCGGGATGCAGACCACCTTTACCGACACCCAGAATCACTGGGCCAAGAACTACATCGCCTACTGTGCTAACAAGGGCATCATCGCCGGCTTGGGCGATGGCACCTTCAATCCCAACGGGCTGGTCACCGGCGCCCAAGCTGCCAAGATGATGCTGGTGGCTCTGGACTATGACCCCGACATCTTCAAGCTGGTGGGCGCCAAGTGGGAGGACAACACCAACGACATCGCCACCTCCAAGGGCCTGTACAAGAGCATCAAGGGCCTGAACACCTCTGCTCCCCTGAACCGTGACAACGCCGCCCAGATGGCTTACAACTGCCTGGAGGCCCGGCCCATGGTGAGGAGCTTCGACAAGGTGGCCTCCAACGGCGAGATCTCCTACAACTACCAGGAGAGCACTACCGAAACCTTCCTGTCCAAGTACTTTGAGGCCGACACTTGGGTGGGCTCCTTCGACGGCAACTACAAGACCCTGGGCGGCACCCTCAAGGAGGGCATGATTCAGGTGACCGGCGACCTGGAGGGCACCAATCCCGCCAGCCCCTCTGCTGCCAAGTTCTATGCCGACCTGGACATCTCCAACGTGGGTGAGGAAGTCAAGGTTCTCTTCTACGACAAGAACAATGATGGCGAGCCCGACAAGAACGACGTCATCTACGGTGTGTACAACACCGGCAAGTCCGAGGTCCTGCACGTGACCGCCGCCGACATCAAGAGCGCCTCTGACTTTACCGATGCCAACAAGGTCAAGATCGACGGCACCAAGTACGACTGCGCCACTCCCGCCGCGAACGATGTTATTGTCGTGACCAACTACGGCGCTACCGCTGATGTGACCGCCTCTTCCGGCACCGCCGCCGAGGTCAAGACCGCTATCTCCGCTCTGTCCGCTCAGACCGGCGCTCCTGTGAAGGTCATCCTGAACGGCGATGGCGAGGTCGTGAAGGCCTACATCGTCAACTCCACTCTGGGCGTTGTGACCGCCAAGAACGCTGAGAAGGTCACCATCAGCAACAGCGTGGGTTCTGTGAAGTTCAAGAACAACGACGTCTACGAGGGCATCAAGAAGGATGACATCGTGGTCGTGACCAAGCTGTATGACAGCGACAACGACAAGGCCTTCATCACCGTGAAGAAGGCTGAGACCGTTTCCGGCACCGTCAAGGGCTACAAGGGCACCAAGAACGTGAAGCTGGACGGCACCACCTACGACGTGCACACCACCCTGCTGACCAGCGCCAGCATGCCCAGCGACGCCGTGCCCACCTTCACTACCGGTCACATTGGCGAGGACTTTGACCTGTACCTGGTGGACGGCTACGTGGCCGGCGCCGTGAAGACCTCCGAAAGCGCTTCCAACTACTCCCTGCTTCTGGGTGTGTCCGATGACGCCGATGTGCCCGGCGACGGCCTGAACGGCCTGAAGATTGAGGTCCTGGGCGCTGACGGCACCAAGAGCATCCTCACTGTCAGCGAGGACAGCTATAAGAAGGGTGCTAACACTGACAGCAACAAGATCAAGCAGGGCTCTGACCTCAAGACTGGCGCCGGCAGCACCTATGAGGGCGTCATCCTGACCTACACCATGAACAAGGACGGCGAGGCCGAGGTCAAGGTGCAGGAGAGCTCCACCAGCGCGGCGGTTCACTACACTAAGAAGACCAAGACCGTGAACGACGGTGCCAATGATATTAATACCGCCTCCAACTGCGTGCTCTTCGTCAACGAGGCTGCTTCGGGTTCCCCCGCTAAGTATAAGGCTTATAACATCCGCGACCTGGGCAACGTGGCTAAGCCCACCAGCTCCAGCAATTCTACCCCCACTGCTTTGAACAGCACGGTTGTTCGGGCGAACGGCACCAGCGGTGATGTTGTGGCCGTGTACATGAACCTGGGGACCTCTCCTGACGGCGCCACTTCCAGCACCGTTTACGGCATCGTGTCCGCTGACAACGGCAAGGTTGAGGTGGACGGCGTCGAGTACAACGAGTACGTGGTGGACGTGAACACTGAGCCGTACACCGTCCACACCAAGGACACCCTGGCTGAAGGCAAAATCGTCTCCTTCGATCCTGCCAGCGATAACGTGTACGCCGCCGGCAAGGTGACCGATGTGGGTGCCGCCGCCGGGACTACTGCCAGTGCCAGCGCCACCATCAAGGGCTGGGTCGATAAGTACAATGAAGACGACAAGACCATCACCGTACGCGTTGGTACTGATACCTCTACCATTACCAACAACACTGCTACCATCTTTGCCGTCAAGAGCGACGCTGACATCTACTTTGTCGATCAGGACAATGACAAGGGCGTGGACGGTTCCATTGGCGCTTACGATGCCATCAACAAGAAGATGAACGTGATCATCATCACTGATGCAAACAAGGACGTCACCACTATCATCTTCGAGACCTCTAACGAAAAGGATATCGCCGACAACACCTAAGTCGGAGATCCCCTCAATGCAAACGGGACCGGCCCCTCGGGGCCGGTCCTTTCTTGCTGGTATTTGGGCATTGAGGAATGTAGGGGCCGGTGTCCTCACCGGCCCGCCGCGCAAATCAATAGAACGCCAGATAGTGATAGGTTTTTCCTTCGTAGTTACAGCAAACTTGACGGCTGAAATTGTCCTGGACCTCAAAGCCGCCCTCCACAATGCGCAAGCCCCACAGATTGGAGAGCATGATGGGCTGGTCAGGCAGGGCCAGCCCGCCATAAATGGGGTGGGAACTGGAATCTTGGCCGGTATTGCCCTCCTGCGTGAACAGGAGCACCGCCTTGGGGGTGATGGGGAGGGAAATGAGCCTCTCCGCGGCCCCATCGCCGGTGTAGGAGCCGAAAAACAGGCGGGTAGAGACGTCCAATTTCGCGAAATTTTCGTTGAATTCCTCCCGCAAAACGCTGTCCCCCGGCTCCCACTGATGCAACTGATACTGCTCGGTTTTCAAACTTGACATGATAAAAACACCTCCGCTCCCGGCGAAAGCGGGGCGAAAGTGGAACTTTTTTGACAATTTTTCTGCCCAAGGGTGTAAAGCACCCCATGACCGGAAAAATGCGCAAAAAGATCCCCTTTCCAGCCCTTTTCCCCCGGGTTTGGAGGTGTTTTATTATGAGTTCACAAAAAACCGAGCACTACCAGCTCCACCA
>CANRFC010000059.1 GCA_947629795.1 uncultured Oscillospiraceae bacterium
AACCTCAAGCGCGTGTTCAGCCTGGCCCTCACCGGCGTCATGCTGAGCGGCATGATGGTCATGGGCGCCAGCGCCGCCGACTTCTCTGACAGCGAAGAGATCGTCAATCAGGACGCTGTCAACGGCTGCGTTGCCCTGAGCATCATCAATGGCCGGGACGACGGCACCTTCGACCCCGACGGCCTGGTCACCCGTGCCGAGATGGCGAAGATGATCGCCACCGCCATGAACGGCGGCATCGCCCCCGAGTACGGCACCAAGACCACCCCCAGCTTCACCGACATCAAGGGCTGCTGGGCCGAGCAGTACATCGAGTACTGCAACAACATGAAGATCATCGCCGGCCGCGGTGATGGTACCTTCGATCCCTACGGCAACGTCACCGGCGTCGAGGCCGCCAAGATGGTCCTGACTGCCCTGGGCTATGACGCTGAGGCCTTCCGGCTGGTGGGCGCTGACTGGGACAACAACGTCAACTACGAGGCCACCTGGACCTGCGACCCCTCCCTCTATGACGAGCTGGGCGGCGTCAACATGTACAACCCCATCACCCGTGACACCGCTGCCCAGATCATCTGGAACGGCGTGCAGAACGACACCGTGACCAAGACCCCGGACAAGACCCTGTCCACTGGCGAGGTCAGCTTCACTTACCAGTCCAGCAACCGGACCCTGTTTGAGGTGAAGTACGGCGGCGAGGAAGTGACCGGCACCTTCAAGGATAACCACATGACGAACAGCTCCGTAAAGAAGGGCTACATCACCGTGGGCAGCGTTGATATTCTTGCCGACCTGGACATCAGCTACATCGGCGAGGACGTCAAGGTCATGTACAAGGATGCTACCGGCGGCACCAAGGGCCAGCTGGACTCCAAGGACAAGATCTACGGCGTGTTCCCCACCGGGAAGACCTCCGTTGTTCGTACTACCGTTTCCGACATCAAGAAGGTGGAAAAGAACGGCGCTGAGGACACCAACAAGCTCAAGATCGACGGCACCGAGTACACCGTTGCCACTCCCAAGGCCGGCACTGGCACTATCATTGTCAAGAACTACGATACCACCGGCCAGGCCACCACTGCCGGCGGCACTGGCAAGGACAATGCTCAGGCCAAGTTCAAGGCCCTGAGCAATGCCAAGAACGGTGACGCCGTGAAGTTCATTCTGAACGAGGATGGCGAGGTTGCCTTCGCCTACGTGGTGGAGACCAAGCTGGGCGTGGTCACCGCCAAGACCAGCGAGAAGGTCACCATCGGCACCCTGGGCACCATCAAGATTGCCGACAACGACGTCTATGAGGGCATCGCCAAGGACGACGTGGTCACCTACACCAAGCTGTACGACCAAACTACTGCCAACGCTTTCGTGACCGTGGAGAAGGCCGAGAAGGTCACCGGCACTGTGAACGGCTACAAGGGCACCGAGAACATCAAGGTGGACGGCAACACTTACAAGATCTTTGGTGAGGCCTATTCCGCTGTCACTGGCCTGGATAACCTGACCTCTGTTGACGGCGACGTGATCGGCGAGGACGTGGAGCTGTACCTGGTCAACGGCTACGTGGCCGGTGTGGTGCAGACCTCCGAGTCCGCCACCAACTACTCTGTCATTACCGCTGTGAAGACCGGCGGCAGCACTGACGACGTGTTCACCAACATGCAGGTCCAGGTTCTGGACGGCGAGGGCGTGAAGAGCATTCTGACCGTCAGCGCGGACAGCCAGGACGTTGCCAACAGTGATGACGTCATCAATGAGGACGACTACAAGGTGGGCGATGTGGTGACCTACACCATCGACAAGAAGGGCGAGGCCGTTCTGAAGATGGAGAGCCAGTACACCAGCCCCGCCACGAAGGCCTACAACAAGGACACCAAGACCGTTGGCACTGACGTGACCACCAACGATACCATCCTCTTCGTTGAGACCTCCAATGTGGACGTTGACAACCTGCAGAATGTTGCCCCCTCCTTCAAGGCCTACAAGATTCGCAGCCTGGCGAGCCAGGACCTCACTGACGCAGTGGTGAAGTCGAAGGACGGCAAGGTCCTCTTCGTCGTGGCCGACCTGGCTGCCAAGCCCACCGGTGCCACCACTGACACGGTCTTCGGCCTGGTCACCGGCGGCGGCGACACCGTGAAGATCGACAACGTTGCTTACACCACCTACTCCATCTATGCCGGCGGCGATCCCATCACCGTCAACATCAAGGACGGCAATACCCTGAACAAGGGCTCCATCTACGGATTCGTCCGCACCAGCGACGATATCTATGCCAATACTGACTTCGAGGAGCTGAGCACTACCGATACCGCTAGCGGCATCGATGCTTCCAAGACAATTGGCAGCGAGACCTACAAGGTCCTGGACGTGCTGGTTCAGGAGTACAACGAGGCCGACAAGATCCTGACCTATCACACCGCCAAGGGCACCGTGCAGGGTGACGTTTACACCCAGCCCACCGGCACCAACACCCGCGCTCTGGATGACAAGGCTCAGATCATCTATGTCAACCTGGACAAGGACGAGGCTGGCGACGAGATCGGTGTAAACAAGTACGACGTTACCACCGGCCGCTCCAATGCTCTGCTTGTGTGCGACAATGAGACCACCCCCAGCATTCTGTACATCTTCGTGGAGACCTCCGGCGCTGTTGACGCCTTCGCGAAGAACTCCTGATTTGTTCTGCAAGACTTACGAAAGTAGGGTAAAAAAGGAGGACCCCGGACCTTGTCCGGGGTCCTTTCTTTCACTCGTTCAGCAAAGGGCCAGATAGTGGTAAACAATGGATGTTTTGTTGCATCGGCAAGAGCTGCTGTCAGAGTGGTGGGCAGTAAAGCCACTGGTGGTTACTTCTAAGGCAATATCAATTTTGGAATTATCAGCATAGACAGGGCATCCGGGCAAGGCCATACCGCCATAGGTCAATCGGTAATTGCCGTACTGGATGTTGACTTTGCCATCCCGCGTGAACAGGAGCACCGCCTTGGGGGTGATGGGGAGGGAAATGAGCCTCTCCGCGGCCCCATCGCCGGTGTAGGAGCCGAAAAACAGGCGGGTAGAGACGTCCAATTTCGCGAAATTTTCGTTGAATTCCTCCCGCAAAACGCTGTCCCCCGGCTCCCAATGATGTAACTGATACTGCTCGGTTTTCAAACTTGACATGATAAAAGCACCTCCGTTCCCGGCTGAAGCAGGCCGAAAGTGGAACTTTTTTCGCAATTTCCGCCCGCCAGGCCGTTCTATGCCCCCAGGGAGAAAAATTGTCCCAAAAATCCCACTCCAGCCCCCTTTCTCCCCAGGTTTGGAGGTGTTTTATTATGAGTTCACAAAAAACCGAGCACTACCAGCTCCATCAATGGTCCCTGTCCGACGAATTCCAGACCCAGGAAGTGAACGAGAACTTCCAGCTTCTGGATACCGCCGCCCGGGTGGTGGTGGGGACCTACGTGGGAGACGGGGCCGAGAGCCGCCACATCGAGCTGGGTTTTCAGCCCCTGGCGGTGCTGGTGGCCAACGACCACGGCCAGATGTCCGCCTACAACACCGCGGCCTGCGGCGGCCTGACGGTCCCCGGCCTGACCCTCTACCAACTGGGCAATGCCCCAGTCATGGAGATCGACGGGACCGGCTTCACCGTCTACCGGAAGACTGCCGAGGTTGGCCCAGGCTACATGGTACGGACCAACTTTCCCGACCAGACCTTTGTCTACCTGGCGCTGCGGTGACGGCGCAAAGCGGCGCCCCCGAGGGGGCGCCGCCTTGTTATGCGCTTGCTTTGGGTTTCGCCAGCCTGTTAGGGCATGACGTCGAACATGTCGTTGCAGTAGACCAGGAAGGCAACCTTGTCGTTGGTAGCAGCAGCCTGGTTGTCGGTCCGGTCAATGACATAGAACACGTTAGCGTAGTAGTTGGTGCTGTTGCTGTCGGGAGTCCTCTCAGCCATGGCGAGCTCAGCGCCGGGCACGCCGGCCTTGCCATCGGTGTCGATGCCCAGGATCACAGCATCGCTGATGTCCAGGTTCGCGAGGTCGGTGGCAGAAGCAGAGCCAAAGACGTTCTCGTCAGCGTTATCCTCGTCAACGTCCTCCGTGGCGGCGGCAATAGCCAGGTTGACAAGCTCACCCTTCAGGTCCACGGCGACCAGAGCGCCGAAGCCGTAAGTGTTGGAGCCCTGAGCCAGGGTGGCGGGGAAGGTGCCGATGGCGCCAGTGCCGTCAGTCTTGACAGCATACTTCACGTCGATCTTGCTGCCGTCCTCAACGTAGACAACGAGCATGCCCTTGGCCAGGGCTGTGCCGCCCACCTTGCCGTCGGCGTTCTTGGTCAGCACTTCCTTGTCCTCGGTGCCGTCGAACATGGTGAAGCTGCCCACCTTGTCGTCTCTGTCAGCAACGATATCCACGTCGGACACGATGTAGCCCACCTTGTGGTCGGAGGAGCTGATGGTGGCGAAGACGAAGGCCATGCGCACGGTGGCGTAGCCGGTGGAGTTGTCGGTGGTGGTGTAGGCCACATTGACGGTGGCGGTGGAGGTCTTCTTCAGCTCGGCGCCGCTGACCACTTTCACCTTGGCAGTGCCATCCACAACGGTGTTAGCCTTGTCGGCGACAAAGATCACGGCGTCGTCAGCGATTTTGCTGGTGCCGATGGTGCTCTTGCCGTCCTTATCGTAGGTGTAAGAGCCGGTGATGACGCTGTCGAAGCCAGTGGTGGAATCATCGCCGGCGGAGTAGTTGGCCTTGGTCAGGACGTACTCGCCGTCATCGTTGATCTTGTAGGTGGCCAGGGTGTTCACCAGGCCGAACTTTGTCTGGGGATCATCCGAAGCATCCCAGGCGTCGCCGCCGTAGTACTTATCGGTGGAGACCACCTTCTTGGAACCATCAGCAAAGACCAGCTCAGCGCGGGCGCCGTCGATCTTGCCGGTGCTGGTGTTCTCGGCCTTGGTGACCACCACGTAGTCACCGGCGTTCACGGTGGAGTCTGCAGTCACGTGGAAGGCATAGCCGTTCACGGCGACCAGCTTGGAGACCTCCACGCCAGCGGCCACAGAGGAAAGACTGTTGTCCACGGTGGTGGCGTTAATGGTGTACCAGGTGTCGTCGATCTTGAACTTGGTGTTGTTCTCGCGGGTGGCGGCGGTCTTCACGTCCTTGATGACCTCGATCTTCTCGAAGGTCTCCTTGCCGCTGGCGATGTTGGCCTTGTCGGTAACCTTCACGTAGTCGCCCTTGGCAACGCCCTCATAGACGTCCACGTCCTTGAACTTCTTCGCGGAGCCCGCGGAGAAGGAGGTGGAGCCCACAGAGGTGACCTTGGCCACGGTGAAGGGATAGATGACGGCGCAGTTGGCCTTGCCGTCGCCGTCGTTGTCGATCAGGTCCATAGTGAAGGGCTGAGCGGCCTTGGAGCTGTAAGCCTTAATGCCAGTCAGGTTCTGAGTGTTGTAAGCCCCGCTCAGGAAGCCGAACACAGCGACCTGATCAGCACAGTTGCTGGAGGTGGCGCCAGAGGGAGCCAACTTCACAGTGGTGCCGTTGAGCTTCACGGAGTCGGCATCGGCGTCCACGGTGTTGGGCAGATCGCCCACCACGCCAGAGGCCAGCACGGAGCTCTCGGTGGCGAAGATGCCGTAGACCTTGTCCACGGAGCTGTTCTTCTTGGTGTAGACCACCTTGACCTTCTGGCCGTAGAGCTTGCTCAGGTCCTCCTTCATAGCCACGGTGCCGGAAGCGGTGAACTGGTCAACCGTGAGGGCGGCAGCGCCGAACTCAGCGCCGGCGGACAGAGTGTACTCGTACTGCTCCTTGTCCTCGTTGTAGTCCACGTCCTTCAGGTAGGCGTACTCGATCACAGCGCCGTACTTGATGGTGATGAACGGATCGCCCTCGCCAGGCTGATAGATGTAGGTGACCTCGCCGGTGGCCAGGGTCTTGTCCGGGCGCTTGGTGGTCATATCGTTCTGCACGCCGTTCCAGATCATCTGGGCGGCGTTGTCCCGGGTCAGGGGCTGGTTCATCTGCACGCCGTTCAGGTCGGTGTAGAGGGAGGGGCTGCAGGTGGTGGTGGCCTCGTAGGTCGTGTTCACGGCCCAGTCAGGCCCAACCAGCTGGAAGGCAGTGGCGTCATAGCCCAGGGCGGTGAGGACCATCTTGGCGGCCTCGACCCCGGTCACGTTGCCGTAGGGGTCAAAGGTGCCGTCGCCGCGGCCAGAGATGATCTTCATGTCGTTGCAGTACTCAATGTACTGCTCGGCCCAGCACCCCTTGATGTCGGTGAAGGTGGGGGTGGTCTTGGTGCCGAAGTTGGGGGCCTCGCCGCCGTTCATGGCGACAGAAATCATCTTCGCCATCTCGGCACGGGTGACCAGACCGGTGGGATCGAAAGAGCCATCGTCCCGGCCGTTGATGATGTTCAGGGCCACCATGGTGTTGACCGCGTCAGCATTGACAATGTCCTTGCTGTCGCTGAACTCCACGGCGCTGGCGCCCATGACCATCATGCCGCTCAGCATGACGCCGGTGAGGGCCAGGCTGAACACGCGCTTGAGGTTGTT
>CANRFC010000060.1 GCA_947629795.1 uncultured Oscillospiraceae bacterium
ATTGGGATCTGCATGATCTTTGACTTACACCTCCATATTTTTATTTTTCGCATCCTTAAGTTCTTCATTGCCTTGAAAAAGGGGACCGCGAGATGGCGCGGTCCCCAAAAATGCACCAGCTTTATTTTACGTCTAAGCCGGCCTTCTGTCAAGAAATTTCCGATGCGAACGGAGGGAATTTAGATAATTTTTCCACTTTCCTTCCCCCTTCTCACCTTCCGGGGTCAGTAGAGATAGATGTCCTTCACCACCGCGTCACACCAGCAGGTGGAGCACACCGACAGGTCCAGCCTGCCCGCCCCGGACACGTCCACGTCGTAGGTCCGCGTCGTTCCCGAGTCCTGGAAGATGTAGAAGAGGAACTCCCGCTCCGCCCCGCTGACGTCAATGACCCGGAAGACATTGCTGCTCTCAAACAGGGTGGAGTTGGTGGCCAGGGTGAAGCGCAGGCGGGTATAGCCGGGGTTGTCGAAGTCGATCTTCCCCTGGTATCCGATGTCCACGCCGCTGTAAATGTAGAATCCGTCGGCGGCATCCTGGGCCTCCACCGCCGCGTTGGCCCGGGTGACGGCCAGGGCCCCCTGGGGCAGCGGCGCAAAGGTCTCCTGGGCGGCGTTGTAGGCGCGCAGCCGGTTCAGCACCGTGGCCGCCTGGGCACGGGTCACCGTGATCTCTCCGGCGAAGGTCCCCTTCTCGTCCACCCCCCGGAGAAGGCCCATGGACCACGCCGCGGCGGCGATGTCCTTATACTGGTCGGGGATGCTCTCCCAGTCGGCGATGGCCCGGTAGTCCCCCAGGGGCACGCCGTCCTGGGTCATGAAGAGCATGGCCGCCATGTCATAGCGGTCCAGCTTCTTATCCAGCAGGGTGGGCTGGCTCATGGCCTCGCCCAGGCCCGTCCGGCCCAGCAGGTCCACCCCGGCGTAGAGGTAGGGCATATACCACGCCCCCGGGACGGTGGAGTCCACCTTCTCCGGGCAGGTCAGGCGCACCAGCATGGTGAGGAATTCCCCGTAGGTCACCTCCCGCTCGGGCTCGAAGCG
Organism: uncultured Oscillospiraceae bacterium; assembly: GCA_947629795.1. Taxonomy (GTDB): domain Bacteria; phylum Bacillota; class Clostridia; order Oscillospirales; family Oscillospiraceae; genus Vermiculatibacterium. Next base: position 1,044 of record CANRFC010000060.1, read on the forward strand.
GCCCCCGCCGGTGCCCTGGATCAGGCCGCTCTCGGCCGCGGCGGCGATGTCGGCCGCCGCCCAGTGCTCCGCCGGCACATCCACAAAGCTCTGGGGAGCGAGCTCCTGGGCAAAGGCTGTGGGCAGGCACAGGGCTGCTGCGAGCAGCAGCGCCGCCCCTCTCTTCCGGGCCCTCATTCTTCCTCGCTCCTCTCGGGCAGGGAGTCGTCCTCCCGGATCCAGTCCTCCACGTGGACCACGTCGTACTCGGTGGGGGTGCGGCGGATGACCACCCGCTGGATGCCCGCGTTGATGATGAGCCGCCGGCACATGGAGCAGGAGGTGGCGTCGTGGAGCAGCTCCCCGGTCTTGGCGTCCCGCCCGGCCAGGTAGAGGGTCCCGCCCAGGGTCTCGCTCCGGGCCGCTGAGATGATGGCGTTGGCCTCGGCGTGGACGCTCCGGCACAGCTCGTAGCGCTGCCCCGAGGGGATATTCATGGCCTCCCGGGTGCAGAAGCCCAGGTCGGCGCAGTTCCGCCGCCCCCGGGGCGCCCCGTTGTAGCCCGTGGACACGATCTCGTCGGCCTTGACGATGATGGCGCCGTAGCACCTTCTCAGGCAGGTGGAGCGCTCCAGCACGGTCTCGGCGATATCCAGATAGTAGTTCTCCTTGTCGATGCGTTTCACACAAAACGCCCCCTTTCCTGCAAGTATACAGAAAATCCCCAAAAAACGCAACCCCCGGTGAGAATTCATAATTTATTTACGATTCCTTTCTTGATTCTCAGGTCGGAACAGGCTATCATGGGATTTGTGAAAAACTGGGGATTTCCCAAAAGGAAAGGGCGGGCTCCATGAACTGGTTCAGGCGCATGATGGTCGGGCGATACGGAGTTGACCAGCTTGGCTATGCCTTGCTGGCCGTGTACTTTGTCCTCTGGCTGCTCTCTTCCCTGCTGCGCAGCCGGCTGCTCAACCTTCTGGCCACCCTGTGTGCCCTCCTGGTCTTCTACCGGATGTTCTCCCGGCAGATCGACCGCCGCCGGGCCGAGAATGCCCGCTTCCTGGACCTGGTCCGGCCCATCGTCCACCGCTACAACGTGAACAAGTGCCGCCGCAACGACAAGGACCACTGCTATTTCCGCTGCCCCAACTGCGGCCAGCAGCTCCGGGTCCCCAAGGGCAAGGGCAAGATCTCCATCACCTGCCGCAGCTGCGGCGTCAGCTTCGAGGAGAAGACCTGAGACCGGCTCCCTGCCCCCCATACGACCATAACGGCCCCGCTCAGCTTTGTGCTGAGCGGGGCTTTTTTTCGTGGACCTGCATAGAAATGTCCTTCATTTTTTGTCCACTACGCCAAAAATGTTCCTCTTTCCGCATTTGGGTCTTGCATTTGTTCTTGTTATAGCTTATTATGCTTTTTAGCGGCATATATCCATAATAAGTTATAATAAGTTGGACGTATGCCAACCGTGTCCGGCGGCGCGAGCGCCGGAGAAATGCAAGTGTTCCAAAATCGTGTAAGAAAGGGAGAATGAGAAATGTCTGAACAAACTTCGCAAGGCAGCCTGAAAAAGGTCCTGGGCTTCTGGGACTGCATGGGCATCGGCATCGGCCAGATCATCGGCTCCGGCATCATGTCCCTCACCGGTATCTGTATCGCTCTGACCGGCGCGGGCACCCCCCTGGCCTTCCTGCTGGCGGCGGTGCTGGTCATCTGCCCCAACATCGTGCTGGCCGTGCTGGGCAGCGCGGTGCCCTCCACCGGCGGCATGTACACCTATGTCCGCGACTACATCGGCAAGAAGACCGCCTTCTTCTACCTGGCTCTGCTGGTGGTGGGCCAGTTGGTGCTGGCCATGTTCGCCATCACCTTCGCCACCTACTTCTGCGAGCTGGTCCCCGGCCTGGCCGACAATGAGCTGGCCAAGACCCTGGTGGGTGTGGCCATCCTCACCCTGTGCTATGTGATGAACCTGGTGGGTGTGGATATGGCCGCCAAGCTCCAGAACGTGCTGGTGGCCGTGCTGGTGGCCGCCATGGCGCTGTTTATCCTCTTCGGCCTGCCCAAGGTCAACTGGGATACCTTCACCGCCCCCCACGCCATTATGCCCAACGGCTGGACCGGCTTCCTCACCGGCGCCAGCCTGCTGACCTTCGCCACCGGCGGCGCCGAGTTCCTCAGCGAGCTGGGCGGTGAGATGAAGAACCCCGGCCGCGACCTGCCCCGGGCCATGATCGGCTCCACCATCATCGTGGCCGTCATCTACGCCTTCATCGGCATCGTGGCCGTGGGCGTGCTCCCCGTGGAGCAGGTGGCCGGCGAGAGCCTGGTCCAGGTGGCCCGGGCCATCTTCCCCGCTCCCCTGTACATCTTCTTCATCGTGGGCGGCGGCATGTTCGCCGTGGCCTCCACCCTGAACGCCACCTTCACCTGGACCACCAAGGGCCTGCTCATCGCCGCCGAGGAGGGCTGGCTGCCCAAGCAGGCCGCCGCCATCAGCAAGCGGGGCACCCCCTGGATCCTGCTCACCGTGTTCTACATCGTGGGCCTCATCCCCATCGTCACCGGCCTGTCCCTGGAGACCATTTCCCGCCTGGGCAACGGCGTGTCCCTGATTTACGTCCTGATGCCCATCGCCACCGGCTACCTCATCCACAAGAAGAACCCCCAGGCCATGGCCAACAGCCCCTTCAAGATGAGCAAGCCCGTGCTGTACGTCTTCACCACCGTGGCCCTCATCGGCTATATCATGGCCATCTACTTCAACCTCAGCGACATCCAGAACGCCTGGCAGCTCATCCTGATCTACTCCGCCGTGGTCATTGTCTACGCCTTCCTCCGGGAGAAGCACGTCACCTCCCTGTCCACTGTGGGGAAATAAGCTCTCCCCTTTGGCGTCCGGTTTGCGTTTCAGAACATAACATGTTATAATAAGTTAAAACCGACGCAAAGGAGTCATTGGGATATGTTGAAGCGCAGCGCGGGCACCACCCTCTACGAGCAGGTCATGGAGCAGATCAAGGATATGATCGCCCAGGGCATCTACGGCCAGGGCGACCTGCTGCCCAGCGAAAAGGAGCTCATCCAGCTCACCGGCGTCAGCCGCATCACCGTCCGGGAGGCCCTCAAGGGCCTGGCGGAGGTGGGGATCATCGAGACCCGCCGGGGAAAGGGCAGCTTCGTCCGGGTGGAGCCGGCCAGTCTCCGCCCCGACCTGGTCACCTCCGAACAGCGCGCCGCCTACCGTCAGCGCTTCATGGCCTCCACCCAGGCCCGCCTTCTGGTGGAGCCCGAGATCGCCCGCCTGGCCGCCCGAAACGCCGCCCCGGAGGACATTGCCGCCCTGGAGGCCCTGCTTCAGCGGCGGAACAATCCCTCCGGCGGCGAGCGCTGCTTCGATGAGTTCCACGTGGCCGTGGCGAGGGCCGCCGGGAACCCCTTCCTGGTGGAGTTTGTCCAGCAGCTGGTCTCCGAGGAGCAGAAGGGGCTCTCCTCCTTCTCCCTCCCCATGCCGGAAAGTCAGAAGCGAGCCTCCGACTCCCTCCGGGACCAGCACCAGAAGATGCTGGACGCCATCCGGGCGGGCGACGAGGAATTCGCCTACTTCTATACCAAGGAGCACGTGAAATACGTGGTCCGGGCCTATGAGGAATACTTCGCCCTGTTCTGTTAGTTTTTATTAGGAGATCTGATCAACTTGAATCTAACCGACCGCAAGAGCTACCCATGGCTGCTGGTGGTCTGCTATTCCCTGCTGGGCATTTTCTGCCCCGCGGCGGTCACCCAGTTCAGCATGGTGGTGGGCGATCTGGCTCAGGCCCTTGCTGTGGACACCCAGACCGTCCTGCTGGCTGATACCTGCCGGGCCATCTGCCTGGTGACGGCCATGTTCCTGACCAATTTTGCCTACCGGAAGCTGGGGCTCCGGGGCACCATCGCCCTGGGTCTGGCCTTTCAGGCTCTGCCCCAGTTCCTGATCCCCTTCGCCGTGAGCATCCGCTCCCTGCCTCTCTTCTTTGTCACCAAGGCGGCCCAGGGGCTCAACGCCATGGCCTTCCCCCTGTACATCTCCACCATCACCATGTGGATCGACCCCCGGTACACCGCCCTGGCCACCGCCATCTTCAACGGCAGCTTTGCCGCAGGCAGCGGCGTGGGGGCCTGGATCTCCGGCAAGCTGGTCCCCGCCCTGGGCTGGCGGGCCTCCTTCTACGTCATCGGGATCATGGTGGCGGTGCTGGCGGTGCCCGTGCTGCTGTTCACCCGGGACCGCCCCCGGCCGGAGGCGGAGGCCCTGTCCCGGCACAGCTCCGGCGGCTACCTCTCCATCATCCGCCAGCCGGTGACCTGGCTGCTCATCCTGGCCCTGCTGGCCAATACCTGGGTCACCCAGGCCATCACAGTGGATATGTCGGTCTACACCAGCGGCATCGGATACACCCAGGGCGAGACGGGAGACCTCATGCTGATGATCAGCGTGGTCACCGTGGTCTCCTCCATCCTGGCCGGCGGCGTCTCCGACTTTTTCGCCGTCCGGACCGCCCGGCAGGTGCGCAGCCGCAGCCTGGTCATGGGCGCCGGCTATGTCCTCTCGGCGGCGGCTGCCGCCGTGCTCCCTGCCGCCGGCGCCGCCGGCTACCTCCCCCTGGCAGCGGCCTCCTGCGCCATGATGTTCGGCGCCTCCTGGGCGGCCGGCGTCTTCTGGGCCCTTCCCAGCCAGGTCTATTCCTCCGAGGAGCAGGTGGCCGGCACCGCCTTCTGCTCCGGAGCCACCAATGTCCCCAACCCCATCGCCCCCATGGTGGTGGGAGTGATGCTGGGCACCCACGGGCACTGGACCGCCGCCTGGATGACCTGCGCCGCCGTCTCGGCGGTGAGCCTCCTGGCCAGTCTCCTCCTCTCCCGCCAGAAGCGGGCGATTTAGGCCCGTCGTCCCAACTCCAAAGCCGGGCGCTTTCCCCCGAGGAAAGGGCCCGGGACAAGCGAGAGATCAAGTTCCACCGCAAACAAGATCCGGACCCACACGAGGGACCGACCCGAAAGGGCCGGCCCCTCGTTTTTTCGCAGTCAGAGCCATTTAGGATGCTTCCATAATTCGGCAATTTGGGGTTTGGGGGGAGAAAGTCTACCAAAAGTCTACCAAAAATCGGGCTGAAATCCTTGGGAGAGTATGGCTCGCGGAATTTCCAGATTTTGCTTGTCTACCAGATGTCTACCAAGTGCTGCTCATGGTACAAAAACCGGGCCGTTTGCCTCCACTTTCGGCCTTTTACCTCCCTATTTTTGACCAGCAAGGGGTGTTGTCCTCCCCTGCCCAGAGCCGCG
>CANRFC010000061.1 GCA_947629795.1 uncultured Oscillospiraceae bacterium
TCTTCGATCCCGAGGGCCTGGTCACCCGTGCCGAGATGGCGAAGATGATCGCCACTGCCGTCAACGGCGGCGAAGCCCCCGAGTTCGGCGTGAAGGTCACCCCCACCTACACCGACATTAAGGGCTCCTGGGCTGAGCAGTACATCGAGTATTGCTCCGACATGAAGTACATTGCCGGCCGGGGCGACGGCACCTTCAACCCCTACGGCAACGTGACCGGCGTTGAGGCCGCCAAGATGATCCTGACCGCCCTGGGCTATGACGCCGAGGCCTATCAGCTCGTCGGCGCCGACTGGGCCATCAACACCACCTTCTTTGCCACCCGGAACTGCAAGCCCTCCCTGTACGAGAACCTGAACAAGGTCAACATGAACGCCGCTATCACCCGTGATACCGCCGCTCAGATGATCTGGAACGGCATGCAGAACGTGTACGTGGAGTACACTCCCACCCTGCAGGTGACCGGTGGCAGCCTGAGCCACGGATACGGCCCCAACAGCAACAATTACACCCTGCTGGAGCAGGCCTATGACGCTCACATCACCGTCGCCACCTTCGATGGTAACAAGAACGTCGTTACCTCTCTGAAGGACGACCAGATCCAGGTGACTACCACTTCCAGCGGCGATCCCGCCGCTGTTGCCGGTACCGCCGGCGCCAAGGCCATCACTGCCGACCTGGACATCAGCCACATCGGTGAGACCGTGAAGGTCATCTGGAAGAACGAGAAGAACACTCCCGCCGGTCTGGACGCCAAGGACAAGGTCTACGGCGTGTATCCCACCGGGGAGACTGAGGTCGTTCTCGCCACCCTGGGCGACGTGAAGAACCAGAAGACCACCGACCAGAAGCTGGCCGTGGGCGATGACAAGTATGACCTGGATGACTCCGTGAAGGTGACCTGGAACTACGACACCACCACTTCTGAGACCCGGAGCAAGACCTACACCACCGGCCTGGCCGGCGACGGCTCCAACAACGGCCAGCTGACCACCGACCTGAAGCAAGCCACCGGCGACAGCCTGAAGCTCCTGCTCAACGACGGCAAGATCACCGCCATCTACGTGGTGGAGAGCAAGCTGGGCGTGGTCACCGCCAAGAACAGCGAGAAGGTCACCATTACCGGCGTGGGCACCATCAAGATGGCTGACCACGATGTCTATGCGGACATCGCCAAGAACGACGTGGTGGTCTACACCCGCCTGTACGACAAGTCCGACCTGGAGAAGGCCTTTGTGATCGTGGAGAAGGCCGAGAAGATCTCCGGCGAGATCAAGGGCTACAAGGGCAACGAGAACGTGAACGTGGACGGCACCGCCTATGACCTCTACAAGGGCCAGGCTCTGGCCTCCCTGTCCGGCCTGACCGGCAGCGTGAACGCCGCCTTCGCCTCCACCGACATCGGTGAGGACTTCGACTTCTACATGGTCAACGGCTACGTGGGCGCTGCCAAGCAGACCTCTGAGTCCGCCAGCAACTACTCCCTGGTCATTGACATCAAGGCCAACGGCAGCACCAGCAGTGCTTTCACCAACCTGCAGCTCCAGGTCCTGGCCGCTGATGGCACCAAGAGCATCATCACCGTCAGCGATGACTCCGCTGTGAAGGCCGACACCGGCTATCACAAGGGCGACATCGTGACCTACACCACCGACAAGAACGGCGATGCCGTTGTGAAGGTGGAGGTCCCCTATGACACCGCTGTCCCCGGCAAGGAGACCGCCGCCGGCACCTACACCAAGGCCAACAAGTCCGTGGGCACCACCGTGACCGCTGCTGACTGCGTGCTCTTCGCCGAGACCACTACCAACGCTGTCGGCCACGCCAGCGCGAAGTACAACGCCTACAAGATCCGTGACCTGGATAACCAGACCTTTACCGCCAACGCCTGGACTCAGGTCGTTGACGACGGCAAGGTCGTGGCCGTGTTCGCCGACCTGACCGCCAAGGCCACCGGCGCCACTGAGGACGTGGTCTTCGGTATCGTCACCGACGACGCCGGCACCACCAAGATCGACGGCACCGCTTACACCACCTACACCATTTGGGACGGCACCGAGGACGTGACCGTCAACGTGCAGACCGGCACCCTGACCGAGGGCAAGCTGTACGGCTTCGTCCGCACCAGCGACGGCACTTACAGCAACGCCAACGCTTTCGTGTGCCTGACTGACGAGGCCACTGCCATTGGTACTCCGTTCACCCTCAGCACTCAGCTGGGCGATGTTGTCACGGGCAACGCCGTGTACGTCAAGGAGTACGTTGTGGAGGATAAGCTGTTCACCTACTACACCAATGTTGGCTCTCCCAACGCCGATGGCATCTATGATACCCTCACCGGCCAGGCCACCAACCCTGTGGACGATGACGTGGAGATCATCTATGTCAACGTGGACAAGGATTCCAAGGGCGACGACATTGGCGTGAATGGCTTCAACACCATGAGCGGCAAGGCCAACGCCATGATCCTCTACAAGACCGACGGCACCATCCTGACCATCATTGTGGAGACTTCTGACAAGGCCGACATCAACGGCTAAGTTCAAGCTCTCAACAAGCAAAAGGGACCCCGGGCATCTCGCCCGGGGTCCTTTCTGTCCCTCTCTCCCGTCAGGCCACCGCGATATAGTGGTAATAGAAGTCGCTGCTGTTGGTCCGGGCGGCGTAGCCGTCCAGATAAAAATTGTGGACCACAAAACCGTTTTCCACGATGGTGACGCCCTCCGTCGTGTTGACCACCGCCGGGCTGTTCCGCATGGCAAGACCGCCCCGGACGGTGTAAGTGTCGCAGAGATAGGGGAAGTTCTGGATCACCAGGAGGGCAGACGGTGTGAAGGGCAGCTCGATGGTCCGGTTTATCTGGCCGTCGCCGGCGTAGACCCCGGTGGCGAGGAGCCCGCCCACCGCCGCATCGATCTTGCCGAAATTCTCATTGAATTCCGCACGGAGGACCTCATCGGACGGCTGCCACTGGTGGAGCTGGTAGTGCTGAGTTTTCAAACTTGACATGATAAAAACACCTCCGCTCCCGGCGAAAGCGGACCGAAAGTGGAACTTTTTTGACAATTTTTCTGCCCAAGGGTGTAAAGCGCCCCTTGACCGGAAAAATGCGCGAAAAGATCCCCTTTCCAGCCCTTTTTCTCCGGGTTTGGAGGTGTTTTATCATGAGTTCACAAAAAACCGAGCACTACCAGCTCCACCAATGGCAGCCCCAGGATGAGGTCCGCCGGACCGAGTTCAACGAGAACTTCCAGCTTCTGGATGGGGCCGTCCGCCTGGTCTGCGGTGCCTACAAGGGCGACGGCGAAGCCACTCGCTTCATCGACCTGGGAGCCACTCCACGGGCGGTGTGGGTCACCGGCATCAACAACGATGAGTCCGGCGTCAACGGCGGCCTGGCGTTCCCCGGCATCCCATCCACCTACGGAGCCTACGCCCTGAAGGTCGTCACTGTGGAGGAGGGGGGCTTTAATGTCTATTTTCATTCCAGCCCCAACATTACTTCCAACAGCGGCGGCACCCATCACTACATTGCCCTTATCTAAGGCGACAAGAAAGGACCGGCCCTCGCGGGCCGGTCCTTTTTGCTTGGAGTTGGAAAAATCAGGCGGGGAAGGAAGCCTTCACCAGGCTGATCTCGCCGGAGGTCTCAACGATGATCACGTCGATCACACCGTCGCCGTTGGTGTGGAACAGAACGTTGGCGTAACCGGTGTTCACATCGAAGGCGGCCACGTCGTTGGGGGTGCCGTCGCCCACGTCGTCGGGATCAGCGCTGATGTAGCGGATCTCCACGTCGCTCTTCACGGCGATGGGCTTCTTGCCGCCGGTGCCCTCGTAGACGGAGGTCTCGCCGCTGACCAGAGCGGTGCCGGCGAAGTAGGTCAGGATGTTATCCTTGTAGCTGTCCACGGCGCCGAAGGTCCAATCATCGGCGGAGCCGGTGGTGTAGCCGTTATCCTTGTCGTAGTCGGACAGGATGGTAACTTCGGTGGTGCCGTCAGCAGCCAGGTCATAGATCTTGTCGGACTTCTCCTTGAAGGTGACCACGTCGCCCTTGGCCAGGGTGGCGGCGTCAGTGGCGTCCACGTTGATCTCGTACTCAGCGCCGGTGCCATCCTTCACGGTGAAGTAGTAATAGGTATCGTCGCCCACCAGGTGAGTGCCGTTGGCGGCGGACACGATGCCGTAGACGGAATCCTGAGCAGTGCTGCCGGGCCAGGTGGTACGAGGCATGTAGGCGTAGATGATCTGGCCGCTGCCGTTGGTCAGGTACTGGATCTTATCGGTGTCAGTGGTCAGCTTGAAGGAGCCCAGGGACCGCAGGTCATAGACCTTCACGTCATCAACGGTGGTCTCAACAGTGGTCTTGTTCACGAAGAGCTTGGCGTTGACAGCGGCCACAGTGGTATCGTCAGTAAGACTGTCACCGTGGGTCAGCTTCAGGCTCTTCTCGTCCCACACGTTGTTGGTGGTACCGATGTCGGTGCCGCTCACAGTGGCGAACTTGGTGATCTTCATCTTGTCGCTCTTCATCACGTACTTCACCAGGTAGATGCCATTGGCCAGAGTGCCGGTGGCGCTGGTCATCTGCCCAGAGGGCTTGCCAGTGGCATTCCAGGAGTCCTTGTGCAGGGTGAAGACCTTCTCGGAGCCGTCAGGCAGGACGGCCTTGACCTGGGCGGTCTCGAAGTCGTTGCCGCTCAGAGCCTTGGCGTTGGAGCTGGTGATCAGGGCGTAGTTGCTCTCGCCGTCGGTGTCAACACCCTCCAGAGCCATGACCTTGCCCTCGACCAGGTACACCTTCACAGTGTCCTTCAGCTTGATGTCCTTATCGGTGATGATGTCGGAATGGGCCACGGTGTCGTCGGTCAGGTTGGACTTCAGACCCACCACATCGTAGTTGGTGCCATCGATGGTCACGCGGGTCAGGGCATCGCCATCACCGTTGACCTTGTAGCCGCCCAGGGTGCCCTCGACGACCGCGGCTTCCTTCACGACCATGGTGGCCTTGTCGGCGTCGTCCTTGTACAGCTTGTTGTAGACCACGATGTCGTCCTTGGCGATGCCTTCGTAGACGTCGCTGCCCTCGACCTCAAAGACCTTCTCGCCCAGGAGAGAGACCTTGGTGGAGTTGGCGGAGACCACGCGGGAGATCTTGTTCTCCACCACGAAGGCGGACTCGACCTCGCCGTCCTTGAGGATGAACTTCACGCTGTTCACGTCGCTGGTGGTACCGGCGGCAGAGGTGGCCTTTACGCCGCTCACGATGGTGGCAACCGAGGTCAGGGCATCGCTGCCAGCAGTGGTCTTGGTGTTGTCGTCAGCGCTGTTGTAGTTGAAGGTCACATCAAAGGCGATGGTGCCGTTGGTGTTCTTCACGGTGTACTTGGTGCCGTCGATCTCGATCTTGGTGGCCTCGTTATCGACCGCCTTCACGTCGCCGGACAGTACGTTCAGAACCTCAGTCTCGCCGGTGGGATACACGCCGTAGATCTTGTCCTTGGCGTCCATGCCGGTGGCGGTGTTCTTCTCGTCCTTCCAGATGACCTTCACGGTCTCGCCCAGGTGGGCAATATCCAGGTCGGCGGTGATGGTCTTGGGAGAGCCGCTGACGCTGACCTTGATCTGGCCGGCCTTCAGGTTGTCGGTGTTCTCGTTGCCGACGAACTTGGCCTCGGTGACGGTGGCGTCATAGGCCCGGTTCAGCAGGGTGGTAGTGGTGCTCTTGGTGTAGCTGTAGGTCAGGCCGGTGCCGGTGACCTCGCGGTCGGGGGTGAACTCCACGATGTAGTTCTGCATGCCGTTCCAGATCATCTGAGCAGCGGTATCACGGGTGATGGCCGCGTTCATGTTGACCTTGTTCAGGTCCTCGTAGAGGGAGGGCTTGCAGTTCCGGGTGGCCTGGAAGTTCACGTTGGTGGTCCAGTCGGCGCCAACCAGCTGATAAGCGGTGGCGTCGTAGCCCAGGGCAGTCAGGACCATCTTGGCGGCCTCGACGCCGGTGACATTGCCGAAGGGATCGAAGGTGCCGTCGCCCCGACCGGCGATGTACTTCATGTCGGAGCAATACTCAATGTACTGCTCGGCCCAGATGCCCTTGATGTCGGTGTAGGTGGGAGTGGCCTTCACACCGAACTCGGGGGCGACGCCGCCGTTGACGGCAGTGGCGATCATCTTCGCCATCTCGGCACGGGTGACCAGGCCCTCGGGATCGAAGG
>CANRFC010000062.1 GCA_947629795.1 uncultured Oscillospiraceae bacterium
AGAGGACACCGTAAAGCCAAGACTTCTTGCCGCCGGCGCTGACTGTTCACGGGTCGCCTTCATTGAGGATGGTGATGATTCTCTGACCCTTGACGATGACCGGATAGCGGAAGCGGTGAGAAGCACTAAGGCTCGTCTACTTATCATAGACCCCATTCAATCCTACATAAGGCAGGACGGCGATATGCAGAGCGCTACTCGGATGAGGGCGATATTAACACGGCTGTCCAGAATGGCCGCTCAATACCGTTGCGCCATTCTTCTGGTAGGCCATCTGAATAAGTCCTCCAGTGGGAAAACCCTGTATCGTGGCCTTGGAAGTATTGATATAGCGGCGATTGCCCGGAGTGTCCTGATGATAGTCAGGGATGAGTACAATCCAGAGATACGATATATGCTCCAGATCAAAAGCAATCTCGCCCCACAAGGTTCTGCCATTGGGTTCGTTCTGGATCAGAGCCGGGGGTTTCACTGGCTTGGGAAGTGCGCTTTAATTTCTGATGAGCTGCCAGCCCAGGCCAAAAGCGTCAGCAAGAAAGAAAGCGCAAAGGGCTTGCTCAGGGTGATACTATCGTCTGGGCCTGTTGAAAGCAAATCCGTTTTGAGGCGTTTGCAGGAGCTTGATATATCGGAGCGGACAGTACGCACGGCGGCCCAGGAAATGGGGATAAAGTCAACGAGGCGGGCAAAAGTCTGGTATATGTCTTTGCCTGCTGGGGAACTGGAGGGAGAGTGAGGTATCTGAAATGGCGGAAATGCGTAAAGTTGCGGGATATGTGAAGCTGGCAAAACTTTGGGAACGCTCTAAATCCACGGCATTGGAGTTCCACAAACAGTATTTTCGAGAGCTATTCGACGGCTGTACCGACTTTGCCCTTCAGGATGTATATATAGACATAACAGGCTACAAAGAGACCTACAAGCGGGTTGAAATGCTCCGACTGATGAGGGATTGCACCCTCAGAAAAGTTGATTGCATTGTGACCCAGACAAGGGCCTATCTCGCCGCAAACCATGAGGAACTATGCTTTCTGCTGTACTTCCTGTTTGAGCTTCCGGTGCGGATCGACATCATCACGCAGGACGATGATATATACCGCATAGATACGATTAAAAACATAGAGCATCAGCGGGAGGCACTGCATCACATGGCGAAGAGCCGTGTTTCTCTCACTCCGGAAGCCTATCACGACTGGCACTCCAAAGTAATTGATGGCATGAATAAACTCGTCCTATGAAGGAGGATAAGAAATGGATACCGATGAGATGAAGACCATGAAAGAGGATGCGGTTGTCTCCGAACCCCTTGAGGGAGAGGTCATAGGGCAAGAAGAAATCCCTCCTTCCACCGTCAAGGACTGGGTGGCCAGACATCAGGAGCGTGAGGCTAAACGGGATGAGATTCGCCAGAGAGTTCGAGGCGCTGCCTCAAAGAAGGAATACTTCCGTCCTGCCAAGCCAAAGCCTACTATCCAAGACGAGACAAGAAAGGTAGTAGCGGTATATGCCAGAGTGAGTACCACCAACGAAAATCAGGTTTCCTCCATAGAGAACCAGACACTCTACTATGAGAAGAAAATTGCGGACAATCCGCTCTGGGAAATGCAGGAAATTTATAGTGATGAGGGCAAATCTGGCACCTCCCTCCGTCACCGTGACGCATTTCGTCGAATGATGGCGGATGCTGAACAGCAGAAAATGGACCTCATTCTCTGTGCCAGCGTTTCTCGTTTTGCCCGTAATATGTCAGACTGTCTGGAGCAGGTTGCCGCACTGAAAACTATGCACCCGCAAAAGCCTATCGGCGTCTATTTTGAGACTGAGAACATCTATACGCTGGACCCAAACAGCGATCAGAGTTTTCATATCCACGCTATGCTGGCGGATTGGGAGTCGGGAAATAAAAGCCGGCGAATGATACTCTCTTATGACCAGCGCATTCTCACCGGGCAATACCCGGTATCCGATCTTCTGGGCTTTCGTCACACTAAGGATGGAGACCTTATCATTGAGCCAGAAGAGGCTAAAACGGTAAGGTTTATGTTTTTTGCACGGCTGGCCGGCTACACCTACGATGAGATTGCGGAGGTACTTACCCGGAAGAAGAGGTCAACCCTCCGGGGTAGGACGGAGTGGACCGGCTCAATGGTCAAGAGTATTATGAGTAATGAGCGGACATGGGGTGACCTTGAAGCCCGGAAGACCATTGTGATTGACTACAAGAAAGGCATCGTCATTCGGAACAATGGTCAGCGAGATTCCGCTTATGTGCCTGGACACCATGTGGGGATCGTCACCCCGGAGATTGCCAAGGCCGCAAAAGTGATAGCTGCCAGCAGCAGGCGGATTGATGGCGGTGTCCATGATATAGGCGTCATCACTGATGGTACGCTTAAAGGCTTCCTGAGTCTGTGCCCTGGCTACGGCGGTATGGATGCCGCATCTATGATGACAGTGAGTTTGCGGACCTATGAGCAAGAGGAACTTGACGCTCTGGTGGAACGTGATGTAAAACTTCGGGGTCAGGAGCCCAATGAGGTCATGTCTATGGCCCTTACGGGTTATCAGGTGCCGCCTGGTGTCTTTTTTATCAACCGCAGCACCCCATCGCTGACCATCACCAGAAAGGGCTTCAAATTCAATAAGGCCAGCGGTGAGCGTTTGGGTATGTGCGAATTTGTGGATGTTCTTTACCACCCGGTTCTGCAAACGCTGGTGGTTCGTGCCAGCGAGGAAGAATACCCCAACAGCATACGGTGGACGAATGACGCTGGAAAGATTATTCCCCTCATTCCCGCAAAGGCCCTTTCAGCCGGTATCTATGAAATCCAGCGGTGGAACGAGGAATATGAATACCGGTTCCGTGGCTACTGTAAAAAGCGAGGGAAAACAACATTCCTGATGTTTTCCCTTGATGAACCTCAAATCCTCCTGGGCAAGCAACAGAGGAAGGCCAAAGAAGCGGAGGACCATTACATCGAGTATCAGGAAGATGCGGAACCCCGGAGTGTTGGCATGGGCGGCTACACATATCCCGATTCCTGGGGGGAGAGCTTCGTTGGCATGGCCTACGCTCTTCGGTCCAGTAGGGACAGTGTTATTGCATCTATCAGCGAGTCGGACCTCTTAGACCACAGAGCCATGGTGGTCAATCCCATGATTGGTGAAATTCCCTCACAAGAGGAAATTCTAAAGGAGCTGGACCAGCTTCTCCAAGCCATGTAAGAAACGGAGAGATAGTGATGGGCAGAGACCAGGAAGAACTCAAACTTGCTCAGCGGGAATACGCCCTGATACAGGAGCTTATCAAAACAAAACAGGAGCAGAAACAGCCCCTTGAATTTGAGAGCTTCGAGGGATACGAGCTGCCGCCCCGCACACAGTTCTCCATGCTCAAAAAGCCGGCTGTTTCCATTAAATATGGGCAAATGACCTTCAATATGGCCTGCATTAGGCTGTTTGAGGGGGTTCAGTACATCTTGCCTTTAGTCAATGTCGGAAAGAAACGATTTGCGGCGGCGATGTGCATGGAGGAAGAGAGCGCCTCCGTGGAGTGGGCCCGGTTCAAAAATAATGAGGTCTGGGTCAATAAGACCATCACATCCGTGGATTTCATTGAGAAAATCTATCAGGCAATGGGCTGGCAACGGGAGTGCCGTTATAAGGTGTTGGGCCGGATTGCGAACTCTGACCGTGGCCTGATACTCGTCTTTGACTTGGATGAGGCAATCATGTTTGCGCCGTTCAAAGAGGAATATGACGATCCTTTGTCGGGCGAAAAGAAAAAAAGACAGGTGAAATACTACCCGGACCTTTATAAAACTCGGATAGGCAGGTCGTATGATGATTATGAACAGGCACGGCAAATGAACCTCTTTGAGGATATTGTGAGTTATCAGGAGGATGGTTCAAGCGCACAACCCATAACGGTTGAGGGGAGTGAAGGAGACAGTTATGGATAACGTAGCGAAGAATGCGAAAATCCAAATTACCTTGATGGGCGGAGACAGATCTGGTATCCGCATAAGCAGAAATGTTATCAAAACTCTGGGCTGGCCCACCTATGTCTGTTTCTTGAAGGGCGAGGACAAAATGAGTATTGCCGTTGTCCCATGCAAGCAGGAGCAGCCTCTTTCAATGAAGGTTCCTGACGACTTTTTGACAAATTCCCGTAGAAAAATGCGTATCTACTGCAAGAAATTCGTCGATGATATTATGGCCGCCAATGGCCTCGACCCGGAAAAATCCTATTTAGTCGAGGGAGAGTACCGGGATGTGCTCAATGCTGCCGTATTTCCACTCAAAGTTCTTTGAGAAGGGGCTGAATACATGAAGCTGGATTTTGACAGCCTCTATACTGTCAGCCGTGAGGTTCTCCAACGAGATTTTGATGCAATTCTGGAGAAAGTCGAAAATGGAGTAAGTCCCATTCTTATCACTGATGAGGGTTTACCTGACCTGCTACTTTTTGCCTGGGAAGACTACTGGCGGAGGTTTGGGTCCCTCCACGAGCCCGGAGAACGGGAGGCCATTGAAGCAGAGGCCAAGCGTAGATATGAAGCGGAACAGGCGTCAAGTCGTGGAGTTGAAAGTTGATAATGATCCTCGAAAATGGTATACTTAAGGGACATGGGAGGTGTCAAGATGGGTAAGGTAAAGCTGTTTGCTACCGGCGATACGCATGGGTCCTTTCGCCGTTTTGTCACTGATATTTTCCCTGAACAAAAGGAAATGACCCGTGAAGACTATGTTCTGATATGTGGGGACTTTGGTGGCGTGTGGAATGGAAGCATCCGTGAGAGTATAAATTTAGACTACTTTGAGTGTAAACCGTTCACGACCCTGTTTGTAGATGGGAACCACGAAAACTTTGACCTTCTTGAGGCAATGCCAGTCGAAGAATGGCATGGTGGTAAAGTCCACCGTGTAAGGCCCCACATTTTGCACCTAATGCGTGGGCAGGTCTTTGAGATTGACGGCTATAAGTTCTTTACGATGGGCGGGGCCAGCAGTCACGACATACCTGACGGTATCCTGGACCCGGCTGATCCTGATTTCAGGGAGCGGTATGAAGAGTATGTCAACATGAGGGCGCTCTTTCGTATCAAAGGTCTCTCCTGGTGGACACACGAGCTGCCTACGAAGCAGGAGTACGAAGAGGCTTGGAGAAACTTAGAAAGAGTCGGCTATAAGGTGGACTACATCGTTTCTCATTGTTGCCCTACAAGCGTACAGGCCAAGATTGACCCCATGTTTGACGATGATACCCTGACGGACTTCTTGGATGAAGTAAGAGAGAAGGTATCATTCCGTAGCTGGCTCTTTGGACACTACCATGACAATAGGAGCTTGGAGAGAAAGTATGCCCTGCTGTATGAACAGATTGTCCAAGTCCTCTAAGTGCCTCGGTAAAAAATGAGAGGGCGGTTTATTGGACACCCATGATGGCATACTGAGGCTATGATTTCCTAATGTATTGCAGCAGGGGAGGATTACAGCAATGGAAATGGTGACTATCGAGTTCACACTTCCCAAAGAGATATATGACCAAGCCAAAGAAATTCTTAGTAAACAGGGACTTACGGTGGAAGACGCCTGTGTACTGTTTCTGGAAGAGACTGTCAGGCTGGGTCGTATTCCTTTCGACTACACAGAGGAAGATCTGGAAGAGGCCAGACAGTTAGAGAAGATGATGGCTGAACCTTAACAGCCAGATGGGGCTTGCCATAAATCTTATCGTAGCTAATGTCCACGGCGATTAGTTCGGCGGCATAGTCGTCCAAATGCAGTTGCACATTTTTCCGCAGTGCTATTATGTTCATAAAGAATGATGGAAGGGCGGCGGAAAAATGAAGAAGCGTGAAGAGAGAATAGTCTTTGTGGATGGTATCAAGTGTAAGGTTCACAAAGAGAGGTTCCCCGATGGGAGATACCTGGATGTCTATACGTTTACAGTGCCAGGTTGGGATGAATGTACGGTAACGGGGTTAAGAACGGCAAAGCGAGTAATCCGTGGACGTTTGGACCCAGCGGTGAGAAACACTCTTGGAATAGACTGATAGAGTGAAACAGAGGCATGAGAAAAGGGCCCGTTGCAAAATGAGTAAAAAAAGAGACGAGAGGTCAGCCCAAAGGGGTTGGCCTCTCGCCCTGTTTGC
>CANRFC010000063.1 GCA_947629795.1 uncultured Oscillospiraceae bacterium
TTCGACCGCCCACAGTATAAGAAGCTCGTTCGGCGCATGAAAAAGGACGATTTACTCTACATCAAGAGCATCGACCGTCTGGGCAGGAATTACGGGGAGATTTTGGAGCAGTGGCGCGTTCTCACAAAGGAAAAAGGCATTGACATCGTGGTGCTGGATATGCCGCTCTTGGACACCCGCCGAGGGAAAGACCTGATGGGGACATTTCTCAGTGACATCGTGCTTCAAGTCCTCTCCTTTGTGGCGGAGAACGAGCGCGTCAACATCCGCCAGCGGCAGACAGAGGGTATCGCGGCGGCCAAGGCCCGGGGTGTGCGGTTCGGCCGGCCGCCCCGGCCCCTGCCGGCGAACTTCCACAGCGCCTACCAGCGGTGGAAAGCGAAAAAAATCACCGGCACAGCTGCGGCGAAAGAGTGCGGGATGCCTCTGGCTACCTTCCGCTACCGGGCGGCGATTTACGAGAAGTCGGCTTTGTTGTAAAGGGGGTGTTTTTACAGGAATGTGTACGTTCTTGTTTTCCAAAAACGGGGGATCTTGTTTTCGCTAAATAACGAAAAAATTTGTCTTAGGGGTATAGCAATCATCTCCTAACTGTGCTATAATACAAGCGTGTTTATGTGCAGACCGTTTTGCAGGATACTACACGTTCCTGTATAATGGGCTTGCCACAGTCCGTCTCCGCCCTGTATGGGGACCGATGGCGGCAGGGATGGTTCTCTGGCCACCCTTGGGCACATCCTCAGCCGAAATGAATCCGCACTATCGCATCCTCGCCAACGGGCCCTGCGGGTTCTCCCCGCAAGGTGAGAAGAAACCAAAAAAGAGCGATAGTCCGCAGGGCTCAGCAGCACGCCCGGGTCTGTCGCGGAAAGGCAGAATTTTATGAAGAAACGATTATTGTCATTATTGCTGGCGCTGACCATGGTGCTGACACTGTTGCCGACCACGTTGCTGACGGCGTTTGCGGCAGGGGAAACTACGCTGCAGCTGTACTATTCCCCCGGCTTCAAGGCCGACAGTCTGAGGACAGGCAAGGGAATTATGTCCATCAGGATCAGGGACTTAAAGAGTGCATCTATGTTCCCTGGTAATGGCGAAGCCCAGAGAAACAAATCCATCACAGAAAAATACACCATCACAGTCCAAGGCCCAGGCCCAGGAACCGTGGAAGAAGATGTGACCGGTAAAGTAGAAATAAAAGAGTCTTCGATCCTCACTGTGGTCAGCTGGGAACAGAATATTAATGAGAGTGGCACGTATACAATCAAGGTTGTGCCGAAGGATGGCTATATTCCTCCCGAGAAATATAACGGCTTCACCATTGAACAACCTGCAAGCGTCGATCTGCATGTTGTCAAGGTCAACTTTGACGCTGGCTTAGATGGTTTTGGCACGATGGAACCAAGCAATGCTTGGGTTTACGCCGCTCCCGGACAGTCCCTGTCACAGTTGACGGTTGATGATGAACCAACTCCGAAAGTGACAATCAAAACGGAACAGCAAGGTAAGGTCGAATTCGTCGGCTGGCATAACACTAATCAAGAGTCGGTTGATGGCGATAAAGTTCCCATAACCTGTTATAAATTGCCCGATGAGTATGATGAGGAAACTTATACTGATCATGAGATCACCCTGTACGCCCAGTACGGCGCAAAGCCGATAAAGGAACTCCAGCTTGAGAAGGATGGAAATAACTATAAGGCTGAGGCAGGGAATAATGAGATCCCACTGGGTTCAATAGAAGTGGGACAGGAGTCAGAAGGAATCAAGCTCACTGTGAAAAACACCGGCAACCAGGGGTTTAAAGAGGTCTATGTCCAGCAGTGCCCCAACTTCTTGACGTATGAGTTGAGCGGCTCAGAAGCCGGAGTAAACGGCGTTGGCAAGCAACTGCCTGTAGGCGGGAATACGCTGACCCTGACCCTGACCCCCAATGCAGGTCTTTCGGCGGGTACCCATTCGGGTACGCTGAACATCAGGGCAGACAATGTCATGTACATATACAACTTGCAGCTGACCGTCACCAAGGCTAAAGTCACCCTTTCGTGGAAAAACGAAGGTGACGGCAACCATTATACCGGCAACGGAAGCTTCACGAAGCACTACGGCCAGGCTTTGACTCCGGCTGACATTCTGAAACATGTTGCGGTCAATCGGAATAGCGGAGAAGTCCCCACTGTGGAGGCCCTGGGTCTTGTTGCCGACTGCGCCGCCTTTAGCAAGAGCGCTTCGGTTCAAAACGATGGATATACCATCACTATCACCGCCACCAGCAGCGAATATGAGGTGGAGAATCTTGCTACGTTTACTACAACAGGCCAAATTATGGTCAGCCAGAGCAAGGTAGTGCCCTCCACAGGGGATCCCACTGTGACAGTCAAGGTCAATAATCCCCTGACCGATGATATGCTGAATGGCGTCCAGTTCGTAGATGAAAACACTCGTGATGATGTCCCGGGCACAATCGAGTGGAGTAGCACGGCTGCCTTTAACGAAGCAGGTAGTAAATCGCGCCAATACACTTTCACTCCAAAAGATAATAAAAATTACGTGACCTACACAGGCACAGCAACTGTGAATGTCACCGAAAAGGAAGCTCCCTCGCTGAACCTCGTCAACAACTCACAGCTCAGCCAGACTTACGACGGCTCGGCGAAGCATGTAAGCTTCGTTTGCACCGATGGCGACGGTGCTCTCACGGTAACTTACGCTAAAAAGCAGGGCGAAAGTACTTACGACCAGGAAACACCAGACAAACCCATTGATGCAGGTACATACAAGGTCACGGCCACCGTTGCGGAGACCGCTAACTATGCCTCTGTCTCATTAACAGTCGAAATGACTATCGCCCCCAAGCAGATCACGGCCATCGCCACTGTCGATTCCGAGGTGTATGACGGCGATACCGAGGTCGATACCAGCAAGGTCCATATCTCACTTCATGATGTGCTCTCCCGCGACAGCGCTGATGTAACCGCCACCGTTGGGTCCGCAACATATGACTCCAAGGACGCCGGCTATAAGACCGTTACCGTCCAACTTGGAGAGCTGACAGGTGAAAAGGCTGGCAACTACCAGCTTCAGGCCACAGAGATCCATGCCAGCGGCTCCATTTCGAAGAAGGAAGTCACTCTGAGCGCGAAACATGACGCAAAACTGGCCAAGAAATATGGCCAGGGCTTCAACTTTGATTTGAGTCAGTTTGATGCAGAAGGTGTCGTAGACGGGGAAATCCTGGACAGCACCTATGTGTCTTTGATCTGCGAAGGCGTTAAACAAGACGCTAAGGTAGGCAGCTATGATATCGAGGTTGAGAACCATGACGGCGGCAACTACAAGGCCAAGTTTGACGGTACTCCCGTATTGACCGTCGAACAGGCCAAAGTTGTAGCGGTTGACAATAGCGTCAGAGCTACAGACGGCAGGAAGAACGGCTCCACAGATCGCGTCACCATCACCGGTGCCTTTGCCAACGCGAACAATAAGGAAATGAAGGTTGATGGTGAGCTGGAGTTTGACTTCTCTAATACGGCTGCTGCTGGTGGAACATTCCCAAGTGCACCTTCTATTGAGGTAGGCTGGAAGTTTACGCCAAAAGATAAAGTCAATTATGAGGATGAGGCATTGACGGGTAAGGTGACGATCACTCTTACAGATAAGGATCCCGTCGAGCTGAACATCTCGGATGCCAATCTGGAGATTACCTATGATGGCAGCCCCAAGGATTTCAGCAAGCTTGTCAAGGTTACCCCAGATCAACCTAGCGACATCGAATATCAATACAAGATCCACGTGGACACTGAAGAAGGTGGGCACGGCTCATCCACAGACACATCCAGTGGCGACAATTATACCGGCTGGAATTCCAATCCCCCCACAGACGCGGCTCTTTACGATGTGCAAATTGTGGCCAGCCCGATAGACAGTGAGCTGTACAGCGAAACCTCCACTGTAGTTCACATGCGCATCACCAAGAGATCCCCCGATGTTAAGATCACTACGGCTGTAGACGAGGGCACGACCCTGGGTGAGGTGGAGGCCACCATCACCGGTCTCAATAGTAGCATAAAAGTCAACGGCACCTTCACCTGGGACGCCGGCAATGAAAGCGTCATCAACGAGAACGAGACGTATTACTGGCACTTTGATTCCACAGATGGAAACTACGGCGCTGCAAATGGAACAACCACCTTTACCTTCAATCCCGACAGCCGTAAAATCGTTGCCACGGTTTACAATCTCCCCGGCGACGATGGCAACTACGCAGTGGTCGACGTGAAAGCGAGCGAACTCAAGGTTGGCGAGATCTTGACCTTCTACAAGACCAGCACATGCGACAGCCCGGAAAGTGCGGACGTGACCATCACGAACGAAGCCGAGACAGCTCTTGTCATTAAGCTGGACGCCGACGCTCTGAGCGCCAAAGCCGGCAAGATCTACGCCAAGGTCAACAAGACAAAGTTCCAGCCCACCGCGCTCGATTACGCCGCCGAGCCGGGCGGGGAACTGACAGATCTGACCCTCTACGTGAACGAGACCGCTGACACTCCGGCTGGCGTGACGGATGTTGCCTATGAGATCACAGATAATACCATTGTGGATGTCAGAGATGGCAAGCTGACCGCCCTGAAGACGGGCAGCACCACCATCACAGTCACTCTGACCTATGCCCACCCGGATAAGGATCGCCATCCCAATGATACCTTTACCGTCACCAAGACTATCACGGTTAACGTGAAGGAGATGTCTTACGGCGGCGGTGGCGGAGCTGCCACGTCTGGCAATCAGGCCGTGACCAATCCCGACGGCAGCAAGACCACTACCGTGACCAATTCCGATGGCACAAAGACTGAAACCACCACCAAAACCGACGGCGTGGTTGGGTCCACTCAGTTGGGCTCCGACGGCAAGGTCACATCCGCTGACGTAACCATCCCCAGCACAGCTAAGCCAGATGAAAACGGCGTGGTGACAGTCCCCATTGAGGTACCCGCTGCGAAGGACACGGCTGAAGCGCCTGAGATCAGTGTCAAGAGCCAATCCGGCGAGAGCACCAAGGTAGAGATACCTGTCACCGAGTTTGGCCCGGGGACGGTTGCGGTTGTAGTTCATCCCGACGGGACGGAGGAAGTGGTCAGAGACTGCGTGATCGGCGAGAACGGCGTTGTACTGAACGTTGAGGGTAATGTGACCCTGAAGATCGTGGACAACACGGAGACATTCACCGATGTGGAGCCCGTCCATCACTGGGCAACCGATGCGGTGGAATTCGTGGCGGCTCGCGAACTCTTTAACGGAACGGGTAACCATCAGTTCACTCCCAACGGAGACATGACGCGCGGTATGCTGGTCACTGTTCTGTACAGGCTGGCCTATGAGCCGGAGAGTGGCGACGGTGGTTTTGCGGATGTTGACACGAATGCCTACTATGCCGACGCTGTGGTGTGGGCAGAGAATGCTGGCGTGGTCAATGGCTACGGCAATGGCTCCTTCGGTCCTAACGAAAATGTGACCCGTGAGCAGCTAGTGACGATCCTTTACCGCTATGCGGTGAAGAAAGGCTATCTGACCGGACATACCGGTTCTCTTAGCGGCTACGCTGATGTCGGCAGTGTGAGCAGCTACGCGGCGGAGGCCATGTGCTGGGCCGTGGAGATTGGTCTTGTCAAAGGAGTGGACGATACTCACATCGCCCCCCTGAACAACGCCGCCCGCGCACAGGTCGCAACCATCCTCATGCGCTTCTGCGAGAAAGTTGTGAAGTAAACTTAATGACAGCGAATGGCGCACTTCTATACGGGGTAAACCTCGTATCGTGCGCTCTGCGAGGCTGAACCGCCCTGACACCCGAGTGTC
>CANRFC010000064.1 GCA_947629795.1 uncultured Oscillospiraceae bacterium
GCGATCTGGATGACTTTGGGCGGCTCTTGAATGAATCCTGGCAGCTAAAGCGGGGATTGACGAGGAGGGTCAGTACAGACACCTTGGATCAGATTTACCGGACGGCGATTCTGAACGGCGCCTTGGGCGGGAAACTTTTAGGTGCCGGCGGTGGTGGGTTCTTTATCTTCTACACTCCCGCAGATCGGCAGGAAGCCGTCAAGGACGCTCTAAAGGATTTATTGTTTGTTCCATTCCGTTTTGAAGACTCAGGGACGGAGATCCTCTACTATCGTCCGGAGGATTATGTCCCAGAACAGAGTAAAAAGGAGAATTTCTATGAAGAGAGCATTGATTACCGGAATGACCGGTATGGTAGGGTCGCATTTGGCTGATTACATATTGGAGCACACAGACTGGGATGTCTATGGGATGCAGCGTTGGCGCAGCCCGCTGGACAACATCATGCACCTGATGCCCCGCATCAACGCGAAGGACAGGGTCTTTGTGGAGTATGGCGATCTCAACGACATGGCCAGTTTGCTCACCGTATTGAACAAAGTCAAGCCGGACTATATTTTCCATTTGGCGGCCCAGAGCTATCCCCAGACCAGTTTTACAGCGCCCATTGACACCTTGGGAACCAATATCCTGGGTACCTGCAGACTGTTGGAATCAGTCAGGCAGCTGGGCCTGGACCCAATCATCCACGTGTGCGCCTCCAGCGAGGTGTTTGGCCGCGTGACAGAGGACAAGCTGCCCATCAACGAAGAATGCTGTTTCCAGCCGGCGTCGCCTTACGCGATTTCCAAGGTTGGGACAGATCTGGTGGGGCGGTTCTACGCCGAGGCTTACGGCATGAAGGTGATGACCACCCGCATGTTCACCCACACCGGCCCACGCCGGGGCGACGTGTTCCATGAAAGCACTTTTGCCAAACAAGTGGCCATGATCGAGGCCGGCTTGCAGGAGCCGGTCATCAAGGTAGGCAATCTGGAGTCCCTGCGCACCTACGCCGATGTCAGAGATGCTGTTCGGGCCTACTTCATGCTGGTTACCGTGAATCCCATTCCCGGTGAGTATTACAACATCGGCGGGAGTTATACCTGCAAGGTGGGGGACACCCTGCAGTTCTTTATCGACCATTCCCCCATGAAGGATCAGATCCGGGTGGAGGTTGACCCCGCCCGGCTGAGACCCATTGACGCCGATCTGCAGGTTCCGGACTGCACGAAATTCAAGGAGCACAGCGGCTGGGAGCCGGAGATCCCCTATGAAACTACCATGCTGGATCTGCTGAACTACTGGCGGGAAAAGGTGAAACAGACCGGCGGATACATCGACAGGTAGGAGTAAAGTATGCTAAAGAGAATTGAGCCGGATTTCCGTTTTTCAGACAGCCGGGGCGAGCTCGTACAGTTGATACACCAGGGATACCGGCAGATCAACGTGATCACAAGCAAAAAAGGCGTTGTTCGCGGCGGGCACTATCACAAGGCGAACAGCGAGGCATTTTACATCGTCTCCGGCAAATTGGAGTTGACCGTGGATGGGGAGCCGTCTCGTTTCCAGACGGGAGACTTTTTCGGGATTGAACCCTATGATAAGCACAGCTTCTTCTTCCTGGAGGACACTATCCTGGTGAGCATGTACAGCGGCGGTGTCGAACTGGAAGACGGCGGGAAGGACATTTATTCGGAGTGAACAGTATGGAGAAAGAAACCGCAAATAGAGAGATTGAGATACTAATCGAACGATACCCGTGCCTTTCCCCTCTGCGGGAGCGGCTGTGCCGGTGTGTAGATATGCTGGCAGAATCTTATCGGCGCGGCGGAAAGCTGTTGGTGTGCGGAAACGGCGGAAGCGCGGCTGATTCCCTGCATATCGTGGGTGAACTGATGAAAGGGTTTGTTCTGAACCGCAGGATTCCCCAGGGACTTCAGGCGGATTTGATGGAACATTACCCGAATGAGGCTCCATATTACATTCAAAACTTGCAGACTGCTTTTCCAGCCATTTCTCTGGTCAGCGAGACGGCCCTGATGACGGCTTATAGCAATGATCAGGCCGCGGATCTCGCCATGGCGCAGCAGGTACTCGGCTATGGCCGCCCAGGCGACGTGCTGCTTGCCATCTCCACATCCGGGAATTCGGCAAACACGGTTCACGCGGCAAGGCTGGCCCGTGTTCTGGGCGTGAAAGTTGTCGTTCTGACGGGTCAGGGCGGCGGAGAGCTGGCGGCTCTGTCGGATATCCTGCTGGACGTGCCCTCCCGCGTCACATACCAGATCCAGGAGCTGCATCTGCCAGTCTACCATGCGCTCTGCTTGGCGCTGGAGCGGGAGCTGTTTGATTAAAGGCAAGGAGATGATCAATGTGGAGGCCATCGTCCTGGCAGGCGGCTTTGGGACCCGGCTGGCAAATGTGGTGAAGGATGTTCCCAAGCCGATGGCCCCGGTGTGCGGAAAGCCGTTTCTGGAATATGTTTTGAGGGCGCTGCTTAGCGAGGGCGTTGGCCACATCGTTTTGGCGGTCGGCTATAAAAAAGAATGTATCATCGAAAAGTTTGGAAGTTCCTTTCTTGGGGTGCCTATTGATTACTCTGTGGAGGAAACGCCGCTATACACTGGAGGGGCAGTCAAACAGGCGCTGAACCTGTGCGAGGGGAACCGAGTCTTCGCTGTAAACGGGGACACATACTATCCTGTGCGGCTTCGGGAGATGCGGCGCTTTGCCGAGGATGAGCAAATACCCGCGGTGATGGCGGTAAAACGGATGGAGGCATTTTCCCGGTATGGAACGGTCTGCTTTGACCCTGCCCGGTATGTGACATCTTTTCAAGAAAAACGGTTCTGCACGGAGGGCTATATTAACGGTGGGGTCTACGATCTGAACCGGAACATCCTGGAGGGGTTTCCCGACGTTTTCAGTTTGGAAAACGACTGTTTCCCGCGCCTTGCAGAACGGAGGGAGCTGCGGGCTTTTTGCGATGACGCAGAATTTATCGACATCGGAATCCCGGAGGATTACTTGATTGCGCAGAAAATGTTTCATGGGGTTCTTTCATGACCGGGGCGGCATTTTTTGACCGTGATGGAACCATTAACGTAAATTTCGGTCATGTTTACCGCACTGAGGATCTTGAATTTGTCCCCGGAGTCCCGGAGATTATCAGGAACTGCAATAAAGCCCACATCCCCGTTATTGTTGTGACGAATCAGGCGGGCATTGCGAAAGGGATCTATACCGAACAGGATATGCACCGGTTCCACCGATACATGAATAGGGAACTGGAGCGACGATTTGGCGCCCACATCGACGCGTTTTATTTTTGCCCGCACCACCCGGACTTCACCGGCCCATGTTCCTGCCGCAAGCCAGAGCCTGGACTACTCCTCCGGGCCGCAAGGGATTGGGACATCTCACTTCCTGATTCTGTGATGTACGGGGATAAGGAAAGCGACCGAATTGCGGCGCAGAGAGCGGGAATCCGTACATTCCATTGGGTACATTGCGATAAAAATATCTGACGCAAAAGCAGTTGCCCCGATATTCCGCCAGACCTGTTGCAAAGTTCTTCACAAAAGGGGCACTTCTATGATTGATTGGCTCATTACGACGACACCGGGGCAGTTCATGACTACATTCTGCATCTCAATGGTGCCCGTCATTGAATTGCGCGGCGGGCTTCCGTTCGGCATCGCGGCAGGGTTGGATTACCGGCTCGCTTTGCTTGCGGCGATCCTCGGAAATCTGCTGCCGGTACCCTTTATCGTTGTTTATATTCGCCGGTTCCTGGCCTGGATACGCAAGAGGGCCCCACGCTTGGATTTTATCGCCGCAAAGCTGGAGCGAAAGGCCCATCTAAAGGGACATCTTGTGCGCAAATACAGCGCGTTTGGCCTCTGCCTCTTAGTGGCGATCCCACTGCCCGGCACAGGGGCATGGACCGGGGCGCTGGTGGCAGCCCTTTTGGATATGCGTCTGCGTCAGGCTTTTCCGGCGATATTTCTGGGTATCCTGGCTGCGGCGGCCATCATTACAGGGATGACGCTTGGTGTGATACATCTGACGTGAATACATTTAACTTAATATCAAAATAGGCCATAGTACATTCTAACAAATAATTGGATGCTGTGTTAGTGGCACTTGTGTTTCATCCCCTTTGGTGCCTTGTAGCGCAGCGGAAAGGAATGGTCATATACATGAAAATTGCGGTTTTGGGCGCGGGAGTTTCTGGCCTCACAATTTCAAGGCTTCTCCAGGATCATGGGCATGAAGTCATCCTTTATGAAAAAGAAGATCACCCCGGCGGGCTTGCCAAGAGCAGGTTTCCGGAGGGCTACCTCTATGACCCATACGGCGGTCATATCTTTAATTCAAAAAATCCCGAGGTTGTTGATTGGGTATTCTCCATCCTGCCGAAGGAGCACTGGCAGCACTCAGTTCGAAACGCCAAGATCTGGTTCGATGATTGGGGCTATATCTCTTACCCGTTTGAGCTCTCGCTGATGGAGCTGTCGCAGGACGCCGCCATCGACTGTGCGTTGGATTACGTGCTGGCCCAACAGGGATCGGAGCCAGAGAATTTTAGGGATTGGCTAACCTGGAATTTCGGTGAGCATATTGCCGACACCTATATGATCCCCTATAACCGGAAGATATGGGCCTATCCTCTGGAGCAGATGGAAACCGGCTGGATGCGCGGCAAAATGCCCTTGCCCACGAAGAAGGAGATGCTCCGTTCTATTACCCCTGCCGGTTATCAGGAGCGCGAAACGCCGCACTCCACATTCTACTACCCGCTGAAGGGCGGTATCCAGACGATGGTGGACGCCATTGCGGAGGGGCTGGACGTCCGGCTGGCGTGTCCTGTGTCCAGGGTGGAACGGGCCGGAAAGGGCTGGCGCGTCAATGGTGAGGATATCTGTGACGCAGTGATCTCCACGCTCCAGCCGCAGGTTCTGTGCGCGGTAATGGACCTTCCCGAGCAGGTGAACGGCGCGATTTCCGGGCTGAAATACAACCATCTGAACACTGTGCTGTTCGACTGTCCGGCCACGGATATCTCCTGGTGCTATATTCCCGAGAAAAAGTACCGCGCTCACCGCGTGGGCTTTCAAAGCGCACTCACACCTTATGCCACACCGGATGGCAAAGGTGGCTGCGCCGCTCTAGAGATCATCGGTGACCGGGTCGAGGTGGATGACCGCCTGCTGCGGAGTGGAACAATCATTCCGGAGGCATTTGGCGCAAACCGTGTAATCGACAGCGAGTTCGCTGAGTTTGCCTACGTCATCCACGATTTGGATTATCGGAAGAATACTCGTGTGATGCGGGACTACTTCACGCAGTTGGACAGGTTTCACAT
>CANRFC010000065.1 GCA_947629795.1 uncultured Oscillospiraceae bacterium
CTCCAGTGGGCGTGAAAAGGATCGGTGGGATCGCCCTTTTCCGGGTCGTCCCCGGGGAGGTGGGTGCGCCAGGTGGTGACGTCGTTGATGTCCGCATCCTTGGTGGGGTCCTTGGCAGATCTTGCCAGGACGGTGACGTTCCGACTGCCCACGGGGCGGGGGTTGCCTGCGGAATCGGTGAGGTTCATGCCGGATTCCCGGCCCACCTCCATGTACTCGTCCAGGCGGACCCGGGCGAAAATGGGCTGGCCGCCCTCAGCCAAAGTGAAGAAATTCTCCACGTAGACGTCCTTGTTCCGGCCGTCAAAGTCGTCGTGGAGGCGGGCGCCGGGATTGAGGGTGCGGACGATCTCGTTTTTCGCCTCCTGGCTGATGGACCGCCAGGCCAGGGTGCCGCTGAGGGCGATGGAGGCGGACAGACTGAGGGCCGCCACCAGGGCCGCTGTTTTTCGTTTGTTCATGGCGCGTCCCTTCCTTCTGTTGGTGGGTCTGACGGTTGGTTTGTCGGGAATATCAGGAGGTCAAGCGTTGGGTCTGTTTGGTCTGTCCGGACCGTTGGAGCTGTTTGGGACGCGCTTGCGGCACTCCGCTCTCTTCTGCTCTCCTGGATGACCACCCGGAGGGAGGCCCACAGGCCCGCCCCCAGGACGGCCAGGATCAGGAGCCAGGGCCAGGATTGGCGCAAAAAAGTCAGCGTTTTGCCCAGGAACAGGCTGCAAAAGATCACTTTTCCCACCACGTTCTGGGCGGGGACGGGGCGGCTGTCCGGACTGTTGTTGGCGACACCCTGGGTGGTGAAGGCAGGCTGGCCGCTGCCCATGTAGTCCTCCGTAATTCCTACAATTCGGTGGGTGACGGTGGTGTTTTCGCCGGCAAGATAGGTGACGTCGTCGCCTATCTTTAAGTCCTCCGGTGGGGTCTCATAGGTGATGATGAGGGCGCCCTGGGGGAGCTCATCGCCCATGGAGGTGGTGAGGACCCGCATGGCGGAGAAGCCCAGGACCCGGGCGGGGGGACCGTCCCCGGCGCCGCGGAATAAGAACACTGCCAGGACAAAGGCGGCTAAGCCAAAATAGTAGAGGATATCGCCCCAAGGGCGGCGGCGCCGGGCCCCCGGCTCCCCACAGGAGGGAGGGGAGCCAGAAGGTCCGGCGAGGCGCTTGGGCTGGTAACTCGATGTAAATTTAAAAATCATTCTGAATCAGAAAAAATCCTTACCCACATAGCCGGACGTACTCCGAGAGAAGCCGAGGGAGAAAAGCCCTCTAAGCTGCCTTCCGCAGTAATCGCACTAAAATTGAGTTCATTGGTATAACGGGTGACGCTGTGCACCGAGCGCAGCCACCATGGACTAGGAGTACCATCCAAATTTGCCACGAGCGCCCCACTGGGGATGTCCAGCTTAGAGCCTGCGGTAAAGAGACTGGCGTCCGGCGTGGAAACCGTCCCACCTTGCTCCGTGCCAAACACATCAGCCTCGCTAAGGAGAAACGCCTTATCCGTGACCTTACCAATAGAAGTCCCAGTCGTGTAATAGATATCTGTTTCCTCTGCCGCAAGCCTCAACGTAGCCCTCTTATTGAGCCATGTTCCCAGCAATGTTCGTATTTGGGTCTCATTATATGGGTTGTAGTGTTGATAATGGAAGTAACGATTCTGCACAATATCCTTACATAGGATGAGCGCCTTCGTGTTATCCTCGGACTTCGCCACCACGTACCACTCGAAGCCGTCGATGTTGGCGGTGGTCTCACTGCCCGCATCGATGCCGGCAAGCACGGCAGTATCGCCGCCCACAACGATCTCCAGGGTCTCCAGCACCGTTTTATCCACCGCGGACTTGACGGTCACTCTCAGAGCGCTGAGCTGATCCAGACCGGCAGTCAGGATGCCGGTCCCATCCGTTTGGCCCTCGACCCCTGTGCCGGTGGCGAGGGCACTGCCATCGGAGGCCACAACGGACCATTCCATGCGCTGGCTGGAATAAGGGGCACTGCCATTTTTCACCACGGCTTCCAGGGTGATGTCCCCTCCGGGCTTGACCTTAGCCTTTTTGTTGTCCTTCACCTTCACCTCAACTGAGGTGGGCTTCAAGATGGTCACGGGAGCACTGATTACCTTTGCCTCTTCAATCGTAGTATCCTTCGCAACCGCCTGCACGTAAAGAGTGTCGCCGCGGGTGATGTCGTAATCGTCTGCCACAGTGAGGACACCGTTGGGGATGGTAATTCCCTCGACTTCGGTGATGGTAACACCGTTGTCCTCACTGGTTCCTGCCTTCCAAGTGAAAGTCAGGTCGCCCAGTTCGTCCTGAGGGCCGTTGAAACCAGCAGTATAGGTCAGGGTCTGACCGACCCCCAGGGACTTGTTCTCCGGCTCAGTGAGGGTGACGGTGACGGCCTCGGCGGGAGAGAGGACGATGGTCTTGGTGCCGGTGATGGTCTCCTCATATTCGTTGGTGTAGGAGACGGTGACCACCACGGAGCCGGTCCGATTCCGGCCCACATGGAGAAGGCCGTTGTCAATGCTGATCTCGTTGACGTCCACGTCGCGGGTGGCGGCGGCAGCGCTCCAGGTGAACTCGGGCTGCTGGGCCAGGGGCACGGCGCCGTGGCAGGCGGTGGCAGTGAGCCGAAGGTCCTTGCCGGCCTGGAGGGCGGCCACGTTGCCCTCCGCGGTGATCTGGACGTTGGACTTGCCCAGGACGGTGATGGTATAGGTGTTCTTCTGGCGGTCGTCCAGCTTGGAGGCGGCGGTGATGATGAGCTGGGTGTTCTGCTCATTCTCCCCCACGGTGAGGACGCCTTCCTCAGAGATGGAAGTTCCGGTGAGGGGGAACTTGCCGCCGGGGGCCACGGACCAGGTGACGTCCTGGCTGGAGGCGTCGGCGCCGTTGAGCAGGACTTTGGCGGTGAAGGCAAGGGTGTGGTTGACCTCCAGCTGAGTGGTACTGTCGGCCTGGTTGACGGTGACGGTGTCCACGATCTTGTCGGTCATGCCCAGGGGAAAGTCATTCCCCTCGGTGGTCCAGAGCCGGTCATCGTCGTTGGTGCCCAGGAGGCCGTCGGCACCCACGGAGCGGTAGTAGCCCTCGGTGTCAGTGGGACGGAGGAAGTAAGTGCCGTAGTCGGTGCCGTTGACGGTGATGCCGTCGGGGACGTACTCCATGTCGGCGCGGTCGTCCTCGGTGCTGGGGGTGATGTCCAGGCCGGCACAGACGGGATCGGCCAGGGTGCCCTCGTCGCCGTCGATCTGGCGATAGACATTGGAGCCCATGTTGAGATACCAGGTCTGGGCCTTGGTCTCCTCGTCGGTGACGATCTCCACACGGCTGGCCTGGTCCAGGAGGTCCAAGGCATTGTCGGTGATGCCGTCGATGTAGAAGCCGGTGGCGTCCACCTTGGCGCCGGTGGCGTCGGTGGTGGCGGGCGCGCCCCAGGAGGACCTGTCGCTGTCCACGAACTGGCCCACCACGTCGATGGCGTAGTAGCACTTCTCGTTGGGGGCCTTGACGGAGACCACCTTGTCCAGCAAAAGGCCGGTGGCGGTCTGGGGCAGGATGGGCTCGGGCCAGTAGAACCAGCCGTCCTCATCCCAGACCCACTTGTTGCACACGGGGCGGCCGGCGGCGATCCAGTCGGCCATGGTGATGACGCCCAGGCTTTTGAGGGTATCGGTGCCGTAGTGGGTCTCTTCCTTCCGGAGGAAGTTGCCCTCGGGGTTCTCTTCGGTGACCTCAACGCCACCGGCGCCGGGGGCTTCGCTGACGCCCTCCTCGTACTCGTCGTCGGTGTTCTTGTCGGCGTCGTAGAAGGCGTCGGCGGTCTTTTGCTTGACGGTACCATCGGTGGAGGGCTCGGTGCCGCCGGTCTCACCGCCGGTCTCACCGGAGCCGCCGGTGCCCTCACCGCCGGCCTCCTCGCCCTCGGCGGGGGGCGTGCCGACGGCGTAGGTCACATAGTCGTCGTAGGGCTCGCCCTCCTCGAACTTGCCGTCTTCGCCCACATATGTACCGTTGACGTCCACTGAGACGCTGTCCTTGTTCTTGTTGAAGGTGGGCATGTAGACGGTCTTGCCCGACTGCTCCCAGGTCCAGTAGGTGCGGAAGGGGTTGGTCTCGTCGGGCTTGGCGGCGTACCAGGTGGAGGTGTCGTTGATGTTGGCGCCGGCCACTAAGGGCTTGACGTTACGGTCCTGCATGGGGACGTCGGCGCCCTCGGGGGTCTTGCGGTTGATGCCGGCGTCGGCGCCGGTCTCCATGTACTCAAGGAGCTTGACGCGGACGAAGATGGGGGCGCCGTCCTCCAGGCTGGAGAAGTTTTCGGCGTAGACGTCCTTGTTTTCGGTCCCCTTGAAGTCGTCGTGAATTCGGCCGCCGGGGTTCTTCTCCAGTACGAACTCGTTGGCGGCCTCCTGGGTCATGTTGAT
>CANRFC010000066.1 GCA_947629795.1 uncultured Oscillospiraceae bacterium
AAAGTTGAACAGGAATTGGCTGACCTGATCCTTAATCACACTGGTTCGCTACGAACCCTTATTGAGAAGGTCAATAAAAAGCTCACCGGATGGGCCACCTACCACCGCATTTCTGACGCCTACATGACCTTCCGCCATATTGACGCTATCGTTGAGGGACTTTTGGTGAGAAGGATGTGCGACAAGTACAGCCGATGGCACCGGGAGACTGTCCTCAAAAAGTTTTGGCTCAAAGAGGGGGACTACCATGTTTTTGCACTCCCTGATGACCCAACTGTACGAATAAATCGACTGGCACCGACCAGTATTGTGCGGCACAAACCTTGCAAATTGAGTTTCAACTGCTACCTGGATCAGGACTATTATACATGGCTCCAGTATAGAAGGGATGTGCAGAAAGGCAGCGGAAAATACAAGGCCGTCTGGCGGCGACAGGGCGGCTGCTGCGCCTATTGCGGTCAGCCCATGCTCCCGGATCAGGAAGTGGAAATCGTGGAGAAGGACATTGGAATGGGCCGCCATATCCAGAACCTGCTCTATATCCATCGACACTGCGCTTATGATACCTTCTCCGGTCTTGATGACATCACCGCAGGCTCTATTGACCTCTTCGATCTTCTAAGTGATGTAATGGAAACCGCACCAGAGAGCGAGTCACCATATTTGGAACTGACAGAGTATTTTCGCCTTTGTGAGCAAACGCCGCTTACTCTCAGGTTCCAGGATATTGAAAGAATTTTAGGTGATACCCTTGATTGGGAGGCTTACTTCTATGAGGCGTTTTGGTATGATGGAGCGCCGGGCATGACCCTACCGCTTTGGATAGAAGAGGGTTTTCCATTCCATATGCTGCTCCCATCCAATCCGGATTATTGTATCTCTGATTCCTGGACCAGCCAGGGGTACAAAATCAAGGCTCTCCATCTTAACCAGCAGCGGGTAGTCTTCCGCAAAGTGATTAAGGACCATTCTGGCCTGACTATCCCCAAACAGCTCACAAAAAGAAAACTGCCTGACCAAGCTGTGTTTGAGGCCAAACAGTTCTTCTCGTATCTTATTCAGAAGTATGGATTATAAGAAGACATTGCGAGAATCTATCCGCACCTCTTTTCAGAGGCCGGTGTGAAACGCCTCATTGAACGCTACAAGGGTAAATTGAGATATGTACCAGCCGCCTATGGCGGCTGGTTTTTTAATAGGCCGGTGTCCCATAGCCGAAGATCTCATAATAGCCAAGAGCGTACCGGTTTTCTCGACAACTATCGCTGGAGTTGCCCTCGACCGTGTAGACATAGCCGTTTTCGACTTTTTCCACGATTCCAACATGGTCTGGTAGACCGTCCTGCCCACCATTTTTATCCCAGTCAAAGAAGATAATATCTCCGGTCCTGGGCTCGTAGGAATTGTCCTGCCAGAGGTCACGGTCCGAGAACCACTGGACGCCGACTGAACAGCCGGCAAACCTGGGAATAACCCCGGCTTCGATATAGCCGCATTCGTTGGCGCACCATGAGACAAAGCAGGCGCACCACTCAACACGAGAGTCAAACCCATACCAGGACCAGTAGGGGTCGCCACCCACATTCCC
This sequence comes from uncultured Oscillospiraceae bacterium, assembly GCA_947629795.1. Lineage (GTDB taxonomy): Bacteria > Bacillota > Clostridia > Oscillospirales > Oscillospiraceae > Vermiculatibacterium. The sequence continues at coordinate 1,589 of CANRFC010000066.1, forward strand.
GATCTGAGACAGAGCCACGGTAACAATGTCCCCGTCACCAATGCCGATCCCGTACAATACGGAACTCCACATACTCCGGTTATCATCCGAGAGCAGCTCGGCAAGCTGTTTTCGCTGGTCGTCGGAAAAGCCATACTCATCCGCCATCTCATCGGCAGTCTTATGGCTGACGGTAATATAGAGCGTGGTTGTCGTAGTCTCGACTTCCTCCACCACGATGCTGCCATCTTCGCCCTCAGTCTCCACGGTGGTTGTAGAGGTGCTTGTCTCTGTCCGATAGGAGATCTCGTTCATGGCCCAGAAAATATCCGTCAGGATGGCCTTTTTCCCATCGTCCATCGTGGCGACTTCCTGGGCGTTGTCGGGGTCTGTGGTGGTCTTCACTGAGTAGACGGCCAACACATCAGGCCATGTGGCTCTGGAGCCGCTCATTTCCAAAACATCGTGGGAGTTGGAGGTCTTGATTTCTTCCAACCGTGCCTCGTACTCATCGTTGATTTCCCTGATAACAGTAGGCATCGTCATACCCGTACCGGAGTCCTCTCCGGAGAAAAAGATACCAAAACACGAGGCCACGAGAAGTCCGACGAGGCAGATTATCACGATGGCAATTAAGGCAACACTTGCACCCGCAGCTATGGCGGCAATCAGGGTTTTCACGGCGGCGATGATGGCCTTTACAGTAGAGGCGATAGCTTTTGCCATGGCCTTCGTTGCCTGTTGTGCGGTTTTCGCCGCTCTCCGAGTGGCCTGAATGGTAGCCTTGGCCACTTGTTGAGCCCGCTTCGCAGACTGGGCCGCTCCCTTTGTGGCCTTCCGGGTGGTTTTAATCGCCTGTTTACGGGTTTTGATCGTCTTCTGAGCGGTTTTTGGCGACTTCCTGCCCACCGACCTTGCCGCTGTTTTAATGTCCCTGCTGCCCCTCTGAGTGGCCTTTATAGGGACCTTCCGCTCTGTCGGAAAGTGTCGGTTTGTGTCGTTTGGACGCAGAGAGGGCACATCGGAACGGGTCGGCGACTGATTGGCTACGGGCCTTGAAGCAACGTCTCTGGTACGAATATCCCGCTTGCGGGTCCCGACCTGCTTTTGCTCGGCCCATTGCTTAGAAAACTGCCGCCCTCGCTCGGCGGGCGGCAGTTCCTTCTCTATCTCTTCAGGCGGTCCCTGTACTGTGGTGCGCTGTTTCGGGCGTCTGTCTATCGTTTTAGACCGCTGGATCGTCTGAGCCTGTCCCTCTGGCGTGTCCTGCGGCGGTAAATTATCCCTCGTCTTCGGCTTCCGATTGGCTCCTGTCGGCTGTATTCCTTGGATGTTATCTGTCTGGGCAGGTTCGGGGGCATCTTTCGCCTTTACCCTGCGGTCCTGGATGGCCTCACGCCCTTTTCGGATCGCCAGCCTGCTACCGGAGACTGTCAACTGTCCAGCGTCATGGCCAACCTCGTCAAATCCAGCTTGAAGTTTGTCGCCGGCGTATTCGTTAGGAGCCTTAGATCGGTTATCAGTGGCCTGTGAAGCCTTTTCCTTTGTTTGAAGAAAGGCTTGTTTCATTCGGTCTCCGGTGCTTACAGCTTTTTGGAGGGATTTTATCCCTTTGCTTTGCTTTCGGGTTTTGATCTCCCGCATAGGTCACACCTCCGGTCAATCCTTGCTCAGAGCAAAACGCCCTTCACCGGGCCTGGTCGTCATAAGCTGATAGAGCTTGGTGTCCTTCGGGAAACGGTTGATGAAGGGAACGAGGGCGGAGCCGTACCTGATAAGGCCGCAGCCCGCATCGGCGTTGGTGATATAACTCATCTGCTCTAAGGAGATATTCAGGAGCTTCGCCAGCTTTTCCCTGTCGGTGGCTGCCTGGTTCAGCATCACAATGAACTCAGAGTTGGAGAGCATGGTACTGGCCTGTACGGAGTCCAGCAGATATTCAACATTCTGCGTGATTGCGGTCGGGAAAGCATTGCGCTTGCGGAACTGCCGCCATGCGGAATTGAAAAAGGCAGCGGAAAACTCATTCTCAAAGACGACATGGAACTCGTCAATGAAGACATGGGTTCTCTTGCCCCGCTTCCAGTTCAGACTTACACGGTTGAGCATTGTGTCCGTGATAACCAGCAGGCCGGCGGGTTTGAGTTGTGTGCCCAGGTCATGGATGTCAAACACCACGATACGCTTGTCCAGGTCCACATTACTCTGCTTGCCAAAAATGTCAAGGGAGCCGGTGGTATAGAGCTCCAGAGAGAGGGCGATTTGCTTTGCCTCCGGTTCCGGCTGCTCCAACAGCTTTTCCCGGAGAGTTGTCAAGGTGGGCACGATGCCAGTTCCCTTGGCCTCCTGATAGACCAGCGTGATACAGCGGTCAATGATGGATTTCTGCTGCGCCCCAACACCTTTGCCGTCAATCTGCTCGATCAAAGACAAAATGAACTGGGACTTTACCACGATGGGGTTTTCATCGGCGTAGCCGTCCACCATATACATGGCATTGAGGCGGTCTTTGCCGCCAGCGGCCACTCGGATCACGGTGCCATCGGTGCCCATAGCCTTCACCAAGGGAGCGTACTCGCTCTCTGGGTCACAGATAAGAATATCATCCTCTGTGTTGAGGATCAGGAAGGCAATCAACTCCTTAGCGGAGAAGGATTTACCGGAGCCGGGTACACCCAGCAGGAAGGCCGACTGGTTCAGCAGATTGGCCTTATTGCACATGATGAGGTTATGGGATATGGCGTTCTCACCGAAGTAAATGCCGCCCTTGTCCATGATCTCCTGGACCTTGAACGGCATGAGGACGGCGAGACTTTCCGTAGTCAGCGTCCGAAAGGTATTGAT
>CANRFC010000067.1 GCA_947629795.1 uncultured Oscillospiraceae bacterium
CTGCAGCTGATGGGTCTTGACCTGGGGAAGAACGCCATCCAGCAGATCGAGAGCGGTCAGCGGTTTGTGACCGACATCGAGCTCAAAGCCCTGGCCCAGGCCCTGGGCGTCACCGCCGATGAGCTTCTCCGGGAAGAGGATAAATGACCAGGAAAACAGGGAACGGCCCTTCCGCTTTGCGGGAGGGCCGTTCTCTGCAGATCATCGTGAGTCTGGCCGATGAAAAAAGTGTCCGCCAGGTTGTAGATGAGCACCATCAGCATGGCGGCCAGGACTGTTCCTGCTCACCATCCCACTGTACCGGCTGAGTTACCGCAATGACCTGGAGATCAACACCACCCAGGGCCGCTACCTGCTCCCCCGGAAGGCCATGGACCCGGCACAGATCGCCGCCTTTCAGCGGGAGTTTACCCGCCTGAAAGCGGCTCGCCAAAAGGCGAAAAAATAGAAGAAGCGGTGGGTGACTGACCGTCACCCGCCGCTTTTTCTGTCCCTTTGTACCTTCTTTTATCGCCCCAGCTCCACCGGCACCGGTCGAGTTATGTAAACCTCCCCCGGCGTGACGGCGCACTCCAGGGCCAGGACCTCCACCCCCGCCCCGGCGGCGGCCCGGAGGGCCCGGCCGAACTCCGGATGGGTGGCGTCGTTGGGGGAAAAGCCCTCCACCCCCGCCATCTGTATGACGAAGCATACCGCTGCCTCATAGCCCTGTTCCCTGGCCCGGATGAGCTCGCGGAGGTGCTTCACCCCCCGCTGGGTGGGCGCGTCGGGAAAATAGGTCCAATTGCCCGTTTCCAGCGTGCAGCCCTTGACCTCTACAAAGCCTCTTCGGGCCCCTTTGGGGCCTCTACCCCCCTCTTTTTCGTCTCCAAGATCCCGGCCGTCGTCCAACTTTCCCGCCTCCCAGTAAAAGTCGAACCGGGAATTTTCAAAAACGGTCTCGGGCCGCAGCAAGGTCAGTCCCGGCACAAAATGCCCCGCCAGCGCCCACTCCTGGAACAGCCGGTTGGGCGCCTGGGCGTCCATGTTCACAATTCGTACATTTGTTCCACGTGGAACAATTTTCTTTTCCACGCTCACCAGGTCGTAGGCGGTCTTCCGGGCGGGGTTGGCCGACTTCTCCAGATAGACGGTGCAGCCTGGCAAGAGCAGCTCCCGGCACCGACCGGTGTTCTTCACGTGGACGGTCTCCTCCCGGCCATCCAGCAGCACCCTGGCGATGAACCGGTTGGGCCGGGCGAGAAAGACCGCCCTATGAATGTCCTGATAGCGCATGGTATCACTTCCAATGTCCTGTTTTCAGCCTGGTGTCTCGCTCTTCTCCCCCCGCCTGCCGCTCCCGGATCCTTTGGATGGCATACTGGGCGGTGATCTTCAGGTCCGGGCGGCGGCTTTTCAGAAAGCGTTCCAGGAGGGGGATATCCTCCGGCATCCCGATGGTCTGCAAGGCAATGATGGCGTAGTATATCTCATATTGATAGGCCTTCTCGTCCTCCTGGCCCAGGTAAAAGGCGCAGGTCCTTCGGCTCTCCTCCCCCGGACAGGCGGCGAGGGCATAGATGGCGCTGTGGCGCACCGGTCTGCGGTCATCCACCGTCAAGTTCAAGACAGGAGAAACATCCACCTCCGGCGGAAGGAGGCGGCCCTTCCTGCCCCAGTCCTTCACCCGGTCCAACATGGAGGACAGGACATATTTGTCCGTCTCCACCTCCAGCCGGCGGAGGAAAAAGACGGCGTCCTGCGGTGAAAAGGCCTTCTCCATCAGCCGTCCATAGATGAAATAGGCTGCTCGGCGGACCTCCCGCTTTTCCTTTTTCTTCCCCTCGTTGGATGTGATGATCTCCCGCAGCAGAGGGAACAGGCCGGGGTCGTCCAGCGTCTCCGCCTCCCGAAGGGCTTTCCAACTGATGGTCTCGGAGCTGCAAGTAAAGTGCTCGTCCACTGTGTTGATCCTGGCAATCAAGGCCAGGAGCCCCGCTTTATCCATCTGCCGCCCCTCCTGTCAAATCATCAAGTCCTGTGATACGTTCACGAAGAGCAGCCCCGGTCAGCGACCGGGGCCTCGGTTTACTTCTTCCGCACCGGGATCCAGACCTCGAACCGGGCGTTTTCCGGGTCGGCGTTGAGGTAGACCTCCACGTCGGGGCCGTCGGCGTATTCGTAGCCCGAGGTGGGCAGCCACTCCACCACCGCCCGGCGCTCCAGCTCCTGGATATCCGTATTCTTGCCGCTGCCGGGGAAGATGGCCCAGGTGAGGGCCGGGACGGTATATTCCTCCAGCTCCCCCGCCGGGAGGGTGGAGGACACGGCAATGTAATACCGCCAGTCCTCCCGGTCCCCGCAGCCGCACACCCCCAGCAGGCCCATGGGCTGGGCGTTCATCAGCCCCGCCAGCCGCTGGATGGTCCCATCGGCGGCGGCCCGGCCCCACAGGCCGGGCACAGTGGCGAAGTTCTTCTCCAGTTCCTTCTCCAGAGGCGCCGACACCCCCACGATCCGGAAGGCATCCTTCTTTTCGATGCGATAGTTCATTTCCTGCGCTCCCTTCACTTCGATCTTGAACGTGATGGGAGGATAGGCCCGCACCGACGCGCCGCCGCTGCGCACCGCCGAGGGCGTCACGCCGTGGATGGCCTGAAAGGCCCGGTTGAAGGCGGTGGGGGAGCTGTACCCGTATTTCAGGGCCACGTCCAGCACTCTCTCGCCGCTTTGCAGGTCGGCAGCCGCCAGAGACATCCGCCGCCGGCGGATATACTCGGACAGGGGCAGGCCCACCATGTAGGTGAACATCCGCTGGTAGTGGTAGGATGAACAGCAGGCGATCTGCCCCAGCCGCTCATAATCCACCGTATCGGTGAGGTGCTCCTCGATGTAGCCCACGCTCTCATTGAGTCTTTCCACCCATTCCATGGCTCTTCCTCCTCATCTGTGTCTATCTTAGGGGATCTTTTCCTTCCCGTCCTCTCTATTCCCGGTCCGAAAAAGCGAGGTACTTGCCCTTCGCCGCCGGCTGTGGTAGGATAAGGCATCCCAAAGAACGGAGGCGGGGACATGATGGAGCAGAAGACATATCACACCTCCCACGGGCCCATCCGGTACTGGCTGGGAGGCTGCGCGGAACCGGGCGGCCCGGAGCTGGTGTTCCTGCCGGGGCTGACGGCGGACCACCGGCTGTTTGACCGGCAGGTCGAAGCCTTTCAGGGCAAGTACCGGGTCCTTGTGTGGGACGCCCCCGGCCACGGTGGGTCCTGGCCCTTCGAGCTGACCTTCTCCCTCATGGACAAGGCCCGGTGGCTCTCCGAAATTCTGGGTGCGGAGGGGTTCTCCCGCCCGGTGCTCGTCGGGCAGTCCATGGGCGGATATGTGGGGCAGGCGTTCCTGGAGGCGTTCCCCAACGCCGCCCGGGGCTTTGTCGCCATCGACTCGGCGCCGCTGCAAAGGCGCTATATCACCGCCGCGGAGCTCTGGCTGCTGAAGCGGATGGAGCCGGTCTACCGTCTCTATCCCTGGAAGGCCCTGGTCAGGTCCGGCTCTGAGGGCTGTGCGGTCTCGGAGTACGGCCGCGCCCTCATGAGGGAGATGATGCGGGTCTACGACGGGGACCAGGAGCGCTACGCCAGGCTCTCGGGCCACGGGTTCCGGATACTGGCGGAGGCCATCGAGGCCGGGCTGCCCTACGAGATCCCCTGTCCGGCCCTTCTGATCTGCGGGGAGCAGGACCGGGCGGGCTCCACCAAGCGGTACGACCGGGCGTGGCACAGGGGCTCGGGCATCCCCATCCGCTGGATCGCCAACGCAGGGCACAATTCCAACACCGACCGGCCGGAGGAGGTCAACGCCATCCTTCAGGAATTCCTGGATGGGCTGGCCATGGCTTAGCGCCGCACCACCCGCTGGCCCCGGCGGTGCTCCAGGGGCAGATGGACGTATGTGACCTCAAGGCCTTCCAGCCGCTTTAAAAGGCCGTCCATGTCCTTTTCTTCAAAGCAGAGCTCGCCGGCATGGCTCCGGAAGGTCACGGGCCTGCCCCCGATAAACTCCTGTCAGCTCTCCAGCGTCCGGAGGTCGATGCCGCCGGACAGGGTCACATTGGTGCCAAAGTCCCGGATGATCTCCAAGCCGAGGACATCGCAGTAGAATGCGAGGCTTCCTTTCAGGTCCTGCACGGCAATCAATGTGGCGGCATATTTCATGACTGGCCCCTTATTTCACAAATCTATCCTATTTTACCATAGAGAGGGCAAAAAAAGAAGAGACAAACCGAAGTTTGTCTCTCCCTTGTGTTGGCGTCACCTATTTTACCAGTCCGTCACCAGACAAGTATCGTCGGCGCAAGTGAGCTTAACTGCCGTGTT
>CANRFC010000068.1 GCA_947629795.1 uncultured Oscillospiraceae bacterium
CAAAATGGATGGCATCAGGAAGTATTCTTACAGACACGATGCAGCAATGCCAGGTCCAAGGCGTCCTCCCTGGACCTGGCACAAAAAAACCTGCGGCTTCTGAGCGGGTTCACCGCCCGGTACCTGCGATCATCAGTGAAAAAGTCCCAGGCAATTCTTTGGTTTGCATAGAGACTAAGTGATATTTCAGGAGGCAAACAGTATGAGCAATCAAGTAAAGCGCATCGGCGTTCTGACCAGCGGCGGGGACGCGCCCGGCATGAACGCGGCGGTGCGGGCCGTCGTCCGCACCGCGCTGAACCGCGGGGTGGAGTGTATCGGCATCCGCCGCGGGTGGAGCGGCCTGATCAACAGTGATTTCGTCCCTCTGCACAGCTCCAGCGTGAGCCACATCATCAACAAGGGCGGCACGATCCTGTTCACCGCCCGCTGCCCGGAGTTCATGGACCGAGAGGGCCGGGCCAAGGCCATTGCCACCTGCCGGCTTCTTGGGCTTGACGGCATCGTGGCCATCGGCGGCGACGGCACCTTCCGGGGCGCTCTCGAGCTCTCCCGGCAGGTGGCGGAGTCGGGTCAGAAGCTGTCCGTGGTAGGCGTCCCCGCCACCATCGACAACGACATCGGCTGCTCAAACTACACCATTGGCTTCGACACCGCCAGCAACACCGCCATCGAGTGCATCGACAAGCTGCGGGACACCATGCAGTCCCATGAGCGCTGCTCCGTGGTGGAGGTCATGGGCCGCCACGCCGGCTTCCTGGCCCTCTATGTGGGCATCTCTGTGGGTGCCACCGCCGTGCTGATCCCCGAGCGGGAGCTGGACTTTGACCGGGATGTGATCGAGAAGATCCGGCAGGCCCGGCTGGGGGGCACCACCCACTTTATGATCGTCGTGGCCGAGGGCGTGGGCAGCGCCGTGGACATTGGCAAGCGCATCCACGACGAGATCGGGCTCGATCCCCGGGTCACCGTGCTGGGCCACATCCAGCGGGGCGGTGCGCCCACCGCCCGCGACAGGGAGACCGCCAGCCGCATGGGCTATGAGGCGGTGCGGGTCCTGCTGGAGGGCAAGGGCAACCGCATCATCGGCACACAGGAGGGCCGTATCGTGGATATGGACATGGAAGAGGCCCTGGCCATGGTCAAGCACCTGGAGATGTACCGCTACGAGGTCCTGGAGGCCCTCACCGCCAGTGGAAAATAAGGATTACATAGGCAGAGAGAACGGCCGCTCCGTAGTGGGGCGGCCTTTGTCTGCCATTGGACCCCCCGGAGCTTTTCCAGAGCCCCGGACAACCGGGCAACTTCCGCCGCCCAATATTCCGCACCATCGGCGTCCCCGTCCGCTTCCGCCTTGAGCTTATAGGCGGTAAAGAGATTTGCTTGAGCTTCAACGGCGATGCTTGCGACCATGACCTCATCCGAGGTAAGCGTTACCGCCGCCACAAGTTCATACTTCATTTTGCCGTGCCTCCCTGATTCAAAAGATACCGTTTTCCGGTTATGACTTCCCCTTCGATGACGGATTCAGCATCTCTGAGGTTGCAAAACTCATCCCAATCCCCGGTTGATAGGTTGGTAACTATGTAGCCGATATAAGCATAGGGACATTTCAGCTTGATTTCATAGCCGGGATATTTCGCCTGGAGGGCTTCAAGGGTATTCCGCCTCGGATTCCGTTTCATAGTTCCGTCCTTTCTCCCCGTATGGCCGGTAGGTCAGCCGATGAAATTTAATCAAGCAGGCATTCCATGGAAATTGGATATTTTGCCTTGAGGGCCTCAAAGGCCTTCTTTGTTACCCGGTAGGACTTCCAGCCCTCAACGGCCTTCCGGCATCCATCCACCCAATGGACCTCTACCGGGGTAATGCCCCGGCCCTTGAGATCAAGGGGAGTATCCACATAGTAGTGGCTTCCGTAATAGGAAAGGGATGCTTCCATTTTGACCTCCGGGCGGCTATCGCCCATTTCCGGCCAATAGGTATGCACACCGGGGAGATAAAGCACTTTCGACATTGTTAAGCCCTCCTTATTTGTAGAGTTCAATATCAACGATATCTTCGATGTCCTCGCCGTAGGCGTTGGCAAAGAAGTATTCAAGAGCCTCATCCGGTGTTTCGCCGTAACCAGCGCCCACATAGAGCTCTTTCTTGCCTACGACATAATAAGTAATGGTCCAGCACTTCATATCAGCGAGCCTCCTGTTCATCGACCCAGGCCTCAACGGCCCATTTGGCTGGCTAGTTATCGGCTGGGTAGCCTGCATGGCGTTGGACTATGTGACTGGGTCCATGGCAGCAGCAAAGGCCGGGGAGTGGTCCAGCCAAAAGGCCAAAGAGGGCATCTGGCACAAGGCCGGCATGGTGGTCGTCGTCCTAGTGGCCGCCGGGGCGGACCTCCTGATCGGGGCCGTCCTAGCCCACCTCCCGGTAATCCGGCTCCCCTTCGAGTACGCCGGGCTGGTATGCCCCATCATGCTGGTATGGTACATCATTACAGAGCTCGGCTCCGCCGGCGAAAACGCCGTAAAAATGGGGGCCCCCGTTCCGCGCTGGCTTCCGAAGCTGCTGGCCGTAGGTAAAGACGCCGTTGACAAGGCCGGCGACGGCTTCACCGGGAGCGAGCCGGAGAAATCCGAAAGGGAGGACCAAGGCCATGAATGAGACAGAGATCCGCCAGAAAGTAGTGACCATTGCCCAGACCTATCTCGGCGTCTATGAGGGCAGCGAACAGCACAAGGCAATCGTGGACACCTACAACGAACGCACCCCCCTCCCCAGAGGGTACAGGGTGAAATATACGGACGCCTGGTGCGCAACGTTCACCTCCGCCGTGGCCATCAAGGCCGGCGTGGCGGCCATCGTCCCCATCGAGTGCAGCTGCTCGGAGCTTATCCGTCTGGCCAAACAGGCCGGGACTTGGGTAGAGGACGACGCCCATGTTCCGGAGCCCGCCGACCTCATCCTCTACGACTGGCAGGACGACGGCAAGGGGGACTGCACCGGGGCCCCCGACCATGTGGGCATCGTGGAGCGAGTGACCAACGGCAAGACCCTGACCATCATCGAGGGCAACTATAAGGACGCCGTGACCCGGCGGATGCTCACCGTGGACAGCCGGAGCATCCGGGGGTACATCTGCCCCCGGTATTCCGTAGCAGCCACGAAGGACCCGGAAGAGATCACCGTCCAGAACGCCGTGAAGGACATCGGGCTCACAAGCCCGGACTATTGGCTGGCCGTCCTCCGTGGCGAGCGGGCAGCGAGCGCCCGCAACATCAAGAGCCTCATGGACAAGTACCATAAGGCCCTCCAGTAAAAAACCGCGTAGAAACGCCCTCCGCGCTTTTTTAGCCGGAGGGCATTTCTATTTATGGCCTATTTCGCGCCAGGAGGCCCAGCAAGACCCCTCCGCTTCGCTTGGAATAAAGATATACCCCTGGCATGGTGGGTGCGTGTTTTTTCCGCGGGAAAAAAGCGTAGGTGACCGCGCAGCTGTAATCTTGGACAAGGGATAGAAGAAGCGAGCGGTGTTTCGCCCCGTATGGAGCTACGCACCGCCCGCCGGTATTCATGTTCAGTAGAGGGAAATCGTGAAGCCGTTCCGCGCCAGGAACGCTTCCGCTTGTGCCTCCTGGGTAAACGTCCGGGACTTTTTCTTCTGCCGGTCCCGCCCTAGGACCACCGTATCACCGATGCCCTTCACGACCCACTGGATTTTGCCCCGTTTCTCGACCAAGTTGTAGTAGACCATCTCGCCCTTCTTGTTTGCCAGTTTCATTTTTCAGTCCTCCTCAATTTTTAATTCCCATTCAGAAAGAAGCGGGTGGCATTCTTCATATTGCCAACGCAGGAAATCCGCCAGGGATTCAACAGTCATTGCCTCGGTGTCCCCCAGGTTGTTGTACCAGCTATTCACCAGAATGGCGTCCGGATCAGCGGCGGAGATTTCCTGGAGCTCCGGGACGTCCAAGTCGCTGATTTCCAGGATGCCGGCCTCTACGTCCGGCAGCGGATAGAAGTCGCTGGCTTTCCAGGAGCGGCCCACCTTCCAGAGTGCAATCCAGCCGACACCGTTCCGGGCCACGTCCAGCATCTCGCTGGAGCATTTTCTCAAACTAGCCATTTTCAGCCCTCCTCACCAACAAACTCAAGAATAGCTTCGAGGATTTCGCCATCAGAGGCGGGAATATAATCGCCGTTCTCGAAGAGCTCGAAAAGGAACTCAT
>CANRFC010000069.1 GCA_947629795.1 uncultured Oscillospiraceae bacterium
TCGGGCGCGAAAGTGTCAGCGCCGGTGCCGTTCATCAGGCCGTTCTTGATGGCGTAATCCACGCCCTCGTGATACCACTTGCTCTGGTCCACATCGGCGAACTTCTCACTCGGGCAGTCCTTCTCGCCGGTGTCCTTCTTGAAGGTGACCTTGACGGTGACGGGATGGGCAGACGCCGCGGGCATCACAAAGCTGTAGGTGCCGCTCGCGTTCTGGGTGACCGTCACGCTCTTGCCGTTCTTGTCGGTCACGGTGACCTGGTCCACCACATAGCCGTCGCTGGCCTTCGGGGTGATCTCCACGACGTCGCCGGCCTTGGCGTTCTTGTCGCTGACGGTGAAGCTGCCGTTGGTGGTGCTGGCGCTGTTCACGGTCACGGAGCTGCTGCTGCCGCCACCGCCGCCGCCGTAGCTGCCGCCGCCGGTGCTGACGATATCGTAATTATCCCCGGTTCCGTTGTTCCTATAACCGCTGCCGGCGGTGATCGTGTAACTGTGGCCGCTCGGCTCAACAGTAAACTGCACGGCGCGGCCCACAGTGACGGGGTCCTCGCAGTTCTTCTGCAGCGTGATGGTGTCGCCATTCTTGGCGGCATTCACGGCTTCCTGGAGGGTCGCGTAATAGGTGCTGCCAATGCTGGCGGCGGGCGTCACATCCAGGCTGATCATGAAGGGGCTCAGACCGTCGCTGGAGGTGAAGGTGATTTCGGTGCTGCTGTTACTGACTCCGGTAGCCTGGTGATAGTGGAAGTTCTTGTTGTCCTTGGTGTGCTGAACATAGACAGTGGTGGTGCTACTCGAGAGGCTCGTAAAGAAACCAGTGGGCACGCCCACGGTCAGCGTGATGGGATCGCTGACCGGCAGAGGACCGTGATCGACCAGAACGGCTTTGTACTCGTTCTCATTGTGCACAGCAGCGGCCGGGTCATAAACCTCCAGCTCGTCTACCTTAATTTCGCCCTCCTGCTTCGTGGCGATGACATCATAGACAGCGCTGATATCAAGGGTCAAGGTCTTATTAGCTTCATACTCTGTTGCAACAATGTCCAGATGGGGCACAACAATATAGGTAGGCTCGCTGGCACTTCCGAGCTTAATCTTAGTTTTATCGGTACCCTCTTCGGCCGCTTTAACCGTGGCATCGAACGTATCAGTCTTCGCGCTCTCGGTGACGGCGACGCTGGCGGCCGTTTCCGTAAGAGTGGTGCTGCCTTCCTTCTCCTTCGTGTTCGTGACAGCATTTGCAACAGTCTCCCGCTGGAGCACGTCGATGTTCTCCGAAGCAGCAACGGTGGAAGCACCGGCCTGGACGCTCAGCTCCGCGACCTCGATCGCCGACTTGATGATGAATGGATCGCCCTTCGTCAGCAGATTGAAGGTAGCGCCGCTATAGGGCAGGTCCGTACCTGCTTTTTCAATGGTGATGGTGGGATTCGTCCAATCGTCGCCGTTCTTCGCGATCTTCACCACGACGGTGCCGGCGGTGGCGTCGGTGGCGTTGGCCAGGCTCAGCGTGACCTGGATGTTCTCGTCCGTGCCCAGGTTGGCCGCGCTGCCGGTGATGTTGATGGTGTGGTCATCGACAGCGGCCTCGACGTTGACGATGGCGGTATCTCCGGTGCTGCCCTTGGCCTCCTTGACCGTAACGGTGTCGATGCTGTCGATCACGTTGACGGTCTGGGCGGCACCGACCTGCTTGACCTGGTACACAGTATCTCCGCCAATCGTAGCGGTACCGGCTCTGGTGTCGATCTGGACCTCCTGGTTGTCCGTGGTGATATAACCCTGGCCGGTGTAGGTGTACAGAGCGACCTCATAGGTGCCGGGATCGATGCCCGCACCGCCGGTTTGAGTCTTGTTGAGATAGCTCCAAGAGAGCTTGGTCCACTCCGGGCTGCCGTCGGGCTTGGCATAGCCAAACGCCTTGGACGTGCCGTCCGGGGAGGTGACTACGACCATGTATTTGCCTTTCGCCAGGTTTCCACCCTCGGTCTGGATCCACATGGTCTCCTCGTCGCAGTCGCTTACCACGTTTACGTCCACGTTATAGGTGAAGTTGGCGCTCGTCAGCTCAACGGGGTCGATGGTTACGCCGCTCAGATCCACGTTGATGGTGTACGTGGGGCTGAGTGCCACACCGCCGTCATTGTAGAAGGCGATTTTGAAGGAATCATCCTTGTACTGCTCGGCAGGATAGTACACGGTGTAATATTTGCCTTCCTTGTCGGAAATTGTATCAAGGTCATGATACTCCCCATCCCAGCTGTCCAGAACCTTTGTCGCATCTTCGTAGGGGGACTTGATAGCGATACCGATCCAGTAGCCGCCCTGGGGGGACTGATCGGCGTTCTCATGGAACATGACCTTGTCGGCGATGATCTTGACATTGTAGGTGGTCTTGTCAGAGTCGACGGTAGACACGACCTTAGCGCCCGTAAGAGGATTCTCGATACCGTCTGTCTTGCTGGCATCCTTCGCGGGAGCCAGACCGATCTCCAGCAGACCAGCGCCGTCGATGACCTCGCCGTCCGAGCTGACGGCTTTCCCATCGGCCAGGTAGGGCGTGATGTCAGCCGCGACGTTGCCGCCCGTGAAGGTACCGCCGGAGATTACGATCTTGTCCTTCCCAGCCGTGCCGGGCTCGCCCGTATTGGTGTAAGTGATGGTGGGATCACCTTTGATGACTGCGCCCTCGCCGGAGACCTCGACCTTCCAGTTCGTATTGTAGCTACTATGCTCGTCTATGGTGATACCGGCCGCGGGGATGGCATACCGATCGGTGTCCTGCTTCGCGTCGCCCACGATGATGTCGCCGGAGCCGGTGGATTCGATGGTGCCGCCATTCACGGTCAGCTGGCCGCCGCGTACCACGATGCCGGAGCCGCCGCTGATGGCGGTCTTTTCGCCGCTGACGGTCAGGTTGCCGGCGGGCAGGTACACGCCGCAGGCGTCATCGGCGCCGGTAATGGTGCCGCCGGTGATGTTGATCACCGATTGCTTGCTCTCGCTGCCGTTGGTGGAGATGCCGAAGCCCTCATTAGAGGTGATGGAGCCGCCATTCACAGTCAGCTTGCCCAAATTGAACACAGCGATGCCGCCGGTGATCTCGGCGTTGTCCTCGATGGTCAGTTCGCCGTTGTCGGCGACCTGCACCTCGCCGATGCCAGCAATCTCAGTGCAGTTGAGCTTGGCGTTGCCCTTGATCGTCGCTTTGGAAGCGTCTTCCGTCTCGCCATCAGAAGTTTTACCAACGCTCAGGCCCTGGCCGGCCGACTCGATGATGCCGTCGCTCATCTCAAAGGTGCTGCCGTCGGTCACAGCGACGGCGGCGGCGCCGGTGGAGTCGGTACTCTTGATCGTGCCGCCGGTGACGGTAACTTTCGTGTCCTTATCCTGGGTCTGCAGACCGATTTCAAAACCGATGATGGTGCCGTCAGTCATTTCCAGTTTGGAGCCGCCCATCGCGACGACTGCGGGTTCCGCAGATTTCTCATTTGTCCCGCCAGTGCGCTCAAACGTACCGCCTTGGATTTTGATGGTGGATTTATTTTGAGCCTGGAGAACCTTACCGGTGGCGGAAGTGATCTTGCCATTTCCGCCACTGTCAATGATGGTCAGAGTGCTTTCTTCCCCACCATCGGTAGGGCCGCAAGCGAGAAGATAGTCCGTGCCATCTTCTCCCTGTTCAAAAGTCAGCGTCTTGCCGTTCAGGTCAAGAGTGACATTGCCCTTAACAACGATGTTTGCATCATTAACTGTTACATCTGTCTTGAGCCTTACGGTATTGTCGTCTACCTCTTCTGCTGATAGTTTACTGGCTAATTCGCTTATTTCATAAGTAGTCGCGAACGCCGTTCCCGGCAAAAGCGACAGCACCATGCAGAGCGTCAGCACAAGGGACAAAATTTTCTTGCCTTTTGTCTTGTTCATTTGTCGTTCTCCTTTCAAAAGAGATTTTTTATGGTGGGGAATGTTCCCCCAAGGACTCGTTTTTTTCACCAAC
>CANRFC010000070.1 GCA_947629795.1 uncultured Oscillospiraceae bacterium
CTGGCTTTCTCCCTGGCCGCCCGCTTGCTCTCCTGGGCGTGGATCGCCTTGAGCATCTTGGACACCAGCTTCATCTTAGAGCGAGGGGTTACGGAGAACACATTACGGTAAAAGTGGACCGTACAGCGCTGATATTTGGCGTCGGGGAACACTTCACCCACTGCCTCCAGCATCCCCAGGCACTTGTCGCCCACCACCAGTTTCACGCCGTCCAGGCCCCGGCCTCGCAGCCACTGGAAAAAACTCACCCAGCTGGCCTTATCCTCCTTCATCCCCTCCGCGGCGCCCAGAACTTCACGGTATCCGTCCTCATTCACCGCAATCGCCACCAGGATAGCCACATTTTCAAACTCCCCGCCCCAGTTTCGGCGCAGGTAGATGCCGTCCACATAGACGTAGGGATAGCGTCCGCCCTGCAGAGGGCGATTCCGCCAGTCCTCGATATGGACGTATGCTTTCTTGTTCAGCTCACTGATCGTGGCCGGGGATACCTTACTGCCCCACAGGGCCTCCGTGATGTCCTCCACACGGCGCACGGACACTCCTGCCAGATACATTTCGATCAGCGCTTCTTCCACACTGCTCTCCCGCCGGCGGTACCGCTCTATGATGGCGGTCTCGAAGGTCACGCCCTTTAGACGCGGCACTTTCAGCGTCACATCCCCGGAGGTGGTGGTGAGGTTCCGGCTGTAGTGGCCGCTGCGATAGCCCTGGCGCTGCTCGCTGCGCTCATAGCGGGCCGCCTGGGTCAGTTTTTCCGCCTCGGCGTCCAACAGCTCGTTCAGCGTCTCTTCCACGCTCCCCCGCACCAGTTCTTTGATTTGCCCCTTGATTACTTCCTCATTCAGTTGTACAATTTTCTCGGACATGGTTTGCTTTCTCCTTTCGAATGGTGTGTCACGACTTCATTCTACCAGAGATTGCAAACCTTGTCCTTTTATTTTCTCAATTTGCGCAACTTATTGTACTTTATCTGTCACCTCAATCATACTCAAAACCCTGTGTCAATCAGAAAAGAAGGCGTCAAATGCCTCAAATTCGTCGATCCACCTGAGCTCCATTTCCGCTGGGCTAATGGAGTTCCACTCTTTCAAGTCATCCACATAGTACCTATCTGGATATTTCTCCATGAGTGTCTTCTTGATTTGTCGTTGTTCCTTCTTGGTGGTATGAACATATTTTTTCCTGCCGAATAGCCCTCTTACCGGCTTTTTCGTAATGTCGATAGCCGGCAAGTCCTCCCTGAGCACTTTCCTCTTTCCAAACATATTTGCCTCCAGTCATTGAAGGTAACGCTTGATTCCGTATAAGCTGGAGCCCATCACATTTACTTCAAGTAATTCTCCACCGCAAATTCAATGGCGGGAAAGTCGTCTTGCGCTACATCTATGAGTAAGCTGTCGTTACCCTCTGGCCGGAACTTGAAGATCATGACGCTGGGGTAGGGCCGTTGGGTCGTGCCATCAAAGACAAACATATATTTCTCACCGGTCGGGGATTCCACATCGTGTATTCCCAAAGCAGTCGTATTCAGGAGTTTTTTAATCATTTCCTTATCTGACCACAACAGCGGCACATTGATAATTGGCTGGAGAGTTCCTTCAGGCTTCAGTGCGATATGAAAGACAGCATTACCGTGTTCGGAAGAGTTCTTAATCATCATTGTGCCCCCTTTAGATTATTGAGTCAGCGTTCAAAGGTGTAGACGAGGATATGGCATAGCAGGGCTTCAGGTCTAACCTGGAACTTATCAGCCAAGGAACGAAGCCTATCATCAATCTCGTCAGCACATTCCTCTTCGATTTCCTGGATCAGTTTATCGTCCGTGATAATGTACTTCTCGACCCCTGACGGAATACCACGCAGTTTCTCCATCAATTTCTGGCTATGCTCATTATCGGGGTCAACCTTCGCAAGGAAAAGGTGCTGCCCAGCACTGTCGGCAAGGCCGGTCATCAGGAGTTCTAAGGCGTGTCGCCCAATGCCCTGGCCCTGGGAAGCCGGCAGCAATTCTATGGCAAGCTCCCACTTTTCTGTGCCGGTGCCCTTGATCCCACAATATCCCACAAACTCATTGCTCTGTGCTTTATAGACGGAACAGTAGAAAACCCCTTCCTTGAAATGCGATTGCCACACGCTATCCTTATAGTCCTCAAACTCAAATGCCTGTGGGAAGGTTGAGTTGCCCTCTATAATTGAAAGGAACGGTTCTCTGACAGTCTCATCAAGTGGCTTCAAGTAGACCACTTCATCGGAGGCAAACACCTCGCAGCTCTTTTCTTTCTCAAACAGGTACAGCTCACGATCCTGTTGGGCGTCGGTAGACTTTGCACTGTTTAAGGCAGCGGCAAGATGCTCCCTTACTTCGTCCATGTCCTTAGCGGTCTCGATCATTTGGAGAAGCTCGTCCATGAACGCTTTGTTTTGGCGGTCAACGAGCCAGCTATTCCTGTCCATCATTTATGCACCCGCCTCCCGCTATTCTTCGATTGTTAGTTTTCTCAGCCGCCCTAATAGCTGGGTGAGGCTTTCTTTTGTACGGAATAGGTCGATAAACTCGATCCGCACCGTCACTCCGTCCTTTGAGCGGAATACAATCTCGTCATTGGCAGGGACATCCGCTGTCAATGGATAAAGCAAGGTGATGTCCTCCGCTCCATATTTCTTTTGATATGCGTACATCTGGTACATATCTGGCTGTGAAATACCGTAGTTCGGCTTATTCGCTGATAAGAGCTTCCACTTGGTATCCATCACAAAAATCACGCCATCACTCTTTCGAGTTACTACAAGGTCCGGTCTCATAAGGAAGCGCTTACCCGGAGAATCGAAAAGATGATATTTCTGATCTTGGGCTGATACGGAAAACTCTCGTTCTGGGAATACTTTTCTCATTATCGACGCAATGTAGCTTTCAAAGAGAGTTTCCATTGGGAACAGAAGAGCGTAGGCAATCTCGGTCCCCTCAAATGAGGTGAAGCCCTGTCCAGAGAGGAGTATCTTACACCATACCAGGACCGCTTCATAGTCCTTCATGTTGCGATCTGGAACACATTTGCCAAAATCGCTCTTGAAGTCTGAGGACTGGTCAACCTCAGAAAATGCGCTTAAAAGGGTTTTAAGGTCGGTCTTGTTCTTGCTTGATGTGGTTTTTCGGTAGAGATAGAGCAAGGTAGATTTAATGAGTTTGTTCTCAACCCGGTTATGATTAAACTCATCATACTCCACATAGGCTCGCTCTCTATGTGCATAGTTCCTCTTGATCTGCTCATTGAAAACCAGCTTGCCCTTTACAACTCCCTCATTGGCCTGGATCGTCTCATAGTTGGACTTTAAGCCGTGCTTTACAAGGCGGAACGCCTCGTCAATGAACATTCTTATAAAGATTTCAAATAGCGCCATCTTGTCCACATCGACATGGCACGACTGGAGTGCCTTATATGGCGATGTCCTCAACGCTTTCAGCATATCAATAACAAGGCTTTTAACACTGCCTTCGACCTTTGAATGGACCTTGGGAAGTATCTCAATGGTCGTTCCATCGTTCATCGCAATAAGGCCAATATAATTCCTGGCTGTAATGATTTTTCCGACACCCTTACGGGCAGAAATGCCCATGAGCTCCAAAGCGTCTGTATCACGATTGCGGTTCGCCAATAAGAACGCTTCAAGCTGGGTAAAGGTGTTTTCAGGCAGAGTAATACAGCCCGGAACTTCTTTCCCGGATACAAAAGAGCCATATTCAGTTATCTGATAAGTCGTGGCAACCGCCATACTGTTCAGGCTCCTTTATCATCTGTACGTTTCCAACTCAAATCGAGCGATAGGCGTCAATGTTATCAAATGCCTCGTGGTTTATCTCGTAGAAAACCGCATCATCGAGGCCAACATCAGTAGTTCCAAACAGTTC
>CANRFC010000071.1 GCA_947629795.1 uncultured Oscillospiraceae bacterium
CATCGGACAACACCTCCGTCCTACAGTGTGCACATTCCTTCGTATCTCATACCTTCCAGGACGAAACGCGTCCAGTTCCCCGACGGTGCGGGCTGGACCAGGCTCGGAGATTCGGAAGGAAAACGTTCAGGAAACTGATGTTTTTTTGCTGTTCTGAAAACGAATCAGGCTGTTTATTATCTTTAGCCAGGCAGCCAAACATACAGGTCGGCACATTTTGAAGTAAGACCATCCGGAGTCATGCAGGACGTGTTTCCCAGGATGGGTGGTTGTTTTTTTCAACCGGTTTTTGTAGGTCATAGGCGACGAATTTCTTCCAGCTCTCCAAGGCCAGATTTAGGAAAAGCGCCCAACGCCCGTATGGAAAATCTGGAAGGGCCTTCCACGCTCCGGAATTAGGGGGAATTGCTAACGAGGAACCACTGAAACTGGAAATTGCGGAAGGCATCCAAGAGAGCAAATGCAAACTTTTTAGGCGTATGGGAACCTACAAGGAAACGCTAACGACTTTCTGGCCAACAGGTTTGCAGGTCAAAACTGCATCGTAGGCGCTTAAATTGTTGGAGCTGGAACTTACCGCCTTTAAGGGTCGTCGCTAATAAGAATTTGCACTTTTATGTATTCTTTTTGCTTGTATTCTATAAAAAATTGGAGATATATAAACTTTTTTGAATATTTTATGCAAATTAGATAAAGGGAATAACAGCTTTTCTTTGTTTCGTATCCCTGGCCACCTCAGGACCGCTTCATCGGAACCCGCAGAGACGCTGCCTGAGGCGGATCCGGCCGGCAAAAGGGCCTGAGGAGGGTCCGGAGACCGGGCCTGCACTCTTCAGAGGGGTCATGACCACGTCCCGGAGGTCTCAGAGGCCGTCTTACAGGGTCTGCTGCCCCCGGATTGCCCTGTCGGACCTCGGATGGGATCATACCGGGGTTACAGGCAGTTAGGGAGGCCAGAAGAGGTCTAAAATAAGTTTTTCCATGCTGTTCAATGTACTCCTGGCACTGTAATGTGCTGCCTCAGGCAGAGGTTGCGTCCTGGCTGGCATGTATAGCCGCAACCTTGGAATATGCCTCAAAGAGTCCAGATTCCTTGAGGCGGTTGTTGCTTCCAGGGAAGAGGATAATATCCGCATGATGGGTCAGCCGTCCAATGAATGCAGTAGTCATATTCGTATCATAAAGTACATTAGACCACTGTGCAAACTCTAAATTCGTATTCAGAATAATTGACTTGGCCTCATGTACTTCACTAATGTAGTCAAACAGGAGCTGAGCCCCATTGCGGTCGTAGGGGACGTACCCAAACTCATCCAGAATCAGAATCCGGGCTGAATCCAGTTTCTTCTTCAGAACAGACAGTGTGTGGTTCTGTTGACTCTCCGCAAGCTGGTTTATCAAGGCAGCGGTACGGAAGAACCTGACCTGGATACCATGTTTGCATGCTTCTGTGCCGAGCAGGATCGAGAGCATGGTTTTGCCCGTGCCAGTTGCACCATACATAATCACATTCCGGCCACTTTCGTAGAATTTGAGGCTGAACAGGTCGTCTAATGATACATTATCGGGAAAAATGACCTCATCAGGCCTGAAACCCGCAGGCTCGTACAGCCGCGGAAAACCTGCAGTAGTAATATACTTGTTAATACGACAGGCGTAACGGTAGTTCACCTCTTCGGTGAGTACCTTCAGGAGGTACTCCTGGTTGGAGCGCCCTCCCAGCCTGGCAGCAACATCGGCAAGGTTGCTGGACAGACGCAGTTTTTTGCAGCACTGTGTAATATTTTCCAAAGTCTTAGTCATGTTTGCTGGTTCCTCCCTGACGTAATGCCTGGTCCAGCATTGCCAGATCAGTGTTTGTGGGGATGTGAGGCACCTGTGGGATCCTGGTCCCCGTGAAGTCAATGTCCGGCAGTACCGGAATATCGGAGTACATCCGGCGGTAAAGGGCCTTCAGGCTGTCCGGATCCGTTGCATTGAACTGAATTCCAACCTGCAAGGTGCGGACTGCCTGGTCGAAACCGCCCTTGTCCGTGAGGTCAGAGAGCATCTGCATAAGCCTGCCACGTTGTGTGTTGGTGCAGGACTTCGCAAAGTTCTGGATATCTTCCGGCAGCATCTGAAACAGGCCGCTGTTGAGCAGAGCACGAGGCTTCCGTGCTATGAACTTCAGGTATGGAGCCCAGTTCATGGATTCCGCCTTCGGACCGTACAGTCGCCGGTGCCGGACTACCTCATGCCCTTCCTCATCGTAGATGACCACTTCACGAGCAGTTACCCGGAGCTTTACCGTGGAGGCATTGACGGCAGGGGATGCAGAATAGGTGTACTGGGAATCAAGAACCAGCTTCCCGTACTTGTCTGTCCGGCAGACTACATAACGAGCCGTGTCAAAGTCGTGCGGGTTCAGGGAGAGCATTGCCTTCTCATCATCAGCATAGAGTTCGCTAATGGGAACTTCGTGCTTGTAGTGAATGTTGGAGAGCATCCCCGTGCACTTCTCCAGAAGGAGGCGGTTCTCCTCATCAAAGTCCTTGAAGCTCGGTACAGGAACCAGGAGCCAGTTACGTAGATAAGCAACGGCGCGCTCAACCGCCCCTTTTTCGTTCCCAGAAGCCGGGTTCATATACACTGCCTTGAAGCCGTAGTGGGCCTGGAACTGAGAAAAGCGCTCTGTAACGTCCCGCTGACCATCGTGCAGGATGTTTTTGACAATGGCGGATGCATTGTCAAACCAGATTTCTGTGGGGACACCTCCAATGTACCGGAAAATGTTCTGGAGTCCCTCAAGGAGGCATTCAAGATTCTCTCCCGGACAGATCTGGAGGAATCTGGCGTTGCTCTGCGGGAAGCAGAGGACCACGTACCGGCCGAGAACACTCACACCGTTCTCAATGTACTCGGCTTCGCCAAAATCGCATTGAGCAGTTCCTGCGGGATGGATGAGGGGGATATATGCCTCCTTCGGGTCCATTCCAAGCCTGGCCTTCGCGTTTCTCACGTAGCGGTTGACGATGGAGTAGCTTCCATCGAAATCAGTCTCCTTCTTCAGCCTCTCAAAAATACGCAGAGAGGTGTGGCGCTGTTTGTGGAAGCGGACCTGCCGGTCCTGCTCGAGGATATTGTCAATGAAGGGTTTGTATGGATCGATCTTGGAAGGGCGCGGTGCGGGCATGGGCATCTCCGGAGAGAAATCCTCTTTCAGAACCCAATACTTTACAGTACGATAGTCACAGCCCATCTCTCTGGCGATAGCCGCGAATGTGTACGACTTATCGTAATAGAGATATCTCATCTTCAGAACGTCTATCATTGGAACCATTTGCCTTTCCTCCCTGCTCTTTGCATGAATGCGAAGGCAAGGATAGTGAAGTGGTAGGTGAAGTGCAATGTTTAAAGTGACGAACCCTCTGCGAGAGAAGGAGGCCAGTGCTCTGCCCAACCTTTATGAGTGGCAAGGGCGATGGAGCCGAAAAAGGAAGAAGTGCAGAGGAGAAAGCGGGAAGCGGAAGGAAGTTTCTGGGAAAACTAAATTGGAAATCCATGGAAATTTTCCCTCCCCTCGGGGAGGGACCCTGCGGGGGCTGGGAGGTGGAAATCTGCCACAGGTACCGGCCCTCACGGGATGGCTTCGGTTCCTTATCTTCCAGGCCAGGGGGGGCTGCGCCCCCCCTGACCCCCCCTGCTTCTGACCTACAATTTACCAGCCCAAAACCTACAACTCCATTGTATCAGAAACATTTTTTTCGGTTTTCGTCAAAAAAGATCTACCTGTGGAGACTTGCTGTACAAGCTCTGACTGTCCGGTGAGCACCTTATAACAGTAGCCTGAAAAGTAGCCTCATCCATAGTCTTCACCTCTCCGGAAGTTCTGGGCCACCGGAGCTTTCCTGCCGA
>CANRFC010000072.1 GCA_947629795.1 uncultured Oscillospiraceae bacterium
AGTGACAGCGCCCAGAGCGTCCACCTCTTTGAATGTGCCATTGACGCTTTGAGCTATGCTACTTTGCTGAAAATGACTGGTAGGGACTGGGAAGAGGCCCCTCTTCTCTCTCTGGCAGGGGTCTACAAGAATAAGCAAGACATGAAACTGCCGATGGCCTTGGGCACCTTCCTGGAACACCACAGGGAGGTCAAGGCCATACTGCTGCATCTCGACAATGACGAAGTGGGCAGATCAGCAACGGCGGGATTGCAGGCTTTACTCAGTGGCAAGTACCAGGTGCTTGACCTCCCAGCCCCAGACGGCAAGGATGTCAACGAGTATCTGCTCAAGCGGAATCCGTTATCAAAATCTAAGACGGCTCCCTCCAGGGATCGTTCAGAAGGGAGATAAGCAATGAATATCAAAATCTATCAGATCAACCCCGACAGGGATGAGAACAATCTGGCCTTTGAAAGTTTAGCGGATGTTCAGACCCTGACAGGCGGGAAAGCCATCGACAGCAGCATCTACGATAAGACTTATGAGGGCGTGGTGGACTGCGGTAGTCTGGAAGATGTCTTTTTGCTCTTTAATACGAACCATCCCGTAGACTTTACTGGGCGCTCCCTCTCGATTTCCGATGTCGTAGAGGTGATTGGCGAGGATGGCCGGTCCACCTTCCATTACTGTGACCGCTTTGGCTTTGCCGAAGTGCCCTTTCAGCCTGAACTCACACAGCGGGTCAAAGCTGATACCATACGTGTCGTGCTGCTGGAGCCCGGTAAGCAGGCCCGTATAGCCGATATCGACCGTTCCCTCCATGGGATGCAGCGAGTGGTCGGCGGCGATATTGAGGCCATGTATCCCTTTGAGGAACAAGTCTGTGTCATCTGTAACGAAGAGAGCAAGATAAATGGCCTTCCTCTGAATCGGGCCATCCGGGAGGAAGATACCATCGAAGAGATGCCTTACTCTGAGATGAAAAAGAGATTTCGAGATGCTGAGGGTACAGGCAAAAACCACATGGTCGGCTATATCGTCTTCACTGAGGACAGCTTTACTCAAAAATACTCCGAAGCTGCCAGAACCTATGTGGTCAGCAGTAACAATAAAGCGTTCAGACCCGGTATGGGCGGCTATTCTATCTTCGCTTCCTCTCTGGACGGGACGGACTCAGGGGTTCGTCTGGACTGGTATATGAAGGCTGAACACGGCGGCAAAGACGGTTGGGAAATCGAGCGGTGCTATATCAAGGAGCCCGGTCGGGAGATCTTGGACATCATTGCCGGCACCTGTTTCATCTGCGACTGCTCCGGGGAAAAGTTCAGTAGTCTGACTCCTGAACAGGCGCAGCGATACAAGGATAAATACCTTCTCCCGGAGAACTTTGTCCGGGTTAACGGTGAAATCGAAGCGATCCCGTTCAAGCCC
This sequence comes from uncultured Oscillospiraceae bacterium, assembly GCA_947629795.1. Lineage (GTDB taxonomy): Bacteria > Bacillota > Clostridia > Oscillospirales > Oscillospiraceae > Vermiculatibacterium. Next base: position 1,414 of record CANRFC010000072.1, read on the forward strand.
AAGGACAAGGCCCAGGAGCGATAAGGAGGTTGCCATGCTAATTCGAGGAGAAGTAGCCGTCATAGGTGTCGATCACGGCTACGGTAACATCAAAACCGCCAGTTGCGCCTTCCCTACAGGTATCACGGCCCATGATAAAAAGCCCTACTTCACCGAGAACCTTCTGGTCTATGAGGGCCGCTACTACACCATTGGACAGGGGCATAAGGAGTACCGCAATCTCAAAGTCAGTGATAGCGACTACTACTTGATGACCCTTGCCGCCATCGGTCGGGAGCTTTACACACAGCGGCGCACCAGCGCCAAGGTCTTCCTTGCGGCAGGTCTGCCCCTGTCCTGGGTGATGGACCAACAGGAGGCGTTCAATGCGTATCTCATGCAGAACCAGTCGGCCCAATTCACCTTCAGGGGCATTGACTACTCTGTGGAGTTTGTGGGCGCTGAGGTCTTTCCCCAGAGCTTTGCCGCCATCGCCTCCCGGCTCCAGGAGTTCAAGGGCGTCAATATGATTGCCGACATTGGCAACGGCACGGTCAATCTCCTGCGAGTGGTTGACCGGAAGCCGGACCCCACCACCATGGTAACGGAGGCTTGCGGCGTGAAAGACTGCGCCATCGCCATGCGGCTGGCCCTTGCCAACGAACACGCCGGTGCCAAGGTGGATGACTCCATCATTGAGCGGATCATCCGCAAAGGGACGGACGAGATTGACAGCGAGTACCTGAGTACGCTGGTCAATGCGGCAAGGACCTACACCGATGGGCTCTTCCGCCGTATGAGAGAGGACGGCTACGACCCCCGTACCATGAAGCTCTATGTCATGGGCGGCGGTAGCTGCCTGATCCAGAACTTTGGAGACTATGACGCCAAGCGGGTGACCATCAACAACGACCTTCACGCCAACGCCAAGGGTTATGAGGCCCTGGCTGCGATGTCGCTAAAATAAGGGGGACTTGCGGTGAGGGCCAAGAAAATCAATCTCTATCTCAATCCTGAGAACAGATCCCACGCCAAAGTCCTGAATTACCTTGAAAGCGCTGGAGCGTCCACAACAGAGGCCGTGGTTGTTGCGGTTTTGGCCTATCTGCAAGAAAACCGAAGGGATGATAAGCTGATCGAGGCTGTAAAAAGCACCATCACTGAATGTCTGTCTCAGCAAGTGCCTCTGAATACGGCTCCCATAGAAGTCGAATCGTCCCCAGCGGACGACAGCAACCAGGCGGTAAGTGATTTCTTGGCATTCTTCAAAACGTAGATAAGACTCTCCCGCCCCCTCTGTTCCGGGGGGTAGTATTACCCCCCTCGAATGTCAAATGGTCATGTGCTGGGGGTAGTATTACCCCCCCAATCATGGAAGGGCCCGCCAACAGTGAACGCTACGGGATGCCCAAGCACGACCCAGACAAAGCCGTGCTGAGTGACCACATCCAGCGCCCAGAGGCGGTGGCTCTGTCTTAGCAAGCAACGAATTGTGGGGCCACAATTCAGCTTGACAGGGGCCTGCCGCCCCTATGACCCCGCAGAAAGGATGATGTAATTTGAAGAGAACACTTGAAATGAAGATTCGCTTTACAAGGGATGAACTCGAAACCCTCACCAAAAAATCCCGCAAGGCTGGATTGTCCCGTGAGGGTTACTGTCGCCGCATTCTCAACGAGGCGGTAGTGAAAGAGGCCCCGTCCATTGACTGTATGCTAATGCTCAGAGAGTTAAAGCGGATCGGCTATAATCTCAACGAGGTTCTAAAAAAAGCTAATTCCATCGGATTGCTCGATGTACCGGAAATGAGAAAGGTTTTCGCCGATGTACGGCAAGCCGCTAAGAGCATCCAGGATGCCTATACTTCTGAATAATGGCTGTCACCGCTATCTGGCCCATTAAAGGCCGAGTGGACAAGGTGATAGCCTATGCCCGGAACCCGGAAAAGACCCAGGAGGGCTCCTATAATGAGCTATCAGCCCTCCATGCCATAGAGGGAGTTGTTGAATACGCCGCTGATGAGATTAAGACTGAGCGGCGCAGTTATGTGTCCTGTGTCAATCTTCTCAGTGAAGAATCCGCCGCCCAAGAGTTTATTGCTACGAAACGACAAATGGGCAAGCTCGACGGTCGTACCTGCTACCACGGCTACCAGTCATTTAAGGCAGAAGAGGTTACGGCTGAAATCGCCCATACAATCGGTGTAAAGTTGGCTGAGGAGCTCTGGGGTGACCGGTTTGAAGTTGTGGTAGCAACCCACTGTAACACGGGTCACTATCACAATCACTTTGTAATCAACTCCGTGTCTTTTGTGGACGGTAA
>CANRFC010000073.1 GCA_947629795.1 uncultured Oscillospiraceae bacterium
TTTGGCCGGACCTCGTCCTCGGACTGGTTCCACAGGGAGCCCTGGCTGGACTTCAATATGTTCCAGTCCGGCCACCGTAGGTACGACCAGGTGAAGATGACCAGCTGGGACGACCCGGCGAAAAACAAATACTGGTTTGGGGAGGACAACTGGCGCTACGTCCGCCGGGACCTCTCCCTGGAGCCCCCAAAGCCCACGGTGGACGGGGAGCCCTCCTATGAGCGCATCCGCCAGGGCCTCCACGATCCCACCCAGCCTCTGTGGCAGGCCGGCGATGTGCGCCGGTATGCCTACTGGTCTGTGCTGGAGGGGGCCATGGGCCACACTTACGGCCACAATGCCATCATCCAGTTCTACCGGCCCGAGCAGGGCCCCGGCTTCTACGGCGTCATCGACCACTGGCGGGACGCCATGGACCACCCGGGAGCTTTCCAGATGGGATATCTGAAAGACCTTATGACAGGCGTGGACTTCACCGCGGGCCAGCCCAACGAGGCGCGTCTCGCCTGGGGGCAGAAGGAAAGATATGACCGCGTCAGCGTCTTTGAGGGGCCGGACTATATTCTCTGCTATACGTTCTCCGGCAAGGAGTTTGCCCTTGATCTCCGGGACAAAAAGGCGTCCGCAAGGTGGTTCGATCCCGCGACAGGCGCGTTTGGCGAGCCATTCGATGTGGATGCCAGCGCCGAGGTGGTCTTCACTCCGCCGGAAAAAATGGCCGGCGGCACAGACTGGGTCCTGCTGTTGAGGTTTTGATTCTTCCTTGCAAGAGGATCAGAAGGAATTTTCACACCGCCGCCAAAGCGCCTCCGGGCTGATCTCCCGGTCCGGGTCAAAGTCGTCCGAGGCCAGGTAGCGGTAGATGGATCGCTGGAGAGCCCGAGCCTCGGGGTACTGCTGGAGGTTCTGGAGGCCCAGGGAGGACAGGAACAGCCTTCCGCCGCCGCACCGGAACTCCGCCAGCTGGGCCAGGGGGCGTAGGTAGGCGTAGCTGTCCAGCTCCGCGATGATGGGCTTGCACCCCTCCGGCAGGAGGACGGCCCGCTGGTTTGCCATAGGCCACCACTGCCAGTCGGTGTGGAAGTCCGTGGGGAAGTCCCGGAAGATGGGATGGCCCTTGTCGATGAACTGGCCCATGGTGCCCTCCTGCTGGGAGAAGCTGCCCACGGACCAGAAGTCCGGGCTGAAATGGCACTGGACAGACCCAGGCATGGCCCCCGCCGTGGCGGGCGGCGACAGGTAGACCCGGCCCCCGTCCCGGAGGACGGCCAGGGCCGCCTCGTCAAGGCTCCGGCACTCGTAGACATTTTCAGGACAGACTGGCGTCTCATCCGGGTAGACCCAGATAGGGTATCGGTTCTCAAAGCCGCAGAAGGTGACGGTCAACGTCAGGCGGGCGGCTTTGGAAGCGTCCAGCCTCACGGAGATCGTCCCCAGGTCCGTGAGGCCGCCCGCCGGGGCCGCGACCGCAGGGAAAGTCCCTTCCGCGGCCACCCCCTCCCCCGTCAGGGACCAGGCGGGCACGCCCGTCAAGTCCCGCTTTCCATAGTTGGCCAGCCGCACCCGGGCGGTGAATGTCTCGCCGGCGGTGTAGGTGAAGCGGGGCAGGAGCACCAGAGGCAGCACGTCCCGGAAGAAAGCCCGGAACTTCTCCGGCTGGGCAAAATCGTAGGGTTTGGGTTCCAGGTGGGTGTTCATCATGCCAATCAGAGCCGTGCCCTGGCCGTGGAAATCCTGGAGGCCCAGGAGGGAGATGCCGCTCATGCCCTCGGTCCGCAGGGCGGCCTCTATCTCCGCCAAGTAGCAAAGCAAGGCCAGCTCCCCGGTGGCCTCCACCCGCTTCTCCCAGTCCGCCAGCATTTCCCGCGCCGCCGCCCGGTCCCGGACAGCCCGATAGTTGGCGGGGTCGGTGACGCCCCGGAAGGCGTCCAGCTCCCGGAAGTCCGGCAGGACCTCGTACTGGCCCACCTCGAAGGAGAACACCGGCTGTTCGCTCTCCTGCCGGAGGGCGGCCAGGGCCGGGGCGTAGTCCGCGCGGAGGTCCGGGTACTGCTCGTTGAGCCACCCCTTCATGCCGCCGTAGATGGCCCGGAGGTAGCGGCCCCGGTAGGAGCCGGAGGTGTGGAAGTCATTTGCCAAGTCGCTGCCCCGGCGGCCATAGTGGGTGTTGGACCCGTTGGCGTAGAGTCGGGTGAGGTCCAGTTTTCGGGCCTCCGCCACGAGGGCCGCCGCGTAGGCTGTCCCCGCCTCGCCGGGGTGCAGCTCGTTGCCCAGGGTCAGCATCACAAAGGAGGGGTGGTTGGCCAGCATGTTCAGCACGCCCAGCAGCTCCTCCCGGTAGTAGTCCCGGCTCTCCGCCGCCTCAAAGGCATCCGCCGGGTCCCAGTGGGATAGCTCCGGCTGCATCAGCATCCCCAGCCCGTCGGCGGCCTCGAACGCGGCCTCCGGCGGGCAGTGGCTGTGGAACCGCATACAGTTGACGCCGTAGGCCCGGTACCGCAGCAAAATCTCCCGCCAGCTCTCCGCGTCCATGGGCGGATACCCCGTCTCCGGGAATATCGCGCAGTTGGCCTCTCCCCTGAGAAAGAACCGGCGGCCGTTGAGGGTCAGAAAGCCACCCTCCGCCCGGAAGTCCCGGACGCCGAACCGGACCGTGCGGCTGTCCAGTCCGGGGGCGGAGACCGTCAGGGGATACAGGTTTCCCTCCCCCTCGTCCCACCGACGGACGCCGGGGCGCAGCGGCAGGTCCCTGGCCCACAGCTCCGTCCGGCCTACGGGGAGACTGCCGGAGATAATCGCATCCTCCGCCAGGGAGGGCGAAGTGACGGTCAACGTCAGCTCCCCCGCCTCTGCCATATCCAGCGCCACGCATACGTCCAGCCTGCCCCCGTGGGGGTAGGCGCGGACCTGATGGATAAAATTCCGTTCCTCCACCCGCAGCCGCAGATAGCCCAGGAGGCCGTTCCAGTTGGTCTGGCTCTCGTCCGTGGCGGCGGAGGAGCGGAGGATGGCCGCCTTGGGCCAGCCGGGGTAGGAGTTGTCACAGGTCAGGACGAAGGTGTCCCGGCCCGTCACGGCCCCCGTGATCTCGAACGCCCAGGGGGTGCTGAGGGACCGGGGCGAACAGGGCGGCACCTCCCGGCCGTTGACGGCCAGCCGCAGCTGCCGGGACCGCTCGCACTCCAGGAACACCCGCTTCCCCGCCGGGACGGTCCAGGTGAGCTGCCGGGTGAATTGGGCGGGGCCCTGGTAGGTGTGTTTCCGGGTCAGGCGGGTGGTGATGGGCTCCCCCTCCCGCCAGAGGCCGATGGCCCTGGCATCGTCCAGCCGCCACTGGGTCAGGGGATCGTCGGGGTGGCCGAAGCCCCCCTTGTCCAGGGTGCCGGGCAGACGGATGGGCCCAGACTGGCCCGGGAGCTCACAGGTCCAGAGGCCGGGCAGATCAATGTGTTCCATAGGTGTTCCTCCTCGGTGGAATGGGGGCTGCGGACGGTTTCCGCTGGTCCTCGTCGTTT
>CANRFC010000074.1 GCA_947629795.1 uncultured Oscillospiraceae bacterium
CAAACAGGGCGAGAGGCCAACCCCTTTGGGCTGACCTCTCGTCTCTTTTTTTACTCATTTTGCAACGGGCCCTTTTTATTTCCCGAACAGCTTGCCGAAGAGCCCCTTCTTCTTGGGCGGCTCCTCAGGCGCGGGGGAGGGAGCGGGCGCGGGTGCGGGCTTCGCTCCGCCGCCCAGGCGCTCCAGGGCCTCCTTGGCGGCCTTGTCGCCCTTGTCCGCCGCCTTCCGGTAGTACTCCATGGCCTTGTTCAGGTCCTTGGTCAGTCCGCCCAGGCCCTGCTCGTAGTAGGAGCCCACCCGGAACATGGCCCCGGCGTGGCCGTAAGCCGCACCCTTCTGGAACCACTCGGCGGCCTTCACCCGGTCCTTCTGGACCCCGTCGCCGTTGGCGTAACACAGGCCCATGTTGTACAGGGCCCGGGGATTGTTCTGCTCGGCGGACTTGGAGAACCACTCCACGGCCTTCTTCGGGTCCTTCTCCACGCCGGTGCCGTTCATGTAGAACCAGGCCAGATTGCACTGGGCCACGGCGTCGCCGCCCTCGGCCCCCTTGAGGTAGAGCTCGGCGGCCTTCTTCACGTCCTTGGTCACGCCCTCGCCCATCTCGTAGAGATAGCCCAGGTTGCAGAAGGCCCTGGCGTAGCCTTGCTCGGCGGCCTTCTCATACCAGTGGATGGCAACCTCCTTGTCCACCTCCACGCCCAGGCCCTCGTCGTAGCAGTAGGCCAGATTGCACTGGGCCCGGGGGTAGCCCTGCTCGGCGGCCTTGGTGTACCAGAAGATGGCCTCGGTCATGGACTTCTCCACGCCGATGCCCGCCTCGTAGCAGTAGCCCAGGTTGCACTGGGCCCGGGGATAGCCCTGCTCGGCGGACCTGCGGTACCACTCGGTGGCCTTGACCTTGTCCTCGGGGACGCCCTGGCCGGACTCATAGCACCAGCCCAGATTGCACTGGGCGGCGTCGTCGCCGGCCTCGGCGCCCTTGAGATACCACTCGGCGGCCTTCTCCCAGCTCTTCTGGCAGCCCCAGCCCATCTCGTAGCACACGCCCAGGTTGCACATGGCGGGGGGATAGTCCTGGGCCGCGGCGGCGGAGTAGAGCTCAAAGGCCCGCTTGTAGTCCTGCCCGATGCCCTTGCCCCGCTCGCAGCACCAGCCCAGGTTGCACTGGGCCCGGGGATAGCCCTGCTGGGCGGCGGCGGAGTACCACTTCACGGCCTCCTCCCAGCTCTGGGGGACGCCCTTGCCCGCCTCATAGCACCAGCCCAGGTTGCACTGGGCCCGGGGGTAGCCCTGATCGGCGGCGGCCCGGTACCACTTGGTGGCCTCCTCCCAGCTCTGCTCGATGCCCTGGCCGGACTCACAGCACCAGCCCAGGTTGCACTGGGCCCGGGGATACCCCTGCTCGGCGGCGGCCTTGTACCACTTCACGGCCTCCTCCCAGCTCTGGGGCGTGCCCTTGCCGTTCTCGCAGCACCAACCCAGGTTGGTCTGGCCGGGAGCGTAGCCCTGCTCGGCGGAGCGGCGGTAATACTCCACCGCCTTCTCCCAGCTCTGCTCCACCTGGTCGCCCTCCTCATAGAACAGGCCGATCCGGCACAGGCCCCGGGGGAAGTCGTTGGAGGCAGCCTCGCTGAACCAGTGGAAGGCCTCCTTGATATCCTTTTCCACGCCCTTGCCGTTCTCACAGCACCAGGCGTAGTTGCACATGCCGGGGGAGTAATCCCGCTTGGCGGACTTCAGGTAGAGCTCGGCGGCCTTCTCCCAGCTCTGCTCTACCACCTCGCCGTTTTCATAGCACAGGCCCAGCCGGCACACGGCGGGGGGATAGTCCCGCATGGCGGCGCCCTCCAGCAGGTGGACCGCCTCGGTCATGTTCTTCTCCACGCCCTTGCCGTTTTCATAGCACCAGGCCAGATTGTTCATGGCCCGGGGATCCCCCTGGCCGGCGGCCTTGGCGTACCAGCTCACCGCCTGCTCCCAGCTCTGCTCCACTCCCGAGCCGCTCTCGTAGAGCCAGCCCAGGCAGGTCTGGGCCCGGGCGTAGTTCTGCTCGGCGGCAGCGGTGTACCACCGGATGGCGGCGGGCATGCTCTCGTGGACCCCCTGGCCGGCCTCGTAGCACCAGGCCAGGTTGCACTGGGCGGGAGGATAGCCCTGCTCGGCGCTGCGGCGGTAGAGGTCGGTGGCCTTCTCCATGTCTCTGGCCACCCCGTCCCCCCGCTCGTAGCACAGGCCCAGATTGCACAGGGCCCTGGGGTCGTTCTGCTCGGCGGCGGCGGAGTACCACCGGATGGCCTCATCCTGGTCCTTCTCCACGCCCTCGCCGTTTTCATAGCACCAGGCCAGATTGCACTGGGCGGGGGGATAGCCCCGCTCGGCCCCGGCCAGATAGAGCTTCACCGCCTTTTCCCAGCTCTGCTCCACCCCGTCGCCCTTCTCGTAGCACAATCCCAGATTGCACAGGGCCCGGGGGTCCTCCTGGTCGGCGGCCATGGAGTACCAGTAGATGGCGTCCTTGATGCTCTGGGGCACGCCCTTGCCGAACTCATAGCACCAGGCCAGATTGCACTGGCCCCGGGCGTAGCCCATGTCGGCGCTCTGGCGGTAGAGCTCGGTGGCCTTCTCCCAGCTCTGCTCCACCCCGTCGCCGCACTCATAGGCCAGTCCCAGCAGGCACACTCCGGGGGCGTAGTCGGCGTCGGCGGCCTTCTGGAAGAACTCCGCGCCCTTCTGCATGGCGTCGGCGGGCTTATCCTCCCCGTCGTACTGCTGGCAGAGCTGCCCCAGAGCGCACCAGCCGGCGGGGTCGTCATTTTCCGCCACCTTCTGGAAATACTCCTTGGCCTTCTCCACGTCCCGCTCCACGGCGGTGCCCTTTAAGTACCAAACGCCCATGCGGTAGACCGCCGGGGGGAATTCCTGTTCCAGGGCCCGTTTCAGGTAGTCCAGGGCCTTCTCGTCCTCCCCGCGGTCCTTGGCCTGGTCGCACAGGCGCATCCAGCCGTCGCCGGTGACGTAATCCTCCTCCACGGGGATGAACATGGTACCCCCGCACTCAGGACACTTTTCCAGCTTGGGATCGTCTGTGACAAAACCGCAATCGCCCGAATCGCAACGGTATAAGTCCATTGGGAAACCTCCTTAAATATATCCTTCTATTGCCGGATAAAGGATATTATACACCGTCCCAAAGGGTTAGGCAAGAGGGGAAAAATGCCGGAACAGAGGCCGATAAACGGGCCTTGAGCTCTCCTGGGTAGAGAATGTCTACCAAAAGTCTACCAAAAATCGGGCTGAAATCCTTGGAAGAGTATGGCTCGCGGAATTTCCAGATTTTGCTTGTCTACCAGATGTCTACCAAGTACAGCTCATGGTGCGAAAAACGGGCCGTTTGCCTCCACTTTCGGCCTTTTACCTCCCTATTTTTGACCAGCAAGGGGTGTTGTCCTCCCCTGCCCAG
>CANRFC010000075.1 GCA_947629795.1 uncultured Oscillospiraceae bacterium
ATTCTTTACCCGCAATCCAGTGGGAATATAGAATGATACGGTATATGGGGAGCGTTATCAAATCGTTATCAAAAGAGGGGCGCAAAACCGTGGAAACGTTGTGCCGCACCGGGTTCAGAGTTTCAAAAAATCATTCCCACTCAATGGTGGCAGGAGGCTTGGAGGTGATATCGTAGAGGACCCGGTTCACATGGGACACCTCGTTGACGATCCGCACACTCACGCGGTCCAGCACCTCGTAGGGGATGCGGGTCCAGTCCGCTGTCATAAAGTCGCTGGTAGTGACGCTGCGCAGGGCCACGGCGTAATCGTAAGTCCTGCCGTCTCCCATGACTCCCACCGAGCGCATATTGGTCAAAGCGGCAAAATACTGGCTCATGGTGCCCTCCAGGTGGGCCTTGGCGATCTCATCCCGGAAGATGAAATCGGCCTTGCGCACAATATCCAGCTTGTCTTTGGTGATCTCCCCAATGACCCGGATGCCCAGGCCGGGGCCGGGGAAGGGCTGGCGCATCACCAGGTATTCGGGCAGACCCAGCTCCCGGCCGAGCTGCCGCACCTCATCCTTGAAGAGCAGGCGAAGAGGCTCAATGATCTCCTTGAAGTCCACATAGTCGGGCAGGCCGCCTACGTTGTGGTGGCTCTTGATGACGGCGGCGCCCGACTTGCCGCCCCCGCCGGACTCGATGACGTCGGGGTAGATGGTCCCCTGGCAGAGGTAGTCCACCTTGCCTATCTTCTTGGCCTCGGCCTCAAAGACCCGGATGAACTCCTCTCCGATGATCTTCCGCTTCCGCTCAGGCTCGGTGACCCCGGCGAGTTTGGAGAGGAATCGCTCCTCGGCGTTGACCCGGACAAACTTGAGTTCCCACTTCCGGAAGGCGGCCTCTACCTCGTCGCCCTCATTCAGCCGCATGAGGCCGTGGTCCACAAAGACGCAGGTGAGCTGGGACCCTACCGCCTCGGCCACCAGGGCCGCGGCCACAGAGGAGTCCACGCCGCCGGAGAGGGCCAGCAGGACCTTGCCGTCGCCTACCTTCTCCCGGATCTGCCGGATGGCGGTCTGCTTGTAATCCCCCATAGTCCAGTCGCCTACGGCGCCGCAGACCTCATAGAGGAAGTTGCGGAGCATGGCGGTGCCGTTGACCGTGTGGTTGACCTCAGGGTGGAACTGCACGCCGTAGAAGCCCCGCGCCTCGTCACAGATGGCCACGTTGGGGCAGGCGTCGGAGTGGGCTACCAGCGCAAAGCCCTCAGGCACCTTTTCCATGTAATCCCCGTGGCTCATCCAGGTGATGCCCTCCTCGGGCAGGCCCTTGAAGAGCTTGCAGCCGGTGTTGAAGAAGGTCTCGGTCTTTCCGTATTCCCTGGCGGAGTCAGCCTGGGCGGCGGTGACCCGCCCGCCCAGATTGTGGGCGATGAGCTGACAGCCGTAGCAGATACCCAGCACGGGAACGCCCCAGGTAAAGATATCCGGGTCCACCTGGGGAGAGTCCTGGTCATAGACGCTTCCCGGTCCCCCGGTGAAGATGATGCCGATGGGCTCCATGGCCCTGAGTTGGGACAGTGGGGTGGTGTAGGGCTTGACCTCGCAGTAGACGCCGCACTCCCGGACCCGGCGGGCGATGAGCTGATTGTACTGACCGCCGAAGTCCAGCACGATGACAGTTTGGTGAGACATGGGTATGACCTCCCTTGCTTTCCTTAGGTACGATGGGGATATTGTAACATTTTCCATCTCCCCGGTCAATCGGCGTTTTGCATACTCTTTTCCAAACTGCCCATACTGAGCGGAAAGGGGGGTCTGCTTGTGGTCATCGCCTTTATCCGCACCGTTATCCTCTATCTCTTTATCATTGCAGGCATTCGCCTGATGGGCAAGCGGCAGGTGGGGGAGCTGGAACCCTCCGAGTTGGTCCTTGCCCTCATTATTGCCGACCTGGCCGCTGTGCCCATGCAGGACTACGGCATCCCGCTTCTGGCAGGTATTATCCCCATTCTGACCCTCCTGTCCATGACCATGCTCATCTCGGTCCTCTCCATGAAAAGCGTCAAATTCCGGGCCCTCCTGTGCGGACGGCCCTCCATTATCGTGGAAAACGGACGGCTCCACCAGCGGGAGATGGCCAGGAACCGCTTTACGGTGGACGAGCTCATGGAGGAACTGCGCATGAAGGGCGTCACCGACATTTCAACGGTGAAGTACGCCATCCTGGAGACCAACGGCCAGATCTCCGTGCTGCTCTACGCAGACCAAAAGCCGCCCATCGCCCAGGAGATGGCACTCTCTCCCGAGGAACCGGGACTGCCCATCGTGCTCATCAACGACGGGCGGGTGCTGGACCACAATCTGAAAGCCCGGGGCTATGACCGGGTCTGGCTGGACAAGCAGCTCAAAGCCCACCACGTAAAGCGGACAGAGGAGGTCTATCTTCTCACTGCCGATGAGCTGGGGCGGGTCTACTTTGCACCCAAGGAGGAGAACAAATGAAACGCATGTGGATCGCCTCCGGTATTTTGCTGTCCATTCTGGCCCTCACTCTGTGGCACAGCGCCCACATCACCCGCTTTACGCAGGAACTCACCGCCTTGCTGGAGGAAGCCGAGCAGTACGCCGAGGCCGGAGACTGGGCACAGGCCAGGCAGTATAACGAGAAGGCCCACAAGCAGTGGGAGGATAACGACGTCTACCTCCATGTCCTCTTCCGCCATGACAACACCGACGCCATCTTTGCCTCTTTCCATGAAGTGGAGGAATTCCTGGAATGTGAGGAGGGGGGAGAGTACTCTGCCGCCAACGCCAAGCTGATCGTTCAGATCTCTCTCCTGGCCGAGGCAGAACAGCTCACACTGCAGAATATCCTGTAAGGCCGCGTTAGCCCGCACCCCGTAAAACAGTAATCAAGAAATGAACGGCAATCGTCGTACAGGATTGGTTAAAAATCGAACTGTTTTACGGAGGAACCCCCATGAACAAGCTAATTTCCTGTGAGTTCAATATCGACAGCGGATGCGTGGAGTTAATCTATGCTGACGGCACCCTGCTCGCTATCGACTGCACCGCTGTGGAGAACAGCATCGAAACCACCATCAACGGGCGCTCGGAGATGGAGTGGCTCATTTACAACGCCCCGCTGGATTATGCGGAGCTTGTGCTGAGCGGCGAGCTGGAGGGATACCTGAAACGGGTGTCCGGCCCGTACAGCGGGATCGGCTGGGACTCATAAGCAAGCGCGGCAACGCCCGCCTCAGTCAGGTGAAAGCCTGACCGGGGCGGGCGTTTTTCTGTTTCCGCTATCTTTTCCGTTTTCCCTTCCCGCGCTGACTGCGTTGGCGGATTTGCAACTTCTTGGATTTCTTCAGAATACCGATCAGCGTGACGAACTCCTCCTTGGAGAGTGCGTCATAGTCGATGCCCAAGCTGGCAAGATACACTTTAGCCTG
>CANRFC010000076.1 GCA_947629795.1 uncultured Oscillospiraceae bacterium
TTTCCAGCCCTTTTCCCCCGGGTTTGGAGGTGTTTTATTATGAGTTCACAAAAAACCGAGCACTACCAGCTCCACCAATGGCAGCCCCAGGACAGCGTTCTTCGGGAGGAGTTCAACGCCAACTTCACGGCACTGGACGAGTCGGTGCGCATCGTCTTCGGGAGCTATGTGGGAGACCGCCAGGCCACCCGGTTCATCGACCTGGGGGCTACTCCCCGGGCGGTCCTTCTCATGGGTCCCAACAACAATTCCAACAACACAGATGGTGGCCTTGCGTTCCCCGGTGTCCCAGCGGTCTACGGAGCCGACAACTACAAGGTCCTCTCGGTGGAGGAGGGAGGCTTCAACGTCTACTACCGCACCAGCCCCTATGTGGAATCCAACAGCGGCAGCTATGCCCATTACTACATCGCCTTCATCTGAGAGCAAGAAGAGCGCCCCGGGCCGAAGCCCGGGGCGTTCTCTTTGTGCTTGTTGGAAATCAGATCAGCAATCAGGAGGGAATGGTGGACTCCATGCTGACCTTGCCGGAGGTCTCAACGATGATGACATCAACGATGTCCTTGTCGTTGTAGTGCAGGATGGCGTTGGCGTTGCCGGTGGTGGTGTCGAAGGCAGCCACACCGTTGTCGGTGCCGGCGGCCTTGTCGTTGCCATCCACATAGATGATGACCACGTCGTCAGCCACAGTGTCGGAGTACTTGGTACCGCTGCCGCTCCAGCTGGTGCCGCTGCCGGTCACGGTGGTGTAGTAGCTGATGATCTTCTCACTGTCGTTGTAGTTGTCCACCAGGACGCCCTTCAGGTCGTTGGACCCGGTCAGGCCGGTATCCAGCACGTACTCGCCGGTACCCAGGTCGCCCCAGATGACGAACGCCTTGCCGCTGCCGCTGGCGCCGGCGCCGGTGCTGTAGCAGTCGTCAGAGGTCTTCTTGAAGGTCACGATGTCGCCGGCGGTCAGGGTGTCGCCGCTGGACTTCTTCACGTTGACCGTGGTGGTCTCGCCGGTGTAGATCTCATACTGGATGTAGTCGGTGCCGTTGATGCTCCGGACGCCCACTTCCTTGGTCACGATGCCGTACAGGGTGTCGCTGGTGCGGCCCTCGGGATCGGTCTTCAGGGTGACGTAGACCACGGCCACCTGGCCGCCGGAGGTCTGGATGCTCTGTATGGCCTGGCTGTTGCCCAGCGTGGCATAGGCGATGGTGTCCATGTCCCGCAGGTTGTAGACCTTGGTGTCGGTGCCGACAGTGGCGAACAGGACGGCGTCAGCAGTGGCCACGGCGGAGGTGGCGCCATCGTAGGTCACCTTCTTGGTGTCCTTGTTCCACAGGTCGTTGGAAGAGCTAACGGTCTTGCTGGAGGCGGCGAACTCGGTGATCTCCATCTTGGCGCCGTCCATGGCGTACTTCACAAGATACACGCCGTCAGTCAAGTCAGCAGCGCGGCCAGCCTCGCCCGGCTTCTTGTTGTCAGCGTCAACAGAATCCTCGCTGACGTCGAACTCCTTCTTGGTGCCATCGGGCAGGATGGTCTTGACCTTCAGGGAGTCGAAGGCATCCTCATCGAACTTGCCGTCGTTGGTGGAGGTGATCAGAGCGTAGGCGTTGCCCTCGGTCTTGGTGACCTCCAGGGCAGCGGCCATGCCGTTGACCAGGTACACCTTCACCTCGTCGTTCAGCTTCACATTGGTGCCGCCGGTGATGTCGGTGGAGCTCTTGCAGTCAGAGTTGGGCTGCTGCATAGCCTCGCCCTCCACCTTGTAGGTGGTGCCATCGATGACCAGGTTCTCCACCTTGGAGGCAGCGCCCTTCCAGCCGGTCAGCTTGCCTTCCACGGTCTCGGCCTTCTTCACGGTGACGAAGGACTTGGACAGGTCGGTGGTCTTGTCATAGAACCGGGTGTAAACGACCACGTCGTCCTTGGCGATGCCCTCATAGACGTCGTTGTCGGCGAGCGTGATGGCGCCCAGGCCGGTGATTGTGACCTTGGTGGAGTTAACAGCGCTCACGCGGCCGATGGTGTACTCCACAACATAGGCACTCTGGACCTCGCCGTTGGCGTTCAGAATGACCTTCACGGGGTCGTTGGTCTTGCCGGTGTTCAGGGCGACAAACTTGTCCTGGGCGTCAGCGGCAGTCTGAGCAGTGACAGCAACGGTATCGGCGTTGTTGTAGTTCTTCACAACAACAACGGAGGAAGCGGTAGCAGGCACAGCGACCTTGTACTCCACGCCGTCCAGCTTCACCTTGTCGGTGATCTCGACGTCGTTGCCGTCCTTGGCTTCCTTGATGTCAGCAGCAGCCACGTTCACCACGGAGGTCTTCCCGGTGGGGAACACACCGTAGATGGTGTCGTTGGTGTCCAACGTATTGGCGGTGCCGTTGGAGCCATCCTTGAACATGACCTTGACTTCCTCGCCGATGAAGCTGATGTCCAGGTCAGCCTTGATCTTGACGTCGCCCACAGTGATGTAGCCTTCCTTCACGGAGGTGTCCATCTTGTGGTTAGCGGTGAAGAGGCCGGTGGTGGTAAGGCCGCCGTACTTGACCTCAAACAGGGTCTTGGTGCTGGGCTGATAAGAGAAGGTGACCTCGCCGGTGGACAGGGTCTTGTCGGGGCGCTTGGTCATGGTCTCATTGTTGACGCCGTTCCAGATGATCTGGGCAGCAGTGTCACGGGTGATGGGGTTGTACATGTTGACGCCGCCCAGGTCCTCGTACAGAGAGGGATCGCAGGTCCAGGTGGCCTCATAGTTGACGTTGTTGTCCCAGTCAGCGCCCACCAGCCGGAAGGCCTCGGCGTCATAGCCAAGGGCGGTGAGGACCATCTTGGCGGCCTCGACACCGGTGACGTTGCCGTAGGGGTCAAAGGTGCCGTCGCCGCGGCCAGAGATGATCTTCATGTTGTTGCAGTACTCGATGTACTGCTCGGCCCAGCAGCCCTTGATGTCGGTAAAGCTGGGGGTGGTCTTGGTGCCGTACTCGGGAGCGACACCGCCGTTCATGGCGGTGGCGATCATCTTCGCCATCTCGGCACGGGTAACGAGGCCGTCGGGGTCATAGGACCCGTCATCACGGCCATTGATGATGTTCAGGGCAACGCAGCCGTTAACAGCTTCCTGATTCACGATCTCTTCGCTGTCAGAGAAGTTGGCGGCGGACGCGCCCATGACCATCATGCCGCTCAGCATGACGCCGGTGAGGGCCAGGCTGAACACGCGCTTGAGGTTGTTCATGGATCATTCCTCCTATTTATTTTTGACTTGGAAGGTTCTCCACCCTGCCTGGGGTCGTTTGGACTTTGGGGTGGAAGCCCGACTTTGGGGCTCCGGACCCCCGCACCGCGGTCCGCGCGGCTCTGGGCAGGGGAGGACAACACCCCTTGCTGGTCAAAAATAGGGAGGTAAAAGGCCGAAAGTGGAGGCAAA
>CANRFC010000077.1 GCA_947629795.1 uncultured Oscillospiraceae bacterium
TGATCTCGGTCTCGTCCTTCACGGGCCTGGTGGGGTTGGGGATGATGTTGGTAAGGACCTCGGGATCGGTACCAACTTTGACGCCGCCCTGGTTCAGAATCTGGTCGTCGTTATCACCGGTCTCCCCCGCAGGGAACCTGCCATAGTCATCGTAGGTGTGCAGCTCTTCGGCCTCGTCGTTAACGAAGACGGAGAACTCCACCTTGCCCTCGTACCCGGCTGGGACGTCGGACAGGTCCGCGGTCCCCGTATCTGGGTCGCCGCTCGCATCGACCTTACCGATCTTCCAGGTGATTGTATGTGTTGCCGGTTCGTACTCGATGTATACCCCGACAGTCACATCACCTATTGTTGCCTTTCCATAAGTGTGGAGCTTATCTGTCGGCTTCAGCGCCGGATGCGTCTCCTCATCGTTCGCGGCGGGCTCGTCGATCGGACTGGGCTCGTCGTTCGCGGCGGGATTGCCGGAGGGCGCGGTGGGCGCGGGGCTCTCAGTGGGGGCGGGATTCTCAGTGGGCGCGGCGCTCTCGGTGGGCTCTGTCGGCGCGGCGGACTGCGTACCGCCCACTTCGCCCGGGCCGTCAAAGATCTCCGGACCGCCGGTCTCGCTCCCGGGGAACGCCGCCGGCGCGGCCGTGGGCTCAGCCGGCGTCTCAGACGTGGGCTCGGCGGGCGCTTCCGTGGGCTCAGCCGTCGCCTCCGGCGTGGTCTCAGGAGCCGGCGCGGTGGTGGCCTCCGGCGTTGCCTCGGGCACGGACTCCGTGGCCTCGGGCGTGGGTGCGGCGGCCGGTTCGCTGGCGGACGGGCTGGGCATCGGTTCGTCGATCGTGGGGCCGTCCTGCTCACCGGGATCGCCAATCGTGGGGCCGTTCGGCTCGCCGGGATCGCCAGAAGGACTGCCGCCGGCGGGAGGATTCGTTTCCTTGTCCCATGTGAGCGTCACATCTCCAAAGCTGGCGCTGTTGAAGTCCACGCCGGGATCCAGCGTATCACGCACCGTGACCGTGGCCGCAGCTTCCTGGTAGTTGTTCCACTCGATGGTGTAGTCCACCTTGTCGCCGGGCATGACCTGCATCCCCGCGCCGGGCTTGGTTTCTTCCTTCTCCAGCTTGGGCGTGGGGTTCTCCACGATATCCGTGTACTTGCTGTTGTTCCCCACGGTGACCTGGGCCTGATTGTCCACGTAGCCCTTGACCGGGGCGTTCGCGTTCACCCGGACCACAAGGGTCACAACGCCGCTGTCGCCCGCCGGACGCTCCAGCAGCGTCCAGGTGACGATCCGGTTGCCCTCCGCGTCGTAGGTGATGGTGACTTTCAGGTTTTCATTGCCATCGCCGGTTTTTCCACTGGCGACCTCTTCCGCCGTCAGTTCGACCTCCTGCCCGTCCTTCACAAAGCTGGCGCTGACGAAGTCCACGCCGTCGTCCAGTTCGTCCTTGATGGTGACGTCGGCGGGCTCGTCGTACCCGTTCTTCCAGCCGATCTCGTAGGTGATCGTCTGGCCCACCGTGACCAGTTCGCCCTCCTCAATGGGCTGGCCGTGCTCGCCGATGACCGGGCTGCCGTCCTCGTCCGTCTTGGGGTGGGTGGTCGTACCCGTGCCGTTGATCTCCGTCTCGTCCTTGTCGGGCACCGGGTTCTCCACCACGTTGGTGTAGATCTTGCTGTCGTTGCCCACCTGCACGCTGGCCCGGTCGACCACCTCATAGTCCTTGTCAGTCTCACTGGTCACAGGCGTATCGGGATTTTCGCCCGTGCCATAGTGCCATTCCTTGGCGGCGTCCTTGTTGACCTCGACCTCCAGGGCGACCTTGCCCTCGTCGTTGGCCGGGACCGTCAGGACCCAGTAGACCGTGTGGGTGCCATCGTCGTAGTAGACGCCCTCCGGGATCGTGGGCATGGTCTGGCCCTCGCCGGTATATTTCGCGGGGTCTTTGAGCGCGTCCTGCGCGTCCGTTACGCTCGTGAGGCCGGTCCAGCTCGCCGTGGCGGTGGCCGCCGTGACCCAGGCTTCGCCTGTATCTTTGGCGCCGCCGAACTTGGCCTGGACGAAGTCCACGCCGGCGTCCAGCGGGTCGCGGATGATGACCTGCTCCGGGCTGTCCTGATGATAGTTCTGGTAGCTGATCTCGTAGGTCACGTGGTCGCCGATCTGCACCTGCTCGCCCTCGCCGGGTTCGACCTCGGTCTTCTCCGGGCCCACGGGGTTCTTCACCAGCTGGGTGTAGATGTCCGCGTCGTTGCCGAACTTCACCGCGCCCCGGTTCTGCACCAGCTGGTCGGCGTCCTTCTCCAGGCCGTCCCCGTCGCGGTAGCTCCAGTTTTCATTGTTGCCGCCGGGGAGGGAATCGTCACTCATGGTAAACGTATCATCCTTCTCCAGCGCGCGCGCGGTGACCTTGACGGTCAGGTTTACAGAGCCCGCGTCCGGCGCGTCCGGGCCGTACAGGGTCCAGGTGACGGTGTGGGTCTCCTTGTTGAAGGTGATGGTGATGGACCAGTGGCCCTTTTCCGTCTGGCCAGCGGAAGGCTCTTCGCCGTTTTCATCTGCGACCCAGGTGTTGGAGTGCGCGCTCACTGTGTCGCCGGTACCCGTCAGCGTCACGCCTCTGAAGCTGGCGCTGACGAAGTCCACGCCGGGATCCAGCGGGTCGGTGACGGTGACCTTGGCCAGCGTCTCGTCCGCCGGGTGTTCGTGGCGGTCCCAATCGATCTGGTAGGTGATCTCGTCGCCCACGTCCACGCGCTCGCCGTCGCCGGGATCGGTCTCGGTCTTGCTGACCTCGGGGGTGGGATTCTCAATGGTCTCGGTGGCGCGCTCGTGGTTGTTGCCGACCGCGACATATGCGGTGTTGTCCACGTAGCCCACCGGGGACGCGCTGGGCAGCACCTCCACCACCAGCGTCACGGTGCCCTTCTGCCTGGACGCCTGGGGACCCAGGTTCCAGGTGACGGTATGGGTGTCCTTGTCGTAGGTGATGACGGAAACTGTGCCGCCGGACTCACCGAGGTCGACTGTGGCGCTCGACTCAGTTGCGCTCTCTGCCAGCGTCGCCTGTGGCGCGCCCTTATAGCCATCATCCACTTTTTCAGGATCGAACGTTTTGTCAGCGGGATCGAACGACGCGCTGATGAACTTGACGTTGGGATCCAGCGGGTCGCGGACGGTGACGATGGCCTCTGTGCTCTCGTAGTTGCTCCAGGTGATCTGGTAGGTGATCTTGT
>CANRFC010000078.1 GCA_947629795.1 uncultured Oscillospiraceae bacterium
CTCGTTAAACTTATAGCCGGGGCGGATCTCATCGAGGGTGCGGCTCAGGTCATAGCCGTATCTGTTCTGAATATAGGTCCGCAGTACGGCCTTGCCCTCACCCAGATCTTCTCCATTCTTGACCCGATACCGCATAAACATGATTGCGTTGGTCGTGGCCAATGCTCCTTTGATACCCTCCGGGTGGTCGTGGGTAACCGCTGCGGAGCGAGTGGCGTAAGTATCTACTCCACAGGCCGTTGCGGTCATATCCCAGCTTGGCTCGACCCCAAACCCAACAGGGGAGACCCGCATGGCAGAACCGTTACCCCAAGAGTGATAGGGCTCTACGCTTGGGGAAGACAGCCAGTGAGCGAACCGCATACCATATCCGGCTTTGGGGTACATACGGCCATACTTCTTCATGGCCTTGATAAACTCAGCCTTCTCGCCGCCGTTCATCAGGCCCTCCGCCACGGCAATGGTCATTACTGTGTCATCCGTAAACCGGCAATCATCCCGGAAGAACGGAAAGTCCTTCGTCTTGATGTTATGAAACTCATAGACAGAACCCACAATATCGCCAATGATAGCTCCTATCATCTTTTGCCACCCCGTTTTTTCATATCTTTGCGGATCGCCTCCATCGGGGCGACTGGGACAGCGCCGGTGCTGCGGAAGCAAGCCACCGTCTCTGCCATTGCCTCAAAATTGAGGGCTGTACCGGCCCCATCGGGCACATAGTCTACGGCACGATCTGCGGAAATGCCGAACCTGCCGGCGGTCTCAACGACGTCAATGTTGGCCCCCAGGAAGATAAACTCCCAGCCGTATCTCCGCTTCTCGTGCTCGATCATGTCCTTGACCTTCGCCGCCGAATACTCACGGCTGGCATTCTCTTCGCCGTCCGTGATGATAACGAACATGACCTTGTCTGCCCGGTAGTCCTCAGCGGTATTGCGCTGTACGCTCACCAGCTTGTCAATGGTGGTGCCTATGGCGTCTACCAGAGCCGTGGAGCCGCCTACACAGTAGTCCTTATCGGTGAGGGGGCTGACAGCACGGATGTCAATGCGGTCGTGAAGTAGCTCATAGTGATGGTCAAAGAGAACCGTGGTGATACGGCACTCATCGTCGAGCTTGCGCTGCTTTTCCAGCATGGAATTGAAACCGCCGATGGTGTCGGACTCCAGGCCGCTCATAGACCCGCTCTTGTCCAGGATAAAGACGAGCTCAGTGGAACCTTTTTTCATAATGAAGAACCTCCTGTTGTTTTGATGGCTCTATGATACCAACAACGGAAGGCTCAAAGGTCGCTTTCAAAGCGACATCACAAATCAACTACAATTCCTTTGTGGTCGGACAGGCGCTTATCCTCATTCCATTCCTGGATCAGTGGAGCAGCGCCAAACCCAAAACTCTCAGACAAGGCAATATGGTCTACGCACCATACCCTATCCGCTGTGAGTATTTTGACGCCGATTTGGTTGAAGCAATCCAGGACTAACTTCCGCCCCTCGGTAGTGTAGTAGTAGTTATCCGATATTGAGAGGTTATAGTCGCCGGCAATGCACAGATTCTTCCCTCCGGCAGAAAGGCGCATAAAGTCCCTGATCTGCTTGGGTAGGTCCTGCTTGAAGTTGTCGTGCCGGTTGCCGTATATCCCCATTATCGTCCCGTAGACGAGCAGAGGCCCTCTTTCGGTTTCCAGCTCTACGCACAGGGCGGTGTAAGCATCGTATGTCTGATGCTGACAAATCAATGGATACCGGGTATAGATGGACACTCGATTTTCTGTTGGCTTATAGTAGTCCGGTCTGAGCTCGGTAAGCAGTGGGGTGTGGTAAGCGAATGGATAATCCGGTTTCACCCTTGTGTCTGTTTCAGTGAGGACAAGTATATCTGCCTTTGCCTGATTGCAAGTCCCTATGATTTCAGCCAGATCTCTTTTATGCCGCAGCCTCTCAACATTCCATGTTGCTATTCTCACAGTTTCAACACTCCGGTATTAGTCATCTTTGAACTCCAACAATTCAGTTGGTTGGCCTTCCTCATTGAAGATATACATTTTGTCCTTGTCAGAAGATGCACACTCCTGATCCTCTGACCGAATCCACCAGCCACCACCATCAATGTACCCATATCGCTCCATGAAGGGGGCAAGAACAACGATCTGTCCCGCAGAGGGTATCTCTACACCCTCGCTACGCAGATTATTAAAGATTTGATCCTCGTACTTTTCCAACAAGGAGTACCACGCATCCGTCAAAGCCGTTGCCTGTTCATACTCTGGTGTTCCTTCTTCAAAATCGTACTCGTTATCTTCTACCCACCAGAACTCATTACTGGCACCCGCAAAGGCGTCTGCCAGTGCTTGCGTAGTAGTGATCGGCTCAACCATTTTCTGAAATTCCGCTGGCGAAATACCCTTTAGTGGCTCTTCGCCCATAATCACCATAGTAAAATCTCCTTTGTGACCCCATACGCTTAGCGTCATGCACCGAGCAAGGGCTGGTCGTACTCGACCACTTCTTAATAACCACAGAGAAGGCTTGCCGTTGACTCAATCGGATAGCCCAAAAGCAACCCCGTAGTAATTAACTCCACAGGCCCACTCGCCTGATAGTAAAGGAACGGCGGCCTTTAGTCCGCACCCCGTAAAACAGTAATCAAGAAATGAGCGGCAATCGTCGTACAGGATTGGTTAAAAATCGAATTGTTTTACGGAGGAACCCCCATGAACAAGCTAATTTCCTGTGAGTTCAATATCGACAGCGGATGCGTGGAGTTGATCTACTCGGACGGGTCTATGCTCGCCATCGACTGCACCGCTGTGGAGAACAGCATCGAAACCACTATCAACGGACGCTCGGAGATGGAGTGGCTCATTTACAACGCCCCGCTGGATTACGCGGAGCTTGTGCTGAGCGGCGAGCTGGAGGGATACCTGAAGCGGGTGTCCGGCCCGTACAGCGGGATCGGCTGGGACTCATAAGCAGACGCGGCGACGCCCGCCTCAGTCAGGTGAAAGCCTGACCGTGGCGGGCGTTTTTCTGTTTCCGTTATCTTTTCCGTTTTCCCTTCCCGCGCTGGCTGCGCTGCCGGTTTTGCAGGCGCTTGGACTTTTTCAATATCCCGATCAGCGTGACGAACTCCTCCTTGGAGAGCGCGTCATAGTCGATGCCCA
>CANRFC010000079.1 GCA_947629795.1 uncultured Oscillospiraceae bacterium
CGCCGCTCCCGCCTTAAATTATTTTGGCTCTATTTTGCACTGCTTCGCGGTGTTTACACAGAATTTGGGACAGACCCCTGCTCCCCTGCCGGAACAGCCCTCGCTATCTGTCAGAACCCGTATCCGAAGAAACGGTTGAGAAAGTCTTCCATATTGCCATTGTAGCTGCTGTCTTCACCTACGGGCTGGCGGGTGTTTTTGCTTCGCGTCTCCTGGTCCTGCTGGGTCTCCTGCTCCTCCTCCGGCATATCCGTGGTGCTGCCGAAGGTCAGCTCGGTGGTGTAGACCTTGCCGTCCCGAACATAGGTGACGGTGGCGGTGTCCCCGGCGCGATAGCTCTTGCTGCCCACAGCGGATTGGAGGTCAGTGAAGGAGCTGATTTGCGTGGTGCCCAGCATAGTGATGACATCGCCCTCCTGGAGGCCGGCCGCCTCAGCAGGGCCATTCTCAGTGACTTCAGCAATATAGGCACCCGCGGAAACTCCAGTGTTGGGGTAGCGGGCTACGTCTGTGCCCTTGATGCCCAGCCAGGCATGGCTGGTGACCTGACCGTTCTCCATGATGTCCGTGATGAGGTCCATCACGTCCTCAATGGGGATGGCGAAGCCCAGGCCCTCCACGGAGGTGTCGCCGGAGCTGTTGCCGGACTTGGCGGTCACGATACCCACCACCTCGCCGTAGAGGTCAAAGAGGGGACCGCCGGAGTTGCCGTGATTGATGGGGGCAGTGATTTGGATCATGTTGAAGGGAGTACCGTCCAGGTTGATCTCACGGTCCAAGCAGGACACGCGGCCGTCGGAGAGGGAGAAGGTCAGCTCGCCCAAGGGGTTGCCGATAGTCATGATCTCGTCGCCGACCACCAGGCTGCCGCTGGCATCAATGACCACGGGCTTGAAGGTCTCACCATCCTGGGGCTCGATCTTCAGCACGGCCACATCGTAGTCTGAGTCGCCGCCTACGATCTGCGCATCATAGGTGGTGCCGTTGTTGAGAGTGACTTGGGCGGTCTCTCCACCGTCGATGACGTGGTAGTTGGTGACGATATAGCCGGTGTCAGTGATGATGAAGCCGCTGCCGGAGCTGGAGTTCATTACCGGCTGGCCAAAGAAATTATACCCGGCGGAGCTCACCACGTCGATGCTGACGCAGCTATCCACGTTCGCATCGTAGATTTCCTCGTAGGTCAGCTTCTTGCTTCCGGTGACACTGACGGTCTGTACTTCCACGGGCTGGCGGTCACTGACCGTTATCTGGGCGTTGCTGTTCTTACCTTCACCGATGCGTCCGTTGAGGCACCAGCCTGCACCAAAGGTGATGCTCAGCGCCAGGGAGGCACAGAGGACGATGGCGGCTATCCGAGGCCAGCGGCGCTTCTTGGAAGGCTGTTTCGGCTGCACGTCAATGGGTGGCGTGGTGGGGGGAACGGGCTGTGTGGGTTGGTAATTGTAGTGGTATTCGTATTCGTTGCGATTTTCTTCATTGTTCTCGAACATATCAATCAACCTCCTGAGAGATATTTGATTGGCCGGGGTTTGTCCCTGTCGATGGTCATAAGATACTGCCTGTTAATGACAGGAATATGAAGAATAATTGGAAAGACTTTTAACATTTAGGGAACTGTTTGTGAACATGCCAGAGCAAGACTCTCTTTTCTTCCGATTCACGGAGCTGAAAATGACATGCTCAGATTGACATGCTCACTCTGTGGAGAATGTTACGAAAGGTGTGCGGGTATCGCACGGATGCGCAAAAAAAACGGCCAGCAGATATCCCTGTTGACCGAAATCTGAACCGTATGAGGGTGAGAGTTGATTTGCTACAATTGGAGGCGGTGGGGCTGGAGATGATGAGTGAGGTTACTTTTTGTCTCCGCGATTGCAGGCGATACAGCGCATCTGGAGATTGCTGTATTCGGTCTTCCCGCCCTTCGACCACGGAAGGATGTGGTCTCCATCCATCTGCTCATACTCGAAATGCTTTCCGCACTTCGGGCAGATGCCTTTCTGCTCGTCGTACTTCCGCCGTTTGTCCTTCTCGGAGAAAGCTCGGATGTTGAGCCACTTCTCATCACCGTCCAGCACATAATGGTAGATGCCACGCTGATTGGTCACGTCGTCGTCCAGCAGCAGCTCCTTGATGCGATCCTCCAGCGCGTTGCTGTCGTACTGCTGCCGGGAGAACTCGTTGTACCAGATGCCCCAGGGCAGCCCCTTCATCAGTTTCAACCGGGTCTTGTCCTGGTTGGGGAACAGGACCTTCACCCAGTTAATGACCTGCTGGAAATACATCCAGAGGGGGTTGGCGCTGGGGTCGTGCTGGTGCCGGGCCATGTAGTCCTCGATGGCAATGCCATCAGCATCGGAGATCCACTTCAGAGCTGTCTCCAGGTAGTCCTGACGGATAGGGACGCCGGCCATGTAGTCCTGGGCGATTTGGTAGGCCGGGCAGGAGTTTTTGCTAAAGTACTTCTTGGCGTCCGCGAGCCACGGGCCGTGGTAGACAGCATTCCGCATCTCTTGGTCGGTGAGCTTCTCTCCGGCGATGTTAATGATGCGGAACCAGTCCAGCTTCTCCGTCTCTGTGCCCTCGCAGATGTAGACCAGCAGCTTGTAGTTCATGAATTGGTCGTAGGCGGCATGGTCAGTCGCCTTCAGGTTGTGGATGTACCGGTGGTCGAGAGAGAAGGTGCCGGTGGCGTACTGGCACAGGGAGATGGTGCGCTGCTGGCCGTCCATGCACTCGTATGTGCCGTCTGAGCAGAGAGACCAGTACATCACGTTGAGTGGGAAGTTGTTGAGGACGGACTCGATGACGGCGTCGCGCTGCTTGTCCTTGTAGACAAACTCACGCTGGTATGGCGGGCGGATGTTGAGCCGGCCGTTGAGGCCGAGGACGCCGTGGGTCTCGTCATCGATATAGCCAGCGACAACATCACTCACTGGGATTTCTTGAAGATGGATTCTCATTACTCTGCACCTCTTTTTGAAATTTGTGATAATTTCCGCAAAATTTATCGTACAAAATCGGGTTTATACGAACAATATCCTCATTAGTTGAGGATTCACGGTGAAGTGGTAAGCTTAAATTGGACACGGAGGGGGTAGTTTTTGTACAGAAGATGTATAATGGGAGACACCCAAAAA
>CANRFC010000080.1 GCA_947629795.1 uncultured Oscillospiraceae bacterium
TCTATGAGGCCGTCACCGCCACATTCACCTGTGCCGGAAAAGAGTTTACCGCCAAGGGCAAGACCGTCCTTTCCCCCGGCTGGAAAGAGATGGAACGCCGGTTCCGTTCTTCCTTAAAGGCCGACGCCGACGAGGAAGCCGAGGCGGTGCGGGAGCTGCCGGAGCTTTGCGAGGGCCAGACCTTTGCAGACGTGGCCGCCTCTGTCACCGAGCATTTCACCACGCCGCCCAAGCCCTACACCGAAGATACGCTGCTGTCTGCTATGGAACGTGCCGGGGCCGAGGATATGCCGGAGGACGCCGAGCGCCAAGGTTTGGGAACCCCGGCAACCCGTGCTTCCATTCTGGAAAAGCTGGTGCAGATGGGCTTTGTGGAGCGCAAAGGCAAACAGCTACTTCCCACCAAGGACGGCCACAACCTTGTGTGCGTACTGCCGGAAGTGCTGACTTCTCCCCAGCTCACGGCGGAATGGGAAACCAAGCTGACGGCCATTGCCAAGGGCGAGGCCGACCCGGAGGGCTTCATGGTGGGCATTGAGGAAATGACCCGAAACCTGATTTCTCGTTATTCGCAGATCAGCGAGGACGCACAGAAGTTGTTTCAGGCCGAGCGTGTTGTTATCGGCAAGTGTCCCCGCTGCGGCGAAGCCGTCTACGAGGGCAAGAAAAACTATTACTGCGGAAACCGGGCCTGCCAGTTTGTCATGTGGAAGAATGACCGATTTTTTGAGGAACGAGGCAAGACGTTCACCCCGAAGATCGCCGCCGCGCTGCTCAAAGACGGAAAGGCAAAGGTAAAGGGCCTGCGCTCCATGAAAACCGGCAAAACCTATGACGGAACGGTGCTTTTGGCCGATACCGGCGGGAAGTATGTCAATTACCGCGTGGAGAAAAAGAGCTGACGGAGTAACGTAGCAAGCATAGGAAGTGTAGCCACACTTCCGACAAATCCCTGACCCGGCCACCCTGCCGGGCCGGGGATTTTGCTTGTTGGGGAAAGCCCCAAACCCCTATGAATATGAAAGGAGTGAACCCATGAGCGAAGTGTTTTCAATCCTGCTTCATAACCGACAGCGTTATGAGCAAGGCAACGAGGGCCTTTGGTTTTCTTTGCCGACCACAACCGAAAAGCTGCAAGAAGCCCTGCGGGAAATCGGGATCAGTGCCGACAATCCGCAGGACTTTTTCTTGTACGACTACCGAAGCCCGCAGGAGCGTCCCATTAAGCTGCCCCGCGATCTGGTGTTGTCCGCTGATGTGGACGAGCTGAACTTCCTTGCCGCGAGGCTGGAAAAACTGGACGCCGCCGAGCTTGCGGAGCTGAACGCCGCCCTGACAAGCCCGCAGCGCGACTTCCACAGCATCGGCCAGATCATCGACTACCCCGACAACGTGGACTACTATGTGCATCTGCCGGATGTCACCGGCACGGGCCAGTTGGGTGACTACTACCTGAACCGTTCCGGCATGGTGGATATGCCGGAGGAATGGAAAGCGGGAATTTTCCTGCCCCGTTTCGGCCTGCATATTGCCAATACGGAGCATGGTGTTTTCACCGACTACGGCTATCTGGTGAAAAGCGGCGACGAGTGGCAGCGTGTCCATGAGGGCCAGCCGGTGCCGGAGGAATACCGGGTGATGGCTTATCCCGCGCCGGAAATTCTGCGGGACGAGGCCCCGGCCCGGACGGTGCAGCCAGAGGCAGCGCCCACCGCCGAAGCTGCGGCCCCGCCGCCCGTCGTCCCCATTATTCTCAACAGCCAGAACAGCGCCGACCGCATGAAAGAAATCACCGACCGGCTGGAAACCGGCATACAGGAACTTTTCGAGAGTGAACGCTACAAAGCCTATCTCACCTCTATGGCAAAGTTCCACAGTTACAGCTTCAACAATACGCTGCTGATCGCCATGCAGGGCGGCCAGCTTGTGGCGGGCTACAACAAGTGGCGGGACGATTTTCACCGCAATGTGAAACGGGGCGAGAAAGGCATCAAGATTCTGGCCCCCGCCCCCTACAAGGTGAAAAAGGAAGTGCCGAAGCTGGACGAACAGGGCAAGCCGGTCATGGACAAAGACGGCAAGCCTCTGACCGAAGTACAGGAAACACAAGTTCCGGCGTTCAAGATCGTGTCTGTCTTTGACGTGAGCCAGACCGAGGGCGAACCCTTGCCCTCTATTGGTGTGGACGAGCTGGCCGGGAATGTGGAGCAATACGAGGACTTCTTCAAGGCGCTGGAACAGACTTCCCCCGTGCCGATGGCCTTTGAGGACATCCCCGGTGGTTCTCACGGCTACTACCACCTGACGGAAAAGCGGATCGCCATACAGGAGAACATGAGTGAGCTGCAAACTTTGAAAACAGCCATCCATGAGATTGCCCATGCCAAGCTCCACGCCATTGACCCGGAGGCCCCTGTGACCGAGCAGGCCGACCGGCCCGACAGCCGCACCCGCGAGGTGCAGGCCGAGAGCGTGGCCTATGCCGTCTGCCAGCACTACGGACTGGACACGTCCGACTATTCCTTTGGGTATGTGGCCGGTTGGAGTTCCGGCAAAGACCTGAAAGAGCTGCGGGCGTCCCTTGAAACCATCCGGGCCACCGCCCATGAGCTGATTACCACCATCGACGGCCACCTTGCCGAGCTTCAGCAACAGCGGCAGGCGCAGCAGGCCGTGGAGCAAATTGTGGAGCCGACTGTGGAACAGGCCGCCGAGCAGCCTGCCCCCGACAGTGTGTTTTCCAAGCTGCCCCCGGAACAGCAGCAGGAAATGACCGACAGTGTAAAGACCATGCTGCAAACCCTGATTGACGCCGATGTGAAATCCACCGGCGAGGTGACACAAGGCACGTTGGACGCTATTCAGACACAGGGCTTTGTCCTTTCCAGCGACAGGACGCTGCAACGGGCCGAGGCCCAAGAAGCTGCCTACCGTCTGGAAAGCGGCAATATGGAGAACTATCTGATGCGGGACACCGATGTTTCCTATAACTCTATTTCAACGCTGAAAGCTAATGTTTTAGGC
>CANRFC010000081.1 GCA_947629795.1 uncultured Oscillospiraceae bacterium
GTGGACGCCATCGTGGACGAGCTGGCGAAGGTGCCGTCGGTGGCAAAGTGCTACGAGGCGTGGAACGTCCTGCGGGACCAGGTGGAGAACTACTACAAGGACAAGCAGCGGGAACACCTGCCACTGTCTCAGCAAAAAGAGTTCCGCTCCATCAAGAACATGGTCATCCGTGAGGCGGAGCGTGTGCGGCTGGGCGAACACACCTTCGAGGACGACCAGGTCGTGTCCCGGCTGACGGTGTCCGCCGCCCAGGGCAATGAGTACGCGCGGTTCTTCCTGGACCGCTGGGACAGCATGGGGAAGCCGTCCGTGATGCTGTCCGTCGTCCGCCTGCTCCATCATCTGAGCCGGGTGTTCCAAGACAACGTCCAGTCCAGGGACACCACCAGTATGATCCAGAACATCGACCGCAAGCTGCGGCAGAGGATCAGAGAGAAGAAGATCGCCATGGGCCACAAGCCGGATGACCATGAGGAGCATCAGGGGCCGACGATGTCCATGTGAGGTTAAAAAATGACCTGCCTGATCAAAGAAAAAGTCTCGGTGATCTGCCGCGTTTCCTGCCCGTTCTTTCTCCCTTTTGCCAACAAGGTTCTGATAGACTTTCCTCTCTTTATTCGGTATGTTTGGTTTGCGAAAGCGCCAAAACAATACCAGGAGGAGGTCAATCCAATGAAGAATCGCATCAGAAATCTGCCGCTCGTACTCGCTGGCATCCTCGCCGGAGTGATGCTCACCAGCGGAGCCCAGGCAGCCGCCGTGCGGCTCACCGCCACCCGAAGCAACTGCGCCGTCTACATCGACGGCCAGCGGACGGAGCTCACCGCCTACATGATCAACGACGAAAACTACGTGCGGCTCCGGGACATCGGGGCCAAGGTAGGCTTCAACGTCTACTGGGACGGCACCGTCCAGATCGAGACGGACAAGCCCTACACCGGCGTGGCGCCGAAGGAGTCCACGCCCAGCGGCACGGTGACCCTGCCGAATGACGGCAGCCAGTATGTCCCCAAGGCGGGCGACGTGATCCTATGCGATGACGGTACCCTCTACACCATCACCGATGTGAGCCGCTGGGACAACAACGCCTTCTCCAGCGGCCCGCTGCCCCCTCTGCCCACGCCCACCTGTGACTGGTCCAGCTTCCCAGCGGTGGACCTGCCCGCGCCGGAGGCGAGGCACTTCATCAAATCCAATGGCGACTATCTCTATGTCCGCAACCTCTACGAGACCCGCAGAATGCAGTACACACTGATGAATCTGGCGGGCACAAATCCCGAAACCAGCGTCAACGGAAAGCTGCGCTACGGCTCCAAAGGCACTCCCTACGTCCGCATCAGTCTCACCATCCCGGACACCGCCCCCGCATGGTCCTTCTGGCCCTGGCGGGACAGCGAACTGACCAAGCTATTCAACTCCTGCCCGCCGGGGACGTACAGTGTGGAGGCATGGGATCTCTACAAGGACGGGGTGTATAACCACACAGAATACCGGGTCTATGTGACCTAATCGCACAAAGATTCGGGGGGCGCTCCATCCGCAAATGGAGCGCCCCAGCCTTTAGAAAAAAGGTTTTCTACGCATATAGAAACCGCTTTCAAGAGCAGGTACACAGGCCCCCCTCTGACGGGCTCTGCGAGGCCACTGTTTTCAAGGGCTGCGAAGCCCCAAAATGCGTAGACAGCAGGGAGCCGTGTCACGCTTGAAGTCCGTTTTTCAGAGAGATAAGGTAAATACACAGGCCCCTCTCATTTTGCGGTTTTGAGCCTTAGAGAATCAAGGGCCGCGAAAGCCTAAAGCGTGACACCGCGGCCCTCCGATCAGTGCAAAAAGTACCATGCCTGAAACAAGAGAGACATACCCCACGGCAAATGATAACAGTTTGATAATTGTGCGCCTAACCCCTGGCTATTCTCTCTGTTTACTGGTATTGTGTGTCGCTGGAAAAGGAGGCGACCGCCATGCCCGAATATCTGGGAGCCCTGCACGAACGGTTCACCACAGCGTCACCCGAAGCGGCAAGAATACAGCGTGAGCGAGACAGGATCCTTGCCCGCCTGCGGGGACAGCTGGGTAAGTCCCAACGGGTCCTGCTGCTCCATCTGCTGGATCTGGAGGATGATCTGCGGGAGCAGACCTCGCTGGACAGCTTCATCACCGGCATACGGCTGGCCAGAGGAATCGAACAGGAACTGAGTGAGATCCCGCCCTACTCCTTCGACGATGAGAACGAGGAGCGGGCACGAAAACTGAACGAAGGAAGGTGATCGATCGATGGCAAAGCGCAGACCATCCGGCGATGGCATGGTGCGAAAGAGGGACGATGGCCGCTGGGAGGGCAGGATCGTTGTCGGACACAAAGAGAACGGCGACCCCATCTTCCGCTATATCTACGCCGACACCCAAAAGGAGCTGACCGCAAAGCTTCGCCGCCAGATCGACGCCTACCAGGGCGCCGACCTGACGGAGCGGAGCGGCTTGACCCTGGGCGAATGGCTGGATCAATGGCTGGAGGACATCGCAGGTACGATCCGGCCTACGACCCTTTCCCGATACCGTGGCGCTGTGAGAAACCATATCAAGCCACAGATCGGAGATAGGATCATCTCCCGTGTCACGCCAAAGGATATACAGAAGCTGTATGACCGGTTGGCTCAGAACGGCAACATCACCACAGGCGCAGGGCTGTCCAGCGGCACCATCCGAGGCATCCATAATATGCTCCACGAGGCTCTGGCAGCGGCGGAGGCTGCTCATCTCATGATCCGAAATCCTACCGAGGGCCTTACGCCACCGAAATTAAGCGCTAAACCCAAGCAGATACTGACCGAGGAACAGCTGGACCGCTTTATGGCAGCCATTCAGAACGATGAAGTGTGGCACGACTTATTCTACACCGAACTGACCACCGGCCTCCGGCGGGGCGAGCTCTGCGGCCTCAAGTG
>CANRFC010000082.1 GCA_947629795.1 uncultured Oscillospiraceae bacterium
ACAAAGGCCGCCTCCACGATTTTCTGCTCTCAGTTTGACGTCCCCGGCTGGCATGAGAATCTCTACGACCCCACCCTGGCCGACGCCATCTGTGACAGGATCGTGTATGACTCCTACGTAATTCGTATTGAGGGCGATTCCATGCGGAAGCGCAAGGGAATCACTGAGTGAAGTACCGCACGGGGACCGTGCACCACGCTTCTGGTCCCCGTGCACCATTTGCCCGGTCCGAGTGCACCACGGGCCGCGGTCCCCTCAACTGTCTGACCCGCGGCGAAGGTGTAGGTTTTCCGCGGTCACGGTGTAGGACTGTGCCGGAATGGGTGTAGTTTTGTGGCGGCGTATGCAGCATGAGAATCTCTACGACCCCACCCTGGCCGACGTCATCTGTGACAAGATCGTGTATGACTCCTATGTAATTCGTATTGAGGGCGATTCCATGCGGAAACGCAAGGGAATCACTGAGTGAAGTACCGCACGGGGACCGTGCACCACGCCTCCGGTCCCCGTGCTGCACCATTTGCCCGGTCATGGTGCACCATAGGCCGCGGTCACGGCGCACTAGATGAGCGGCGTATGCACTCAGGGGACTGGGTGGACTCTTTCTATGCGGCAGTGAAGCCTGCTTCAGGTGGGTCACTATGCATATTCCTTGTGTGGCCGTTCCCCGTGACCCTGCGGTTCAATCTCCGCAAGGGTGCGGCTCTGAAAGCGAAATTTACAATGATATTATAGAAAATGCCCCGCCCTCATGGACGAGGCATAATCATGACCAATTATACTTGATTCAAACTTAGATCTTCGTTGGTATTCTATCTATTGTCGGAACAGAACACGAAGGAGAAACATAACGAACTAAATAATAAAACACCAAGGATTAGATGCGCTGATCTGCCACGGACTTAGCAAGAGCCTGCTCCACAAAGCTGTTCAGCGAAATCTGTTGGGCTGCCGCACAAATAGCTGCCCGCTTATGAAGTTCAGGAGATACACGAACATTGAAACTTCCCTTATATGCCCGTTCCGGCTCTTTTCCCTCCGCCGAACAAAGAGCGAGGTAGTCATCTACGACGTCATGAAAGTCTTTTACAAGTTCTTTTGCGCTGGAGCCCTCGTAAGAGAGTAACCCACGGATTCCCAAAACCTTGCCAAAAAACACGCCATCGACCTCAGAGAATTCCACGCTGCCCAAGTAACCCTTATACTCCATTGTATTGCTCACATCAATCCCTCCTGTTCCAAGGTATCCAGCAGTTGCTTGATCTGATACTCCCGCAATTCTTTGCGGGGGTGTGGCTTGTGGAGAAAAATTGGGGCATGGTCATCGCTGACAAACGCTATGCGGGAGCCACTGGTTCTGCCCTTGTCGGAGCGCCGGTAAGAGAGGTAGCCTAACAATGTCTCCGCCTCGTCAAGGGTAAAATCCTTTGGCTTTGATTTCAGTCGCTGTATCAGTTTTTCCTTTTGCCCCATTTAGTATCCCTCCACTGATAGTATATCATGCCTGACAATAGAATGCAACTACTTTTAGTTGCAAGGTTCTGCATAGGAATGCTTTCTTCCGTCCGCAATTCTATTCGTTGAATGGCACGGGTATTTTCGTATTCGTACAGAGGCACTTCATTTCCTCAATTACGCATCTGTCTGTTCCTTTCGTTGGTTCCATTGGGTGAGCCGCCAGAATATCAGGAAGCCAACCAGGGCCCCAACTGCGTTCAAGCAGGATTCGTTCCATTGGAGATGCCTGCCTGGAATCCAAATCTTCGGCACGTCCGCCAAGAGAGCTATGAGTGTTACTGACGCTCCGCACAACAGCCGTGCCCAGCCACGCACCGGCCTCAGCTTCCATAGAGACTCTGTAGCGCCGCAGAACAAGAACCCGGCAATGAAGAATACGCCGAAGTGGGCGCACTTGCGCAGTAATATATGGAAAGCGGCCTCTTCCGGTGTGATGCCGATCAGAGCTAACATCTTTAGGAGCCATCTCACGATGGTCAAACTCAACCGGCCAGTGCTTTCACCAGTCTGCCAAGAAAGGAACAGGCAGAGTGCCAGCCAGCCCAGCGTCAAACTCCACCATATCGCAATCGGAATATATTGCTTTTCTCGCAATGAGATTATCACCGCCTTGTTTGTGTGACTACCAAAACATTGCTACTTTGGAGACGCGACAAAGACAGCCCATGAAATTTGTCCTGTTTCTCCGTTCCATGGATTGAAATATTGTGGGCCTCTCCTAAAGTTATAAATCTGTCTTTCAAAGCGATACAAAGCTTTTTCCATCGCATCAGCTAAAACCTGATCCATATCGTAATACTACGGTTACTGACACCTACGCTGCTCAATTCTTGTAGTTTACCCAGTTTATATCGTCAATACAAAGGTTACTCATACAACTCCTGAAACTCAGTAAAGAGATCATGTGCAATTTCGTGGGGAATAGTGTTTCCGCTCATTCCTAAATAAGGTGCACATCTCCCAATAAACTGGTCTATGTCATCCCGATCATTTTCCATGTTGGTTCTTTCCCGAAGTAGTATAATCATAACCTCTACAAAGCACCCTGTTTCAATAGCATCTGCATCATAGATCTTGCTCATAGGCCTTCCTATATCCCCAAAATGGTGTGTAGCTACACTTTCTA
>CANRFC010000083.1 GCA_947629795.1 uncultured Oscillospiraceae bacterium
CCTTTGGCGAGAACGGCGCTGGTGGTATCCTCATAGACCTTCACATTTACGCCCAGGCTGGGGATTTTCAGGGTAGCCAGATAGCCGCCGCTGTAATAGAGCCCGGAAGTCACATCGGTAAACCCCGTTGAGGGCTGTGTGGACGTGGAGGTTTCCGGGACAGTGGTAGTGGTGCTGCCGGCAATACTGGGCGGTGTGACGGTGGTAGTCCCGCTCACGCCAGAGGCAACCACGCCATCGCCCACCATATAGCCAGGGGCCAGGTTCGGCGTCAGAGGATAGCCGGTGTTGGGGGTATAGGCACTGGCGCTACCAAAGACGGGAGGGATGAGTGCGGCGTTCTTGCTCACATCCACATTGGGAGCCTCGCCACGGTCAGCGGTCACCACCGGGTCAATAGAAGTGGACTTAGCGTACTCCGGGCCCTCCGGGGCGTCGATGGTATACTCCAATGCGTTAGCGGGAAGAGCCATCACCGTCATCAGGCAAAGGACGGCCAGAAAAACAGGAAGTTTCTTCTTCATACTCTTACCATCCCTTCCGACGCTTAATTACGAAGAAAGCGCCAACGCCGAGCGCCGCAGCACCAGCCAATACGCACACCGGAATCAGCATATTCTTCTCGCTCACAGTAGCTGTGGCGGCGGGGTCAACATCAGGCTCATCCGTAACGGCAGGGTCAGGAGAGACAACAGGCTCTTCAACCTCTTCGGTCTCCAGAGGAGTGCCCTCGAAGATCGCCACATACCTGATCTTATTCAGATTGATACGGCTCACGGTGCCGGTATAGTCGGCGGTAACGGTATAACCCTTTACATAGCTGCTGGTAGTAGAGCCGCTATAAGAGGCGATGGCGGTAAAATGGCCGTCAGCCTCGCTCTGCCAGTTGATGGTCTGCAAAGTCAGGGTGTTCCCGTCATCCTCAATCGTCTTGGGGATATACTGGGTGTCCTGGCTGGCAAGGCCGGGATAGGTGCGGGTGGCGGTCAACTCCTTGGTGGAGCTACCATAGCCTGCCACAGTGACATCAACCGTGTCCAGCTTCAAGGTAAGCACACCGGAAAGGCCGTCGTCGGTGATGAACTCCCGTTTCTCAGGCAGTAGGGCCAGCACAGAGGCCATGTCCTTGCTCTTACTGGCAACAGAGACCGTCTCGGTATGCTGGCGGCTCTCATTTGCGGGAAGCTCCTGCTTCAGAAGCTCCACCATCGTATAGTGGAAGCCCTCCTGCTCGAAGTCCGAGCGAGGAATGCCTGCGGGGTCGTCCTCCGGCCCCAAGTCGTACATCTTGCGGATCTCGCTGCCGTCCTCAGAGCGGGTCATAGCGGTGGGATAGCACACCACATTCTGGACCGGGGTATCATCGGATTCGGCATCTGCGGCGAAGGCCGCACCGGTCATGCTCATCGCCATAGCCAGAACGCA
Source organism: uncultured Oscillospiraceae bacterium (assembly GCA_947629795.1). Lineage (GTDB taxonomy): Bacteria > Bacillota > Clostridia > Oscillospirales > Oscillospiraceae > Vermiculatibacterium. The sequence continues at coordinate 1,426 of CANRFC010000083.1, forward strand.
CACGGCGGTGAGCACACTTCTTGCTGTTTTCTTCATTGATAATATTACCTCCATTTTAGGTTGTAGGCATGAAAAAACTCCGTAGTTGATACCACGGAGAAAGATGCCGCCTTGTCTTTTTTTGCTGTCTCTCACTACATAAGGACCACCGCCTTTCAGTGATTGGGCCTGTTTCTCTCAGCCTGTGGGCAGACTGCCCCCTTGGTGTGACCTTAACGGGCTTGCTGCTTCATGCGCTCCAAGTGCCGCCAGTAATACTCCAAGGCTTTGAGCACATAGTCCTCGGTTTTTTCTTTGCTCAGGTTGCGAGGAATATACGGCCTGAGCCGTTCCGCCTGAAAAGTAAACTTCTCTTTTTGGTTGGGCTTCTGCTCACACATAATGGACAGGATCACATCAGCGTTGAGCTTGCCCTTTTCAGAGAACTCCCGCATTTTCTGGGCCTGAGACAGAGAAGGGGTGGCCTCCTCGTAGGATATGGTTTCCAACAAGTTCCGCTGCTCTTCTTCAGGGAGATATGACAGCTCTACGGCAGGCCGCAAGGCAATCTGAGGAACGCCGGGTGCCTTCAAAGCGGCATTGTCTACCATTTCCAGCAGGTCGGGAATGAGATGTGTCAGGCGAATATAGCGGTGGATTTGGGATTTCCCATCTGGCGATTTGGCGGCAAGCTCTTGATTTGAGCGGCTTCCTAACTTCGTCCCCAGTGGGGACGAAGTTAAATCCATCCGTTGTCCCTGGCGCTTCATGGCGTCCAGCTTCATTTTATAGGCAAAGGCTTTCTCACTGGGGAGGATACTGCTCCGTTGGAGGTTACTGTCCACCATCTCCATAACAGCCTCATCCATCGTCAGTTCCTTCACCTCAGCCCGGATATTATCAAGGCCAGCCAGTTCACAGGCTCGCTTTCTTCTGTGTCCCGATACCATCAGATAACGACCGTCATCTTTGGGTATCACTACGACGGGAACAAGTATTCCTCGCTCCTGAACGCTGGCAACAAGCTGGTCCATGTCCTCGTCCATTCGGACATGGTAGGGGTGGTTGGGAAAATCGTCGATCAGAGACAGTGGCAGCATGGTGATTTTAGAAAGTTTCGCCTCGTCACGCTCTTCCTGGGTAGTAAAAATATCATCTACCGAGGTCAGCAGTTCGGCTACGCTGCT